>JBNGDB010000001.1:0-166125 GCA_049975245.1 Methanomicrobiales archaeon
AGAGTAGGATAAACATGTATAGTTATTTTTAATGCTTTAAAAATATTAGAGTAGGGTTAACATTTATAATTATTTTCTATTCTAATTTTTATTTTAAATTTAATTTTTTAAAAATTTTTTACTATTTTAACCAGATTTTTAAATGGTAAAATTAAATATGCAGAATAGCAGCAATTTTTACAATTAAGTTATTTTTAAAACCTTTTAAATTATAATAATAAAAATTAAGGATTTTTTTAAGATATGCTTTTAAAAAAGATTGATATTATATAATAATCTTTATATAAGAGGTAGAAGAAAAATTTAGGTTGGAGGTTAATATGATATCAACTGTAACCACAACCACGACAACAGTAACCACTACCCAAGTCATGGCTTTCAGTATTATTGCAGTAATTGCATTGATTGCATTTTTAGCTCTTAAAGAAATATTAAGTTCTGAAGCTGATAAAAATCAGCGGGTAGGATCTTTTATAAAGGGTTCTAACGTGGCTATAGTTCCATTACTACTTGTATTTATTGCTGTAGTGGCATATAAAGTAGTAACGATCCTCTAGAGGTGTTCAAATGGAAAGAAACACAGCAATCATAATAGCTATCGTTATAATAGCTGTAGTGATAGTAGGGGCTTTCGCTGCTATGAATATGACTCCACAGCAAACAACCCAGATATCAGCTACCGGGACTAAAGCAGCATTCAAAAATAATGGAACTTCTTGGATCCATTTTTTTGCAGTTTTTGAAAATGTTACCATGAAAAATGGTACTGTTAGTAATATCTACGCCGATGTATGGCTAAGAGATAACGGTGGAATTGCCACTGTTGATTTAAGTAACTTGGCTGGTTATGGTGATGAGCCTTTACCACCGGGAACAACCATTAGTATTAAAGCATGGAAAAATGTGCTAAGACCACAGGCAGGTGGATTAGACGATTTAAGGCTCCATATGCAAGGCTGGTCTAATGGTCAGACCCCGCCAACTAATGATACTCCTTTCCTAGCTGAATTTAAAGGACTTACTATAATTCAACTACCACCCGAAATTACTGACAACCAGATAAATACAACATTTGATTCTGCTGAAGCTGCCACATGGTTAGCTGCTATATCAAATGCTGATGGAACAATGATCTACGAAGAGGAAATATTTACAGTAAATGCCGATGGAACAGTTACAATAACTGCTGTTCAACCACCGGTTCTATGTAACTTAATAGCAGGTATACCCTAAAACTAACCTCTTTTTTATTTTTTAAATAAAATATTTTTAAATAATAAACAGTATACTATTTATGTAAATTAAAATAAAATAGCCAATACTATTTGTATTCTATTTAAAAATACTATGTAAATGATATTTATAATAATCATATTTATATTAGGATAAGGTGACAATATGAAAGCAGTAATCCCTGCAGCAGGTTTAGGAACACGATTTTTACCAGCTACCAAAGCTCAACCCAAAGAAATGTTACCGGTGTTTGATAAACCAACCATACAATACGTGGTTGAAGAAGCAGTAGCATCTGGTATTGATGATATATTGATTATAACTGGAAAAGGAAAAAGATCCATAGAGGATCATTTTGACCGAGCATTTGAATTAGAATATTTCCTTAAAAAAAATGGTAAAACAGATTACTTAGATGAGATTGAATCCATCTCGGAATTAGCAGATATTTATTACGTCCGCCAAAAAAAGCAGCAAGGACTGGGAGATGCCATATATTGTGCCAGAAAACATATTGATGATGAAACATTCGCAGTTCTTTTGGGAGATACTATCACCCGTTCCAAAATTCCCTGTATAAAACAATTAATTGATGTTCACCAGAAATACGGTTCTTCTGCAATAGCAGTGGAAGAAGTTCCTGATGAAAAAATAGAAAGATATGGTATAATTAATGGAAAATTAATCGGAGAAAATACCTACAAAATAGAGGATATGGTGGAAAAACCTAAATTAGAAGATGCACCTTCAAATTTAGGGATAATGGGCCGTTATGTTTTGGATGCGAAAATTTTTGACCATATAAAAAATGTTCCACCAGGATTTGGTGGTGAAATACAGTTAACCGATGCCATGCGGTTATTGGATAATATCTACGGCTGCGTATTCCAGGGAAGAAACTATGATATTGGTAACAAAGTAGACTGGCTGAAAACTTCCCTAGAATTTGCCATGGAAGATCCGGATGTAAGAGAAGATTTAATAGAATACTTATCCGACATGATAAAATAATTTTTTTCATAGAAGCTTTTTTTATTATTGAAAATTTGAATATTATCTTAAATTATTTTATTATTATTTTTTAATATTTTTAAAGGAAAAAGGGAAAAATAAGGAATAAAAATGTATTAGATAATCCGTGGGAAAGGGTAATACCAAAAAGACTTTCTGTTTTATAGAATGCATATCCATAGAACATAGATACGCTGAATACAAATATTAAGTCGGGGAATGATTCCCATCCAACGTGAAGACTCGTAAAAAGAAGCGAAACATAAAAAACTCCCATCAACCCTTTGAAGATGTTTTGGGCATTTTTTTGTATTATACCTCTGAATAATAACTCTTCAGCTAACCCTGTAGATATAATTATAATCAAACTAGCAATTAGAAGATTTTCTGGATTTAAAACTGAAATTAATGGTTTTGGTTTAAGTATCAAATATTCTATAAAACCTAAAATTACTCCAGTTGCAGCAATGGCTAACTGTACTTTGACATTCCCCAATATTAATCCTACTCTCTCTCTACTAATCCGCTGAGATCTCATTATAACAAAAGAAGCTGCAAAAAGTGGTATTGAAATAATAGGGAACCAATATAACGGCTGAACTTGCATAATAGGAATTGTTAGGCCAATTATACGAATCATAGGCAGGGCCATCATGGAACGCAAAAGATTGGTAACATTATAAGAATAACTTAAAGAAGAATTTATCAAAAGCGCAAATAATATTAAAGTGTGCAGTATTAATCCAATTCTGGGACTGGTATATGTAGTAATAATTTCTGCAGCAGTTATAGCTATAAAATAACCAAATAAGAGGATTGTTAATTTTTTAGTTGGTTTTATAGTACTTGAATGAGATTCAAGTTGTTTAATATTATTGGATACTTCTAACTCTTTTTCCTTGTAATTAATTTCTTTGTATATATTTAAAGACCGTCTGTATTCAAGTATAGCATCGTCGTAGGCCTTTTGTTTTTCGTAGGTAGTGGCTATGAGAGAAGACACTGCTGCTTGCCTTTCAAAGTCACCAGCTTTTTTAAATTTTTTCATTGATTGGGAATAATAATCACGGGAATCTTCATATTTGCCTTTTTTATCCAGTATGTTACCCATCCCGGCCAAGGCATATCCTTCACCAATAAGATCTTTATTTTGGCCATATATACTTTTACAGCGTTGGTAATTATTAAAGGATTGATCTAAATCACCTAAATTACCGTAGGTATTAGCCATTTCCAGTATGGTATCAGCGGTTTTATCGGTACTATTAATATTTTCAAAGATTTTCAAAGCTCTAGAATAATGTTTCAAAGCTTCTTCCGGTTCTCCTCTGTTATAAAATAATGAACCTCTTTCAAATGCATTTTCCGCTTCTTTTCTGTCCATGTGGATCCCTGACTACAAATTAGATAATTTTTATTTCATTTTAATTATCTAAATATTATATTAATTAAAATATTCATTATACTACCATTATAAATATAACTTTTTATGCCAGTCCCAGGCAGTTTCTATTATTCTTTCCAAATCATTGAATTGAGGATTCCAATTCAACATTTTTTCTGCCTTTTTGGAACTTCCAATTAATACTGGCGGATCTCCAGGTCTCCTCTCAGTTTCGATTATATTAATATCTTTTCCAGTAACTTCTTGAGATTTTTCTATAACTTCTCTTACCGAAAAACCGTTTCCATTACCTAAATTGAAGACATCACTTTTTTCATTTTTATTCAGGTATTTTAATGCATTTAGGTGGGCATCAGCAAGATCCATAACATGGATATAATCCCTTATGCAGGTTCCATCTGGAGTGGGGTAGTTGGTTCCAAAAATTTTAACATTGTCTCTATGACCTATTGCCGCATCTAAAACCAGCGGAATTAAATGAGTTTCAGGTTCATGCCATTCTCCTATTTCTGATTCAGGATCAGCCCCAGCAGCATTAAAATATCTTAATGATATATAATTTAATTCGTAAGCTTGGCTGTAATCTTTTAATATACTTTCAACCATTAGTTTGGCCTTACCATAGGGACTTATTGGTTTTTGTGGATGATCTTCGGTTATGGGTATTTCCACTGGCATACCATAAGTTGCACAGGTTGATGAAAAAATAAGTTTATCCACTTCATTTTCTAACATTACTTGAAGTAAATTTAGGGTATTTTTCAAGTTATTATTATAATATTTTTGAGGATCACTTACTGATTCTCCAACATAGGTAAAAGCAGCAAAATGCATCACTGCATCTATATCATATCTTTTAAACAAGGTTCTTAAATCTTCTAAATTAGCAAGATCAACGTTATGAAATTTTCCCCATTTCACAAATTCTTCATGTCCGTAGATAAGATTATCTAGAACAACTGTTTCATAGCCACAGGTATTGGCCAGTTTATTAAGATGAGAACCTATGTAACCTGCTCCTCCAGTAATTAAAATCATATTAATCTCCTATACACATAATAGTATCTTTTTATTATTATATTAAAAATATCAAATCATTTTGACCTTAACCATTTTTATGAATTAAAACGATTCAATAACATGATATTCTCATAAAATAGAGTAATTAGTTGTTTATCAATCTCTAAGTCCTAATTCAGTTACAATTTTTTCTTTAGCTTCTTCATCAGGGATAAGATAAACAATTCCATTAATTGTGGTGTAATCACCTGTGACCATTCCTATTTTAGCTTCGTCTAGTTTGAAACCCTGAACGAATTTTTCCAGAATTACAGTATCATAAGGTAGAATGTTGGTTCGCATGTTATTTCTTAATTGGTTCAAAATGACAGGTGCTTTTGGAAGATTGGATGGTTTAAGAGCTTCATCAATAATGGCTTGAATTATTTTTTGATGTCTTTTAACCCGGCCCATATCTCCAGCTGAATCAAATCGGTATCGTGCATAAGCTAAAGCTTGCTCTCCATTCAGCTTACTTAACCCGGATTTTCCATTTAATTCTGGAACGGCAGCAGCGGTACTTGCCTCAACATCAACATAAATTCCACCTAGAGTATCAACAATATTCTTAAACTCTTCAAAGTTTATCAAGATATAATAATCTATTTTTATATCTAAGAAATTCTCTACTGTTTGAATTGTAGCATCAAATCCTCCGTGTGGATATGCCGAATTTATTTTATTAACACCTTGACCAACTATCTGTACCCGGGCATCACGGGGTATAGAAAGCATAGCAACCTCTTTAGTTTCTTTATCAATTGATAAAATAGTAATCGAATCTGTATTTCCAGGATGGTTAATATCACGAGCGTCTACACCCAATAATAATATATTTATCCTCTCACGATTTTGGTCTTGAGGAGCTAATACAAAAAGCACTCCAATAGCTAAAACCAATATTAATATTGCTGTAAGCATAATTTTCTGCCACTGTTGCATGTAATGGTCACCCTACTCGGTTTTACTGGATAAAAATAAATAGAATATTTAACAATTCTTTGGTAAATTGTATAGATAAAGTTTTTGGTCTTTTATGATATAATAACTATCTAAATCAATAATAGAAATATATTAGTAAATCTTTATCAGTAAATCTTAAATTCATAAAATTCTTTTACTTAATCAGCCAATTTTTATCATTTTTATGTGGAAAGAAAAATTTATTATAATGGAGTAGGATACATCAAAGAATAATAAGTTTAATTTTGTGAAAATGATAATTGTAAAAGAAGTTGACTCCAAATCCATAATGTCTAAAACAGCAATACCTAAGGCAGATTATGTTATAAATCCTTATATAGGATGTAGTCATGCTTGCATATACTGTTATGCTAGATTTATGAAACGTTTTACCGGTCACAAAGAAAAATGGGGATCATTTCTCGATATTAAAATTAATGCACCCAATTTAGTACCTAAAAAAACGACTAAATATAAAAATAAGTATGTTCTTCTCTCATCGGTAACGGATCCCTACCTTCAGTTTGAAAAAAGCTATAAAATTACCAGAAAAATATTGGAAAATTTACTTCCCTTGCAAATAAAACTGGGAATATTAACTAAATCCAACCTGGTTTTAAGGGATATGGATATAATTAGTAAATTCAATAAATGTGAAGTGGGTATTTCATTTTCTACGTTAGATGAAAAATTAAGAAGGAAAATTGAACCATCATCTCCAACCATTAACGCCAAACTAAAAGCACTTAAAAATATTCATGATCAAGGAATTAAAAACTATTTATTTATAAGTCCTATATTCCCTTTTTTTACAGACTGGAAAAGCATTATTAATAAAACCAGGGATTTTGTGGATTATTACATGTTCGAAAATCTTAATATTACAGGATCAGTTTGGCCTGCTGTGAAAAAATACTTAGATGAAAATCATCCAGATTTTACAGATGAATATCGTAAAATTTATTTTGAAGACAATATTTACTGGGAATTAGTTAAGGATGAAATAATTAATTACTGTGAAGACAATCAGATAAAATATGAACTCTACTTCCATTAAATTGTAGATGATAAATATTCAAAAATTTTATAATTGTATTATTAAATTTAAAAAATTAATTTTGTACTCTATTTTGTCCTGCTGATATATACCATACATATAATTTTACATATTTTTAAAAGAGATTATATCAAGTTCTATTTTATATTAAATATAATAATTTTTTAAAAATTAATTAAGGAGAATTATTGTATAAAACAAGGCTATTTGATGGAACTATTTTATTCTGATACTTCTAGTTTGATGTCTCCTTTTTGAAGAATTTTTTGGTAGGCTTCAGCTTCAATAATGGTTTTTAATTTTGAAAACCCAATTTTTATCCCTTCACTGTTAAGGGATTTTAAAATATCTTTAAGGTCTTCATATTCTGCTTTAAGTGAAATAACCTGACCTTCTTCATTTTTTAAGTATTTTATCCTTACATTCCAATTAACTTTAACACTATCAGATTGAACTTTAACTTTTTTTGTTCCTATTTCATAGGGAAGCATTAAATGCTCTGCAGAGAATATTTTCATCCCTAAAGTTCCAAATTCAAGGGCAAGAAGAGAACATATTTCATCCATTTTTTCTTTCTCCAGATCTACAAATATTATATATTCCATACGCCCCTTCTTGGTTAATGCATTTAGAACATGTATATTGTTAGCTCCCCTCTCAATAGTTTTATCGATAATGTAAGGTAAACCCTCAGCTGGTATATCATCCACTGTTGTCATTAAAAGCATTAATGACACCATTTAGAGTTCTGCCATAATTTTAACAGCTCTTTTAGCAACTTCTTTAGCTCTAGGAATACCTCCGGGTATGGCAGAAGAGATATATGCTCCTTCAATAGCTTTTCTTCCTATGTCCTCCGGATCACCTTTACCCATTGCAGCAGCTACAGCTGCAGGAACTATAATGTTAATAATGGTATGGCCACTGAGCTGTAATTCAACTACAGGGACAGCTGCTAATGGAATAGCCTCTAATATTTCGCTTTTTTTATTTAAAACAGCATCAGGTATTACTTTATGAGACAAACCTTCAAATACAATTTTTTCACCATCTACGGTTACTTCAACTGTCGCATCTGTGTCAAAACCACAGTATTTTTCTAAAAAGTCCATAGGTTTTCTTCGAGCACATCCTTTGAAGCTGGTCACATTAATTTTTATATCTTTTCCTAACATATCACTGAAAATCATTCCACAAGCTGTTTCTACTATTTCTAATTTTTCATCGTCCAGTGTTCTGACTATTTCTTCCAGTTCCATTCCATTTTTAAGTTTTTCATATGTAAATTTTGCTCTTTCATAAACTGCTTTAGCCAATGCTCCGTCAGTTCCCAGTATCATGGCTTTGGTGACAGGACCTCTTAGCACTTGTTCAGATTTTCTGGAAATTGTATTGGTAGATACTTTAGCCATTTCTCCTTCTATCCAGTAATTTTCCTTAATTTCTTTTATTTTATCCGCTGCTTTTTCTATGTTTCCATCATTATGTATGAGCACTTTCATGGCCAGCACAGCATCAGCGGTCATATGGCCTAGGGGAGGCTGTAGCGGTCCACCAGAAAATCCGGCGCCGATTACCAGTGATTCTTCAAATGCAGAAAGCATCTCTTCAAAGGCTATCATACCCACAACTGATGGGCCACCAATATCCTTTAGAATTACACCCATATCACCAACTAACTCAGCAGTATCATATTCTTCTCCAGTTCCTCTAATATGCAGTTTTTCAGGTAGTCCTGCAGCTTCTACCGCTCCTAATCCAGCAATATAAGCGCTATTTGCTTTAAAAACTTCCCCATAACTTTCACCCACTTCAGAATCTGGGTGTACAATTTCCAGTATGGCTGCTGCTCCAAATATTGCAGACATAATAGGGCTGGGTGGCATTCCTACATTGGCATACGCTTTTATCATTCCTTTTGTTCCAGATGCAGCACCTTTTTTGGCTAATTCGGGAAATCCAGTATCTTCTCCCAGTGCACCGTGTCCATATAACGGCCCTCCACCAACACCCATAGGTAGTATACTTCCATCTATCCGGGATAATTTATTATCAAATATATCATCATATACCGCCCTTACAGCCGCATATCCAGAAATTCTATTATTTACTTTAGCGGTAGGAATTGCCAGCACTCCACAACGGTCTACTCCTGCAATCATCCGAGCCATAGCTCCAAGTTTCCTATTACCCGCAGGCACACCAGCCTGAGCATTAGAACCTGCAAAATAACATAAAGTAGCAGCAATAAGAGCTGCATTTGCATCATCAGCCCCAGCCAATTTTGCTGATTCAATGGCTTTTCTTAGAACATCATCAATGGGCAAATATTGCACATTTTCATCTGTAAGCTTTATATCTCGCCCTTTTAACACTTCTTCAGCTATAGTATTAGCTGCACATATTGCAGCAATGTTTAACATCCCATGTCCCTTAGTTAAGGCTTCTATTCGGTCGTTGGTCATCATATCCACGTCAGAAGTTGAAGCCATTATGGCTGCTATTATTTCTTTTTCCATATTATCACCCAATAATATTATGTAAAACAAGTTTTAAATAATTTTTCAGGGATTAAATTATAGCATTTGTTTGATTAATACGGCCTTACTTTTTTTTAATAAATTTTGTATATACAAAGTTGTATATTATCTTCGTTAAACGATCCTATAACGAAGAAGAAATATGTTTAATTTTAATTTAGAAAAAAAATATGAAATTTTTCATGTTAGTAAATTTAATAGTGTTTGAAGAAATTATTTATTCCACATCAGATTCCATATCTACAATTAAATTTTGAAGTTTTTTCAACTTTTCTTCATCCACATCCCAGTAGCCCCGGCTTTCAGTTTCCAGTAAAACTTCTCCCATTTTAATTGTGGCGTAAGGATTATTTTCCTGCAATCTTTTCCTCATCTCATCATCAAATATGAGTTTATCTGCCACATCGTCAAAAACCCAGTTTTCAACCTTACCAGTGGTAGCAGCAAAGCCCAAGAGGTACTCCATTCTGTCTTTAACATTTTTAGCTCCGTGGAAGTCGTGATTTAACATACCATCAATCCAGGTAGGATTTAAGATCCTGGTTCGGGTTGCTCTTTCAATGGTAACTGATAAATCCTCCACATATAATTCTTCCTCTGTGGAATCCACCACCAATATCTCTGCTTTTTCTCCTTTTTTGCTTTGTATTGTCCGGGACAGGCCGCCTAAAAATTCGTAGTAATGATCAAGGTCAGTTACTTCATACTCCACATTATCGCGCTCCTGGCTTACCAGATCAATACGTTCCAGGGCCCGGTTAAATGCTTCAATATTCATCTGGGCAGTTCCATTGGTATATGCATAGGACATGCTGTCGGTGTAACTTTCTACCAGTTCTTCTTCCTCTTCCCAGTTACTGCTCTCAACCAGCGTACGCATGGAAGTTGCATATTCATTAGGTGCCGGTCCAAATATCCGGTTAGGTATTTTTTCTCCAATTTCCTCCTTATCTTGAAGGTGGTGTTTCCGGATATAATTCAACTTTGAGGGTTCATCCAAACTGGCCACCTTTTTAACTGCACGGTTAATTAAATCAATATGGGTGCCAAGAGTATCCCTAAAAATACCGCAGATAGTAACTGTCACATCAATGCGTGGTCTTCCTAATTCTTCTAATGGTATTACTTCAATTTCTTTAAACCAGGGCCCTTTCTGCTGTTTGATGCGGATACCCATTAAAGACAAAATTGTGGATATGGTATCTCCACCAGTTTTAAGTGTTTCAAAGCCCCATAATACCATACCAACCTGTTCAGGATAACTGCCATTTTTATCCTTATATGAATCTAATAGTAGTTCTGCTGCAATTTTTCCACGGTTATCTGCTGCCACAGTTGGTATCTGACGGGGATCAAAAGCATACATGGATCTTCCAGTGGGATAAACTTCAGGATCCCTTATAGGATCACCACCACGATGAGGCATGATATAATCACCACTAAGACCACTTAAGAGACTTTCTGATTCAGAACTATTTTTGATATCAGTTATGATATTATTCACAAAACTAGAATATCCGTCTGGGAGCCAATCCACTTCTTCATTATTTATTATACTTTCTATTGTTTTTTTAGCCTTTTTTTCAATGGAGTCAGATAATTGTGTATCTTTTATCTTTTGCCAATTTTTTCCTTCTTTTTTGGCTAATAATTTAAGTAGGGAAGTATATTCTCGGTCTATCCTTAACACTCCTAAAAGATAATCCACCATTTCCTGATTTTCTGGAATTTTATCTAAAACATGCAGACCTTGTGGTATTAACCTTCTTTTCATACGATATAATTCACTTACTATATCCGCTAGATCAGGGGGTAGATGTAATTTTTCAGCTTGTTTATTTATTAATTCCAGTGTTTTTTCATGATTATCATCTTCATATTGTCTAATTAAATCTTCCATAATTAGATAGTCTTCATAAAGATCGGAACTTTTCATAATGGGTGACGCATGTGATAGACATAGCGCATAAGACCTTCTCTTGGCAATAGTGGATTCTGAGGTGTTTCCCACCCAGTAATAATAGATATTTGGGAGATTACCTATTAATACATCAGGGAAACATTCTGAAGAAAGTCCAACTTCCTTTCCTTGTGTAAATTCCAGTGTTCCATGGGTACCGAAGTGTAAAACTGCATCCGCCTGGTATATATCTTCCAGATACATATAGTATGCTAAATATTGGTGGTGTGGTGGAAGTTCTTTGTCATGATAACTGTTTTCAGGGTCTTCATGAACGCCTCTACTGGGTTGAACTCCTAAAAATACCTGGCCCAAGTCCAGACCGGGTATTAAAATATAATCATCTTCCACCATTATATCTCCTGGTGGTTCTCCCCAGTGTTTTATCATAGTTTCCTGTACACTGAAGGGTAGATCATTGAACCAGGAAATATAATCATCTTGGTGCAACTTCAATCCCGATTTTAAAATATAATTAGGACTGTTTAAAACACCCTCTTTTAGAAAAACATCATTTAATTTATCTTCCGGTACATCAAGTTTATATCCTGAATCTTTTAATTTGGATAAAAATAATTCTAAACTTTGAAAAACATCTAGATATCCTGCATTGGCCAGATTTTCTTCTCCCGGCGGATAATTATAGGTCATTATGGCCAATTTTTTTTCATGATTTTCTTTATTTTTCAATTTGATCCAGTTCATCATTCTATGACATAGTTTATCTAAACGATCCGGAAGTACTTTGATTAGTTTTATCTGGCCCATGTCCTCATCTTCCATACTTTCCAGACCTGATGAAAATATAGGTTCTATGGCCCCGTCAAGTTCAGGGAGAGTTATCCCTAAAATTATCTCTAAAGGATTCAAACCCTCTTTTTTATCCTCCCATTCTGCTATATCTGTTTCATATCCCCTTAATCCTATCATGTAGGGCACATTTTGTTTTTTGAAATATTGGTGGGTAGGTTTAGGATCGCCGCCCATAGGCCCGCCATTAATCTGGAAGTACTGAAGATTTAAAAAAAGGTCAATGTCTTTTAAATATTTATTTATAGCTTCTATGTTATGTTCAACATGGGAAAATACGGCAATAATATTTGCTTTATCTCTTAAATGTTCATAAACACCATCAGCCAAAGGTCGGGTATCATCAAAATGCATACCCCCATAAAAAAGTATTCCTATAGTTGGTTTATCCTCAGAAAAATTTAAAGACTTTTTATAATCTTCTAAATTCTCATATATTCCCTGATAAGGTAAATATAATCCATATAGGGGTTGTTTTGTTGGTTGGGGAATGTCTGCTATATCTAGATCTTCAAGTTCCTCTGTAAAGATGTAATTTTTAGCTAAAAACAGAATCAAGTTTTTCAAGTTTTCAGCATCATTATGGGCATAATAATCCAGGGCCTGAATCCAGTTGTGAATGTCTACTAGAACCTCTTTTTTTAGAAATTTAGAGGATTTATCCAGCTCATTTATATTTCTTGAACGGATTATTTTATCAAAGTTCATGCTGTTTTTTTTAAATAAATTGGTGACTTCTTTTCCTTGGAATCCGCCCATTTTAATTAGGGATAACTGGTCTTCTCCTCCCCACACCAGAACAACAACGGTTTTATTTTCATCCTGGATTAGATTAGGAAGTTCCCTTGCCAGTCGCAGATCTCCTCGGATGTCAACCAGTATTATATCCGCATCATCAATCCAGTTTTTTATATCATCCAGGGGAACCTTAGGATCTTCGTAATCATCAAGATATACCTTTTTAATCTCTAATATTTTACCATAATTTTTTTTAATCTTATCCAAAGCTTCTTTCAAGGATAAAGTATTATTAATTGTGGTTAAAGCCAGAATTTTCATAAATATATACTCCCCTAATAAATTTTAATAGTGTGTTTAATATTGGCGGTTTTAAATCATACCTTTTCAGAATTGTATAAATCCGTAGAATAGTTTATAAAATGACAAACAGAATCTTTTGATGTTTTAAATCCTTCTTTCATGAATAAATATCTATTACATGTTTTTTCTATAAATTCTAAATCGTGAGATATTAAAATTATTGAAACTCCTGATTTTGAAAGATTATTAACCATCTCTACTAACTTTTCCATATGATAACCATCCATACCGGTGGTTGGTTCATCTAAAATAAGTAAATCAGGCTCTCGTACCATTAAAGCCGATATTAATGTTCTCTGTTTTTCTCCTCCACTTAAAGAGTGGGGATGCCTATTTTTAAGACTCCACAGATTCATAGATTCTAAAACATTTTTTATATGGTCTTCCAATTCAGAGGAGGGTAATCCCAGAAATTCAAGTCCAAAGGATACTTCACTATAAACACTGTCCATAAATAGTTGATGATCAGGATTTTGCAGTACCATCCCCACTTTATAACCATTTTTTAACTTTTTACTATTAAATTCTTCCCCATCCAAGTTGATAATGCCATCTTTAGTTTTTAAAAGTCCTGCAATTAAATTGGCAAGAGTGGTTTTTCCAGAACCATTATTGCCCACAATCCCTAATACCTCTCCACTATAAAGACTAAAACTAATTTCTTTCAACTTAAAACCGTTGCTATGGGTAAAATTTAAATTTTCAATCTCTAAAACTGGTTTTTCTCCACCTTTAATCTTATCTTCATGGTTATGGTAATAATCAGCCATATTTTCTGTAGATGGAACATATTTTGGATTTCTAATTCCAAATTCTTCCCTTACCGTAGCATCTTCCAGTATCTCCGGACCAGTTTCCATTACGATTTTTCCTTTATCCATAATTAAAACTTTATCAGCAGATTTTAAGGCGTATCTGGTCCGATGATCAATTAATATTATAGTTTTTCCCTGTTTTTTGAGTTTTTCAAGAATAATGAATAACTTGTGTGCTCCTTCTGGATCCAGATTTGATGTTGGTTCATCCAATACTAATATTTCTGGAAGTAGTGACAGATTAGCTGCAATAGCTACCCTTTGTTTTTGACCTTCTGAGAGATTGTAAACGTTTTCATATCTCCAATCACTCATTTCCACTTCATTTAAAGCCCATTCAATTCTTTCATAGATTTCATCTTTTTTAAGAGATAGGTTTTCCGGTCCGAAGGCTATTTCATCTTCAACTTTTAGGGTGAAGAACTGGGATTCCGGGTTTTGAAATATGAAACCTACATCTGCGGCCAGGTCATTAACCTTAAAATCAAGAGTATTTTTACCATTAATTGATATATTACCCTCCATATTACCCCCAATTATGTGGGGAATAGTACCGTTTAGACTCCGGGCGAGAGTGGATTTGCCGCATCCACTTTTACCAGTTATGAAAATAAATTCACCCTTCTTAACATTCAGATTAATATTTTGAAGACAATAATCCTTCTGATTAGGATACTGATAATAAAAATTTTTTATTTCTATAATATTTTCCATGAAAGCACCTTAAATTAAGTTTAAGTTAAAAAGGTAAAATATTCATATCAATAATTAAAAAACAGACAGAAACTAGTATTAAAATTAATACAAATGAATAGTCCTTATATGTAAATTTTACATCATTCAAACAGCTTCTATTTTTTGTTGAACAAAATCCTCGTGATTCTGCTGCTATAGCAATTTCATCTGAGAGTTTAATTGTTCTAATTATTAAGGGTATAATAATTCCCCGGTAGATGTAACTAGGTTTTTTTATGAAATCCCATGCCGATAGGTTAACACCTCTTAATTTCAATGCATTGAAAATTGCCGAAGCCTCGCGGGCCAGGGTAGGAATGTAGCGAATGGCTATAGTTAGGGTGAAGGTCAAAGATGTAGGTATTTTAATCTTTTCCAGTGATTGGGCCAGTTTCTGAGGTGGGGTGGTAAATGCAAATAACAGTCCTGCTGATATCATAACAAAAAACCGCAGGAAGAAGGGGGTGAAATGTTCCAGTGAATATAAAAAATTCCCAGTTATTAAAAAGGTTAAAGCAACAGCTAGAGAGCAAAATATAATAAATAACAGTAGAAATTTACCAACTTTACTTAAAGTACGTGAAATAACCATCATCACAATTATAGATGCTCCTAATATGGCAAGTAACATTGTATTTTGGATAAGTGCACAAAGTAGGGTGATTCCAATCACAAAACCCATTTTAACCCGGGGATCCAGATTATGGAAGAATGTTAAATCTTCCTTCTGGAATTCTCCTCGAAAAGGAGAAAATATTTCAGAGTTTATCAATCTGTTATCGCTCCTGCTTTTTTAAGTTCGTCGACAATCTTAGATCCAACTAAACCACCAGCTGCACCTAAACCTGCACATAATAGTGCTGAAACCGCAATAAGGGCTGGGCTTAATATCATGGTGGAGAATCCAAACAGAATAGGTATAATAAGTATGGTAACAGTCATAACCAGTTGATTAACTCCGCAGGCAGTGACCAGAGAATTACGACTTCCATATTGTCCGTACAATGCTTTGGTAATACCATCTGCAGCTACTCCTCCCAATATAGTTGTGGGCAGTAATGGTAAAAATGCAGGTAGAATAAAACCACATATTATTCCATTAATTATTCCGATTATGGTGAATGTTCCAATTTTTCCAACTTTTGCCAAACCAATGGCAATCACAATACTTACAAAAAAGGCAGATACAATTGATTTAGCTGCATCTACAGGTGTAATTGCAGAAATACCTAATATTGTAATAGTTTGAACAATATACATTAGTGCTATTGTCATTCCGATAAATGCCAAGTCTCTTGTTGTAAATCTAGATTCTTTCATACTACGTCCTCCAAGTAGAAGTGGGGAGCCGAAAATTTCATAGAAACATCTTCCAGGATTCCAACACTCCTATTTTTGCTTTCAGCGTTTACAAATACTATATTTGTTTCATCAATAATTTTAGTTAGTTCTTTTACATCCTCATCCAAGTTATTATTTATAAAAACATTACCTCTGCCATCAGATATCACAATTAATGTTGGTTTAACTTTTTTCTCTTTCTGAGCCATTTCTAATGCCTGAAATATTGCAGGAGTAAGAGGAGTTTTACCCCCAGTTGGTAATCCATGAAGAGATTCTTCTATTTTGTTAACATCTGATGTGGGAGGTGCTAATATTTCTGCCTCGTCTCCTCTAAATACTAAGAGTGCTACTTTGTTCTTTTTTTCGTAAGATTCCTTTAAAAGTAGCCATGATAAAGTTTTGGCAAATCTTATTTTTTTCTCCATTCTCATGGAAGAAGATGAATCCAATAGGATAATGTACAGAGCATCCCCTTTACTTATCCGAACCTTTTCCATGACATGTTCCGGCAGGATGGTTAATTTACCGTTAGATACACCATTTTCTCGCGCAGCTTTCCTTACTGTGGCATCTACTGCAACACTTTTAGGTTTTTGACTTTCACGGGCTTTGATGTATTTTCCCCGATCACCTACAACTTTAGAGGAATTTTTCCCGTGCATAGCAGTAAATGCATCTCTTTTGGTCACATTCTTTTTAATTCGTCGGTCCTTGTCAAAATCAAACACTTCTTCCGGTGGTTTAGATTCAATAATATTTTCAATAGTTTCTTCATTCAATTCTTGTTCTTGTTGGAATGGCAACTGTTTCATTCTATGAAGAAGAGTTAAAATTGCCGCTTCTTTAACATCGTCTTCCATTACCTCATAACGACTATCCAAAGCAGCAAGAACTTTTGATGTTTTTTCCATTACAATATCGGCCCGGTGAGTTTTAATACCTAATGAAGTGGTTATATCAACTATCTTCTCCAGCATCTCTAGACTTATTTCTACCTTTTTAAGATTTTCCTGTGCATTAACAATAGTTTTGCTTAATTCTTGTTGGTCAGATTTAAATTTTTCTTCAAATTCCCAGGGGTCCTGGTCAAATTCCCTTCTATACTGCATAATTTTTAATCTTTCATCTTTAGTGCTAAGAGCTTCCACATCTACGCATAATCCAAAACGATCCAGTATCTGCGGTCTTAAGTCACCTTCTTCCGGGTTCATGGTACCTACTAATATAAATCGGGAAGGATGGTATAACGAAATCCCTTCTCTTTCCACTATATTCACGCCCATGGCTGCGCAGTCTAAAAGAACATTTACCAAGTGATCATCTAGCAAGTTAACCTCATCGATGTAAAGTATATTCCGGTTGGCTTTAGCCAGTATCCCAGGTTCCATAGCTTTTATACCGTCTCTTAGAACCTTTTTAATATCAATGGTTCCTATTACCATATCCTCTGTTGCAGATATGGGCATATCTACTATTTCCATCTTATTTTTCACTTCGGCTAATTCTTCACCTGATTCATAGCGTTCCTGACATGATTTACACATAAGTTTCAAGTCATGCGGATGGCAGTTAAAGGGACAGTCAGCAACTTTACTTATTTCTGGTAAAAGATAGGATAAAGAACGGACTGCAGTTGACTTTCCAGTACCTTTATCTCCTTTTATCAAAACACCGCCAACACTAGGGTCTATTGCGTTTATTAGAAGAGCTTTTTTTAGTAATTCTTGTCCAACTATAGCTGTAAATGGAAATATCACAAACTTGTGGTGCATGTTTTTATCACCTAATATTATTATAAGATTTAAGCACAGATTGGATTTTTACATTTATAATACTTTCTACATATAATTTATTATTACTTTTTTGCCCATTTCAGGCCTTAAAGTAATACCAATCAATAAGTATTAATTTTACTAAAAATTAGGGTCATTTTGTATTACTATATAAAAAAAGAACAAAAATAATCATATTAGATAGCATATTAATCAAATTCAAGAATATAAATTATAACATAAATTCGAGATTTATAATTTAAATATACCTATCAAATGGGATTTTAATTAAAATAAATATTTAATCAAATTGGATTTTAATATATAAATATTATTTGGCATTAATTATATTTTCTAATCTCTTTATTGCTTTGTATTTTTCTTTTTTATCCAGTTTTGCATCTTCCAAAGCATTTTTAAGAGTATAAATTGAATTATCATAAACTTCACGATCAACGGGATAGGGATATCCATCCTTACCACCATGGGTAAAACTATATTTAACCGGATCTTTCCAGCTGGGAGCAGAACCATACACCAGATCAGATATTAAAGCCAGTGCCCTAACCTTTTTGGGCCCAATACCTTGAAGTGATATTAATTCCTGGTAGTTTTGGGGTTGAATCTCCCAGGCATCCTTTAAAACTTCAAATTCCCTCTGGCTTAGATCCATGTCCAGCACCGGGTGATGTTTAGGCATTTTAAGTTCATTATCATTATAAACAGGTATTTTTAAATTAGAAGAATTTTCATCAGAATCTTTAATAACACCAAAATCAGTTAAAAGAGTTTGACCAGTATTTTTAGATTTAAAATATGATTTAAGATGGTTAGGATTATCACATATTAAATCAACGCTGATCTTTCGACTTTCACTACTATCAACTGAGGTCATATCCAGGGTATGGATGCTCTTATTATCACAGGCAATACCCTTATGAGGTTCTTCCACTGGATTTTTAATTAGTTCTGATAGCCAGTGATATCTACGGGCATATTTATTGTCTTTGTTTAGACCCTGCTGAACCACGGCCCATTTTCCTTTTTCTGTAAAGATAAAACAATGATGATATAAGTTGTAACCGTCCTGGATACATGAATTATCAATTTTTGCAGAAATACGGCTGGCCTGGATCAACTGGTCAATTTGGGAGGATTTTAATGAAAATAAATCTCCACATTTTTCAATCTCTTGAATAGTTTTCCGGGAAGCTTTACCTTTACCTCCCCCCACCATTATTCCATGTTCTCCCGTTTTTAAAGCGGTTTTAAGAGCGCCGCAGGTAGTAGTTGTCGTTCCAGAAGAATGCCAGTCAAAACCTAATACACAAGAAAAGGCCTGAAACCAGTAGGGATCGGATATTCTGCGAAGAAATTCATCTGGACCATATTCATATAAAATAGTTTCAGTGACCGCTCCTGCTAATTTAATCATTCGATTAAATAGCCACCTCGGAGCTTGACCTCCGTGTAAAGGTAAATTTGCAGTTCCTTTCCTATTCATAATATAAACCTTATAAAATATATCATTATTAGATCAGCTAACTAAATCAGTATTAAATTTATAATATATATTAGAATTATTATTATAAATAAAATATTTTAATATAAAAACTTCAAATCTGGTTTAGGGCGATGTTTTAATTACATACATGCAACTTGGTGAACCATCAACTATGGTTGATTTTCTAGTGACATTTCCAGGTAGATGGGCCCATTTAAAACTACGATTAATCATTGCTTGGCAGTTTAGACAGAATATGGGATTCTTTTTAGCATCTTTAACCCAGGGACAATTTAAAATTTCCAAATAACACCGAGGATCTTTAGCTGTAAACTTGGTTTTAATACCGAATTCAGAGAATAAATCTGTTATCCAGGAAACATAAGCACTTAAAAGTTCTGAAATATCACTATCTTCATCCAGGTCCAGTAATTCAAGACGTTCATAGAATTGGTCCTGTAGATCATCATCGATCCGTTGTTCAAATATTTTCTTTAACATCTCCCTCATGTCTTTATCTGTCTCGGTGGTGGAAGTGGGCATGGCTCCTAAAATAAAATCGTAAAAATCAGCAAGAAGATTATTTTTAATAATCTCCCTTTGTTTTTTCTCTGATTGATGTTTGTATAAAGCCATTTTAATATTGGCATTTAATTCACTTTTTTTAAATGGTTTAAGTATATATCCATAAGGTTCCGTTACTCTGGCTCTTTCTAACATTTCTTCATCTGAATAAGCAGTTAAATATATCACTGGAATATCATAGCGCTTTTTAATTTCATTCGAAGCATCTATACCGTCCATTTCTCCTTTCAAAACTATGTCCATTAATATTAAGTCAGGTTGAGTTTCTTTGGCCCTTTTAACCGCATCTTCACCGCTTAATACTGTATCTACAACTTGGTATCCCAGATTTTCAAGCTTATGTTTTATTCCCATAGCAACAATACTTTCATCTTCTACTACCAGTATCTTCGCATTTGAAATACTTACAGCCCCCATATTCTAATTATAATTATTATTATTTCTTAAATCCTTTTTTTATAACTTAATTCTGTAAAATTAATTTTAAACTCTTTTTTATCCTTATTAAAATCTAAATCTCCTTCTAACTGTTTAACTAGATTATTTACAAGTTTTAAGCCAAGAGTCTTTTCTTCTATAACATTTAAATCTTCAGGAAACGCTTGTCCATCGTCTCGCATAGTAAGACAAAAATTGCCATCTTCATTTTCTTTTAAACTCAAAAAAATGTTACCTGAACTCCCATCGGGAAAAGCATATTTTAAAGAGTTAGATACCACTTCATTTATTAAAAGTCCGCAGGGAATGGCTGTTTCAATCCCCATGGTAATATTTTCAACTTCAAAATTGAGATTAATTATAGATTTTACTCCATATGAGTTTAATAAGTCGGTTATTAAATTATTTATGTAATTCTCCATATGAATACTGGCAAGGTCGTCGGATTGATAAAGATTCTCGTGAATAAGTGCAATAGATTGTATTCTGTTTTCACTTTCCCTATATAATTCATTTAATCTATTATCATCAATTTGATCGCTTTGAAGTTCCAATAAAGTTGAGATAATTTGCAGATTATTTTTAACCCGGTGATGAATTTCTCTTAAAAGTAGTTCTTTTTCTCTTAAAGAATTTTTAATTTTATTTTCTGCAATTTTACGATCAGTAATATCCATAAAAGATATTATTCCTTTATGAGTGCCGCTGATAATATCGAATGTAGCAAAAAAATCTTTTTTTTCTCCTTCTCGATTTACCAGTTGTACTTCGTAATTTTTAGGGATTGCATCGGGATTAATTCTCTGCAGACGATGATAACCTTTCATTCGGGATAAATCTTCTTTAGCCACAAAATCTGAAACACTCTTTTTCCCTAAGATCTCTTCTTGAGAATATTTGGAAAATTTTTCAAATTCAGAGTTAACCAGAGAGATTTTCATATCCTGATCGAAAATCATGGTCATAGTGCCTGTATTTTCAAAAATAGATCTATATTTATTTTCAGATTCCTTTAAAGCCTCTTGAGCCTCTTTTTGTCTGCTAATATTCCTACCCACACCAACAAAGCTTTTAACATTCTTCTTTTCATCAATAATGGCTTTATAAGCCCATGCTACCCATTGCCAACCTATTTTTGTTTTAACTCTTATTTCAACATATGAGGTGTACGGTAGTTTATAGAGTTGTTCAACAGCTTTTTGTGTTTTAACCAAATCATCTTCATGGATAGAATATTTAATACTATGGTCTAATAGATCTTCTTCTGTTTTATCTAAAATTTCACAATATGATGGGCTTACAAATCTTAATTGCTCATCTAAATCAAATTTAATTATGTAGTCGGTTTGATTTTCTATTAAAAGTCGGTATTCTTCTTCTTTTTCTTTAAGTGATAGTTCTACTTTTTTCAGGGAAGTAAGATCTTTGGCAATTGCAAATATTATCATTTCCTGGTTTAAATTAACTGGATTAAAAGATAAATCCAAAAATTTATTCTGTTGCTTATATTTATATTTTGCTTCATAAGATCCGCCATTTTTCCAAAAAGAAGTATTTGAACCATGATTATCATCTAAAATTAGTAGATCATTTATGTGTTTATTTACTAAATTGGAATATTCTATTTCAAAAAATTCCACCGCTGATTTATTGAGATTTATACAGTAACCATCCTGATTCAAAACTATTATAGGATTAATAGATTTTTCAAAAAGGGCCCGGTATCTTTCTTCACTTTCTAATAAGGACGCCTGAGCCATTCGGAATGCTTTTTGTTCTTCAGCTTCTTTTAGAGCTCTTTTAACTGCAGGACCAATTTTTGTTAAATTATTTTTAAGCACATAATCAGTGGCACCTTCTTTAAGCATGTCCACGGCAAATTCTTCACCAATTTTACCGCTGACAAAAATAAAAGGAATATCTGGAGATAATTCTATTTTAAGTTTTAATGCAGATAAACCATCAAATTGGGGAAGAGAATGATCAGCAAGTATAAGGTCTGGTTCAAAAGTTTTTATCTTATTTATAAATTCTGGCCGATCTTCAACAATAACCGACTCAAAATCCATTCCTTCCTTTTTAAGTTCCCTTTCTATAAGTTCCGCATCTAAAAGAACGTCTTCTAGTATTAAAATTCTGATTAAATCACTGGACATGTCTCTTACTCAGGAGGATTATTTATAAGCATCCAATAAAATCCGAGAGTAGAAACCGCATCTATAAACTCGTCAAATTCTACTGGTTTACTAACGTAACTATTTACACCTAATTTGTAGCTTTCTACAATATCTCTATCCTCTTTCGATGAGGTTAAAACTACCACTGGTATTTTTCTAGTACGTTCATCTGCTTTTATGGTTTGCAATACTTCCAATCCATCTACCTTGGGCATTCTCAAGTCCAATAAAATTAACCTAGGGAATTCTTCTGGATTTCTATGGGAGAATTCACCTTTGGCAAAAATTAAATCCAATGCTTCTGCACCATCTTTAACCCATACTAATTTGTTTACCAAATTTTTTCTCTTTAAAGCCCGCATTGTAAGTTCTGCGTCAGTTGGATTATCTTCAACCAATAAAATATCAATTTCATCCATAAAAATACCTCCAATATATAAAAATTGTTAGAATTACTATTTATTTTTTAGGAAGTGTAAAATAGATAGTGGCTCCTTTATCAACTTCGCCTTCACCCCAAACACGTCCTTCGTGTCTTCGTATAATCCGCTGAACTATGGATAATCCTACTCCAGTACCTTCAAATTCTTCAGGACTGTGAAGTCTTTGAAATAATCCAAATAACTTATTGACATATTTCATGTCAAAACCTGCCCCATTATCCTTCACATAATAAATGGTTTCATTGTTACTATCTTTTGAACCAACTTCAATAACTGGGTTTTCCTTGTTATTAGTAAATTTAACTGAGTTAGATAGCAAATTACTGAAAACCTGACTTAGTAATGCACGATCCCCATAAGCTTTCGGAAGTGAATTAAATTTAAATTCCACATCTCGGTCTCCTACGTCGTGTTTAATATCATTGTAAACAGTTTTTACAAGATCTTGCATATCTATTTCGGACATTTTCATTTCTTGTCTGCTGGCACGTGATAGTAATAGAATGTCGTCAATTAACTGTCCCATTTTATGGGTGTTCTCACGGACTATATTTAAGAGTCGTACTCCTTCATCATCCAGTTTATCTTCATAGTCCTCCACCAGTATCCTCGAAAAACCATCAATAGCCCTAAGAGGAACTCTTAGATCATGTGAAACCGAATAGGCAAAAGCTTCTAATTCATCGTTAGCATCTTCTAACATTTCTTTTTGTTTTTTAAGTTCATCGTTTAGATTTCTAAGTTTTCTAACCTTTTCAATTCTTTCCACTAAAAGAGCAACCATTAAGATTATTACAAGTAAAAGGATTAGACGGAATAGATCATCGGTGACTGATACTCCAAATGTGCTGAAAATTGGTTGTATTATGATTAGAATTAATCCTATAATTATTGGTACGAACCATACGAATCTTTTACGCCAGTTTGTTGCTAAAATTATGGGAAAAAGAGTGAATTGGTGAAAAAAGTAGTTATTGGTAGGTAATAAGTTAAAATAATAAATAAAAAATCCTGCTATCAAGATTAATAATAAAACAAATATATCATTTCGCATTTGGAGTTTAAAACTGGATGTCATATTATCACAGTTTTATATTTCATATCTCTTACATATATTATTTCTCATATATTATTGGTGTAACTGTTTAACAGCATATTCCCTCTAATAATAAAACTAAATATTTCCTTTAAACTAATAGAACAAAAAACAAAATAAATAGCCCTACTAAATACAGTTTAGGCTATTTATTATCTGATACAGATTCGGGGTTTGGTGTTTTAAGGTTTAAATCTTTATCAAATGAGATGTAACCTTCATTCAAGATTTCTTTTAAGAAATCACCCGTATAAGTCCCACTCAGGGCTATTTCTTCCGGAGTTCCAGTGGCCACAACTAATCCTCCTGCATCTCCACCTTCAGGGCCCAGATCTATTATATAATCCGCAGTTTTAATAACATCCAGATTATGCTCAATTACCACCACAGTATTACCAGAATCAGTAAGTCGGCCCAAAACATCTAAAAGTTTTCTAATATCTGCAAAGTGGAGTCCAGTGGTAGGTTCATCTAATATGTAAATGGTTTTACCCGTGCTCTGTTTACTTAATTCTTTGGCAAGTTTAACTCTTTGAGCTTCCCCTCCAGAAAGTGTGGTTGCTGATTGACCCAGTTTTATGTAGCCCAGTCCCACATCGTCAAGAGTTTGCAATTTCTTTTTTATACGCGGAATATTCTCAAAAAAGTGTAAAGCTTCTTCTACAGTCATATCTAGAACTTCAGCTATATTTCTTCCTTTATACCGTATGTCCAGTGTTTCTCGGTTGTATCTTTTACCTTTACATACTTCACAGGGTACGTATACATCAGCTAAAAAGTGCATCTCTATTTTTTTAATCCCATCACCACTACAAGCTTCACATCTCCCACCTTTAACATTAAAACTGAACCTTCCAGGCTTATATCCTCTTTTTTTAGATTCCACAGTTTCTGCAAAAATTTCCCGGATATAGGTGAAAACTCCGGTGTAGGTGGCTGGATTGGAACGGGGAGTACGCCCAATAGCAGACTGATCAATGATAATAATTTTATCTACATTTTCCACCCCTTGAATATCTTCATGTTTGCCAGGGTTCATGTGTTTATGATTTATTTTACCGTACAATCCTTTGTAAAGTACGTCGTTTATGAGGGTGCTCTTCCCAGAACCTGAAACTCCTGTTACACATGTAAATACGCCTAAAGGTATTTCAACATCAATTGACTTTAAATTGTTGTGTTGGGCACTTAATATTTTTAAATATTTACCATTAAAAGTTCTTCTTATATCTGGAGTTTCAATAGAT
Organism: Methanomicrobiales archaeon; assembly: GCA_049975245.1. Classification (GTDB taxonomy): domain Archaea; phylum Methanobacteriota; class Methanobacteria; order Methanobacteriales; family Methanobacteriaceae; genus UBA117. The sequence continues at coordinate 25,296 of JBNGDB010000001.1, forward strand.
TCTTTTTTGGATAAGTATTGTCCGGTTATTGATTGGGAATTTTCCATTATCTTCTGGGGGGATCCTGTAGCTATAACATGTCCTCCGTGTTCTCCTGCTCCAGGACCTATATCTACCACATGGTCCGCTGATAAAATAGTTTCTTCGTCGTGCTCTACAACAATTAGAGTATTTCCAATGTCCCTTAATCTTTTTAATGTTTCAATTAATCTGACATTGTCCCTTTGATGCAGACCAATACTTGGCTCGTCTAAGATGTACAGTACGCCCACCAGTCCCGAACCAATCTGGGTTGCTAACCTTATCCTTTGTGCTTCCCCACCAGAAAGTGTGCCTGAAGAACGGTGTAATGTTATGTAATCCAATCCCACATCGGCTAAAAATTTGAGTCGTTCTTTAATTTCTTTTAAAACTTCCTTTGCAATAAAATTATCTCTTTGGGAAAGTTTTAGATTATCAAAGAATTTTTTTGAATTTTTTATAGGTATTTCCACAACTTCGGATATGGATTTTTCTCCCACAGTCACCGAACGGCTTTCTGGTCTTAGACGGGTGCCATCACAAACTGGACAGTTATGGTCGCTCATGAACTGTCCTACATAGCTGCGCATATAATTAGATTTAGTTTCCATGTATATACGTTCCATTCTTTTAACAACACCCTCAAATCTTCTCCTAACTCGATGAATACGATTTCTTCTTCTAAAGTCAAATTCAATTCGATCTGGTGAACCATATAAGATAATATTTTGGAATTTCTTATCCAGCTCATTAAATGGAGTATCCATGCTAAATCCATAATGATTGGCCACAGACCTTAACATTTGATGATAATAATTGTCTCTATTTTTAGATTTACTCCAGGGTAAGATAGCACCCTCATTTAAGGATAGTTCTGGATCAGGGACTACCAGTTCAGTATCTATTTCCAACTTACTTCCCAGACCATTACATTCTGGACAGGCCCCGTGGGGACTGTTAAATGAAAACATTCGGGGGCTGATCTCCTCAAAATTAATTCCACAATCAGTACAGGCAAAATGTTCACTGAATTTCTTTTCTCTGCTTTTTCCGTTGAACTGGTATAGAACTATAACTAAACCATCACCTAATTCCAGTGCAGTCTCCAGAGAATCAGCTAACCTCCGTTTAAAATCTTCATCAGGCCGAATAACTAATCGGTCTACTACCACTTCAATGCTGTGTTTTTTGTTCTTATCCAGCTCGAAATCAGATTCAAGTTCTGATATTGTACCATCTACTCTCACCCGGACAAATCCTTTCTTTTGAAGATCTTGGAAAACTTTTTGATGTTCTCCTTTCCGATCTTTAACCACTGGTGCTAAAACTTGAATTTTAGTACCTTCATCTTCTTGCACTATATTATCAACAATTTGTCCAGCTGATTGTTGTGATATCTCTTTACCGCACTGGTAACAGTGAGGTATTCCCACTCGTGCATATAATAATCTTAAATAATCGTAAATTTCGGTGACAGTTCCAACAGTTGATCTGGGATTCATCTTGGTGGTTTTTTGGTCAATAGATATGGCAGGTGATAGACCTTCTATATAATCTATTTCAGGTTTTTTCATCTGACCCAAAAATTGTCTAGCATAAGCAGAAAGTGATTCTACATATCGGCGCTGTCCTTCAGCATAGATAGTGTCAAATGCTAGTGATGATTTACCAGAACCACTAATTCCGGTTATAACCACAAATTTATCCCGGGGGATGGTTAAATCAATATTTTTTAGATTATGTTCCCGGGCTCCTTTAAGTACAATATTTCCTTTTTTATCAGTCATTATTCTGAAACTCCTTTTAATATGAGAATTTTATCTCTAATTTTAGCAGCTGTTTCAAAATCAAGTTCCGAAGCAGCTTCTTTCATATCACTTTCTAAATCTCTTATAAGAATATTTAATTCATCTTTAGGAATTTTTCCAACATCTTTAATATCAATTTCTTCTTTTTTTTCCTTTTCTTTGATGGATCGAACCACATTTTGTGGTATGATTCCATTTCTTTCATTATATTTCATCTGCATGTTTCTTCTTTTATTGGTGATATCCACAGCAGATTTCACTGAATCAGTAATATTATCCGCATAAATTAATACCTGGCCATCCACATTCCTAGCAGCCCTACCAATGGTTTGAATAAGCGAAGTCTTAGATCGAAGGAAACCCTCTTTATCTGCATCAAGAATTCCAACCAGAGATACTTCTGGAAGGTCTAAACCTTCCCTTAAAAGATTAACCCCAACCAAACAATCAAACTCTCCTCTGCGAAGATCATCAATTATTTCAATCCTCTCCAGGGTATCTATCTCTGAATGTAGATATCTAACCTTTATCCCTATCTTGGCATAGTATTCTGTTAGATCTTCTGCCATTCTTTTGGTCAAAGTAGTAATTAAAGTTCTCTGATTGTTATCTACTCTGTTTTTAACTTCATGAAGAAGGTCATCCACCTGATTAGATACTGGTCGCACTATAACTTCAGGGTCCACTAATCCAGTGGGGCGAATGATCTGTTCCACTAAATTTTTGCTTCTTTTAACTTCATATTCAGCAGGTGTGGCAGAAACATATATAATCTGATTTATAAGACTGTCAAATTCTTCAAATTTTAAAGGTCTATTTTCTCCAGCTGATGGCAATCTGAAACCATAATCAATTAGGGTGTCTTTACGTGCTTTATCTCCAGCATACATACCCCTTATCTGGGGGACAGTTACATGAGATTCATCAATTATAGTTAAATAATCTTCTGGGAAGTATTTAATTAATGTATAGGGCATGCTCCCCCATTTACGGCCGCTTAAGTAGAGGGAATAGTTCTCAATTCCTTGACAATATCCCATCTCCTCCAACATTTCAATATCAAAACGAGTTCTCTGCTCCAATCTTTGAGCTTCAACTAATTTATTTTGAGATTTTAAAACCAATAGCCGTTCATCTAATTCTTCTTCAATTAATTTTATAGCCTTTTTCATCTTATCCTTTGAAGTTACGAAGTGTTTTGCTGGAAAAATGGTAATTCTGTCCATTTTTTTTATGGAATTATTTCTCACTGGGTCCATTAAAGAGATAGAATCAATTTCATCCCCAAAAAGTTCCAGTCTTATGGGTTTACTTCCGTGAATAGGGTTTATGTCAATAACATCCCCTCTTACCCGGAATTTTCCCCGGCTAAAATCAATATCATTACGGTCATATTGCATTTTCACCAGTTGGGTTAGGATTTCCTCTCTATCCATTTCACTGCCAACATCTAAAGTTAATAAAAATTCTCCGTAATCTTCTGGGGCTCCTAATCCATAAATACATGAAACACTGGATACTACTATCACATCATCTCGGGATAATAATGATTGGGTTGTAGAATGCCTCATCTGATCAATCTCATCGTTTATAGAGGCTTCCTTGTCAATGTAGGTGTCTGTTTGAGGTACGTATGCTTCTGGTTGATAATAATCATAATAACTAACAAAGTATTCCACAGCATTTTCCGGGAAAAATTCTTTAAATTCCTCATATAATTGTGCAGCTAATGTCTTATTATGAGATATTACCAGGGTAGGTTTTTGAACCTTCTCTATTACGTTGGCCATGGTAAAAGTTTTTCCAGAACCAGTAACCCCTAAAAGGGTCTGGTCACGATAGCCCTCTTTTAATCCGTTAACAAGGGATTTGATAGCTTTAGGTTGGTCACCTAATGGTTTATAGTGTGATTTGAGTTTAAATTGTCCCATTCTCAATCCTCAAGAAAAACAAAGTATTTTTCGTTTTTATTCCAAAAAAATTTATTTGGAATCAAAATATTCCATATGAAAATTTTATCATGAAAAATATATCATTATTATATCCTAATTATTATAATATATCAAAAATAATAAACATAATTTCTACAAACTTATATATAAATTTTTCAATTTTTATCAAAAATATTCATTAAAAATCAATCATTATATATGGAACTAACCAATCTTTATCACTTAATTTGATTAGAAACCGGTATCATGATGATTTTACAATAATAATAGATTAAAATGTCATTTAAAACTCAAGACCCTGAAAATTTACCGGATAAAACCGGTGTTTACTTAATGAAAAATGTCCATGACGATGTAATATATGTGGGCAAGGCCCTTTCTCTTAAAAAAAGAGTAAAATCATATTTTAAGGATAATCATGAGTCACCTAAAACTCGAACCATGATGAATCATTTTCACAGTTTAGAGTATATATTAACGGACACAGAAAAAGAAGCACTAATCTTAGAATCCAATTTAATCAAAAAACATAGACCCCGTTATAATGTTAGATTGAAGGATGATAAACGTTATCCATACGTAAAAATTACTAATGAAGACTATCCACGAATTTTAATTAGTAGAAATGTAACAGACGACGGATCACATTATTACGGCCCCTTTACAGATTCCAGTGCTGTTAGAAAAACCATCAAATTTATAAAATCACTTTTTAAGATCCGAGATTGTAAAAACATGGATGGCCCATGTCTTAATTATCAAATAAAAATATGTGATGCACCTTGCGATGGTAAAATATCCCGTGAATATTATAACGAAATAATTGACCAGATAAACCTATTTTTCCAGGGAAAATATCAGGAGATTATTGAACATTTGAAAACGATGATGAAAGATGCAAGTCAAAATCATGAATTTGAACGGGCAGCAGTCTACAGGGATCAGATAAATTCAATAAAAGAGATTATGGAGAAACAAAAAGTATCATTTACAAAAAATTTGGATCAGGATATAATAGCAGGTTCTTATGATGAAAAAAATGCCTACATAGTTGTATTTTCCGTAAGGGATGGTAAAATCACTGGAAAAGATGATTTTATCATGAATGGGATTGAAAATACACCGGCAGAAAAGGTATTATCTGCATTTATCAAACAATTTTACACCAATCCCCGATATATACCGGGGGAAATAGTTATTCAAAATTCAATTGATGATGAGCAGTTGATTATTGATTTTCTATCTGGAAAAAGAGGAGAACAGGTAAAATTAAAGGTTCCACACCAGGGCATGGAGTATAGATTAATGAAAATGGTTATCAAGAATGCTCAAGTGGTTAAAAATCAGAAAATTGAATTTAAAAATATTCTACTTAGTCTGAAAAAATATCTTAAATTACCCAAGATACCTCGAAATATAGAAGCCTTTGACATATCTAATATTGCTGGTAAAGAACCGGTAGCTTCCATGGTAGTTTTTAGAGATGCTAATCCCGATAAAAATAGTTACCGACGATATAAAATACGCAGTAAAGGTCCTGATGATTACGCTATGATGAGAGAAGTTTTAGAAAGGAGATATTCCATGGTTGATGAGGATAATTCAATTTTCCCTGACCTGGTTATTGTGGACGGGGGTAAGGGCCAACTTAATGTTGCCCGGGGAGTTTTTAGATCATTAAATATTGAAATTCCAGTTATGGGTTTGGCCAAGGAATTTGAACATATTTATATCCCGGGAAGTCCAGATCCTATAATTCTCCCTCGAAATTCACCAGTATTGCTCTTACTTCAACGAATACGTGATGAGGCACATAGATTTGCAGTTAATTATCATCGAAAGTTAAGGTCCAAAAGGATTGTGGAATCTGAACTGGATAATATTAAAGGAATAGGTAAGAAGCGAAAAATTAAACTTTTAAAACACTTTGGAAGTATAAAAAATATTAAAAAGGCAAAAGTCTCAGAATTAAGAATGGTTGACGGTATTAATCAGAAAGTAGCAAATGATATTTACAATCACTTCCATTAAAGCTGTGCTAATGTTCACTATCCCTTTTAGTATTTCATTTTCTGATATTGGTTATAATGATCAATATAGAATTTTTATAAGACTCATTTTTTAATCTAATTTTTAATTAATCATATTAAAACATAAATAGGTTAAACTTAATAATTAATACTAATATATTTTAATAAGATATTAAATTATTCAGGAGATATCATGGCTGATACTAATTTACTGGTTGTTGAAGATGAGAGCATTGTAGCAATGGATATAAAACACAGAGCTGAGGGTTTAGGATACCATGTCTTAGGGATAGCAGCAGCTGGAGAAGAAGCCATAGAGATGACCCAACAAACCAAACCCGATCTTGTATTAATGGACATAGTTTTAAAGGGTAAAATGGACGGTATTCAAGCTGCTCAGGAAATTAGAAATCGTTTTAATATACCGGTTGTTTATTTAACCGCATATTCAGATGAAAAAACGCTAGGCCGTGCTAAATTAACCGGCCCATTTGGATATATAATCAAACCCTTTGAAGATCGTGAATTGCACAGTGCAGTTGAAGTTGCACTCTACAAACATAAAATGGATAGTAAACTTAGAGAAAGTGAAGAAAGATACAGGAAATTATTCCAATCTTCACCCAATCCCATTATATTACTGGATGATCATGGAAAAATACTATATAAGAATGAAAAGGCAGATGATATGCCAATCATCTCGATTGGAGACGATTCAACTGATTTTTCCAGTCTATTGAAAAATTTCATTAAATCTGATGATGATTGGGAATTATATAAAGATAATCTTTCTAAAGTATTAAATGGAGAGAATGTGGAACCATTTGAATTTAAATTATCTGAAAATGGTGCTACACGCTATTATGAAATATATCTTACCTTAATGAACATTAAAGATGATAAATCTAATGTTCAATTTATTGCACATGATATAACGGGTATTAGGGAAGCAGAAAAACAGAAAATGGAATTGGTTAAGGAAAAAGCCCGTTCAGAGTTATATAGTTTTGTGGTAAGTGCAGTACCTGTTTTTGCAACTAACATCCCACCACAACTTAGAAATACCATAATAAAGAATTTTGCAGATAGATTTGAATCCAATATGAGGCCTAGTTTTGAAGAATATGTGGAAGATCTGGGTTTAACTGCAAAAATATCCGAATCGAATCATAATTATGCTGAAGAAATATTCTCCGCATACATGGACTGGTTATCTGATTTACTACTAAATCTTGGAATAAAAACTAAGGTTTATTCAGATAATTCGAAAATAACTTTAGAATTTCTATCTTTTCCTTGGGAAGATGAGGCTGCTCAAAATCCCATATTTTCATTGATATTCCGGGCCATGTTAATTCGTAGTTTCACCTGGACCAATCTGCGGGGAAATGTTTCGCAAAGTTCCAGTTTTATTGAAGGTTCTAACAACTTCCAATTTGAATTCTACGTATTAGCATTGAAATAACTTATAAATAAATTATTAATAAAATTATGGCATTAATAATATTTAAAACAGTTTATAACCTTTTAATAAAGGAGTGGATAGTGTGGAAAGAGTAAAAATAGGTATAGATGGGTTGGATGAGATTACAGATGGTTTTCCCGCAGGAAGAACCATACTTATAACCGGGGACGCTGGATCTGGTAAGACAATATTTGCACTCCAATTCGCTAAAAGTGCTTGTGAACAGGATCTTAAAACAGTATATATCACTACTGAAGAAGATACTCAGGATTTAAGACGTCAGGGAGCTTTATTCAATTGGAATGTAGATGAATTAAAAGATGAGGGAATACTAAATTTTATAGAACTTGCTGGTCTAAGGGCCAGGGTTACTGAGGCTGAGATGAGTATTGGTGTCGAAGCCATGAAGGGCAATTTTGCTAAGCTACTGCAGGATCTGCCGGAAGATACCAAAGTTGTTATTATTGATAGTTTAGGAAGTCACACTGCAAAATTAACTCCTTACGAATTCCGTGATCGTTTGATCTTTTAATATATGAACTAAAACAGCGAGGTATCACTGCCCTGGTAATATTAGACAGTGCAACTTCTAAAGAATTTAACGAACTAGCTTTATTCTCAGTATATGGTGCTATAAGATTGATGAAGCGCGAAAACCCATACACAGGCCGCAGAGAAAGGGTGATGGATGTGGTTAAAATGAGGAGTACAAGAACACCTATAGAATTTTTAACCTATGAAATAGGAACTGAAGGTCTGGAAGTAACATCTGAAGTTGAAGGGAGTTGAATTTATACTACCTACAATTAAAAATAAATAATTCAAGTTGATATTACATTTTTTAATACTATTTTTTTATTTAAAATAAAAATAATTGATAATTTATATCAATTATTAAATTAAATGTCTTCCAGTGCAGATACCAGTAATTTTATTGTATTTTCAATATCTTCCATGCTCACTATGCTAACCGGGGTGTGGATGTATCTTGTAGCAACAGATAGGACACCTGCAGGAATACCTTCTCGTGTTAAATGTATGGCTGTTGCATCGGTTGTTCCGCCGTCGCTTACTTCAATTTGATGAGGTATTCCTTCCTTTTTAGCAGCTTCAATAAGCATTTTTTTAACTTCAGGGTGGGTTATAATTCCCCTTCCACTGGCATCAGTTAATATTATGGCAGGGCCTTCCCCAATATTGGCGGGTGCTTCTTCTTCTTTTATGCCAGGGTGATCTCCGGCAATGGTTACATCCAGTGCAAGTGCCAGATCTGGATTTATCTTAAAAGCAGAAGTTTTAGCTCCTTTTAATCCAACTTCTTCTTGAACTGTTCCCACCGCATAAATATTGGCTTTGGTATTAATCCTTTTTAGAACTTCTAGGAGAACTAAACAGCCCACACGGTTATCTAAGGCCTTAGCCACTACAAGATTATTTTTTAACTCACTAAAATCGTGTTTGAAAACTATAGCATCACCAATGGACACCATTTTTTCAGCATCTTCTTTATCAGCCGCACCAATATCGATAAACATATCTTCAGAACCGATTACTTTCTTTCTTTCGGCTTCTTTCATCTTGTGGGGAGGTTTAGATCCGATAACTCCATTTATTATACCTTTTTCAGTATAGATCTCCACGCTCTGATTTAAAAGCATTTGATCATTGATTCCGCCTATCTTTGAAAATTTAATAAACCCTTTTTCATCGATATAGCGGACCATTAATCCAATTTCATCCATATGGGCCGCGAGCATAATTTTTTTCCCTTTAGGATCTCCTTTTTTAAGAGCGATAATGTTACCTAGTTTATCCACTTCAATATCATCAGAATATTTTTTCAGTTCTTCCTTCATTATATCTCTGATATCATCTTCAAAACCAGAAATCCCTGGCGCATCCACTAATTTTTTTAGTAATTCATTCATATTATCAAAACCTGGTTAATTTTACTTAAGATAATTTATTTTATTGTCCCAATTTTTTTATATTATTAATAAATCAGACCAAATTAATATTTTATTGAAAAATCTGTAAATTACTTACTATGTATATAAATATCTTTTAATAATAATTGTATTTCTCTTTTAAAAGATTTTTATTAATTAAATCACAATGATTTAATTAATATGAGTATACCGATAATTACCAGTACTATCTGGGGCCATGATTGCAGATACTCGATTGGAATTAATCCCGTATTTACTGCGTACCATATCACCCCTACAATTATGAAACAAATACCAATGTATAGACCTATTACATTTCTTTTTTTAGATTTCTTAGTTTGCACTGTTTCATCATCTTTATTTATTTCCACCGTTTCTTTCATGTAAATCACCAAGATTAGTACATTAATTACATTTTAATAGATAAAGGCATATCTTATACAACAATTAATTCTAGCCAAATAAACAAATTTATCTTATTAATTCATATAGACAATATTAATTATATAACTAATGTTCAATATTAACATATGATTTCCAAGGACCACCCCCGTTACGAATCTCTATTATTGAGGAAAAAAATAGTAAAGGCCTACAAAAAAGGTGTCTTAGCAGATTCAGGTATGATAGCTCACGGAAGGGGAGAAGCTTTTGATTATCTTATAGGAGAAAAAACATCAAAAACTGCCGAAAAAGCTATTAAAGCAGCTGCTGCTGCGTTAATTTTGGCAGAAAATCCTGTTATATCTGTAAATGGTAATACAGCAGCATTAGTGCCTGAAGAGATTGTAGATCTAGTTAATATTTTAAATTGCGGATTAGAGATCAATCTTTTTTATAGAACTCCAAAGAGAGTTATGGCGGTTAAATCTGTCCTTGAAAAAGCTGGAGCAAAAAAGATTCTGGGAACTGATGATGAAAAATTAAAATATATTGATGGATTAAAAAGTCCCCGGGCAACTGCCAGTCCAGAGGGAATCTATGAGGCAGATGTGGTTTTAGTTCCCCTGGAAGATGGTGATCGTACTGAAGTTCTGGTTAATAGTGGTAAAAAGGTTATAACCATAGATCTTAATCCATTATCTAGAACTTCAAAGAAAGCTTCAATAACTATAGTGGATAATATTGTAAGAGCGGTTCCACTCCTTATAAAAGAAGTAAAAAATCTTAAAAATAAAAATAGCACTGAACTTATAAGAATAGTACAAAATTTTGATAATAGAGAAAATTTAAGGAGATCCTTAGAGATTATGACTAGGATTTGGTGAAATCGAGGAGATCCTTAGAGATTATGACTAAGATGTGAAATTATGAAGGTTATGGGAGTAGTTGGTATGCCGGGCTCAGGGAAAAGTGTTGTATCCCGAATCGCTGGTAGAATGGGTTATAGAACCATTAGAATGGGCGATGTAATAAGGGAAGAGGCTGAAAAACGCGGATCTGATGTGGGTAAAGTTGCAGTTAATTTAAGAAAGGAGCATGGTAACTACATTGTCGCAGAACGATGTGTTGAACAAATTAATAAAATTAAGAGAGATAATTCTAACAATAACAGCTCTGATCTCCCTGATAAATTTTTGATAGAGGGTATTAGAAGTCCCTTTGAAGTTGAAATTTTCAAGAAAAATTTCAAGAAATTCAAGGTCATAGCAATTTATTCCAGTCCAAAAACTCGTTTTAAAAGATTAAAAAGACGAAAAAGATCTGATGATTCTATGGAAGTTGAAGATTTCATAAAAAGAGATAAAAGAGAACTAGGATTTGGTATTGGTGAAGTAATTGCCACTTCTGATTATTTAATTGTGAATGAGGGACCTCTGTGGAAATTTAAAAAAACTATAAATAATGTCCTTATAAAAATATGATTTTAAATATTTTAAGATTAGTCCCTTATAACCCTATTTATTTTAGAGGAGAAATCGGTAATGATATGCGAATTTCAGGCTAAAGCAAAGGTTAATCCTACTGAAGATGTTCAAAAGGTCATAGATTCTTTTAACAATATTTTTAAATCCAGTGATATGGTAATTGATGAAAATCAGATCATGATTTCTGGGCATAAGGATGGTCTTGAAAATCTTAAGGAATCATTAGAACAACGTAAAGTTAGGGAAACCGCCAGAAAAATTCTAATTAAGGGCATACATAATAATGAGATTATCTTTAATTTAAGTAAACAAGCAGCATATGTAGGAGTACCGGTTATATTGGATAGTGAATTATCTGCACTGGGAGAGATAGAAGTCATTGTAAATTGCCCTAATCCCCAGCAATTTATTGATTGGATTGCTCCTAGCCAAATAGAACAAATAGAAAAATAGAATTATTTTTAATATTAGTTTTTCTCTTCAATAAATAAAATAGAATTATTTTTTATAGTAGTTTTGCTTCTTCAATAAATAGATAACCACTGTCTGCGTCCCAAACTTTCCTTGATTTTAGTACTTCAATTTTTTTGTGAAATATTGGCCCGTCTAATACTAAAGTTTCGGCTTCGCCACCTTCAAATGCCATATGTATCCCGTATTTTTCATGGAGCCTAACCAGTTTCTCTAATAATTTTTTATCTATCTTTCTTCCAAGAAATGATTCATCAAAACCCTCTGCAGATACGCTGGTTATAATAACTTCAAATCCAAGTTCTATTATTTCCAACATGTATTCATGGGGGTCTCGGTGCCATAGGGGAGCAAATGATTCTAGGCCTAACTCATGACATAAATTATCAATTCTTGATTTTTGATAAGTGGAAGCAATTGCGCCGGCGTAGATTCCTTCAATTCCTTTATGTTTAAGTTTATCTAAAATATTTTTAAGATCTTCCAATTCCTTTTCTTTCTCGCCAGCGGTGTTCATGGTTAAAAGGGGTATTTTCAGAGCTTCAGAAGATAGTTGTGTAAGGTGTATGTTGGGTACGTGGAACATATAAGAATGAGGATTTTTAGATAACATGGAAATGAGATATTCTACTTCATCGCCATTTTCCATAGCCTCATAAACGGCCATGGTACTATCTTTACCACCTGAAAATAAGGCCGCGACCTTCATTCTTTTCCTCTAATCCTTTTTTTAAATTTTTTAATAATATCCAAAATAGAATCTACAAAAATTCCAGCTAAGCCTACAATAACACCTAAAAATCCACAAAATATAATTACATTTGATTTATTTGGCAATATGCCCTTCAAATTATCAATTTTATCCTCAACTGGTCCTTCAACGTTGGCTATCACCACATCATTCTTACTTATTTCCCGGATTATTTCATCAACTTTAGATGCTTCTACATTAACTGCAATATATACAGTGCTGTATCGGAGATTTAGACCTCTAGTTAACATTAACCAATCTTTCAGATTATTAATAACGTCTACCGGCCTGCTGCCTTTTTTAAGAACCAATTTAAGGGTATCATTAGTTGTGAATTTAGCTGAAGTTATATTAGGGTTTGTAATGGGTATACGTTCCTCCACGTATGAAAGCCATTGATTGGGTATGGGGTCTGTTTTAACTAGAATACCTTCACTTTCAACACTTTTAACTCCATCTATTTTTTCTGTGTCACTAATAAACTGTTGCACATTCATTTCCGCAGATATTTCCACATTTATTGTTTCTAAATCTCCTTCGGTGGACATATAGATTGCCCGGGCCATATCGGGAATATCGTCCATAACTGGTGATATAAAAAATGCTCCTCCTACTGCTCCCACTGCAAAACCTAGAAATATTACAAATAAAAGGTTTCTTTTACCTATGATAGGTGTTAATAATGCTGTAGAGAATATAAATACCATTAAAACTAGAAATAGTACTATCATTATCACTGATACGATTGTGTCCATTTTTTTTCAACTCTGAGTGCTGGTTTGAACTATTTTTGTTCCTACTATATTCCCATTTTCTGCGTCTACGTATACTTCTTTTTCTATGTTCCCATTTTTCAAAAGGGGCACGATCCACACTGAAACTTCTTTATTGTTTATGGTTACAGTGCCTTGTGACGGGTCTCCTGTTGTAAAACCAGGTTCTTCTGCAATCCTCTGGGCTTGTTCTTTAGTTATTTTGAAATTATCAGTACCATTAGTATTATTAGTGCTATTATTAGAAGTTGGCTGTGGGAAGGGCATAGTCTGAACTGGTTGGGGTTCTTCGGTTTGGTTATTGATTTTAACTTCTGGTGTTACTTGGAATGGGCCGTAGGCATAAATTAGTATTATTAGTGTTATTACTCCCACTACGATTAAAGCTTTCTTTTCCCAAGTAAGATCAAGATCCATTTATACACCCGATTTTTTTATATTACAACTTAATAACTTTCAAAACATTCTATTGTTATAAATCCTAATATTTCGTAATTTAGTTAAAAAAGGTTTTGATATAATTATATATACTATAACTGAGTGATAGTAATAGTTCCATTATTATTACGTATGTTGTACCTATTTCCAGAAGTCATAGTAATTGAAGAGATATTTTGGCGGGGGATCAATCTTATAGAAGTGCTTTTTTCCTGATAGGCAATATTGACATATCCCGAAGTAGTTACCTGTGCAGTCATATCTAGATCAGTTGTGCTGGGCATGCTAACATTGATTGAATAACCGTTCCCATTAGTGTACACGGTATTAATAGCTTCAGCTATTTTTTCACCAACCATTCTGGCTCTGCCCAATTCTGCTGTCTGTGTTGTCTCTGTTTCGCTGCTTATAAGGGAAACAAAGCTACCTATTATGATAATAGCTATTAAAGTTGCAAATAATAGGTCTACACTGACCTGCCCTTTTAAATCCATAGTATTACATCTCTTTTAATTATATTTTGTGCTTAGATCAAAGAAATTCATATAAAAAGTAGAAAGATAAAATTCACTACCAATAGGATCGATCATGTATTCATTTTTCACTTCTATACGTGTGCCGGTTACTGGCGGCACTTTAAAATATTCATGATCTAACCGTGAAATGTCAGGTCGACCATGATTTTCAAGTAGTGGATCTCCTATGATAAAGGTGCTCATCCTAACTGATTGTGGACTGGTTGTTGAGGTGTTGGTCTTATTTTCTAAACGATCAAAGAAGCTTAGTCCGTAAGGGTCTTGGAAATAATATGGTCTGGGTGTTATGGTGCTGGGGTTATCGGTACCATTAAGACAGGTGTACAAATACTGGAGGTGGTCGTCGTCGTCGATTAGATCGTCAAAATGATAATCTCTGCCAGTTGTGGCTGAGTAGGTATAATAGGGGAAGCTGTATATTACATTACTGGTTCTTTGTTTTGAATTAATCCATATATACGGATCTTCTACTCCTTGAATAGATACATAGGCAGAGATGGGTGGAGTGACACCTTCATATACTTGGTCTTTTTGGGTTACTTTAATGGGTATTCCACCTCTAACATTTACATAAAATCCGAAAGGATCCTCCTGGGTGATGGTAACATCATTTAAATAAAATGTTTGGTTAGTGTAATTAGAGATGGGAATGTTGTTAATTGATATTTCCCTTCCAGTTTCATTTTCTAATTTTTTACAGCTTTCTATAACATTATAATTTAGTGAATTAAGAACATTTTGCCTAATATGTTCTTTACTATTAGCTAAAAACCTATTGTTGTCAATTACATCTCTAGTAGCATTATATGCTGAATTTCTGCCAGCATCACCAGCAGCTTTTTGAATAAACCCATATACATTTGTAGCAGTAGTGAAAGTTACATCTCCACCAGTTGCAATTGTAGCTAGAGTGTTAGCTTCGTTAATTATGCCACTGTAGTTAAGGGCTATAACTAATATTGGGATTAGAATTAAAAATGTCAACGGACTAATCACATATCCTTTTTCATCCATAATATCCCCTCATTGCCTCCATAAATCTAATCTTACTGGTAGAGAATTAGGTAAATCTCCAGTGTATAATGCTTCACTTCTCAATAGTGAAGGGTCCACTGTATAACCCGAAGCAATTAATTCTGCGGTAAGATTATTAATAGCATTTTGTCGGGCTACTTCTGGGTCTGATGCATAAGATGTTGCCCAAAGATTTGCCAGAAATTCAGGATATAATACTGCAACTCTCGTACCTGAAAATATTTCGGCATTACCATTCCAATCACCGGACTCCCATCCTGAAGATGGTCCAGTTACAGTAACACGAACTCTATAGTTTGTGCCAGGTACAATTGTATAATTTCCAGCATTTCCAGTTGTAAAAGCTTTAGGTCCTCCTGCGTCCAGTGAAGCTAAATTAAGATAATAAGGCACAGTACTGCTATCATATAAAGTATACCATGAGTATCCTTTTCTAATTTGAACTCTTACATTTCTAGTGTCAGTTCCCGGGCCCATAAACAGATAAACTTCTTTTGCCCCTTCTTCTGTGGTGAAATACTTTTCTTGAGTGTAACTATTATCACTATCTTGATAACTATTGAAGGGGAAATTTTCCCATCTTATTGGTAGTCTGGTATAGGATACAGTGGTATAACAATCAACTAATCCCACTAAATCATAATCATTACTGGGCACTTGATCCCAAATGGTAACTCTTACTTTATTGTTACCAGATCTTAATTTATCTCCTAAATAAATAGTACCAGGTATATTCCCATATCCGTCGCTACGTGCGCTGTAACTTTGTCCATCAAAGTTAAAGGAACAGAAAACAGTATCCCATTCATTACCATCCCATACTTCAACTAGAGCGTTATCAGTTGCACCATAAATGTTCAAGTAAAGGGCAGAATCCAAAATCCTGATATTATCTGGTAAATCGAACTCTTGTATTACACTTACAGCAGAACCATGATTTGTACCCCCCACATTGGGCAAATTGGTTATTACAAATGGGGTACCATCGTCATAATTGTCCAGTTCATTACGGTTACTTACAAATGTATTCCAGTTCATTACTCTACGGTTGGTAAATGAGGTTACTGTACCAGTATTGAGATCATAAATTCTCCCATACTCATTAGCAGTTCCATTACCACTCAAATCCTGAGGATCTGGCACCGCCAGCCCGGCAGCATTGTTAAAATCAAATCTTTCATTAAGTATTCCTTTAGGAACTTTAAAAGTAGTTGTATAATTTCCAATTATTGCAAACCAGGGCAAATCATAATCGTATCTTTTATTATAACTAATATCATCAAATTCTACATAATAACTGTTAGAACCTGTTCGTAACTGCACTGGTGTAATATTACCTTGATAGTTATACATACGTGTAGATGTTCCAGGTCTGCGGTTTAAAAATGTATATTGATTTGGATTAACAGTATTATGATTGTTGTTGATAACCGTATCAGATCCAAATGCTGGACCATTATATGCGTCACTGGAACCTATTAAATAAAATGCATTATTAATACTGGCGTCTTGTGGTATGGAAAAGGCAATACTTTGTGGACTGCTGCCCCCTCCCCAATAAGGACGGTAATAAAGGCCATAACTATTCCAGGGGTCAAAATTAGTAAGCCAGTTGTGGAAATTCCATAATGTGGTGGTTACATTGTTTTGCTGGTCCTGAAATTCGGCTTTCTCCACTTTATACCAAGCACGACCCATCCAACCTTCTCTGGGACCAGAAATTACTTCAACACGAGATGCAACATCCCTTGAAACTAATAGGCCTTTATTATTCTCCACAGATGGAAAGTTTGATAATGTTAGTTTATACCCTACATTGGAAGGTATAAGGTAATCTAATGAGGATCTTAAGATAAATTCAGCGCCACTGGTATTCCCAGATTGATATTTTATGGATGCATCGTATAGGGTTCCGTCATATTCCATAATTCTCAAGGCATCAGCAGCAATAGTTTCCAAACTGCGCTGATCTTGTCCAGTATTTGTGGGCAGACCATAATAAGTGGAAAGTGCAGTAGCAATAACTATAAATATTACCACAGCAAGAACTGCGTCAGTTGTAAATATTAAACCTTTATCGTCCATAAAATC
Source organism: Methanomicrobiales archaeon (assembly GCA_049975245.1). Classification (GTDB taxonomy): domain Archaea; phylum Methanobacteriota; class Methanobacteria; order Methanobacteriales; family Methanobacteriaceae; genus UBA117. The sequence continues at coordinate 42,484 of JBNGDB010000001.1, forward strand.
ACTTTATCCACACGTAAAATACAAATCGTCCAATAATAGGCCGAGAATTTTCTATAGTAACATCCCCTTCAGGAGTACCTTTAGGTACTTGAACTATGTATACATCCATTGTACTTCCAGGTTTACTGGCCACCTTTCCTAAAACAACACTGTTATCTTGAAGGTCGGTCTGATTTTGTAGGATAGAAGAATCAATTTTCCTGGTTAGTTCAGTTAGAGGAAAATCTCTTTCCCTTACAACTTCCTGTCCATTGATTACTACTTGAGCAGATGATATTCCATTGTTATATATTAAAACATAATAATCAAAAGCAGCGTTATAAGCAATATTTGTTTGGAAAGGATTAGGAGGATTAGTAAAATCTCTTGGTTGTCTGGTACCTCTTATACCTACTCCTTGGGAAACAATTTCAAATTTAGCAAGTCTTACTAATCTTTCAACACGGGCTATGTCGTTGGCGGAACTGTTAAAGGTTCCTAAACTATAATAGGGGGTGTTATTTTGGGCATTAGTAATATTTATATAGTATCCATATTCTGGTCCTACCAGTTCCTGGACTACTGATGTATTTAGAGCTCCTAACTTATAGGGCGATATATCATTTTCAACCGGGGCATTTGTTCTGGGGTCGTATTTTGCTATTCCTATAACCGAGGGATTTCCCGTTTGTTCCCAATTATTGGGAGTTCCTGAAGTTTCTAATAATGCATCTACAGTATCTTCACCCACTCTTTGAAGGGAACTTTCAAAAACACCTTGCTGGGAAAGATAGTAAACATTATCCATATTAGCCGCTGCCATACCCAAAAGGATAGTGATAGGTATTAGAGCTATTAATAAATCCAGAGAAAACACGTAACCATCGGAATCATCGGAAATCCTTCTCATATTATGCCCCCTGTAATAAAGATCAGTGATATCATTGGATAATTATATATTTAACAACATTTATATAACTTTCCGTCCAAATATTAAATTGTACATATTTATCAATATTTACAATAATAAAATATTAATTGATTTAAATGGACGTTAAAGCTCAAATTTCAGCAGAGTACATACTTCTTGTGGGTTTTATATTAGTTATAGTCTTAATTTTTGCCACTTTCATAGGGGAACAGAATGAATTAAACTCAGTAATGACTGCTGCTAAAGAAGGAGCAAGCGATGCCATATCTGAACTATCTTTTTTAAATCGAGCTATGCAACCAGTTAGGGTTACAAATATGACATTAACTGGAAACGAAAATAAAACCATACAAATAAGACTTTCCAGAACATTATCCCCGGATAATAAAGATTTTGTTGCCAATCGTAGTCTTTCTTACATAGCTAAATTAGGATACACCCGTGATGGTAACACGATTACCAGTGGAAGATATCAATACACCGTTGTAATTTTACCCTAATCTGATTTTAAAGTCGATACTTTATCTATTATTTTAACTGGTTTGTTACCATTCATACTGAAAAATCCAGTTTCTATTTGGACTTTAACCCATTCATTTTCTTTTACATCGAAATTATTAGTTTCCACAATGTAAATGTCTGGTTTTACATTGGAACGTATATCATAATCAATTCTTACATAGGCAGTATTTTTTCCAAGTTCTATGACTTGTCCATAAGTAAAATCTCTATGATATCTAATTCTGAAGATGAGAAATACAGCAGCCACTAGAATAACGGCAAATATTAGAACTGTAAATGAAGGAAGAAACTGGAAGGGAAAGGCCATGGTCAAAGCAGCGTTATTACCAATAATTACCAGAATTATACCCACAGCAATATACATCAAAAAGAAATCACGATAAGCATTAAAGTCCTCTGCATACATTAATTTAACTTTTTTAAATAATAGATACCATAAAAGACCTATTAATATTAAAGCTAAAAATATGAATAGGATTAATGATAAAAATCTAAATATGTAAAGTATAGAAATAACCAGGAATAAACCAGATATAATTTGCAGTTTTAATACAGTATTTTCTTTTTCTTTTGAACTGAATTTGTCTAAAGCGGGAAAACTAATTTTATCACTAACAACACCAGATTCAGTTTTAGAGGTTGGTTTCTTTTCTTCACGGATTTTATTGGTTTTTTGGGAAGATTTTACCTTTTCTTTCACCGATGAAACATCAATATTAGATATTTTCTCTTCTATTTTAGATTCTTCTCGAATACGGGTAATATCCTTTTTGACCTTATCTGTATCAATACCTCTTATGTGTTGAGGGATTCGAGTAATTTCAACAATAATTGTTCCTATAATATTAAAAAGCTTTATAATAAATTCGCCGAATTTTGCAAATATACTCATGATTTACCTCAAAAATTATTATCACTTTCATTATTAAAATTATTATAAATTAATTTTCGCTTTAACTAAAAAATATAATAAATTGGGACCAAAGTATTTTATAATGGATTTAGGGTTATCCTGATACTGTTGGTGCCTTGTGGCCAGGTAACAGTAACTCTGTACCATTGACTATTTAATGCTGTCGTTTGGTTATTTAAAGCATAATAAGTAGTAGAATTTACAAATTTAGTACCATCAGAGTAAGTAATATTCATACCTACTGTATTTCCACTAGTTACTAAATTAGTATTTTGAGGTATATACACATCTAAAGTACGTTTAGATTCAGGTCCATTAGAATAAACTACATTAGCAGCATTAGCAATGCTATCAACTGCAGCTTTAGCATCAGAAACAGTGGAAACATCAGTGCTGGCTTCAATGGAACTACCAATTAAAGGTATAGTAACCGACCCTAGAACAATCAAAATAACCAGAAGAATTAACAAATACTCCACGGATACTTGTCCACGACTATCCATTTTACTCACTAACTTTTAATATAATTTTTTTTAATTAGATGAAAATATTTGATAATAATTGAAACTTTACAATGCTAAAATATTTTCTTAATATTAAATTATCTTTAAATGTATATAAATATTGAGTAAATCAGTATCTGAATTATCTTTAAATGTATATTAATATTGAGTAAATCAGTTTCTGAATTAAAAGGACTAAGTCGCCAATAAAAATTGAAATAATCAGTCCAATTAATATAGAAGGTGCGAAGGGAACTCCTTTTTTAATCCACATACTGTTTTCTAATTTTCCTTCCTCTACTAATTCTTTTAACTTTTTAATATCTTCTTCAGTTAAACCAGCAGCCATAGAACCTACAATTATTTCACCGGGAGGTGTTAGAAAATTAGATAATTCACCTTTAGATAGTGCATCTTTTAATTTTTCAAACATGCTCTTTTTATCAACCACTATTTCATCATCGACCCTATATATTTTGTAGGCACTGATCATTCCTTCTTTAAGATCTTGAACTTTATACTCATCTTGAAGGGCCTTTTTGCTAACAGAGGTTAAAAGTTTTCTAATAATCCCTATAACTGTTAATGAGATAAGTACAAATATTATTCCAGTAACAGCCAATTCAAAGTTTTTGTAAAGGGCAAATACAGTCACTACACTAACCACCACGGCTTTTAAACGGTCAGGTAGTTTGGAAATAATAAATGAAAGCAGATACAAGAGAATCAATGAAACTATAATTATTTGAAAAGGAAGATAAGGTGTAATAACCGAGGTTATGGTAACTGCTGAGGTTATAACCAGAGTTAATACTAAAGTTTTCTTAAACTCTTTTACTGGTTCAAACAGTTCACCTAAAAGGTGGGGTTTGGTTTTAACCGCTACAAATAATATGTAAATTAATAAAAAAGGTAAAATTGAGAGTATACTATTTATCATCAAAGTAAAAGGGAATGGATAGTTAGCCACCAGCGGAAAAGATGATCCTAGTATCTGATAATTTAGGATAGCCGGAGCAAATGGTAAAAGCGCCGCCAGTCCCGTGAATAATTTAACATCACCACCGGCCCAGGCACCCACCAGCCAGAAAAGGTAACATAAACCAAATATTATCGCGGTATAAATTAAGGTTAAAATAAAAAACCAGGGTTCGCTTATCATGTAAGCATAAATACCATTAAGTGTAATTCCCAAAACTATTAGAGGCAAAGTAAGCTTATTTCTTATAACACCTTTGCTAATATCAGAATAACTTCCATAGATACTGGCCAGAATAGCTATCACTGAGGCAATAAATGGAATATTTATAATCATTATTATCACATATCTATAAAACTATGACTGTTGCAAAAATAATTTATTGAAATTAATTATTGTAGATGGAAACTTTTTCTATAAAATTTTTTTATATTATATCTAATTTACCCATCTCTTATTAAAATCATTACTTGTTTTTCTGTTCATATGCTGCCTTTAAAAATGATACAAAGATAGGATGAGCATTATTTGGTCTTGAATTAAATTCTGGGTGGAATTGGCAGCCTAAAAACCAGGGGTGATCTTCAAGTTCAATCATTTCCACTAAAAAGTTGTCATAAACTCCAGATATTATTAAACCCTTCTCTTTAAGCATCTCCAAGTAATCATTGTTGAATTCGAATCGGTGTCGGTGACGTTCACTTATATTCTTCTTTTGATAGGCCTGGTAAGCCTTTGTATCTTCTTTTAATTCGCAAGGGTAGGATCCTAATCGCATAGTCCCGCCCATATTTTTGATCTTCTTCTGTTCTTCCATCATGTCGATTACCGGGTTTTTTGTATCTGGATCAAACTCGGTACTATTGGCATTTTCAACACCGTGCAGACGGGCAAATTCAATAACCATACACTGCATTCCCAGACATATTCCAAACAACGGAACAGCATTCTCAATGGAGTATCTTACCGCATCTAATTTACCAGATAAACCCCTTTCACCAAAACCACCTGGTATTAAAAGTGCATCCAAGTCTTTAATGTTAGTATTGTTAACAGAATCTTCAGCATGCAACCATTCAATATTCACTTTCACTCCAATATGGGCAGCGGCGTGTTTTAAAGCTTCACGAATACTAATATAAGCGTCTTCAAGTTCCACATATTTCCCTACTATACCCACACTTATCTCTGGTTCTTCCTTCATTAGGGATTCAACAATACAACGCCAATTCTCCAAATCCTGAGTTTTAGGGGGAATTTTTAACCTGTTTAGGACGTATTGTCCTACGTCTTCCCTTTCAAGAACAAGGGGAACTTCGTAGATTGATTTAGCATCAGGGGCATTTATCACCGCATTTCTTTCCACGTCACAAAAATGGGCAATTTTATTTTTTAGGGGAGTGTCTATGGGCTGTTCAGACCGGCAGATAATCATATCCGGATTTATACCAGTACTTCTTAATTCTTTGGTGCTGTGCTGGGTTGGTTTAGTTTTGAATTCACCAGCAGCCCTAAGATAAGGTACATAGGTCACATGAACAAACATTACATTATCATGGCCTTCTTCGTTACGAAGCTGTCTTAAAGCCTCCAGGAAAGGTTGACTTTCAATATCCCCCACTGTACCTCCAACTTCCACCAGAACCACTTCGGCGTGGCTTTTGTTGGCAATTTCTCTGATCATAGCTTTAATCTCATTGGTAATGTGGGGAATTATTTGCACACATGATCCCAGATATTTACCTTCCCTTTCTTTTTCAATAACAGATGAATAAACTTTTCCAGTGGTAATATTACATTCTCCTGAAAGATTTACATCTAAAAATCTTTCATAATGACCAAGGTCAAGATCAGTTTCCATTCCATCATTGGTTACAAATACTTCGCCGTGTTGATAAGGATTCAGAGTGCCAGAGTCCCAGTTCAAGTAAGGATCAATTTTAATAGCTGTAACATCAATTCCATACGATCTTAATATTCTTCCAATGGATGCCGCGGTTATTCCCTTCCCTATTGAACTTACAACTCCTCCAGTTACTATAATATACTTTGACAGCTAAACCCTCTCCTTAAAATTGTACATAATATTTGTTATAATTTAATAATAAAAGATTTTCAATATAAAATTTTAATAAAGATATTATTTTTCAACACTCTTTAAAATTTTCATAATTTTATATTATTCCTTTTAGATTTTTATCTTATAATTTTCGTAATTTTATATTATTCCTTTTAGATTTTTATCTTATAATACTATTTATCCTCTAAAGATGACATTATCCATGACCACTATATTGTGTTTTTGGAATAATTTATAAAGGTATTAATAAATTCATGGCCAGGGATAGTATCCATAGAACCTCCTTTAGCAGAAAATTCATCATAAAATTTAACCTTATCAGCATGGTTATTAGTTGAAAACATGGCATAAGGAACGGGGTCTATGGTATGAGTTTTTACACTTATGGGGGTGGCATGGTCTGGAAGTATGGATATAGCGTGATTACCAAATTGGGGAAGTTGGTCTAAGAGTTTTCCCAATATCATGGAATCAATCCTCTCCATAGCTTTAATCTTTTCTTCAATATCTCCAGCATGACCCGCTTCATCAGGGGCTTCTACATGTATAAATATAATATCATTACGATTTAATGCATCCAGAGCATATTTAGCTTTAGCATTATAGTCTGTGTCAAAATATCCGGTTGCTCCTGGGACATCTATATTTTCCAGACCTAAATATATACCAATACCTTTAATTAAATCTACTCCTGTAATCGTAGCACCCTGAAGCCCATATTTAGTTTTGAAAGGAGTCATTATAGGTTTTAAACCCTGCCCCCATAACCATATCATATTGGCTGGTTTTTTACCCATTCTTGCACGGGTCTGATTAACTGGATGTTCTCCCAGTACTAATTTAGAATCCAACATAATCCTATTCAATTCTTGAGCATTTTTATCATCAGAAGGTTTTATAAGATTATTATTTATATTTTCTCCAACTATATCGTGGGGTGGTGTAGATTTTAAAACAGCAGATTCTTTATTTTTATATAAAAATAGATTCCTGTAGCTTACCCCAGTATAAAAAGTACCAGTATCAGGGAAAAATTGGGTGAGAGTTTTTAATATTTCATCAGCTTCCACGGTACTAATATGATCAGCGTTAAAATCAGCTAGTATACCATCTTCTTCAGTTATCAAGTTACATCTAAAGGCAACATCATCACTTTCAAGTTCGACACCTATACTGGCTGCCTCTAACGGTCCACGACCAGTATAGCAGGTTTTAGGGTTATATCCCATTATAGCCAGATTAGCAACATCTGAACCTGGCTCCATATTAGGAGGGATAGTCTTTAAAAATCCGTTAACACCATTTGCAGCAATATAGTCCATGTTAGGAAGATTGGCATATTGAAGAGGAGTTTTATTGTTTAACTCTTCCAGGGGGTAATCAGCCATACCATCTCCAATAACTACCACATATTTCATCTTTATTCTCCAATTAAATCTTAAAATATTAAAAATACTGTTTAAAAAATTTATTATACCAATTTTTTATTAAATTTCAACCTATTCCTATTTATGAGCTTTTTTAAGCTTAATTCAATTTTTAAGGTTTGGATTTATATATATTAATTATATCACTCAAAATTGCAGAGGCAGTTTCTATTGATCCAGCACCTCTTCCCACTACGGTTATGTCCTCTGCCAGATCAGTATTCAAAGTTGCCACATTCATGGTACCATCTACCGAGAACGGTGTTCCACTTTTAACCAAACGGGGAGATACTTCCAAGGCATTATCAGATGCTTCTGCTACTAATTTTATTAAATAACCCTCTTTTTTTGCCAATAATATTGCTTCCTGATTAATTTTAGATATTCCACTAAGATCAACATCTTTTAAACTAACATCCATATCCATAATAGAATTAGCTATTATGACAATCTTACACGCAGCATCTAAACCTTCAACATCCTGTGTTGGATCTGTTTCAGCAATACCCATCTCTTGGGCTTCTTTTAAGGTTTGTTCATAGGCTGAACCTTCTTTAGCCATTCGGGAGAGTATATAATTAGTGGTTCCATTCAAAATTCCATATATGGAATCAATGTCACATCCAGCTAAAGTTTCATGGGCAAAATTTATTATAGGCATAGCTCCCCCAACTGATGCTTCATACTTAAATTTGACATTATTTGAACTTTCTGCAGCAGTTAATTCTCCAAAATTAAGTGCAAGAGGGCCCTTATTTGATGTAACCACATCTTTCCCATCCGACATGGCCTTCAACATATGAGAACGTGCAGGTTCACCATCTTCAATGTTAGTTGGTGTAACTTCCACCAGACAATCATATTCTACTTTATCAAGAAAATCTAACCCATTTAATCCTTTTAATCCTTTTTCGGGATATTCTGATACTTTTCCTTCTTTTTCCTTAACTTTTAGAAGCAGTTCAGGATCCAGTCCCTCAGCAGATATAGCTGCTCCAGAAGAATCGCTTACACCTGTAATTTTGAGGTCTAAACCATATTTTTCTTTAATCTCCTCTTTTTTCATGGAGACAACTTTAGCCACTCCTCTACCAACAGCTCCAAATCCCATAATACATATATTCATTTAAATCCTCCCATATAAAAATAGGAATAAAATCACCATTAAATTTCATTAATAACTAAAAAATTCTTCAAATTACCAATTTCTTTAATTTTATTCATTACATCTCTTTTTTTACCATAATCTGCTTCAACACTTATTTTAGCTGCGGATTCTTTAGGGTGCTCTGCCATTTTCAAATCAAGATCCGCGACACAAACGCCTTCCAAATTATTCAAACGTTCAACCGTATCTTTAATGTCAGTTTCAACAATTTTGCCAATGAGAATTGTACGTATTTTCTCTTTTTGCAGAACTCCGTCTATCTCCACGATGTTAATACCTCTACTAGTTAAAGATTTCAAAACAGCGTCTAAAGTTTCCTTATCCCCTTCGATAGTTACTTGAACGCTTACCATTCCCTTCTCAGTTTTAACATCCCTCTGGTGAATGATGGTTACAATATTTGCTCCAGCAGCACTGATTGGTTCCATCACATCCAGTAACTGTCCAGGAACATCTAGAAGTTCTAAGACCAGATCTAATCTCATTTCACCCACTTTCCTTTTTCAGCTATAAGGTTTCCGTCCTCATCAATATGGGCATTTCTTAAGATTTTATCAGGATTTTTATCCTCAGCCAAATCTTCCCGGGTAAGGTTTATGTTATCCACAATGTAATGAGTTTCTTCCAATTCTGGAATATTCTCCAGAACTTTTGAAAATTTTTCAAGTATTTCTTCTGCTTCTTTTTCAATTTTCAGATTAATCCCTCCTCCACTTCTTAAATTAGTTTATAAATATTATATTCTATTTGTATAATTTGGATAAGATATAAATATTGTACACTTTATGATTAAAGTCTAATATTTAATTAATTTAATCATTAAATGATGATTAAAAATATGTTTAATTTATTTTAAGCACCGAATTCTAAAATATTTTTAAAGTGCTCTTCAAGATAATTAGAATAATCTTTTTCTTTCAAAACCTTTTTGATCAGTATTTTATGTATTCCCGAACCGTACTGGGCTGCCTTTTTAGGTCGTTTAACTATTACTGGGGGCACTCCAATCTCTGCTGCAACTTCTCTTAACACCCATTTTCTAAGATTATCGTTTTCATTTTTGATCTTATATTTCATAGGTATATTCATGGCCATATTTATAATATCCTTATCCAGATAGGGAACCCTTAACTCCACACTATTAGCCATGCACACAGCATCATCCCTCTGCAGGTTTACGTGGTACAGGTTCAAAACATCATGTATTAAATCTTCCTGGGCAGCTTCCCCTTTCTGGGCGTAATACTCTAAATAACGGTGATAACCACCAAAAAGTTCGTCGGCCCCTTGACCGGATAACATAACCTTAAAACCATCTTCATGAGCCATTTTAGATGCAATATAAGCCGGCATACCCACACCTAATTTCATCACGTTAAAATCTTCGATAGCCTCTAAAACTGGGATTAAATATTTTTTTACTTCTTCTACATCAATAGTATGATATTTTAAGGGTAACTCTAAAATAGAAGCTGATTTTTTTGAAAATTTTAGATCCACAGAATCCTGGTGACCAACACTATACAAGGTTGGTTCAACACCAAGATCCTTTACAATCTTGGCCAGAATTGTGCTGTCAACTCCTCCTGAAAATATAATCCCCACGTTATCCAAGTCTCTAATCCTTTTTTTAACAGCTAAAATCAAATTATTCTTCAATATTGATCTTAAGTGGTCTATATTATAATTATTAGAACTATTTTTATTATTTTTAGCTAAATTTAAAGTTTTAAAATTACTTATCCGATCTTTAAGGCCGTAATCTAGGTCCATAAGTTTTTGATTGAATAATAATTTTTCAGGGGGAAGTGTTTTTGTTTCATCTATTCCTACAGCCCAAAGAGCTTTTTGTTCAGATGCGAATCCAAATATTTGGTTAATAGAATCAAAACCGTAATAAAGAGGTTTTACACCTACCGGATCTCGCATCAGTATTAGATCTTTCCCATCATAAACTGCAAATGCATAATCGCCATCTAAGAATTTAGAAGCTTTAATTGTAGCATTAACTAATGATTCTTTATAAAACTTCCTTATCAAATTTATAATTACTTCACAATCAGAATCAGTAATAAAATCATCATATAATTCTTTTTTAAGTTCCCTATAATTATATATTTCACCATTACATACTAAAACCAGATTGTCTCTTTTTAAAGGTTGCAGACCTTCCCCTCCTACAATTGAAAGGAGGTTATGGCCCATTCCAAAACTACCTTCAGGGATTTTTAAATGGTTAAGTTCATCATAAACCAGATTATTATTTACCATAGCTCCTGAACCGTCCGGACCTCTATGTTTTAATGTTAACAGCATTTTATGTAATTTACTGCTTATTTTGGTTCCTTCGACCCCGGCAATTCCGCACATTACATATTCCTTCGCTTAAATTTATCAAAAATTCGGCAATTAAATCTAAACATTATAAATTAATAGAGTAGGTAATTAGTTCCATTTAATTAGTTATAAAATTAATTTTACAGAATAAAAATTAAATTATTCTAAAAAAATAGTATAGAGATATAATATCTCTAATTTGAACCAGTAATTATTTGATTTTGTTTAATCCACTTTTTCTCCAGCTTCTGGCCCGGGCTGTACACTATAAATTTCATCTACTTTAAATATTATAGCCGCCTTTGGACTTAATTTAGTCATTACACTGTGGGCCCATTCAACAGCTTCATCAAAGTAGGGGCCGGATTCAAATATTTCAATATTACCTTTGAACTGGTATGGACATTCCCTTACTTCTAAAACCACGAATGAAGCTTTCGGATTTTTTTCTAGATTTTCATGAGTCTTGTGCATGTAATTATCTACGATTAAAACTGTTTTACTATCAAGTGGCCTTGCAAATCCTATGGGAACAACATTAGGCACGTTGTCCTCATTTGATGTGGCTAAAAATATCAGTTTGTTCTTTTCAATTGCTTCCATCATTTCTTCAGTCATTACCATAAAAAAACACCAATTAAATTATAATTAATGCAAAATATATATAATTTGTGTTAATATAACAAATTTAAGTATTAAATCAATGCTCACTTATCTTCAATAATAACATCAATTTTTGCTAGTTTAGCTCTAATTTCATCGGAAAGATCCCATTCCTTTTTAGAGCGTAATTTTTCCCTAACCTCGGTTATTATATCTAACAAGTCATCGGCTTTATCATCCATTATTGGTGACGTATAAAATTCAAATCCCAAAATTTCAACAATATCTATTATCAAGGATTTAACTTGTATTAACATATCTTTGGATAATTTTAATTCATCTATATCTCTGTTAATATCCCTAATAAAATTTAAAATAATTGATAATGCTTCTGGAGTGTTAAAATCATTATCCATAGCATTTATAAATTGTTTTTTGGTAAGATCTAATTTTTCAATATATAAATTATCTTGCAAACCTTCCCGTGGAATTTTCTCTGCAACTAATTCATCTATTCTTTGAACAGTTTTTTTTATCCTCTTTAAATTTTTCCCGGCCTGTTCCAGTGCTTGATGGCTAAAATCAATGGGACTTCGGTAATGGGTGGATATAACAAATAATCGGAATACATCTGCATCATATTTTTCTAATAATTCCTTAATAGTTATAAAGTTGCCCAGAGATTTGGACATTTTCTCTCCTTCCACATTCAAAAATCCAGTGTGCATCCAATAGTTTACCATGGGTTTTTCTCCTGATGAAGCCTCCATCTGGGCTATTTCAGCTTCATGGTGGGGAAAGATTAGATCTAACCCTCCTCCGTGTATATCGTATCTTGGGCCGAAATATTCCTCAGTAATAGCTGTATCCTCAATGTGCCAGCCTGGCCGGCCCTCACCCCACGGAGAATCCCATAGTGGAGGATTTTCCCGTTTTTTCCATAAGGCAAAGTCTCCTGGATTTCTTTTGGTTGGATCGGGACTAACCCGATGGTAATCCAATTCTTCTACTTTTCTTCGTGATAGTTTTCCAAAATCTTCAAATTTAGATTCGTCAAAATATACTCCAGTAGAAGTTTCGTAGGCAAAGCCCTTATCAATTAGTGTGGAAATTTGTATAATTATCTCTTCCAAGTGTTCAGTAGCCCTGGCGTATAGATTAACATTTTCTACCCCCAGTAACTGCATGTCTTGTAGGTACAATTTTTCATATTTACGGGCCAGCTTTAGGGGATTTACCTGGAGTTCTTGAGCTCTATTTATGATTTTATCATCAATATCGGTGATATTCTGAAGATAAAAAACGCTATATCCCCTGTATTTTAGATAACGAACTATAATGTCAAAGGCAATATAAGTACGGGCATGTCCGATGTGTGAATCATCATAAACAGTGGGTCCGCATACAAATAGTTTCACTCGATTATTTTTAAGGGGTATAAAATCTTCTTTGCTTCTGCTCATAGTGTTGTATATTTTGATCATAAACGGCACCGGAGATGTTTTTTATAAAAATAACAGCATAAAAATGTAATAGGAGATAAATTTAATAGGAAGGCCGAGATTGGGATTTGAACCCAAGTATCATGGTCTGCAGCCACGCACCTAGCCGCTCGGTCACCTCGGCATTATAATATTATATAAAAAAAATTAAATATAAATCTATTTATTTACGAGCTCTTGCCACTTTTCTAGCTATTACCAGTTCTCCAATAGCAATCAAACCTACAAAGAACTTTTCAAGACCTCCGGTTGCCCATATAGCTTCGCCAAATGTTGAATCTCGAATTCTTTGTTCATATTCTGCTGGTTTTATTCTCTTGCCGGTTCTGCGTCTGGTCATTATTGCTGATGCTTCCATTAATTCATCCCAGCTAACACCTTTTAATTCTTCAGACATGGCCTCAAATATTTTATAAACCTTTACCTCGTAAAGTTGGGATAGAGTTTCCACAATATCAAAGGTTCTAACAACTCCCACCACAACCCCTTGATCATCCAGAACTGGAGTACTTACTACTTTATGGTGTGATGTTTCCAGCACAGCCAAACGTGCAGGGTCATTTTCATTCACATGTACGATGTCATCTTTAGGATGCATTATATCTTTTACATACTGTAAATCTTCTCTAAATCCACGAGTTACATCTAGCGATGTTATCCATCCAATTAGTCTCATATCTTCATCTACAATTGGAGTTGTGAATTTCTTGTGTTTTTCCATCATTATTGATGCTTCTTTTAAATCCGTATCAGGACTTAAAGTTATAAATTCCTTATCCATTATCTCTTTAACTTTCATGGGATAACCTCTCAAGTTTTAATGCGCTAACCGGGCATTTTGTTGAACAAACTTCACATAAAATGCATTTATCTTCATCAAGAATAATTTTACCATCTTCTAATTTTATAGCGTCAACTGGACAGCTTTCTTCACACATCTGACATTCTACGCAGGCATCCTGGTCAATATCCAATTTTTTAGTGGAGATGATTGGTCCTAATTCCCTTTCTAGATTTATAGCTGATTCTTCACATACATTGACACAGGCCCCACAACCTATACACAATTCTTTGTCAATATTTGCTATTCCATCCTCATTTAATGTAATTGCTCCGGTAGGACAGAATTGTACACAGGTTCCACAAGAGTTACATTTATCTGGATCTACCTCAATTTCTTTCATTTTAAGTACACGATGTGGAACATCAAGTTGTTTGAATTCATAGGTAACTTCATCATTTACATGAGCAGTACTTTTAATAACGTTTATACATTTCACTGGACAAGTTTCAGCACATATTTCACATTTAACACAATTTTCCAGTATTTTAGCCTGGCTGGATGCATCTGCCTCTGATATGGCGTCTACAGGACATTCTTGAACGCATAGATTGCACCTTACACATTCTGGAGATATGGTTATGGCTTTTTGTTCAATACTGCACTCCTGAATCTCCGGCTCAAAATCTTCAACATTATCCTTTAAATCTACAGATTTCAATGTAACATCCTTTTTTAACGTATCCAAGTCTTTTTTAAATGTAATATCCATCTTTACACCTTATGAATTTCATTTATATAATTATTTGAGATAAATCATTTTATTTTTTCTAATTTATTGGCATCCGGCAAACCCTGGGTTGCACCTTCTTTTTGAATACAACAAGAGGCTACAAAATTTCCAATAACTCCAGATTCTTCTAAACTTTTATTAGAGAGGTAACTGTAAATAAATCCCGCGTTAAAAGCATCACCCGCACCAGTAGTGTCTAAACAATTTACTTGGAATGGATCAATGAAGTACTCTTCCTCATCTTGGACAAGGTAACATCCTTGCTTGCCTAGTTTAACTACAATAATATCGATTCCACAATCCATCAAATATTTGGCACTTTGTTCAATTGTTTTATATTTCGTACCAATTAAATGTTTTAATTCTGGCTGGTTAATTAGAAGTATATTTGTTCTTTCTAAAATATTAATAATATATTCCATACCTTTCTCTACATATATTCTGCCGGGATCAAAGCTTACCACCATAGAATGGTCTAATTCATTTAATAATTCCTTTTGAGCGTTAATAGATTCACCTACAAATGAAGTTAGATGCAAAATTCTGGAATTAGAGACATATTCCAATTCTATTTCATCATAAGAAATTTGATCATTCACACCAGGGTCAACATATAAAGCTCTGTGACCAGATTTATCCACAAAGCCCATAACCTTCCCACTTAAACCTTCACTACTTGTAATTAATCCCCTTGTATCAACACCCTCTTTTATGAGATTATTGTAGAGCATTTGTCCCTCTTGGTCCGGACCAATTTTCCCTAGAAATCCGGTTTTAATTTTTAAACGGGAAAGCGAAATAATTGTGTTAGCTGCTGAACCACCGCAAGATTCACTATATTTTTCTATATAACTTTCTTCATCAGGCCCTGCTATATGGTTTACTGTGAAAAGTTTATCGACGTTCAGCGCTCCAAAACCAATTATGTCCAATTTTTTCATTTAATAGCCCATCTATTTTAATAGAATTTTTAATAATCTTTAATCAACTATATCCTTATTTTTATAGAATTTTAATAATCTTTAATCAACTAAATCCTTTAAATTTATCTTATAATCTCCTAATTGACCATTGTAATTACCGGCAGAGACCATTACAACATTTTTAACATTATATAGGGATTCTATGCCTTTTTTCATAGATTTTTCTATTGAATCCATATTAGATCCATTAATAACAATTTCTGGAATGTAATTAACTTCTTCTGGAACTTTAGAATCTTCTATTACTTTTTTAAGTGAAGGACAGTAAGGATGATTGGTGGTGGGTCCTATCCAAGGGTAATTACTCTCTGGTTTGGAAGCTGCAGAACATATGTCAAAGGGAGTAATCACACCTTTTATTTTATGAATAGCATTTAAAGCTTTATTACCTCCCTCAAAAACAGCTTCCTTAGTTTTACACATATACCAAAAATTAGCTCCCATTACACCTTTACTGTATCCAATTTTGCGTTCTATCTTAAAATCAGGTATTGCTATAGGTACAACTATCATATTTCGGCTGTGAATTTTCTCTTCCCATTCGTATCCGTCTCCACAATGTCCAACATGTTTCATGGTGTCAATATGGCCGATAGGTTTTATGGCCGCATCATAAACCGCAGTGAATGGTTTAACCAGTATGTCTTGCCTGATGCGGTAGGAGAGTTCCACTTCAAATTTTTCTATATCATCAGTCCCATACCAGAACTGTAAAATTGCCCCGGGACGACGGTCCGGGGTATCCTCCTTAGATAACCAGGATTCAATACCTCCTTCCACCCGACCAATCACCGTACCCGGGGTGGAAGTAGCATCATATGCTGCTCTTTTCAGTGTTTCTGCATCATCAGCAGTTACAATCACCCTGGCGTAAATCCCGTCAAAAGCCTCGCAGAAAGTATCATGAATTTTCACACTAACCTAATCCTCCTATGGCTTCTCCCCTTATCTTTTTACGAAAATCAATACTTTTTCTTGTGAGATATTCCCTATTTTCATGGTCTATCAGCGAAATCACTGGTTTATTAACCTCATCTAATTTTTTAACTAGATCCAGATTAACTTTGAAATTATCCAGGGCCCTGGGCCTGTCTTCAGAGTAAGCTTTAACAAATTCAATCAAATAATTTCTTCCAAATTTATTAAATAAATCTGCTAATAATGAAGTAATAATAGTATTATCAGATATTATTGCAATTTCCGCTTCTCTAAGTGCAAATTCATTCCCGTTAAATGATATGGCTATTCCTTTATTTTCTTTGGCAAATCTGAGTGGTTCAACATCGGTAATGCTATCTCCTACATACATAATATTATAAGGATGGAATTGATTTTTGGAGATTATGTCTTCTAATGCTTTCTTTTTACCTTCTCCACCAACTGTTTTCACGCTGTTTATTATTGCTCCAATTTCCATTTCGGGAAGTTCTTCCCAGAATATTTTATTCAAATTTTCAATATCTGGATTCTCCAATATTCTTTTTCTAATTTTTATTAGTTCCTTTTTCTCCTCAGATTCTAATGAAAAATTATCCAGATCTAGTTTGGTGGAATAGGTATTTTCATAGGGGAAATCTGTTACATCACAAAGAGCTTTAATATATTGCTGGTAACTGGTGCTAACAATATAGGAAGGCATTATCCCGGGAATAAATTGCAATGTTTCCGGGGCTTTAGGTACTAAAAGAACATTATCTCTAGAAAATTTAACAATTTTATCATTGGTAACTCCATAAGCCTTCAAAAATGGAACTATCAGTTTTAAGGTATCTCCAGCATTATATCCTGGTTTTTTTATTTCATCAGCCAGTATATCATCGTATTTACTAATAATGGAGAAAAATTTTTCACCATCTTCTATAAATTCTCCAGCAAGTTCAAATGCGTTATCATTAACTGATATTGGACCTTCACAATCCGTGATAAAAACCCTCTTATCCAATATATTTTCCTCCAAAATAATTAAACAAATATAACTGTTATTTTAGCTATTGATTCTATTATTATGAGACTAAATGGTAATCATGAGATTATTAAAAAATTTTATAAAATTAAATATCTTTTGATTAAATGTTAATAGAAATGATTATTCATCTATATCTAGTTTTATAGCGCTAACAGGACATATGGACTCACATTCTCCACATACTATACATTTATCAGAATCAACAATAATTTTATCATCTTCTAAAGTTAAAGCATCCACTGGACATTTATTTACACATATACCGCAGGATTGACAAGTTTCAGCATTGTAAAGTACTTCACCGGTTCTAGGCTCTTTAATGCTACGTCTTACGAATAATATATTTCCAGCACTGGTTTTGAAGTATTCTTCTTTTAATTTTATTGCTTCAACCGGGCAGGTTTGCACACATTTACCACAGTAAACACACTGGTCGCTGATATGCACCGGTGATGGAGCTTCCAGTTCAATACAGTCCACGGGACATTCACCAATACAGGCACTGCACCCGATACATTTTTCTTCTAAAACCATTATCTCTCGTTTGGGCGATGTTCTTTCTATGATCTCTCCGATGTCTTCAATGTCCATTCCACGGTCAACCAGACCTATCAATTCATCCTTAATCTCAGAGGTAACATCAACTTCAAATTCTTCTTCTGAATGATTAAAACTCACATTACGGGCAATTTTATTTAATATATTATTAACTTTAGTTGCGTCATTTGCCAGTTTATTAATGTCTTTTTCCAGTAATTCAGAAACAATTTCCATAGTTTTTATCTTACTAAAATTTTTGTAAGCCCTTTTTCTAGAAGAATATTTTATGGCAGCGGATGGACATACATCCATGCACTCTTCACATCTAGCACAATAGGAAGGATCAATGTAAGGTAGTTTACTAACCTTCCCTATGTTAATTGCTCCCTTGGATGGACATACACGGGTACAGGTCATACATCCAATACAGTCCTTTTGATCCACAACTACGGCTTTACCACCGACCACGGAACGTGGTAATATTTCCCCATATTTAATGGCTTCAGTAGGACATACACGAGAACAGTATCCGCAGCGCACACATTTATCTTCATCAATAACACTGTGAGCCTCTTCGTGTCCAGATGATACTAATTCTATAGCTCCAGTACGACAAGCTTGAACACATGCTCCGCATCTTTGGCATAATTTTGGATTTATATTAGGAACATTTTCTCTAACAGGCTCAGATAGTTTAGTTTCCATTTTTATAGCGTCATAGGGGCAGGCCTCTCTACAAAGTACACATCCAAAACATTTATCATCAATTTCAATATCTTTATCAGGGGGTACTTCATGCACCGCGTCAACTGGGCAGACATCAAGACAGGGACGATCTTTGCAGATTTCACATTTACTGCGATCTATTTCATAGACTACTTCCACGTCTCTTAAAGGTTTGTATGATTTTTTGCTAGTAGTTGTAATTTTATCAGCCCCTTATGGGTAATTGTGCAGGTTTTAAAGTAATCAAAATTTCTTCTTCACCAGTTTCTGAGGTATCTAATAAGAATTTAGCCACATAATAACCAGCTACACCAAATGGACATGTCTGGTAGCAGGTACTGCATCTAATACATTTATCAGTATCTCTCTCCACAATATCTTTTTCCTTATTATAGGAGATAGCTCCAGTGGGACATTCATCAACGCATAAACGACAATGTTTACATTTATCATCGTCCCACGTTATAATTCTCATTTTAAGCCTATCAGTAATTCTTTCAATAGTATCCATAATTAATTCATCATCCGGTATTATTGCACGGGCTTTTTCCAGTATTTCATCCAGAGGTAATTCAATTTTGAACAATTTTTCCGGTGCCAATTTAGTGATGGTTTCTCTTTCAGATTCTATCAGTTCTTCCAGAGTGTTAACTGTCAAATTAATGATTTCTTTTTGTTCATCTATGTTTGAAACTGATATGGCCTTAATAGCACCTTTAACCGGGCAGTTTTTGATGCATTCTCCACAAGCAATACATTTAGATTGATCAATCACCAGCTTATTATCAACTTCATTAATACAGTCTTCCACTTTACAAGCCTGTTGACATTTTTTGCACCGGATGCACAGATAATCGTCTATTATATACTTCTTAGCCACAGGGAGTATGGTAAATTCCTCCCTTATCAGGTGATTTTCACCACATGTCAAAGCTTTAGGATCAGTAGGGCATACTTCAGCGCAGAACCCGCATCTTATACATCCCCTGGTATTGATTACTGGATATGCACGGCCTTCTTCTTCGGCAGTATCTTCTGATCTCACCAATCTGATTGCTGAAGGTGCAGGGCATGCTGCTGTGCAGGCTCCACAGGATATACAATACTCTTCATATACTTTTGGAAAGTCTCGGAATCTATCTGGTGTGTCCATTATTTCAGATTCAGTGGCTGCTCCGGCAAATTTTTCAGCCCAGGATTTTCTTGCAAATTCATATAAATACCATATTACGGAAGACATAATAACCATCTTAAAATTTAATTAAATTATTTAAATACAATATTGTGAACTCCATCAAAGTATTTAGCCTGCCCTGACTCATCTATAACCACAACTCTTTCAGTACATGCAATGCACGGATCTACAGTAGCATAGGTTGCAACAGCATCAGCTACTGTTGCCACATCTTTGAGCATGTATTTTGCACAGGCATCAATGTTCATTATACTAGGTGTTCTAATTGAAGCATTTCTGATTAGGTTTCCATTAGTTTTAATCATGTAGGTAACTTCTCCTCGGGGAGCCTCATTTCTCCATTCACCATAACCTGCAGGAATATCAACTTTTTTCCTAATATCCCCTGGAGGAATATTTTCTATTACTTCTTTAATTAAATTAATAGATTCTGAAACTTCGTCAAAACGGTTCATGGTCCGGGCAAAGTTATCTCCTTCTTTTCTCCAAACTACATTAAAGTCCAGATGATCCCGGTAGGTGGGATGATCAGATCTCCAGTCAAGACTAATTCCAGAAGCCCTACCTATTGGGCCAACTGCACGTGCTTTTATAGCATCTTCACGGGACATTTTACCCACATCGCGTGATCGAAGACCTACCAATGGGCCTTGTTCAAACATTTGCACGTATTTATCATAATTTGATTCCATTTCCAGAATTATTTTTTTAATCTGGTTTAGGTGGATTTCTTTGGCATCCATTCTCACTCCACCTACAACATTCCATCCCATGTTAACCCGATTACCAGTTAATAATTCGATAGCATCCATGATTGGCTCTCTCAAAGCCAGCATATACATAAATAGAGTTTCATGCTCCATTGCTTTGAAATAGGTTGAATTAGCCAGTAAATGGCTTTGAATTCTGTCCAGTTCATTGGTTAATACTCTAAGATACTGTGCACGCAGGGGAGCTTCTTCTCCAGCAATTAACTCAAATGTTTCAGCGAAGGTCTGGGTATGTATGTAGGAACAAATTCCACACACCCTTTCTGATAAATAAATCGCTTTCTGCCAGGTTTTACCTTCCATGATACGTTCAATACCTCGATGAACATAACCATAATCAATCTCTGCACTTATTACCTTTTCGCCCTGGGTTTTAAGTTTCAATCGTAAGGGTTCTTTCAAACCAGGGTGTATTGGTCCTATTGGGAGTATCATTCTTTTTGCCTCCCTTTTGCTGCTATTGCGTCTGGTCCTACACTTAGGATAGCTGCCAAAATCTCAGACGGTCTGGGTGGGCAGCCGGAAACTTCGGCGTCCACTGGTATAAAATCGGATACTGGTGCATATACGCTGCAGCCTTCCTGATTAAATACATCTCCGGTTAGGGGACAATTTCCTAATGCAACTACTATTTTAGGCTGGGGGGCCTTGTTATAAATTCTTATCAATTTGTCTCTCCATTGTTCACTCACTGCTCCGGTAATTAAAATTACATCTGCTTCCCGGGGGTTATTGTGAACATAAATTCCATACTGTTCTAAATCATAACGCGGTGACAGGAGGGCAACTACTTCTATATCACAGCCGTTACATCCACCTGTATTTATAAGGCAAACATGTATTGAACTTTTCCTTACAACATCTTTAAGCGCATCTAACATTTCTTTACCTCATCAAATATTCTAATAATTCTTTTCTACCATCTTCGATGGCCTTTTTGTAAGATTCACCATTTAATACTTCTTTTGCAATATCATTTTTTATTTTATCTGATTCTTCTTTGGATAACACTTCCATAATATCTGATAGCCAGCATAATCTCAGATCAGCGTGTATTTTTTCTTTAACACAGATTGACTGGGATTGTTCAAAGCGGGCATGTAATGCTTCCAGACTGGACATGTCCATTCTCTTCATAAGAATGTCTTCTAGTTGCTCTGGTTCAATATTTAATTCTTTAGCGAAGGGAACAATAACATCTTCATGCCATCTATAACTTCTAATAATCCTTTCTTTCATTACTTTAAGTAATAAATCGTCTTTATCCATGGCTTCATCAGAGTTCATAGGAGTACCGTCCTAATAATCCATATTATTAATGAAATGATTAATCCAATAGCAGTTTCATACCTTCCATATCCTGGTCTCATACCTACTACCAGAGCTACTAAGAACAATCCAAGGGTAATGGAGATATAAGACGGAATAAAAACTATTATTTGGCTATTGAGGAATAAAAACCAACCAATTATTGATAATATTAAAGCAATAATGTCAATTTTTTCAGTAACAAAGGGTAATTTGTACTTTTTATAACTGAATACTAGGCCCACTATAGAACCTAATACAAATGATAATATGTAAACTAGATAAATAATTTGATCCATTAAATCACCGATTAAATATATTTTTCATTTTTAATAACATTAAACCACTATTAAGATCTATTAACAGTTTTTGTCACTATAAATTGTTTATTTATTATTAGGCAGGTTTGTAAAGTATTATAAATGAGATTATAAACATGAAAACTATTATTATCATCGCCCATTTTTCCAGGCTTTCCGAGAGTTTAATTGCATCCTCACGATATTGGGTTAATATTAGGAGAGTTAGTAAGAACCCGGCTATGGTCACTGGAATAACAATAAACCACTGTAATAAACCTGCCAGTCCACTTATAAGTATAACACCAGCAGCCACCAGGGCCATTAAGAATATTGTGTCTTTTTCTTTTTTCATTTTAAATTCTCCAGTTATAATATTCCATAATACCATAATTTTATTCTAAATTTTAGATTTTTTTTTATCGTAAATTGCTGTTGTTCTCATATTAGTATCAAAATTATTGAACCAACTATTCCAATAAATGCAAAGGTAACCTGCATCATTATAGAATGGTTCGGATTTAAAATTGGCGTTGTAGCATTTATAAATGCAACCACCGTACTTATAGCCACCATACCAATAATATATCCTAAAGGACTTAATCCGCCTATGAAAACTGTTAAAAATACCCATAATAACATGTACCATGCTATTGATTCGGATATCATTAAATATCCTCTCAAAACACCAAAGTGCTCAGTTTCATAACCGGATATAATATCTTTCCCTTTAGTTATAGCAAATGGTGAATAAGGTGCTTTAGAAAGTATGAGTACTAAAAACATTAACGCCGCCAAAGGGATAGCATAGATTAAAGGACCGTTAACATTCTGGTAACTAATAATATCACTGATAACCATGGTACCGGTTTGCAAGTATATGATGGCCAGAACTGCAAATAAGGGCACTTCTGCCGCCGCAGAAAAAACAGCTCTTACACAGCTCAATTTACCATAAGGGGAGCCAGAAGATGATCCTGCATTATGCTCCACAATCTTATGCAGAGCATAGATGGCAAATATTAATAATAAGGATCCTTCAACAACCGGACCTACTATAACTGCGCTTACCCATATAGCACACATCATACTGGCAATAGCCACATAAAAGGGCATAGCAGCTGTCCTTGGAAAGGTAGACTCCTTAATATAGAATTTAAGGGTGTGCAGTAGATGCTGTATTATGGGAGGGCCTGGTCGAGTTTGAATTCTAGCCATTATCTTTCTCTGATATCCAAATAGGATACTTCCCACCAGGAATGCAATGATAACATTTAACAGGATGTTTGCCATTAGGTTCATTTGATCACCGATTTCGTGAATATAAATGTATTAATTGTAATTTAATAACCAATAAATGGTTCATTTCTTCTTTCATCTTCCTCTTCTTCTTTGATCTTAGCCATACTTATCAGTCCAAATGATAAAATGGCTAAGGGTATAAATACTATTGATATGCCATAAACTATCCAATCAGGAAGGCTAAATATTAATGCGTATATTATGCTTGCCAGTGAAATAAAAAACATCAAATAACTTGCAATATAAAGTTTTTTCATTTCTTCACCTTTAATCTGTTATTAAATAACTCCCTACTCCAAAATTTTAATTTCTACTTATCATCCTTCTTAATTATATTTAGCGAAACTATTCTCATTAGAATGGTTTGTTAATTATGAGCAATAATTCTATGGTTCTAACAATTACTAATAGTGAACTTAAGTGTATAATCAATATGAATGGAGATCCAGGGGTTCTAAACATTTCTGCTTTAGTAGCATAGAAAGGAGCCACACCAGTTTCCCCGGCCACTCCCATTATAAGAAGTACTGAGGCAAAAGTAACCATAGCAGGTGTAGTTGCCATTTGAGAAAGTTGGAATAAACTTAAAGTACCTGTTGAAGCTAAGACTATGGCTGCTCCACCGAATAAGGGGAGAGATGCCATCATAGCTATTAAACCATATTGGAATGCAGCGTCCAATACATCAATCTGTTTTACTGCAGATACAATCCCTATATTTACAATACCGATTAAGGCTACAAATAGGGTGAAATTGAACAGGTCGCCGGTTATCATAGCCCCGGCAGTGGCCAGACCACATACTATAGCCAAAAATCTTCTAATCTGAAATTCCTTCTTGGCAACTTTTACTTCCCTATCTTTAAGTGAACCAAAGCCTGCTTCGATCTGGGTTTCAGTTTGACTTATAGCTATAAGTAGAGTGAAAGTCAGTGCACCGGCGAACATGAAAAGGTTGAAAGGAGTAATATAAGGAACTATATCCCCAAAAGGAATAGTACCTAATAATTGTCCACTTATTGTAGCAATATCCATTTTTTGCACCTTTAATTATTTTTTTTAATATTAATATTTATATAATAATTTTAACATCATATAGTGATTTTATAGTGATTTTTTCATGATAATTTTATTACTATTCTTTTTTAAATTCTTCCCGGCCCATAACTCCTATTAAACCAGCTTTTGAAGCTACCTTTATCAGTATTCCACAAGAAGATAAGAATAAACCTAGAAGCCATATGCTAGGTGCTATGAAGAATATTAGAAAACCTCCAATCCACAAACACCATGCTATACCTGATGCTCCACTAATACCTTCCCATATACCAGAAGATAGTCCTCTGTACTTTTGTGAAAGAACATAGAATAATATACCAACACCAGCCACAGCACCACCAGTAAATCCAGTGAGAAATATTCCATACACAATCAATAATAAAGAAATAAAGTTAGGAGCAGTCTTCAAAATTTCCATGTCCATAGATAAGGGCACAGGTAATAGTTCCACTTTTTTACCGCTTTTCCTCATTTCACGACTCATTAAAATCTCTGATATGGCCAATATTTCAGCCAGCTCCACAACTAAACCAGGCAGAATTAGGGCTTCGGCCAGATCAGTAGCTACCGCGGCCACCACAATTAACATGGCGATACCAACAATATCTGTTAAGATCAGGGCACTTAAATCATTTTTCTGAAATGAAATTCCCAGAAGTCCAATGAAACCAACGAGGATACCTACCATGATAGCTGGAGTATAAAGTGAAAGCACAGCTTGGGGTACAAGATCTGGTACCAGCATTATTCCTCCCTCCGCATGGTGAAGTGTATAGCTACCCAGGATGCAATTACGAAGGCCATCATCAATATAGTTGATTCTAGTACGGTATCCAATCCCCGGGTATAATATAATATTTCGTCTATAAGACCACCTGGTGAGGAATAAATTGAAGTACCATAATATATGGTGTTATTTTTAACTTCAATAGCTATAGGTGATAAATAGCCAGTAATTTTTCCCAGATTAACAGAATTTGCAGGGTATTGTGCCTTTACTATTCCTGGTTCTTTAAGAGGCTCACCACCCCGATCATAGGGGGCTAAGGGATCTTTTTCATTTATTTGTAGTTGAGGTTCAGGCCGGGGATAAATTTGATTGTCATTAAGGGCTAATGGAACCAGAAATCCGGTAAGCAGCAAAAGTCCCAGAACAATTGCAAAAAGTCTTGGAATTATTTTAGGATTTGCAAGAGCATTCCATATCCTTCCTATGCTTTTCAAAGTTCAACCCCCATTTCTTCTAATCTAACTACAGCCCGCAGCAATATTAAAGTAATAATAACTGTGGCGGCTATGAAAGTTAAAAGTGCTATTGTATGATTATAAGTTAAAAATATTAATGATACGCCTACAGCTGGTATTTCAGTATTTAATATCCTCACTACAGGGTCTTTAACTCCCGGTCCAAAAACTGTACCTAAGCTACCCAGTATAACTAGTGCACAGCCAGTATAAAACCAGATCTGAATTTCAAGCAAGATTCCCTTCCTCCTGGGATTTTTTTCTTTCTCTTATTTCGTTTATTTTAATAATACTAATTAAGAGTATCACAACAGATATGGGGTCAAATATGGCCACGGCCACGGCCACATCTAAATATTTAGCTGCAGCAATGGTACCGATGAATCCTCCCTGAAGTAATGAAAACATTATTACTTTATCAATAGGTTTAGGAAGTAATATGATTCCAATAGTCCCTATTAACATCACTGCTGCTGATACAGTTGTTAAATTTATCAGTTCTAGTATAGGATACATTATTATTCACCGAACTTTTTTCACATTTAATCTTATTTTAATCTAATATTACTAATAAACTGTTATTTCCTCTACGAAATTGTTAATAATTCCATAATAATATTTATCATAGTAATAAAGCTTTATTCAATTATTATCTCGTTTTTGACTCGGTCTATAGTATAGGCAATAGCATTTGAACTTATGGTGGATGCTACGAAATAGGTTATGGCTATTATTGCTCCAAAGGGTGTTTGAATGTAAAGTGCTATTAGAGCCGCAATTCCAAAACTCATGGCATTAAGATATAACATTCTTTCAGACCTGTCCTGAGCTATTAACGTTCTTAGAGCCACAAACAATACTATGATACCTACAATCTCCATCAACATTATAATCAACCTGTTTATATATCCAAATATAACAATCAATACGATTTTTTAGAATTTACACTTAAGCCTGGAATTATTTTTAATCTAATTTCTAAATTCCGGGTTGAAAATTTAATCATTTTTATCTAACTGATCTTAGTGTACCTTCCCATTTTCTTTGCAATTTTTCCAAGTAAAATGGATGCTTTGGTATGGGAAATCCCCTGAATTGTGAGTATTGCAATCACCATTCCCACCACGAAATAGGAGGGATTTAATCCAATATATGATGTTAATGCAATGATAATTGTAATGGATAATGCACCGGTTGTACCTGCATATCCAGGATCGGCACAAAGTCGGTTTCCAAAGTATACCAGTAAAGCAGCTATAAATCCACCTTCCGGTATTCCAATAGCATAACAGCCCACAGCACCTAGTAATGTACCGGCTGATGCATCAGGAGAACAAACAATGTTTCCCTGGAAGAATCCTCCAGAAAGGTCTCCTCCTCTCTTTTTTACAGATCTTCCTATAACATCAGCACCTTTAACCCCGGGAGATTCGGGAAGGCCCATCCAAGTATCGATGATCACAAAATTTATCCAGGATATAATGGCAGCCAAAACAATTCCAATCAATTCGTTCATGAAATTCCTCCATCTGGTTGGGGGAATATTCTAGTAAATACGAATTTTGTAAATAGTGCTGATAATATTCCAATTATTACTGCCACCAAAATACCAGTGTATAAGTCAAAAATGAAAAATTTGTATAAAATGGCCGAAAAACCCAGTGCAATAATTGACGTGGGGAATATGGCACTTAACGTCCATGAATCTCTCATAGGCTTTTCTGGTAATAATGGAAGTTTAACTATTAACCCTACCACTATTGCAAAGATTATGGCTATCACATAATTAATTAAAATATATGTTTCATTAGCATGAATAATCATGATAAAAGGGTACTCCTACACGATATATAAATGTTTTTACTTACAGCCAGTGACTCATAGAATTTTCATAATATAATATATATTATCTTTACTTTAAACCTAACTAAATTAAATGCAAATTAATTTTCAAATTAATACAGATTGATCCTTCTTAAGTCTAAAATTTCGCTCCATAACTGGAGATAGAATTATAGATTAATAATAGAATTTATATATAATTAATTAATAAAATTCAACTTTAAACATGGAATCCATAGCTATATAATTTCTTAAAATATTAAAATGAATATCTGGGATATAGAATGAATAAAAAAAATTTTTACCTTGATTTAATAATAATCATGTCTTTCACAGTTCTAGCGACTGTTATTTTCAACTTTAATTTATTGAGTCAAGAACAATGGTTAAATTGGATCTTTATTATTCCATTAATATTCTTTTTCCCAGGTTATGCTATTATAACTATTCTATTCCCGGTAAAAGAAGACTTAAATCTGGTATTTCGAATAATTTTAGGTTTAGCCATAAGTATAGCTATTTTACCAGCATATGGCTTTTTAATCTATTACAGTCCTTTTAACGTTTTTAGCGACTATTTTATACTGATAACAGGAATATTAACACTTATATTTAGCATTATTGCATATATACGTAGATATAAAAAAATGAAAGAATATGGGGCGCATGCTAAAACTGACCAGGTAAAAAAAGAGTTAATTGAAATTTATAGACTTAGATACACCATCAGAGATCTTTTAATCACTGGTATTTTAACGGTTATGTCCATATTGTTAATATATTTGGACATGTTCCAGGTGGTTGCCCACTTTCTATTTACTGTTTTATTGCCAGGATATGCATTAGTGTCAGTTATTTTCCCGGATTTAAGGGAATTTAGTTTCCTAAAAAAATCAATTCTAAGTGTGGGTCTAAGCATTATACTGGTCCTAGTCATAGGTTCCATATCAGAATTCATGGTGTTTTTATCCTTGGAGAACACTTTTATTATATTGGCCATTTTAACCAGCATATTGCTTTTCATAGCCGGTCTTCGGCGTATCAAAAAATCAAGACAGCAGAATAAATTAATCAAAAAGACGGGAAAACTTGAAAAAGATGAAAAAATATATGTAAGAAAATTGGATAAACCTTCTAAAACACTAGAATCATCCTTATTATTTTCTAACCGAGATCTAGATTTACTGGTTTTTTTAACTTTTTTAGCGGTTCTATTTACGAGTATAAATCCACTCAATCAAACCATATTTAGAAATATTTTTGTCATGCCTTTAATATTAATAATACCGGGATATGCTCTATTAGCCGCAATATTTCCCAAACTCATGGCTTCCAGAAAAACCAAATCACAGCTTTTCAAAATTTTATTAGTGGGTATTATACTTAGTTTGCTGATGACCTTGTGTATTGGTGTAATGGCTTTTATTGCGCCGGTTAGTATATCTTCGGTACTTTGCCTTGGTGTAATATCTCTTGTATCTGGTCTTTTACTAATAGTTGCCTATGTCAGAAGGCGCAGATTGGCCCGTCTGAAGTTCATAAAGTCAGAGATTACCCGAAAAAAGGAAGACGACCAGGTAATTAGAGAAACAGTTAAATTAAGACAATTAACTCAAAAAGAGGGTCTTGAATCCGAATCAGTTCTTGACGACTTGAAAGAACCTGTTTTGCCTACTTCAGAGGATTCAAGTAAATCTGATTTAATTCACCCGGCCGGTAGAAAAGAATCACCCCTTGTTAAACCGTATTCAGCCAGATTCAAATTCTTATCTAATGATCTGTTCTTAATTCTTTTATTAACAGTCCTTACCGTAGTTTTTGTAACTGTTCCGGTTTTAAATCAGACCGTGGTTAGAACCATTCTGGGACTATTATTCATTCTTTTCATACCAGGTTATTCTTTAATAGCTGCACTTTTCCCTAAAAAGAGTGATTTAGATGGTATTGAACGGTTTGCATTAAGTTTTGGTTTAAGCATAGCTATTACTCCATTAATTGGGTTGATACTAAACTACACGCCCTGGGGGATACGTTTAGATCCAATATTAATAGCCCTAACTATTCTGACATTATCATTAATAATAATAGCCAGTATTAGACGGCGCAGACTTCCTGAAAAGGAGAAATTCAGCTTAGGTTTGAAAGATCAATTAAAAAAACTTAAAATATCCTTTTCTAAGGAAAAAAAATTGGATAAGATATTGTCTATTATATTAATTATATCCATAATCCTGGCCATCTCCACAACTATATACATAATAGTCACTCCCAAGGAAGGAGAAAAATTCACAGAATTTTACATTTTAGGACCTGGAGGAAAAGCCAGCGACTACCCTACAAATTTAACAGTTAACCAGACCGGCACAGTAATAGTTGGAATAGTGAACCACGAGTATTCTAATGTGACCTACAACTTCCAGATTAAATACAATGGAACCACCATAACCAATAGAAATCTTACTTTGGACCATAATGAAAAATGGGAACAAAATATAACCTTCAATGCCGGAGCACCAGGAGCAAATAAAAAACTGGAATTTCTACTGTATAAGTTACCAGATAAAGATAAAGTATACCGGTCTCTTCATTTATGGGTAGATGTAAGTTGATTTGTTTAACTGTAATTTTAATAATAACAAATTTAAAAATAAATTTAAAATTAGATTCATATTGAAATGGGAGTAAAATGAGAGATAAAATCACAATGAAAAATAAAAAGGTAGTAATTACAGGGGGGCTGGGTTTTATAGGTTCCCACCTGGTTGAAAGGTTATACCGGGACAATCAAGTTACAATAATAGATGATGAATCATCAGGAAAACTGGAAAACATTAAACAACTTGACCTGGCCCAAATTGATCTGGTACTGGGAGATATAGCCTCCATAGACCTTGAAGAAATATTAGATGGATATGATTACGTTTTTCATCATGCAGCCCTGGCCAGTGTTCCTTTAAGTATTGAAGACCCTTTAAGGTGTAACCAGGTGAATGTTACTGGAACACTGAAGCTTTTGAATGCGGCTAAAGAAGCCCATATAAAAAAGTTGGTTTTTGCCTCATCCAGCGCAGTTTATGGTGAGACCTCAAAATTACCAGTGAAAGAAAATTTACCCTATAACCCCATATCACCCTATGCTGTAAGCAAAATAGCTGGAGAAATATACTGTAACGTGTTTAACCAGATATACGGGCTGCCGACTATTTGTTTGCGGTACTTTAACGTTTTCGGTCCCCGGCAAGATCCTGATTCTCAATATGCTGCAGTTATACCCAAATTTATTGAAGCCTTATTATCTAATAAATCTCCTGTAATCTATGGAGATGGACAACAGACCAGGGATTTTATATTTGTAGACCACGTGGTGGATGCTAACATTAAAACCTGCCAATCGAATATTACTGGAAACTTCAACATTGCCAGTGGTAAATCCACATCTATTAACACTTTATTTAGGAAGATCAGTGACATAATTAGATCAGATATTAAGCCACAATATCAGAGTCAACGTTCAGGAGAAATTAAACATTCATGGGCAGATATATCGAAATCAGAAAAATTTGGCTTTAATCCAAATGTAGATCTTACCCTAGAACTGGAAAAAACTATCCAGTCCTATAAAAACTCAGGATAAGTTGAATATAACTAATTCATATATTATAAACTCAAGATAGGTTGTATGATGAATTATAAAACTCATAATAGGCCTATATTGAATTCATATTTAATAAAATAAAGATATGGGCAGTATAGTTGATTTAAATCTTATAATTTATAACTAGCATTTAATATTATTTGAAAAAAAATATAATATCATTTGATTAAATAGCATATAATAACTTTCAATAATTTAAGGATTCTATTGATTAATTTAACCAATTATTAATATCTTTTTTAGGAGGAAAATTTCATGAACTGGATAGATGATTTAACAACCAAGATTAAAAATCAATCTGCGGTTATTGGTATCGTAGGATTGGGTTATGTTGGTTTACCTTTAGCTGTATCATTTTCTAAAAAATTCAAAGTGGTTGGTTATAATAACAACCAGGAAAAGGTAGATATTTTGAAGAATGGAAAATCCTATATTGAAGATGTAAAAGATGAAGATATTGATTTAAACTCTTTTCATCCCACATATGATTACCAAGAATTAGAAAAATGTGATTTTATTATAATAGCAGTACCCACACCTTTAAGGGAGGATAAAAGTCCGGATTTATCCTATATTGAGAATGCTGGTCAGACTGTGGGTAAAATTCTCCATGAAGGACAGTTTGTGATACTGAAAAGTACCACCTATCCCGGCACCACTGAAGATTTCCTGGCACCAATACTTGAAGAGGCCAGTAATTTAAAGGTTACACGAGATTTTGGATTAGGTTATTCTCCAGAAAGAGTGGATCCTGGTAATAAACAATTTAATATAGAGAACACAGCTAATGTGGTTGGTGGATTAACCCCGGAATTTACTAAGATATGTTCCCTGCTTTTTGCTGATGTAACTGGCAGTGTTATTGAAGTTGAGGATTGTAAAACTGCAGAAGCAGTTAAAATGATAGAAAATATTTTCAGAAACGTTAATATTGCCTTGGTAAATGAATTGTCCCTAATATTTGAAAAAATGGATATAGATGTATGGGAGGCAATTGAAGCAGCAAAAACTAAGCCCTACGGCTTCATGCCATTTTATCCCGGTCCGGGAGTAGGGGGCCACTGCATACCATTGGATCCATATTATTTATCTTACCGGGCCAAACACTTTGGAATAATTCCCCGATTTATTGAAACTGCAGGGGAAATCAATGATTTCATGCCCATCCATGCCATAAATCTGGTAAAAAAGGGTCTTAAAAAGACTGATAAAAAATTAAGATCATCTAACATATTAGTACTGGGCCTGGCCTACAAATCTAATATAAGCGACACCAGGGAATCACCAGCAGTGCATATTATAGAAGAACTCCATGAAGCAGGTTCAAAAATAAAGGTATATGATCCCCACACTGATCTGATAAAAACCAGGTTCGGCGAATTTTATTCCCAAGCTAACTTGATGGAGAGCTTAAAATGGGCTGATTGTGCGATCATAGTAACTGATCATGAGGAATTTGTTGAAAATCAGCATATAATTGAAATGATTAAAAATCATCAACTTATATTGGTGGATACTCGTAATGCTCTGAAAATAAAAAACCATGAATTGGATTATTACATTAAATTATAGTATTAATGAATTTCAATTAAATCTTAAATTATTAGCTATCAAATTTTACATTAAATCCTGATAAAAAAAAATATAATAATGAATCATTAAGGATACGCATCAAAATTACATTAAGCTAAACTAAAATTGATAAGAGGATGATTATAATTTATTTTTGTAATTGCAACCATTTAAGGGACATTCAATAATTAGTAAGTGATATTTATGGATAAAAATATAGCAGTTGTGGGCAGCGGTTATTGGGGTAAAAACTTAGTCAGAAATTTTCATGAATTAGGTGTTCTTAGAATAGTATGTGATCTTGATGAAGAAACGCTCATGGAATTTAAAAACACTTATCCAGATATAATTACCACTACTTCCTTTCAACAGATCTTAGATGATGATAATATTCAGGGAATAGTGATCTCCACTCCTGCAGTTCTTCACTATCACATGGTTAAAAAGGCATTATTGTGTGGTAAAGATGTTTTCGTTGAAAAACCACTATCTCTAAGTGTAGATGAAGGAGAAGATTTGGTAAGAATTGCCGAGGAGAATGGTAACATTTTAATGGTAGGCCACATCCTCCAGTATCACCCTGCCATACTAAAACTTAAAGAAATAATAGAGAACGGCGAATTAGGCAAAATTCAATATATATATTCAAATCGTTTAAATCTGGGTAAGTTTAGAACGGAAGAAAATATTTTATGGAGCTTCGCCCCCCACGATATATCGGTTATTTTATATTTAATGGAAGAAATGCCATTAAATCTTTCATCCAATGCTGGTACCTATCTTAGTAAAGATGTGGCTGATGTAACCCTCACTAACATGTCATTTGCCAGCGGAGTTAAATCCCACATATTTGTAAGCTGGTTACACCCTTATAAAGAACAGAAACTGGTGATAGTGGGCAGTAAAAAAATGGCAGTATTCGATGATGTTTCCTCTGAAAAACTGATCATTTATCCCCATGAGATACAGTGGATAGATCGAATTCCAGTACCCAACAAAAAAGACCACTTAAACATAAAAATATCAGAAAAAGAACCCTTAAAAGAGGAATGTAAACATTTCATGGAATGTATAGAAAATCGAAAAACTCCAAAGACTGATGGAAATGAAGGCTTAAGAGTATTAAAAATACTCCAAGCATCACAGGAGTCATTGGAACGTGAAGGAGAAACTATTAAAATACATTCTAATAAATATTTTGTCCATCACAGCAGTTTTATTGACGATCCCTGCCAAATTGGAGAAGGTACTAAGATATGGCACTTTTCCCATGTAATGGAAAATTCAGTTATAGGTAAAAACTGTAATTTAGGACAGAACGTGCTGGTGGCATCAGATGTGGTTATAGGAGACAATGTTAAAGTCCAAAATAATGTATCTTTATATACTGGCGTTAAAGTTGAGGACGACGTATTTTTAGGTCCGTCTATGGTTTTTACAAATGTGGTAAATCCTCGAAGCTTTATACCTAGGAAGGAGGAATTTAAACCTACCTTGGTTAAAAAAGGAGCCACCATAGGTGCTAATGCCACCATCATATGTGGTAACACCATAGGCCGCTACGCCCTAGTGGGGGCTGGTGCTGTTGTAACCAGGGATGTCCCTGACTATTCGGTGGTTATGGGCAATCCTGGTCGTTTGCAGGGGTGGATATGTCAATGTGGGCTTAATTTAATATTTAAGGATGATAAATGTCAATGTAGTTGTGGTATAGAATATAAAAAAATAGGGGAAAATATAGTTAAAGTTGAATAATTTTTATTTAATTAAAATAATTTTTTTTTTGTTCTAACCTATAATTTAATTATTTCTAGATTACAATTAAAAAGATAATAGGAAAATGATAAACTATAGAAGAAGTTCTAAATAATAGATATTTCTGAATATAGAAAGAGTTTCTAAATTATAAAATTTAACAAGCAGATAATTTAACAAGTTGGTGTACTAAATGAACGTTCCATTTTTTGATTTAACACGTCAATACAATAATATTAAGGAAGAAATTGATCAATCCATACAGGAAGTGGTGGACACACAGCAATTCATATTAGGCAGTGTGGTAGAAGAATTCGAGGAAAAAGCAGCCAAATATTGCGGATCAAAACATGCGGTGGGAGTGGCCAGCGGAACTGATGCTTTGCTTTTAGCGGTGAGGGCCCACAATATTACTGGAGATGTATTAACCTCTCCTTTCACCTTTTTTGCCACAGCCGGTGCGATCCATAATGCCCGGGCCAGTCCTAAATTTGCAGATATTGATCCAGATTCTTACAATCTCTCCATAGCACAATTGGAGAAAACTATTCCTACATTAGCGGATGATTTACAAGCTTTAATGCCGGTGCACTTGTTTGGTCAGGCTGCTGACATGGATCCCCTAATGGAATTGGCAGATGAAAATGATTTGGCAGTTATTGAAGATGCTGCACAGGCCATTGGAGCGGAATATAAAGGAAAAAAGATTGGTTCTATAAGTACTACTTGTTTCAGTTTTTTCCCCACTAAAAACTTAGGCGGATTTGGAGATGGGGGACTTATAACCACTAACAATGAAGAGATAGCTGAAACTTTAAAAACAATCCGGGTTCACGGCTCCAAACCACGATATTTCCATCACGTTATCGGATATAACAGTCGTTTAGATGCTCTACAAGCGGCAGTGTTAAATGTGAAATTAAAATATCTTGATCAATGGATAGAAAACCGCATAGAAAATGTCAAGATATATAATAAGGCTCTTAACAATTTAGATGGGGTTGAAATTCCTTTAGAATCTGATTATGCTAAGCATAGTTATAACCAGTATACCATCCGAGTAACTGATGGTAGAAGGGATGATCTGCAACAATTCCTTTCAGATAGGGGAATTGGTTCGTCTATTTATTATCCTCTATGTCTGCACATGCAGCCCTGCTTTAAACCACTCGGATATAAAGAGGGAGATTTCAAGGTATCAGAACTAGCATCAGAAGAAGTATTGTCACTGCCCATATTCCCAGAATTAACAGTTGAAGAAATAGAATATGTGATAGATGCTGTTGAAGAATTTTATAGTTAGCTGAAATTCAAGGTAGGATATCATGAAGATAATAACAGTCTTAGGGGCTAGACCACAATTTATAAAGGCGGCACTTGTTTCTAGAGAGCTAAGAAAGAATAATGAGGAAATTATAATCCACACAGGACAGCATTATAATATTGAACTTTCCGAGATATTCTTTAATGAAATGGGAATTCCCCAACCAGATTACAATCTAGAGGTTGGTTCCGGGTCCCATGCCCAACAAACAGCCAAGATGATGATAAAATTAGAGGAGAAATTCCAGGAGATATCACCAGATCTGATACTATTATATGGAGATACAAACTCTACTCTGGCTGCGGCAATTACTGCCTCCAAGTTAAATCTACCAATCGCCCATGTGGAAGCCGGTCCCAGGATGTACGATAAATCAGTGCCCGAAGAAGTAAATCGTATAATAACGGATCATATATCCTCATTGCTATTTGCACCAACACCCTACGCAGTGGAAAATCTGCATAAAGAAGGTTTAAAAGAAGGAGTTTATTTAACTGGAGATGTAATGCTAGATCTGTTTAGATTCTTCTCTAAAAGTGCAGATAAATCTTCAAACATACTGGAAGAATTAAAATTGGATAGAGGAGACTACATATTAACCACTATCCACCGAGCCCGTAATACTGATTCTATTGAAAATCTTAAAGCTATAATTGATGCATTTTCATTTTTATCCCATAATAAAAGAATTGTTTTTCCAATACATCCCCGCACAGTTAAATATTTAAAAGAATATGGACTTTATCAAGGATTAAAAGATAATCCTAATATTGATTTAATTGACCCGGTGGGCTACCTGGACATGAATATTTTAACTAGAAATGCATATAAAATTGTAACTGACTCTGGAGGGTTACAAAAAGAAGCATTTTTTGCCAGAGTCCCCTGTATAACCATAGATTCTTCTACAGGATGGCCAGAGACTGTTCTGGAAGGTTGGAATACTATTTTTGAGGATAGTAAAGAAAATTTCCTGGATAAAGATGACATAATAAATGTGGTAACTTCTTTTGCTCCTAAAGGAGATTATAAGAACGTTTTTGGCGATGGCCGGGCATCAGAAAAAATCTGTAAAATAATAGAAGAATATAATAAATAATATTTAAATTTATCTTCAATATTCAATTTATAAAATGATTTCTGGGAGGAAATAAATTAATATTTAACAATAGAAAAATGTCTTTCCTAAAACATACCTTCTCACTATTTTTTACACAGATAGCTGCTACCCTATTAATTACAGTTATCTCTATTGTTAACGCCCGATACTTAGGGCCTAGCGGCCTGGGAATTATGAGCCTGGTAGTGGTGGTTTTGACCTTACTGGCCATGTTTGGTAATTTAGGTATTGGTCTGTCCAATATTTTCTATGGTGGGAAAAAAAGGTATACATGGGAGGAATTAGCCAGCAATTCCCTAATTTCTGCACTAATATTAGGATCCATCCTAATTGTTGCAGGTATTGTTTATTTCTTATATTTTTCAGAAAACATCATCCCCCAAACCGGCATGGAATTACTGGTAGCTATAAGTTTTTTACTGCCTTTCATGCTTATAATAAACTATTTCCAGTCTATACTGTTGGGACAGTACCGTATAAAGGAGTATAATCTCACCACCATACTTCAGAACTTAATGTACCTCGTTTTTATAATTATAAATTTTACAGTGATAAATGGCGGAGTTCAGGGAGTTATAATCTCCTATGTACTGGCGGTTCTTCTAACATCAATACTTTTAATATTCAGAGTTAAAACCTTAAAGCGAATAGCCTTTAATTTTAAAATATTCAGTAAAACCATCCAATTCGGGGTAAAAGGTTACATTGGTAATGTAATCCAATTTTTTAATTACCGTATAGACATGCTTATATTAAATTTTCTATTGGGAACAGCCAGTGTAGGATATTACACCATCTCAGTTAGTCTGGTAGAAGCTTTATGGTATTTCCCCAATGCAATTGGTACCTTACTACTTTCAAGAACTCCTAAATTAAAAACTGAAGATGTTAACAAATCTACTCCTCTAGTTTCCCGTAATGCTTTTTTTATAACCATAATACTGGGGATTATACTTTTTATATTCGCCCGATTCATCATAGTTCTTCTTTTTGGAAACAAGTATTTACCTTCAGTTGAGCCATTATGGTTTCTCATACCAGGGATAGTGGCTTTAAGCATATGTAAAGTGCTTGGAAATGAACTTGCCGGACGGGGAAAACCAATAATCAATACTTATATTTCTATAACTTCATTAGTAGTTAATGTTCCCTTAAATTTTCTTTTTATACCTCAATTAGGCATTTCCGGGTCTGCATTAGCATCCACAATATCATACATGGTGAGTGCTGTTTTAACCCTAGTATATTTCAGTAGAATATCCAATAATAAAATATCCGATCTTATAATCATAAAAAAATCAGATCTAGATATTTATTGGAGTTTATTAGCTGGTTTAAAAGATAAAATAAGTAATAAATAATATCTAAATTTATATCTAAATTATAATGAAATTTTAAATAATGAATTTTTAATCCTTTGAAACTTGATCTTGAAGTTATAAATATTGTTTTAATCTTTTGAAGCTTGGTCCAGAAGTTCTGCAAATTTTCTGGCCATATTTTCATGGGAATAATTGATTATTTTTTCATTTCCAGAATATAAAACCTGACCATATTCTTGGTATTGGCGGTAATATTCCTTAATCACTTCTTTTATCTGGGGTATGGTCTTCACCGAATTTCCAGTCTGGGTTTCTTGGAGAATGTCCGGCACACAACCTCTGGTTATGCCTTGGGATATGATCGGTCTTTTAGCCGATAGATATTCAAATATTTTACCGGTACACACCCCTATTTCATCTGGATGATCCCACATTAAAAGTAAGAGTATCTGGGACTCTCTCTGTTTTTGAATTACTTCATCCTTTTTTATCATCCCATGAACCTTTATCACACCTTCCAAATTGTATTTATTAGCTTCTTCCTCTAACCAGCTTTCTAGTGGCCCATAAAAATTTAGTTCTAAATCATTAATATTTATAGTCCCTTCTCGAATAAGTTCACTTAAAGCTTTAAATAATGGTTCTGGATTTCTTTTGCCCTTGTATAACTGGCCAGTGTAGGTTATGCTAAATTTATCCTTTAAGGGCGTGCCGGGATTTAGTTCCTGGGGGTCAAATCCATTGGGAATGGAATAGACATCTTCTTTATTGTGCAGTTTCATGAGGTCCTCCACCAGAGGTGGGGAGACTGTGGTCAATATATCTGCATCTTGCAATGTTTTAAGTTCTAATCTGCTCTCGAAAAATTTCCTAAAATTCGTGTATTTATAATAATGGTTCTGGGTCCATAAATCTCTAAAATCTGCAAGCCATGGTATATGGTACTTCTTTTTAATTTCACTGCCAATGAGGTGGGTGGTTAGGGGTAGGGCTGAGCTGATAACAGCATCAATTGTTTCATCTTCCATTAATTTATCTACCCTTGAAATTACAGGTTTTGTCCATGTTTTCTGCCCATCGGGATAGGCGAAAATTTCTTCCCATACTCGGGATAGTCTTTCGAACCATGATCTCCTATTCTTATAGGTTTTTGTTTGTAACTGGTCCTTAACTGTGGTTTGAGTATTAAAACCTAACATTTTCTTCCAGGAAGTCATTAAATCCTGGTAATCTACTTCTATAACAGAAGAATTATCATCATTATCTTTAGATTGGGGGGTGATTATAACTGGGTTCCATCCGTATTTAGGGAGATATTTGGCCAAACCCCTTAAACGTACAGATCCAATATTTTCCTTTTCATGGTAATAATAAGCAATAATTAAAACATTTTTCATTAAGTTTCCCCTTTAAATATTACAAATTCATCCTAATTTTTTATTAAATATTTAAATAAAAATTCATAGCCAGTATTTCCAGCTTTTTATTAAATTATAAATTTCATAGATTG
Organism: Methanomicrobiales archaeon; assembly: GCA_049975245.1. Lineage (GTDB taxonomy): Archaea > Methanobacteriota > Methanobacteria > Methanobacteriales > Methanobacteriaceae > UBA117. The sequence goes on from JBNGDB010000001.1 coordinate 82,495, forward strand.
TTTCAAGGTTTTATAAAATTCAAAGTTATTCTTTAAGCACATTGGACCATTTTTCTTCAACAATATCTATTTTAAATTGTGAAAAAATCTCTTCATTAGCATTCCTTGAAATCCTATTTAAATTATCCCTATTTATTGCTTTAATTATTCCAGTAACTATGGTGGGGGGATTATTATTTTTCATTAAAAATCCATTTTCTCCATTTTCAATTATTTCAGGTATGGATCCTACACTGTTGGCCAGTACTGGTGTTCCACAGGCCATAGCTTCTAGCATTAGATTGGGAAGACCTTCGGTATAGGAGGGTATCACAATTAATTTTAAATTATTTAAATGGATGGGAAGTTCCTCATCAGATATCCACCCCTTAAATTCCGCCTTATCCTGGAGATTTTCATCTGAAATGTACTGTTTAACTTCTTCTTCCAGGTCCCCTTCTCCACAGATACTGAAATTTATAGGGCAGCCCTTTTTAATTAGAATATTTGCTGCTTCTAAAAAGTTCATAATACCCTTTTCTCTGCTTAATCTGCCTACATATCCTACCTGTTCTTCCCGTTCTTCTATCTCCTTTTTTATATTGAATTTGTTAAAATCTATAATGTGTTCCATGGCAGTGACTATTTTATCTCTGTATTTTTCCAGTTGAAATTCTTTTATTTGTCCTTCCGAGTTGACTATAATCTGATCTGAGAATCTACAGGATATACTGGAAAGTAAAGATATAGGTCCGGTTAATGTGTCATTTTTAGCCCGGGCAGTACTGGTAGGTGAACCAGCAAATATTAACACCACCTTTTTACCATAGATCTTAGAAAGAAAAAGGGGTAGAATTAGTCCTTGAGCCCCTATATAGAATATTATAGTGTCTAAATTTTTTATAATCTTATCTAACTGTATTAAGTATTTAAATTGGGTTTTAATATAATTAAAAATCCTGGAAATCGTTGAATGTTTGAGTTCATGGTCAATACTATAAACGTGACAGTTTTCTCCACATTCTTCTTTTAAATTGGCACCAAGGCCTCCAGTTATAAGGTAAACTTCACGGCTTATAGATTTAATAATTCTGAAAAGTTTTTGCACCGGTACAAAGCCGGCCTTGGTTACAGAAAGAGTTATGATTGCTATATTATTTTTATTTGACATTATGATTCCTGATAATATTTGTAAAAGTTATTCACGATTTTTTATGAACTTAGCCGGGATTCCGCCTACAATAGACTTAGTTGCCACGTCTTTGGTAACTACTGAGTTGGCTCCGATTATGGCACCATCACCAATGCTAACACCAGGCAGTACCACTACCCGGGCACCTATCCACACGTCTTCGCCTATGTTCACCGGTGCAGAATACATGCCCTGCTTTCTGATAGGCACATCTGACTGTTTATATTCATGGGTGCTGGTCAGTATTACTGATTCAAAACCTATTATAGAGTATTTCCCGATTTTTATACCTCCCCTTCCATCTAATACCACGCCGTTAGCCACGCCGGCACTATCTTCAAGGGAGATCTTCTGGGGGTGGAGCAGTTTAACATTGTCTGCCACGGAAACATTACTTCCCAATTTTTGCAGTAACCTTTCAAGAAATGGCTTTCTATAGTGTTACCAATTCCATAAGAAATTTTAGAGGCAATATGGGTATAGAAAAGCCATAATATCATGTCGTTCGTATTTTTACCATACTCGTGAACTGTTTCTTGATTTTCCATCTCTTCACCCGTGTAATTATGTTAAATTATTATTATTAAAAATTTATTGGTTAAGATTCATTGGATTTTATTGATTTATTTGTTTTAGAATATGTACCCACTAATTCTTGATATGTTTTTGATTATTTACCAACTAGTTCTTGATATATTTCTTCTACCTGGGAGATGATCCGCTCCTGGGTTAGATATTTCCACACATATTCTTGGCCATTGGCCACCATTTCCTTACCCTTTTCAGGGTTAGATATTAAATAATTCATCTTATCTTTCAAATCTGCAACAGCACCATATTTAAAGGTCAACCCGCAGGAGGCAGTATCTATGATGTCTGCACATCCACAGTTTAATGACACAATAACCGGAGTTTCACAAAGCAGTGATTCAAAAACTACATTACCAAAAGATTCATAACTGGAGGGTAGTACAAAAATATCGGCATCAACATAGGCGCTTAACTTATCCTTACTGTCCAAGGCACCGGTAATGATAACCTGTTCATTTAAATTAAATTTATCAATTAAAAGCATTAATTCTTGAATATAACCATCATCTGGACCTACAAGGACAAGTTTAGATTCTGAAACATTTTCCTGTAATGATTTGAAGGATTGAAGTAATGTTTCCAATCCCTTAATTTTATTTATACGACCCATGTAGAGAATAATCCTCTCCTGATCAGAAAGGTTATACTGGGCCTGGAAAAGACCCTCCTCAGGTAAATCATTATAATAATCAGTATCAATGGCATTGGGGATAATAGTTTTTCTTATATCTCTAATAAATGGGAAAGTTTCCTTAGTTTTCTCTTCCTCCATGGGGGAGGTGAATATTAAATGGGATGCATCATGCACTATGTTGTCACCGTATAATTTATCGAAGATCATCTTTTGCCGGTTTTTACCCAAAAGCGGAGCAGAACCTCTAGGCTGAAGTACATAGGGCACATCATATTTCCGGGCGTAATAATGGACTATAACCGCTAACAATGTGCGGTGTTCATGTATGTGAATAACATCATATTTTTTAATTTCTTCTCTGGCAACCATCGGTAAATAGTAGGGGGTTAAAAAATTCATATTCCGGGTTAGATAATTGGAAATATTCCTAAAATAATAGGTCTTGATACCGTCCACATCTACTGGTTTATTTTTTTCCACGTCCAAACGATATTTAAATCCGTCGGTGGTGAAAACAGTTACCTCATGACCTCTTTCCAAAAGAGATTTGGAGGTATCATAGGCAACTCGGGGAGGTCCCCCCGCCTCCCAGGATGGTTTGAAAAAGGGAGTAACCTGCAAAATTTTCATATAAGCTTCTCCAGGGTTTGCTGGAAATGTCTGGTAATATCCTCCCAATCATTTCTTTCAACATATTTACGGGCTTTTCTTCCTAATTTTACAATTTCTTCAGAGCCCAAATTATCCACCAATTTTAGAACATCTTCCGGTCCGTTGACATAGATTATACCGTTTCCTTCACCAAACTCCATGGAGATACCGGGAAATCTGGTGGCAATAACTGGTTTTTCCATGGCCATATATTCATAAAGTTTAATGGGGACAATATCCTGCATTATCTCCTCGTCCTGATAAGCTGGAAGCAGGCATATGTTAGAGGCTGCAATAAACTCCGGTATTCGTTCATAGGGTTTTTTGCCAGTTAGGATCAGTTGATCATGTAGCTGATATTTTTCTCTAATATCCACAAGATCATTGTAGGCGTCCCCATCTCCCACAATTAACAACTTGGTATGGGGATATTTATCTTTATTTTTACCCAGATCCTCTGCAATTTCCTTTATACCGGCAAAATTGTATATCCAACCCATAAAAAATAGTACATTATCCTCTTTTTTAATTGAATATTCTCTCCGGATTGAATCTCCACTAATATCCGGTTTAAATCTTTTTAGATCTATACCGGCATCAATTATCATAGTGTTATCTTTATCTGCACCTAGTTCCACTGCAAGTTCAGCTAAACGTTTGTTTATGGTTATTACTTTGGTGGATTTTTTAAGTGTCTTCTTTTTCAGACTTTTACCTAAACTCTGGAAAATCTTCTCCGGAATCAATGCATACAAAACATCAATCAAGTAGTATACAAAGGGTATGCCGTGTTTTTCGGCGGCGCGAGCTGCAAAGTAGGCATTTAAAAGTCCAAAAGCCAGGATAACATCTGGTTTAAACTCTTTAATTTGTTGATTAATCTCTTTACTGTGGAAATAGGGGATGGTCATATAATCTATTAGGGGAATCTCAATAATACCCGGCCTGATAACAGTAATCTTGGCATTATCTACCACTTTACTAATATCAGGGTATATCTTTCTTCTAACATAGACTCCCTTCCACTTTTTGTCCTTCCTCCGCCAATCAATACCAAAATCAATAACCCTTATATCATGGCCCTTTGCAGATAAACGGTCCATAAGATGGTGTTGTTGGTGTGGATTTCGAAGCAACCAATCTGATTCTTGAACTAACAATATTTTCATATCTTTCCCTTGAAATTATCATTTATAAGTATAATATACACTAGGAGGTTTAATATAAATAATTATATTATCATTACATTGTTTATGGCAATTTCCAATATCTTAAATTCTACAAACCATTTTTAAACATTGCCAATATCTTAAGCCAATATCTTAAATTCTACAAACCATTTTTAAACATTATTTTACCAAAAATTAAAAATATAGTTGAAATTAATTGAAATTTTCAGTCAAATTCAGCACTTTCTTCAATGTCGTCCCAGTTATCCAGGAACCATTGATGGGTCTTTTTTAAACCGTCCTCAAATTTCATTTTAGGTTTGTAATCTAAAAGTTTTTTAGCCTTCTCAATGGAGGATAACAGTTTAGTTTTAGCATCCCAATCTCTGCGAGGCATGTAAGCTATACCTTCGCTGTTTCCAGTAAGCTGGTTTACCATATTAGCCATATCAATAACCTGGTGATCCTTGCCTGAACCAAGGTTTATGGCCTCGCCAATGGCCTCTTCTTTTATCCCCATGCTGAGCAATCCGTTTATAATATCGTCAACATAGGTCCAGTCCCGGGTTTCTGATCCGTCGCCGGTTATGGGCAGCGGCTGACTGGTCATGGACCAGTAGAAAAAGTTAGGAATTACATTACGGTATTTTCCTGGAACTTCTCCCGGTCCGAAAACATTGAAAAACCGGGCATTAACAATAGGTAAATCATATAGGTTGTGGAAGTAATTAGTATATAATTCTCCCAGCAATTTGGTTATCTGGTAAGGAGTATGAAGACTTATAGATATATCATGTTCTTCAAAAGGCATTTTAGATTCAAGACCATATACTCCGCACCCAGAAGAAGAATAGACAAATCTTTCCACTCCAATTAGATGAGCGTACTGTAAGACCTTTAGTATACCTAAACCATTTACCATTAAATCCTTTTTAGGATTGTCCACTGAATTCTGGTTGGCAAAATGAGCAGCTAAATGAAACACATAATCTGGTTTTTCCTTAAAAACCCTTTTTAAAACTTCATCATCTAATATGTCTCCTTTAATAAACTCTATATTATCTGCTTTAGGAGTGTTCCATTCATAAGCCGATGAAAGGTCATCTAGAATAATAACTTTTTCGGTACCTAGATCTGAAAGTTTACGGCTTAAATTACTCCCGACACAGCCAGATCCTCCTGTTACAAGTACGGTGGTTCCTTTGTATTCATTTAATATGCTCATTATTTTACCTCACTCATTGATCACTATGAATCACATATATTATGATTAACTTCAAATTTAATAGATAATTAATTCTAATCTGGTAATTATTATACTTCTCAATTAATATTAATAGTTTTTTAATTGATTTAACAGATTACATTATACTTCTCAATTAATATTAATAGTTTTTTAATTGATTTAACAGAGTAAATTATTTGATATTTATAACATTCTTAAACATGTTATTATTGTACTAAAGAATAATACTAGGTTTTTCTCCAGGTTGGGTTTCTATTAAACTCTCAGGATCATCAATTTTATATAGAGTAAATATGCCAATGGTTTTTATTATATTATAATCAGGAATATTTAATCCGCCACCCCGGTATATATAATAATAGGCCTTTTTTTCCTGTAAAAATTTTGAAAACTCGTTTAAATCTCCAAACTCTTTAAACATGCTTTTTTTAGTCTGTGGAATGGCCCGGTATATCCTCTTTTTCATGTACCACTCAAATCCAGGCCAGTGATTAGAGTAAACAATCTTTTTATAGAGGAGTGGATCATTATCTTTCAGCCAGATACTCATGGCTTCCATGTCCTGGGCATAATTTTCCTGGGGAATTCTGTCTAAGAAAACAATGGTAGATGATAAAACCATAAACACCAGCGCCAGGGACAGAACCCATGAACTAATATTCAAATTTTTATATTTAAACTTTAATTTACTGGAAATATTATTAATCCCCAGTACTACTAAAAAAGCAAGGCCAGGCATAACTGTAACAAAATATCTGTCATTTTTCGTGGCCAGAATACTGTGGAATACAACATAAACAGTTAACCATAAAAAGAACATCACATCTATATCCGAATTTTTAATATCTAAATGATTAAGGAAGCCATAGATTAGATAGAATAATACGAATATGATGGCAACACTTAAAACGTAAGAAACATCTCCTAATGTTATTATAAGGACTGTGAGCAGTATTATAAATAATCCCAATTTAAGCCATCCCATCTTACCCTGCAAGGGCCCATATTCCTTTTTAAGATTTAAATTGCTCATTTTCTTTAAAATATTATATAAATAAATAGAAATTCCCAGGACCATAATTCCAAGGAGGATGTAGGCCACTATGCTAGGATCACTACCGGAGGGATTTAAAAATCCTGTAAAATTGTTCTGATGGGATATGCTGGATATATAGTTGGGGATATTTTTCAGATAGTATATGTAATCCGGGTTAAATCCCGAGTCGATGGTGGTGGCGGCGTTTGAAACCGTACCTCTAAACTGTCCAAAAAAAGGTACCGGATTGCCAAGATTGACATAGAAATAGATTAAAAAGCGCAGAGATATTAAAAAACCAATAATAATTCCTATAACTATTTCTTTAAGATTTTTAACATATTCCTTATTGATAAATATGTAGAACAAGATTATAAGACCAATTAACCCGGCAGTGTATTTGGTGAAAAATGCTATGGCTGCCAGGGGAAATGCCAGGTAATAATATTTGGAATCCTTTTTAACCGCCATTACCGTGAATAAGATCGCCAGTATGCTGAATGAAACTGATGATAAATCAATACCGCCCACCGCGATCCAGGAAAGGATTAGGGTGAATGTTGCATAGATTATAGAACCGGCAAAACTTTCAATTGAACTAAACCTAAATTTAAGGAGACAGTAAAATCCCAGAACACCTAAAATGTATATTATACTGTCCAATATGAAAAGGGCGTTGGCTGAAACATATCCCAATCTAAAAAAGAATGAAGTTAAATAAGGGATGAATGGTGATAGGCTCATATCATTAACAAAACTGTTAACCGCGAATCTTCGGGCAAAATTTAAATACTGAAACGTGTCCCAGTAGGCAACCCCCACATTTACCTGGATTAAGAGTTTATAAACTGTAATTACTGAAACAATGGCCATTAATATTAGAAAAAGGGAAACTGATAATTTATGGGATTTAACATAGGTATTGAAACGCTGTAATCGTGATGACATTAAGATCTTCCTATTAATTGATAAATATTTTAAGGGATTTGTATTGTAATTTTTGATTTATTTTATTAAGGATGTTAAATTAGATTATTTCCCATTATTTATTTAACTGTCTATTTATATTGTATGATAAGGATTAACTGATTTTAGCTTTGGAAATTGATTATTTATTTAATTTCATTAAATATTGAAATATTCAATTATTTCCTTCAAATAATTTTTTTCTTTTCTACAGTATTGGTTAAATTTTCTGGTAAATAGCTATGATTCCAATGGTTTTAATTTTCACATATCCGGGAATTTCAAGTTTAGGATTTTTAAGAACATCAATATAATAATCTGCATTTAAATTATCCAGTTCTTGATAGAAATCCTGGTTTGTTTTAAAATTTCGGGGTATGCGGGTGTAAACTCTTTTTTTCAAGTACCAGCTAAAAGCAGGTCCACGATCAGCTACTATAACTTTGGACTGGTAATCTGGATCATAACTTATTAGAAAATCTGCAGCTGCCTCTTCATTATCAATCCAATAATAACTCCGGGGCATTTCATTAATAAAACTTAATGACGAAAATAACATGATACACACAATAAACAGGGATAAGATTACACTACTATAATTAGTCCTGGAATCACCATTTTTAATATATCTCTTATAAGGGATCTTATTAGCTAGGCAGTTTAGGGCAAGAGCCAGGAAATATGCAAGAGCTGGCAGTGCAGTTAGGATATAGCGATCAACCTTCACTGCATGATAACTTAAAAATAAAAAGTACATGGAAAACCATACAAAAAATAAAACATCCAGATCAGCCTTATCCTGATAATCCTTAATAAGTTTATAGATTAAAAAGGCGATTATCAGTAGGAGAATTTCACTAAACAGATAAGATATTTTAGCATAACTAAAAATGAGAATAGAACTTAAAATAATTAACAAGACTAGTTTTAAACCATTATTCCTATTTAACCAGTTTTTAGAATTTTTAACCTTTTTTATAATGTTATAAAGGTAGATGGTTATTCCTGCAGCAATAAAAATCAGTATTATATAGGAAACTATGGTGGCCGGTCCGGTGGTATTTAAAATTGCACCGTAGGATTCTGGTGCGGTGTTGGATATGTAGTTAGGCAGATTTTTCAGGTAGTATAATACATCTAAATTGTAACCTGGATTGGCAGTGGTAACTGCTCCAGTGGCAGTGTTGCTCACCTGACTAACAAAGGGGAATGGATCACCAGAAACTAGATAAAATATCACCAGGAAGGGGCAGCTAATAACAATAGCTAATAATATCCCTATCAAAATATTTTTAGCTTGTTTTAGGTGGTCCTTATTTATAAAAATATAGAATAGTATTAGTATTACCATAAAACCCGAGGTATAGCGGGTTAGAAAGGCCAGAGCAGCTAGAGGAAATGCTAGGTAGTAATATTTTCCATCAGATTTAACTGCCAGTATGGTGAAGAGCATGGCCCATATGCTAAGTGAGATGGCTGGTACATCTGTGGCGCCTGAAACTGCCCAGGGAATTATAAGAGACAAACTAGCAAAAAAGATGCTTCCTGCAAAACTGAAAATAGAATTAAATCTTTGATTTAATAGCAGGTATAGTCCAATTATTCCCAGCACAAATAATATTCCGCTCAGAATAAAAACAGCATTCTCCCAAACATATCCGGCCCGGAAAATTAGGGAGGTTAAAAATGGTAAAAAGGGGGATAGCAGCATCTGATCCCCCACACCCATCCCTGCAAAGCGCAGGGCATTACCCAGATATACAAAGATATCCCAGTAATAAATCCCTAAATGGGACTGGATATTTATAAGTGAAAGGGTTATAATAGAGATAATGAGGGTTAATATGATTAAAAGAAATGTATTAGAACTTTTCTTTAGCAGTTTTTCTTTTAAATTATTCCCTAACATTTCATCGTCTCTTCAATTGATAGAAAAAAAATTAGCGGTTAATAGATCTTTCTATTAAACGGGAAATACTGTCGAGAATAATCCCTGTAAAAGTCATGAAGATCCCAGCCAGTGTTATCATTATCATAAGTAGTGTAGGGGCCATGGTAATGCTTTTACCGGTGATGTAGTCCCTTATGAAAAATAAACTGATTATCAGTCCTATGATTACAATTATCAAGCCAGGTATGGTGAAGTAATACAGTGGCTGGTTTATCTCAATTTCCCTGATTATTTTGATTAGAACCCTTATACCGTGGCTTAAAGGATGTTTAGTGGAACCATCAACATCGTATCTAACACCAATCTCCACTTCAACAATTCTAAGTTTATTATTAGCAGCATCTACCAGCATTTCACTCTCCACACCAAAACCACTGTCCTTAAAACGGAATAATGGTACAGTGTGACCGGCAAAGGCCCGATAACCGCTCTGGGTGTCGGTGATTTTTAATCCACTGCTTATATTGGTGGCTGTGTCCAGAACTTTCTGGCCCACTCTACGGTAAGCAGGGGTGTTTTCATCAGTTCCGTGGATGTATCTGCTACCGTTTACCACATCAGCCTCACCATCAACAATGGGTTTCACCAGGGCCGGTATCTCTTTGGGGTAATGCTGTCCATCAGCGTCAATGGTTACCACCACGTCAGCATCTTCAATCATATTAAAACCAGTTTTAAGAGCAGCTCCTTTGCCCATATTAAGGGGGTGGCTGGCTACTTCAGCACCGGCCATCCGGGCAATATTAGCTGTTTCATCAGTACTTCCATCATCCACCACTATAACCCGATCCACATACTGGGCTGTTCGTAGCACCATACTTCCTATGGAAACTTCTTCATTGTAGGCTGGTAATATTGCAGTTATTTTTGCCATTAGTCATATTCTCCGTAAATAAATATTCATTAATTTATAATGTTTTTAGATAAATAAAGTTTATATTAATCATTCTAAGCGGTAATACCACTTCATCCAATCCACAGTCCTCTTAATACCCTCTTCTGGATTAATCTGGGGATCGTGGTTCAAGTCATTAATAGCTTTGGTAAAGTCCATAGTCTTAACTTGGGTGGTGAAAGCTTCTGCTTCGTGGTAGGTTACCAGTGAATCATCCCTTCCCACTGCATCCAGGACAATATCAGAATATTCTTTAATCTCTTTCTCCCATTCCTGTTTACCTCCCACATTATAGACTTCTCCCGGTATGAAGTTGTCCACAATATTGGCAAAAGTTCGAGCCGAATCCTCCACATAATCAATTATTCTTTTATGGCCCTTATAGACAGTATAAGGTTGATTAAATAGTGCTTTATATATGAATATGGGTATAAATCCCTTGTAGGGAGTGTAATGTTCATGGGGGCCGTAGCAATTCACAGGCCTAACCCGGACAGTCTCTGTATCAAACATGGTGGCAGAATTCATGCACATTAATTCACCAGCCCATTTGGTGATGGCGTAGTCGTTCATTTGATAGGTGTCCTTTATAGGGTTGTTGACCATAACATCTTCACTCATCACCCCGGTATAGTCCCCGTAGACTTCTGCTGAAGAGAAAAATATCATTCTAAATCCCAGTTTTTCCTGCAACCGGATCATGTGCTTGGTACCGATCACGTTGGTCTGCCACAAGTTTTCATAGTAATCCTCACCATTCCAGCGACCATACTCCGCTGCCAGGTGATAAACATAATCATACTTGTCCTTGTCAAATAACCGTTCTATCTGCCGGTAATTACTTACATCAGCCCTTATATAATTTTCTCGGTCATTATGAAGTAAATCCACCGCCAAAACTTCATGGCCGCGGCTTTGTAATTCGTTAACTAAATTGGTTCCAATAAATCCAGAACCTCCAGTTACCATTATCTTCTGGGTTTCCATGATTTAATCCTCCTCTATTCTTCTACAACGGAATATAACAGTACCACCATCGGTGTAAGGTTTTCCCGGATCAACACACTGCATATAAGCATGTTCTTCATCATTTTTTTGGGTGAGTCCCAATTCCACAGGACACCATTTATGCTCCAGGATGGTGGTGTAGTGCAGTATGGTTGAAAGCGCGTGGGTGCATATTTTGTCGGTTTTATCCACTAAAATTTCAGGATCGCTGATGATAATTTTATCACCTAATTCATGCACGGGACAATTTCCCTTAATCTCGTGCACTGTTATTTCCAGCAAAAAAATACACCTTCAAATACTGTTATTTCCAGCAAAAAAATACACCTTCAAATAATTCATATTCTTTAATATTCATTCATTAAAATTATTTACAACCTAATACTAAATAGTAATGAAAATTATTCTTTAATAGCAATAAAAAGTATTTTACCGCCTTTTATTACTCTTAAACCCTCATCGGTTTCCAATACAGTGTTAAGATAATTATCCAGTGCTATGATCTTTCCTTCATCGTAAGTGTTATTTTTAAAAGCAACCTGGACATTTTTATTTTTAAACATTCTAAACTGTTTGGCCAGTTCATTTTCATAGTCAACTTTCTGCCTTTTAAATTTTTTATTCATCTGTTACACCATCTTTTAAGTTTAATACTAATAACTTGTTAAATTAAAATTTTATGATAAGATAATTAAGATTACATTACTAATAAATTTACCCAAAAAAATCAGATGTAACAGTTATCTATTTACATTGATTTGGAATCATTTTAAAGAAAAATCGCTATATTTAAGAAATAACCCAGCCAATATTATTTTAGATACAAAAAATATTATAATTTTGATTAGTTTGGAGAGTTAAATGACCACGGCCAAAAAGATTGCCAAGAACACTGGAGTTCTGGTACTTTCACAAATTGTAACCTACATACTGGGATTTATATACGTAGTTTACGTGGCCCGATATTTAGGTGCTGCTGGTTACGGTATATTATCCTTTGGTTTAGCCTTCACCGGCATTTTCGCCGTGGCAGTGGATCTAGGTTTGAACACCATAACCACCAGGGACCTGGCTCGGGATAAGAAAAAAGCCTCTAACTATCTGGGTAATGTCACAGCAGTGAAGTTAATATTATCCATAATAGTGTTTATTCTGATTGCCTTAACCATAAATCTCCTGGGATATCCTCCAGAGACAGTTACCGTGGTATACTTTTTAGGTTTATACGTGGTGGTTGCTGCATTTTCTCAAATGTTCTACGCCATCTATCAGGCCTATGAGGAAATGGAATATCAATCTATTGGACAGGTGCTGAACACTGCATTTATTCTGATATTCACCCTTATAGCTATCTATTACCAGGCTGATCTGGTTTTGATCTCTTCAATATATTTACTGGGCAGCATACTGGTTTTAGCATATAATTTAATTGTAACCTATTTCAAATTCACCAAATTCCAGTTGATGATTAATTACAGTTTCTGGAAGTCTAAAGTTTCAGAAGCACTACCCTTCGGTTTAACATCTATATATGGAACAATTTATACCTATATTGACTCGGTTATGTTGTCGCTGATGCAGGGCGACCTGGTGGTGGGATGGTATTCTGCTGCATACCGTTTAATTTTAATAGTTCTATATCTGCCCGGTATTATTAATCAGGCCATCTTTCCGGTGATGAGTAAATTTTACATATCCTCTGATGATTCTCTTCGAAGGATTCAGGAGAAATTTTTTAAATACATGCTGATTCTGGGATTTCCCATAGGAGTGGGAACCACCATACTGGCTGATAGGATAATACTATTAATATTTGGTGAAGGATTTCTTCCCTCTATTTTTGCCTTGCAGATATTGATCTGGACTATTGTCATCACCTTCTGTGGAGCAGCCTTTGTGAAATTATTTGAAGCATCCGGCCGGCAGATGACAATAACCAAAGTAACTGGTATAGGAGTATTGGTTAATATAGTTATGAATCTGGTCCTAATCCCTATTTTAAGTTTTGTAGGGGCCAGCATAGCCACAGTAGTCACGGAGATAATTGTGGTGGGCAGCATAATTGGATTAAGCTATAAAGTAGGTTATGGTTTGCCTGCCCGTAAAAATTTGGTAATTGGTATCAAAGTGGTTATCTCTGGACTGGTTATGGGAATATTTCTATGGTACTTCCACAACCTCAATCTGATCCTCTTAGTCATCCTAGCAGTGATAATCTACATGGCAGCACTTTTGGTTAGCAGGGCCTTTGATAAAGAGGATCTATACCTTTTAAGGCAGATATTAAAAATAAGATAAATTTTCCAGGTTATATCTGGCAGATATTGAAGATAGACTACTCTATTTCTAGTATAATAATCAGATATTAAATAGGATTTAAATTTTTAAAAGATTAATCTAAGTTTTAAAAGTCATTCAATGCTTATTTTTAATGGGATATATTTATTATAATGGAATTAGTAGGGATCCCAGTCTTTAACTTCCTGGTAATCTGGAAATTTCCCATAACTATATCTTTCAAACAATTTACCCCATGAAGTCTGTTGAAATTCTTTAATATTTCTTTTACCTATTGAAGGATACCATAAATGGTCATGGTAATATTCTGAGGCAAAGATAAAGGTTTTGAATATTGGAGAATTAAATAAAAGGTTGTGAAGCCATTGGATATTCATGGTTTTTTTTCTAAGTCGTTGATCCCAGCGTATAACCGGACTTCTCCTGGTGGTGAATTTAAAATTTAAATTATTAAACTGGGCATTTTCCATGCCTAAAATTTCAATCTGTTCTGGATCTCCCATGCCCAATCCTTTATCATGGGCCATTCGAATATAATCAATATCCATTGGTTTAAAACCCATTATCTGTGCAGCCACTGCATCAACAGCCACCTGGTCCGTGCTGGCCAGTATAAGATTACCAGTGTAGGGAGTCATGGTCCGGGGACCAGCACCATCACCACATACACAGCCGTCCATAACCGCTAATATCCCGGGATGAATCTCTTGCTGGATAGATAAAAGGTCTACCAGCACCTCGTGAATCTTTTTATGAGCATGGTGCCGGTATTTTGGTATTAATCCTCCGAAAGCGTTTTTTATAGCACCGGTGGTGGTGGTGTGTCCATGGGTTTTCATGGTGGGAAAATGTATAACATTACTCTGGAGAAATATCTCCGGTATCAAAATTTCCCCGAAGATCTCATCCATGGCCAGCATATCAGATTTAACCTCATAATTTACCCATTCCACATCAGTTAAAGGCTGAAAATCAACACTATAATCCTTTAACAGGGGAAGCCATTTATTATAGAAAGCCCCCTTCCAGGGATGGGTAACCACGGTCTGATTTTCCACAGCCAAAACATCCTGGTAATGGTCCTCTTTCAAACAATTAAGCACGCCTTCCAGTTGCCAGGGCGGGGTGGAACAGGCAGGATAATAAAGGGTCCAGGATAGATTAAGTTTTAAAATTGTTTTAGTGGAGGGTTGGATTTTTTTCTGATATTCCACAAGATCCAGGGCCCTTTTATAATCGGCAACCACCTGGCGGGGTGAAGTTTCAATAACTGCTACCTTTGACATTTAACTATCCTCTATTTGACCTTTTTTACTGTATTTTATTTTATTTTTACAGATTAAATATACTAACACACCTAAAATGGCACCATACCATAATGTACCAAATCTCACTATTATAGCGGTACCAACAGCAAGGGTAGAGCTTAACCCGAAGAGTTTAAGAAAACCGGATAATGTTGCTTCAGCCACTCCCAAACCACCAGGGATCATGCTTAAAGCTCCGGCCAGGGATGCGAAGCTGAAAGTAAATATTGCAAGGGTTAAACTAATATATTCCCCAAAACCTTGCACAACTATAAATAATCCTAAACATTCAAAAAACCATGCTAAAACACCTAGAAGAGACATGGACGCTAAATTTTTTATCTGCAAGGTTTTCTGAAATGTCCGGTGCATGGTTTTTATATTCCGGGAATATTTACCTGCTCTTTCTTCTAGAAGTGTTATTAACTTGTTGGAAAGTCTATCTGACTTTATTACAATAATAAAAGCGGCAAAAACCAGGGCAAATACCAATATAACGTATAATCCTTCCTCATAATAAATAATTCCCAGTAATGATAGTAAAACCAGAGCCACCATGTCGGTGAACCGGTCTACAATAACCACGGGCACAGTCTTACCTAAGTCTTCCCCATTTATCTCTTTTATTAGCCAGCCCTTCCATATTTCTCCCAGTTTGGCGGGGGTTATGATCATGGCCAGTCCACTGAAAAACACGAATAAATTTTCTTTTAAGCCGATATCTACCTGAGCCTCTTTTAGGAAGTAATTCCATTTAATGAAACGGATAAAGTAGCCTATTGTGGTTAGAATTATAAGTAAAATAATATATGTCCAATTAAAACTTTCCAGGGCTAGTAAGAGTTTATCAAAATCAGCATAAATCCCCATTATAATGTATATTAATACTGCGAAGATTATTATAGCCCACAATCGGTTAACTTTCATATTCTCAGAGCTTTTAATTTTTATAATATATATTATTTGAAATAGACATTGAATTATAATTTTTTTTATTCAATTAGAATAATATTTATCTAATTTATTTTACGATCTAAAGATTTTTTTAAAACTATCTTGGCCTAAAAATTTTTTTATTTATTATTTAACTGTTTTCTCCATATTTTAAGCATGGTGGTAAAACAATGATTAAAAATGGAAGATCTTTTGCCGAAAGTTTCTAAATTATTATCTTTCAAGGATTTCATAACATCATCCTCTGTAATTATCCCTGCATTTCCTATTTCGTTTACAAAATGAGCATCACTACCAGCTGATACACCTAATTTATTATCCATGGCAAATGCTGCCGCTTGCAGGTTATATTTTTGGTGAATGCACCGGGAGTTGAATACTTCAATATTATCCACATTTTTCATGAACTCTCCACGGGGTTGGTAGGTGGATCTGCGGAGGGTGTCAAAGGGATGAGGTATAATAACCAGACCGCCCTGTTCTTTAATCTCATCCATTACTTCCAGATGGTTCTTAGATACTATTTCCTGGTTTAAAAATAATCCTATTATCTCGCCTTGATTGCTGGTAACTTCACATCCAACAATAACTTGAAAGTCAGTGTCCTGAAATTTCTCGGCCAATAATCCCCCTTTAATGGTATCATGATCCGTTACTGCAATTCCATCTAATCCTCTTTTTTTAGCAGTTTTAACCATTAATTCTGGTTCCACGTAACCATCAGAAGAATATTTTGAGTGGACATGTAAGTCGTACTTCATAAATCTATAATCTCCATATTAAGTAATCTAAATTCTTTATTTTTACATTTAATAATGATTAATTAGTTATTTCCATAATCTAAATAATTTATAGTATAATAAATGTTTTTTACCCCAATATTATATGATTTAAAATCTGTTTTTTACCCTAATATTATATGGTTTACATTATTTTGGAATGGTTTAAATTATTCCAATTATTTTATCGGCATATAAAATTAGTAACACTAGAAAAACCCATAATAGCATACATAATAACATTCCTTTATCTTTAAACAACATTTCAGGCTCTCCGCCCATGTTTTTACTGTGAACAAGATATATGTAGCGGAATATTCCATATATTGCCAGGGGAATGGTCAACATCATGTAGATGTTATTGGCAAAGAAGGTGTACAAAGAGTAAGACATGATAAGGATACTGGTGGTGATGTTGATCATCTGATCCAGCATTCCAATACTATATCCATCTAAAATCTTCCGGTGCATATTGGCATCAGAGCCCATAACCTTTAATTCATGTCTCCTTTTACCCAGAGCAAGAAATAGAGCTATTAAAAATGCACATATTATCAGCCAGGCAGATACATTAACTGAAATTGCCACTGCTCCGGCTATTGCCCTTAGGACAAATCCGGCGGATATGATCAGAATATCCACTATTAACAGATTTTTCAAATATAGGGAGTAGAACAATATTAAAAATAAAAATGTTACTGCAGTAATAAAGAATGGTAAATTAATTAGCCAGGATCCTGTAAGGGCAATAATAATGAGTATTATAGCTATTACCAGTGCATTAATAGATTTCAACTTCCCAGAAGCAATAGGTCTTAACCTTTTTAGGGGGTGGTTTAAATCTTTTTCCCGGTCAATTATATCATTAATAATATAAATACTTCCAGATAATATGCAAAATATGACAAAAGCCGTTATACTGGTTACCCACGCCGTTAAGTTAAAGAAATTCAGTGAAAAGACTAGTCCAATAAATATTACCAGATTCTTATACCACTGTTTAGGCCGCATGGATAGAAACAATTCTTTAAGCATAGTAATTCTTCTACCTCCACATTTAAATATTTTTAAAAATTTTTTCAATCATTATAAAAAATTTTCCTATTTTTATAAATAAAAAAAGATAGTTATTAAGTTTTTCAAAAGATAAAATAATAAATAACGAGGGATTATATTGACAGTTTTAGTGGACTTGGCAATTTTTTCTGCACTACTGGCTACTCTAATAGTAAGTGGCATAATCACCACCAGAACTCTTTCAGTCATATCATCATATTTAAGGTTGGGGCATTTCGGGGGAGGATTTGTAATTATGGCTATTGCCACTGGAATACCCGAATTAACAGTCGGTATAACTGCAGCATTATCCGGAGTACCAGAACTTTCACTGGGAGATGTTATTGGTTCCAATATAATTAATCTGTCACTGGTCATGGGTGTGGCAGTTCTAATAGCAGGTAGTGTGAATTTTAAGGAAAAACCAATAAAAAAAGAGACCATATACCTATTTTTAGTTGCACTATTACCGGTTATACTGGCATATGATCAGGAGTTATCCCGGGTGGATGGATTTATTTTAATAGTGGTATATGCCCTTTACCTTTTAGTAATACTTAGAGCTAGGGATGATGAAGTCGAGGAGGAAGTTTCCCACCGTGAATTTATAATAAATTCTGCACTTTTTGGTGTAGGTGTGGCTGCTTTGGTTGTCAGCGCCCGGTACCTGGTGGAATATGCGACTTTAATAGCGTCGGAGATGAATATCTCCCTTTTAATAATCGGTGTTTTTTTGTTATCCTTTGGTACCTCCATTCCAGAACTGGTATTTGAAACCGTTTCTTTACTTCACGGCTACAAATATCTGGCTGTGGGAGATCTAATGGGAAGTACTGTGGCCAACTCCACATTTATAATTGGAATTGTGGCTATTTTAAGCCCCATATCCCTCACCAATTTCGGACTATTTCAAACAGTAGCCTTTTTCTTTGCACTTATATTGTTAACATTTATATTATTCATTAAAAGTGAAAATGGAGTTACCAGATTCAGGGCGCTGCTTTTAATTGGTTTATACATATTATTTTTGTTATTCACCGAATTTTTCCAAATTTTATAGTATGCGGGGGTTTTGAAACTTTTTAGGGCAATTTTCAAAATGTAGTTATGGTCTTAATTTTCATAATCGAAAGTTTGAAAGTGAAATTTTCATAATAAATATGATATTAAATTTTTATTAGTCTATTCCACGTCTATGGGTTAATAGTTCAAAGATAAAGCCAGAGATTAAAGTGGATGATTTACAGATCAATCTGGACACAGCCATCCCTTGCGGACTAATAATAAACGAACTAGTTACAAATAGTTTGAAATATGCATTTCCCAACCAGGAGGAGGGTAAAATTTCTGTCTATTTCAATTCTGATGGTGATGAACACGTTTTGAAAGTGGGGGATGATGGTGTAGGTTTACCCGAGGATTTAGATCTCGATAAAACTGATACTTTGGGTTTTCAGCTGGTGAATAGTTTGCTGGATCAGCTTGATGGAAAATTAGAGATGGAAACCAACAAGGGCACCACTTACATCATGAGATTTAAGGATGTGGAATACAAGGAGAGAATCTAATATTTATAAAAAGGTAATGTGAACTACTCCTTATATATGTTATTTAGGATCAGTTCTATCATATTCATCTAAAATGTTAATTTTGGAATTATTTCCCTGGTAAAAGGAGAAGGGCAGTATTAAATTTATTATATTTTCCGGATTGGCCTGGTTGGAACTTCCCCTTTCTTTGATCATGTCCTGCAGTTGAGGGTCTTCATTAGGGGTAAATACGGTGGCTATAATGATAATGGAAAAAGCTATAATTATAGATATGTAGATTATTAGAAATAATATTTGACTTTTTTTTCTGCGGGGGCTGGTTTGAATCCCTAATTCTTGGGGTAATTTTTCCAGGTAGTCTCCCTTTTTTAGGATATCGGTTTTCTTCTCCAAGTATATTAGGTTTCCTCCGCATTTGCATTTTTTATATTTATGGGGCGATTCTCCTTCCTTTAATTTAATATACCCCATACATTTCTCACATAAAAGATAACCCACAAAATGCCCCCATATCACTCTTCAAATCCATAATAATCGTCAAATTATTCAATTCATATAATATTTATTTGATAATTTTTTTCAGAATTTAATCATACCATTTTTGTTGATAATTTATTCACATTACCAAAATTATTAAAATCAATGATGAAAATTCTGGTGATAATTATTCAAAGTAATTATAATAATGCATATTTATTTTTTAGATAATTAACATACCATTATTCAATAAATTATTAGATCAAACTACCTATTTAAAATATAATTATTTTCTTCAGTGATTATTTAGTAAATTGGGCCTGAAAACTAATCTTCATAAAAGAAATTTAACCTAATTATTATTAGAATATCAACATGGTGATTTGATGAATGAGATACTGGAAGTGCTGAAAAGTTTGAAGGGACAGAAAGTAGTATTTAAATGGGGTGAAGATGGGAAGGAATTCGAAGCAATAGTTAAAGATGTTAGTTTAACCCGTAAAACTGTTGCCTTAGATTATTTAGATGAAAGAGTAAGTAAAGGCAGTGGATTGTGCTGTCCACTTATTAATATTAAACGTATAGAGGGTAACACCATAATATTAAACTCTGGTGGCCACTAATTACCAAAAAATTAAGTATAAATATTTTAAATAATTAATTCTCAATTATTAAAAGACTAATTAATCAAAATAATTCTCATCTAATCCTATAAATTGCCTAATTTTTTAATTATATATTAAAGGTTTAGTAATTATTATAAATAGTTTCTAAAATAGCGGCTAAATCCCTATCAACTTCACCAACTGCAGCTTCATCATCAATAGGAAGGTTATTAACGTAGATAGAGAATATGAATGTTTTTCCACTTTTAGTGGTGATGTAACCTGCCAATGATTTACTGAGTATCATACCCCGATTATATAATTTATCTTCAGTTAATGCTGTCCCGGTCTTGGCATGGACTTTACCATAAAGGGGGCTGCTATTGTTTACCACGTTGTATAGGGTACCATCAAAGCCCATTATAGGCAGTGCATCATAAAAGCTTTGGAAGTAGGTCTGCTGGGACATGAACCTTAAAAGCTGATTGCTGGCCTGAGGACTCACCCGATCTGCTGGAGATCCGCCCCGACCATCTTTCAAGGTTATAGCATCCTGATTTACACCAGCACTATCTAGAAAAGTTCCTAGAAGCAACATACCATCATCAAAGCTTTTATCCCCATTTCTTGATGCCAGTAATGATACTAGGGTGTCTGCTTGCTGGTTTTGGCTAACCTTTAAAATTAATTTAATATTTTCACTGAAGGGTAACGAGGTTAAAAGTGCCACCTGATTTTCCTGGTTGTAACTGGTTGTATTATTAAGTGAAGAAATAGAGTTTACAGATTTAGGAGATGCAGTCACCTCCACACCTTCCCGTTGGAGAGCCTCAATAAAGAGTGAACGTGCAAAGTTAGAAGGATCTTTAACTGTGTAGGTTCTAATTACTGGAGTGGAATTTGCAGGTATCTGGCCCTTCAATATAATTTTACCACTGCCATGGTAGTTAACAGTAATATTGGTCGTACCTGATGCTACAGTTGTAACTTGAGAAGTAACATTATAAATGCTGGTTTGAGGTCTCCAGTTCACGGTAGCATTACCTCCAACTTCACCAGGTATGACTTCCAGGTCAATCATGTTATCATTAATCATTACAGGGGATATCATATATTCTCCGGTAGGGGCGAGCGTGGTTTCAAACAGCCTATCATCAATGATAACATTACCATCCACCTTTTTTATCCCGGAATCTTTAACCTGCCGGGCTAACTGGTTTAAACCAGTTAAAGGGTTTTCAGCAGTTAAAGTAACTCCTTCCACAGAATTGGCATCGCCATGGTCCAGGTTAGTGAAATTAATTCTACCATCAGGAGTGTCTCTACCACCCATGGTAGGATCACCACTTGCAACCAGTATTAAATCACCCTTAAGAGTTCCAGAGTCATCTATATCACCCCTATAATAAACAGGGGTTTCAAATCTGTAGTCTGGTCCAAAACTGTTTAGTGCAGCAGATGTTATGAATAGTTTAGCAGTGGATCCCGGTACGTACATTTCATTGCTGTTAGCCTGGTAGATTATTTCACCAGTATCTTCATCTTCAAATAGAATACCCCAGTTAGAATTTACATACTGGGAACTGTTAATGGTGGAGTTAATTTCTGCAGAAACATTAGACTGGTTAAATGAGGAGTTATTAGTAATATTAGAAGAAGTATTGTTATCAGTTACATCCTGGGCAACTGTAATATTCCCAAAAATGGCAACAACAATAATTAAGGATATTAATAAAATTGAAACCAGTGAATACTCTTTATCCATCCTATAACCTCTCAATCTAACATCTTTATCTATTCTATTATAAAATTATCTCTCTAATATTAATTAATATTTGCTAAATTTTTCGAAAATATAAATAAAATAAAAAAAAGGAAAAAAAGTTATTTTCGTATTGTTGGATAAATTAGTCCTCCCAAGATAGCTAGAATAGATAAGGTTACTGTTAAAAGGTTTAGTCCTGTTTTTTGCATGGGCACTGTTTTCCCATTCACGGGAACTGGTCTGGGTTCTGTGACATTCACCTGAGCTGTGGCTTCTTTAGGGCCTATTTCTGGGTCATAAGTTCCTGATACCACAACTGCCTTGTTAATGAAGACACCTGCCTTTTCAGCACGGGCAGTGATGTTCAGAACAGCCACTGATCCGTTAGGAAGATCACCAATAGTCCATATACCAGTGGTAGGGTTGTAACTTCCATAGTTGGCGCTGGATGAGATGTAAGTTAATCCGGTAGGTAATTTGTCGGTAACATAAGTGTCTACTGCAATGTCTGGATCGTTATTTCTAACAATTATGCTGAAATTAACCAGTTTACCAACGGTAACATTAGCGGGTGTTACAGTTTTTTCAATTTCCAGCCTTGCTGCAGGGTTAACCATTACTGAAGCTGAATCTTCATTGTTAGTAGGGTTAGGATCTAAAGTCTCAGTGGATACGGTGGCTGTATTTACAAATGTTCCAGTAGCTATTACCAGTGCATAAATATCCACGGTAGCGCTTTCTCCCGGATCTAATGTTCCAATAGTCCACGTGGCATTTTCCACATCGCAGGTCCCCTTGCTGGGTGTGCTGTGTCCAGTGCAGATTAAACCATTGGTGGGAATTTTATCATTTACCACCACTCCAGTGGCCTGTGTTTGCTGGTAAAGGTTTGTTACCGTTAATGTGAATGTAACTGTGTCTCCTAGATTAGGCTTAGGATTGTTAACAGTTTTGGTTATGGCCACATCTGCTTCTGCTTCTGGTTGTCCTACACTTACAGTTACATGTGCTTCGTTGTTATTGGTGCATGGATCGGGAGTTCCAGCTTCAGAAACTGCGGCAGAATTCACCCAGGTACCGGCTGTGTTAGCAAGTGCATATATGTCCACAGTGGCTGACTCACCAGGTGCAAGATCTCCAATGTTCCAGATGGCATTGGCCACGTCGCAGGTCCCTTTGCTTGGTGTGCTGTGCCCAGTGCAGGTTAAACCAGATGGTATTTTATCGGTTACCTGTACATTGGTTGCAGTTGTTTGTCCTAGATTGGTTACAGTAAGAGTGAAGGTAACGGTTTCTCCCAGGTTTGGTCGTGGATTGTCCACTGTTTTTTCAACCAGCAGATCAGCATATTCTGCTTTACCTACTTTTATGGTGTAGGCCAGCTGTGAACCACTAGGTGGGTTGGCCGGGTTCCAGGTCATGGTCTGTGTACCAGTAAGGGTGAAACCATTCTGCAGGTTCACACCGAATTGGTCAATTAAATCATTGGCCCTTATCCATAGAATGTCCAGTCCCCCGGAAGCTGCCACGGCCTCTGAATATCCATTAGAGTATAGATTGGAAATTTCAATCACATTTCCCAGACTATCGGTTAAAACCAGATTATTTACCAGTATACTGCTTCCAGCCCGGGTGGCCCGGGTACGAATAGCCATATCAGTAAATGGTAAATAGACTCCATTCCAGGTTATAGTGTTAGGTCCAACTGTGTAGGTCACAGTAGTGTTAACCGGGTTGTAGCTTAAAGAGAAATTTACCGGCACACCATTACTCCATGTCCTCTGAGCCTGGGCTCTTACGGTGAAGTTAGGATCTATGGTATGAATGTCCAGTTCATAATCCCCGGATAATCCATTATTACCATAACGGCTTTCTGGTACAAAGGCCAGGTTTCCGTTAGGCATCCAGTTAACCAGCTGGGCGTCACTTTCCAGGTGGAATACCAATGCACAAACCCGAACCTCTACATCCTGGAAACTGTTAGCAGGATTGGTGTCCACTTGATCTATGGCAGAAAGCTGGGCATTATTTCTGTAAACCCCCGGTTCTAAAACACGACATTCTATGGAGAGAGTTTGGGATGCGCCAATAGCCAGATTACCAATATTCCAGATTCCTGTATTAGAATCATATGTACCGCCGCTATGGCTAATATATTCTAGTCCAGCAGGGATTTGGTCAGTTACCTGAACTCCAGTGGCATCCTCATCACCAACATTGGTAGCGGTAATATCAAATTCAATAGTGTCGTTTACCAGAGGTAAGGTGTCGTTAACAGTCTTATTAACTTCTATATCTGCTGCTGATGCGCTGCTACATACAAGAAGGGCTGTAATTAGAGTTAGAGTTAAAAGAATGAATTGTTTTCTAATCTTTTTCACCTCCCCTTAAATTTTTAATATTAAGAAAAATTCCACTTCTATTTATGTAAATAGAACTTTTTAAATATTGTGCATATTGTCCTCAATTATTCATATTAAAACTTATTAGAGCTATTAATATGATAAACTAGGTATTAATTTTCCTTTTTAAATAAAAAAAATAAAAAAATTATTATTCGAACTCAAAAGAGTATATGAACATGCTGAATGTTTTATTTACTTCTTCAAACCTTTGAGGTGTGCTAACACCGCCTAAAAGGTAGGCAATTTTATTATTTTCCAGCCAGGCTTGAATGTATTTTATTTCATTACCATCCACCACTTCATTCACTACCACGATGTTGTAGGGAACATTAGAGATGGTAATACTTTCCCGGGATACAATGGTAATATTTCGGGTGCTATCAGCCTGAATTTCAGCTATAGCCTGATCAAGCAATCCTTTAGCAGTTTCATTTGCAGCTAATTGCCGGGTATCTACGTAGATATAGGTTGAATTATCGTTAGGATCTCCCAGGGTAACTGTCCATTCCGGTACATTATAGCTCACCCAGTTTCTAGGATAATTGAATGAAAAACCATTGCCATTGTAGGTGCTGGCATTAATCTCTTCAGCATAAGCTTCTGCTTCATCTTCACGTTGCTGGCCAGGGTCTTGATTTAGAAAATCCACACATCCCGATAAAGACACAGCTAAAACCAATAAAAAAACTATTAATACTACATTTTTTTTCAATTCAATCGCCTCGAATTTTTTTTCACATTATTAATTGAATTTAAAGGAGTATATGAATATTTCAAATACATTATTAATTGAATTTGAAGGAATATATGAACATTTCAAATGTTTTTAGAAGATCATCAAATCTTTCCGGGGTGGTTTCTCCCCCAGAATATAGGCTGTTCCAGCATTTTCAAACCAAGCCTGAATGTAGTGTATTTTAGTACCATTCAATGATTCTTTTGCTTCCAGTATGTTATAGGTAATATTGTTAACATCAACATTTTCTTGATTTACAAATTCAAATTCCCGTTTAGGATCTGCTTGGCTGCTGTTAATAGCATTTTGTAATAGTAACGCAGCAGTTTCATTTGATTTTAATTCCAAACTATACATATAGAGATAGGTGGAATTGTCACCAGGATCCGTGATTAGAATGGATTCGGTGTAATTGGTTAAATTCCAGTTTTTCGGATAATAGAATCCAAAATGTGATTTAGCATAATAAAAACCAGACTCATTCCCTTTATAACCAATAGTTGTACCATTAAAAACTTGGGCTCCAGTTTCATTAGCATAGACCAGGGCAGCTTCCTGCCTCTGCTGTCCATTATTAAATAGATCAACACAGCCAGACACGCAAACAGTTAATACTAATAAAATAAGTATAGAAATATATTTTATCATTTCTGGTAACCCCTATTTTTATATTTTTATTATTAAATCGGTTTTAATCAATTATACTATTCTATTATTTAGTCTGATTAAAAATATAGTCTTTTCGATTTAATTTACTCTTTTCGATTATATTTTATGGGAAATTATCAAATTCTCTACTAAGCTATTGAAGTTATTGTGCAGTTATGGTATATATTGGATTATAATCATTCTTCCAATTAATATTAAACCCATACCTCCTAAGGCATGAGCTATCCACGGTGCAATTATATTATTGGTTCGATTAAAGGTGTACCCAAAGAGCAACCCCAACATAAACGTGGATACCACACCCAGGGGGGAACTTAAGGGTAAAGTAGAAGTTAAAGTTCCTTCTAATGGTGGGAAAAAATGCCACAATGTAAAAAGTAAGGATGTGAATACTAATCCTAACCATTTGCCCAGGAAATCTTGTATTTTAGGTTGCATTAATCCTCTGAAAAAGAATTCCTGGAAAGGACTCATAATTAAAAACCATACTGGTATCCCCACTATTAACTGTAACCCCAGCATATTTGGAGGGGTCCCATCTCCAAATAAAAAGAATGTGTATAGGATAACCAGAAAACCAGCAGCGATTCCAATTATCAAGGCATTAACTATATTATTCTTGGTGAAACCAAGAGACTCCCAATCCTTTTTATATAGAGCATAGGTTAATGGTAAAAATAGTCCCATAGCAATTACTAATAGGAAAAATATGGGAATATATCGGCTTATATAACTAATTAAACAAAATATTATATAAAAAATAATGATCCAGATAAAATTATTTCTTTTTAGGGAAGTAGTGGCTATCATGACTTAACCAATATCATATGTTTATATTAATTCCTATAAATCTGGCTAACCAATTAATTTAGATTCTAGAATTATATAATTAAAAGCTGAAACAATCCGTATATGATTATACCTGAAACTATTCTTCCAGTAATTTTTAGATTATCTTTTTTTTTATTATCTTTTTTGAATTTATAATTTTAAAATCATTGGTGTTTAGCAAAATTTAATAGCCCATTTAGATATAATATTTTATATGAAAATGATTAAATATTTGGTTCCAATATTGTTTTTAGTAGTAATAGTTGGTGTTTCTGGTTGTATTAACATAGATCTAGGGGATAACGACACAATAAATGAAACAGAGGATACTGAAACAGATAATCAGCAAGATAATCAGAATAATGCTATCTCATCCAGCCAAGCACAAAGTATTGCCAATAATTATGCTCAAAGATACGTACCCGGAGCTTATCCTGGGAATCCCAGCCTAAGCGGTAATACATACACAGTACCTTTCTATGGTAATGGTGCACTGGTAGGGGAAGTGGAAGTAAGCCGGTCCTCTGGAAAAATCATAGACTCCTGGTTCCAGGAACCCATAACACAAGAAGATTTAGAATAAACCTTTCTTTTTTTTTATTAAAATCTTTTATTATTAACCCTGAAGAAATATAGGAATATATTTCAGCGATTTTGTTTTTCCTGAGCCAGATCTGTTATGGATTTTAATTTATCCGTATCTGAAATAGTATTTTCATCTGAATCAAGTGTTTCATCCTCTGCCCCGGGTCTATTGTTGGAATCAGATTCAGAGTTAGTGGATCCTATGGGTTTTTGGATTTTCTCTCCGCAGAAAGTACAAAATTTAGATCCCATCTTATTAGGTTTTCCACAGGAAGAACAATAAACTGGTTTAGATTCAAGTTTTCTACCACATTCAGTACAAAAAACAGCTATATCTTGATTTTCATGTCCACATTCGCTACATACTATCATTTAATCACCATAAAAAAACATTAACTCAGTTAGTGATAAAATTATATTTACTAATAAATAATTTGATTTTTGGTTTGGAAAAACATATTCATATTTAAAATTGTAAAAAATTTTTAAATTATGATTTAATAATTAATTAAAAAAATAGAAATTTTTGAGGCTATAAGCCTCAAAGAAAAATTTTGTGTCTAATTTTTTGCTTTTAGAACTCCTCCAAACACCATTAAGATGGCCAGTACAAATAAACCCATCGGTAAACCTGTTCGTTTCATGGGAACAGTTTTACCATTTACTGGTGTTGGGCCAGGTTTTTCTTCAACAAATATGGTGGTGCTGGCTGTGGTGTCATCGATTATAGGGTCGTATGTATCCGAAATAACCCTAGCTTCGTTGGTTATTTCACCGGTACGGGCTACAGTTGAAGTAATTATCAACTCTGCAATAGTGTCTGCTGGTAGATTACCTATAGTCCATATCCCTGTGTTTGGATTGTATGTACCGTAGTTAGCCACGCTGGAAACATAGGTTAAGCCTTCCGGCAGGATATCGATCACCCTCACATTAACTGCAGTGTTAGGCCCCCGGTTTTGGACAATTATAGTGTAAAAGATGGTGTCATTAATGGTTGGACGAGGATCACTAACTTCCTTGGTTATGGCCAGATCAGCAGAGCTTATGAAATTCACAGTTGACACATCCTCAATAGAATGTGGTATCAGTGTAGTGGTGGTAAGGGACTGTTTTTCTTCATTGGGATCGTATAGCAGTGTACCGTATTGGCCTTCAATCCAGGCTAATATGGTGGCTGTAGTATCGAATAATCCGTCAGTGGTAAGTGTTACTTTAACTTGTCCGTTAATATCAGTAACACCAGAAGTTGCACTCAGAACACCTTTATCGGTTTCCAGCACCACATCAATTCCAGGTAATGGATCTCCGTTCTGGTCAAATACAGTGGCTGTTAACTCCAGACTTTCACCGTTAGGTAAGGTGGCTGATTCTGGTGTAAGGGTTATGCTTAACGGGTAAGGAACGCATCCTGCAGCATCTGCCGCGGCTATTATTTCTAAGGCCCGGGCCCTAACCGGGTCTCCGTCATCGGTTCCGTTGGTGTAAGTCATGAACTGGTATTCAGGTGGATTTGTTCCTGGATATGGTCCGTAGGGTGCTGTGGTAAAGTACCAGATTGCTGCTTGTATGGCTGCTGCTTCATTATTATCTGTGGGACTGTAGTTATGGATGATGTAGTTTACTTTGCACCATTCCACGTCTTCAAGTATATCATCAGAAAGCCCCCCGTTTACCAGTAATGTGTCTCCGATACTGATTGGTGTGAACAGATCAATACAAAATGAGGGATAGGTTTCTCCCAGGTAGCTCATATTCAGAACACCGGCTATACGGTTTCCGCCGTAATAGTGGATGTATATAGTCCTATAATTACCCAGACTGATAAATGTAGCCACTTCTGAATCTTCAACAGGTACTGGTCCGATATCTTCGGTTACACCTAAAGTAAAATTAACAATTCTGGAAACTTCAGAGCCTTCACCAGAAATGTTTAATATTTCTCCCGTAGGTATGTGGCCAGGATAACTGGCTGTTACCAGCAGAGTATCTGCCAGGGTCTTTAATTCCAGTGAGTAGTTACCACTCTCATCAGTGGTTGTAGATATGCTCTGATTCCCATCAGTGGCAGTGACATTTACCCCGGGGAAGGGTTCGCCCTCATCACAGGTTAAAACCGTACCATCAATATTTACAATTCTTTCAGTTTCAATTGTTTGTGTGGAGGTTGATACATCATCTATTGTATCATCCACCGTGGCTGCAGTGGCACTTCCGCATAGGACTAAAACCATAATAAATGTGGATATTATTATCGCCTTTTTTATCAACGTTATCACCTCCTTTTACATTTTTAATTATTTTTCATCCGTTTTACTGGAGGTAATAGTGATTTACGAAAATAAGATTTTAGATCTAGATTAAGTCAATGCAAGATCATTGGATGAATAATTCTTGTATATATTATGTAAATATTTCCTTAAATAATTTTTTAAAAAAAATATGGCATTTTGATTAGGATGATAGTTTATGTGTCAATTTTAACTACTTCTAATATAAAATTAGTATTCTGCCCTTAGTACAGCTAGAACCAGATCATCCGGTTTAATTTTTGTAGAAACCAACCTGGATTTTATATTTTCAACCAAAAAGCGGGGTTTAAGATCAATGTTTTCAAGTATTAATCGGTGTAAAACTTCTTCACCTGATTTTTCAGGGGTGTTCAGGGCTTTGATAATCCCGTCAGTGTAGAAAATTAGGCTGTCACCACTTTCAATTTTTATTTTATGTTCTTCCAATTGGATATTTCCAAGCCGACCTAATGATTTATCACCCTTCTCTAAAAAGCCTAATTTTTTGGTTTTATGCTTCCAGTGGTATGGTGGATTATGGGCTGCATTAACATAATTAAATAAGTGCTTTTTAACATCCAACTCTCCATAAAGAATGGTTATAAATAAATCTGGACTAATATCTACCGCTATGAGATTGTTCAAATATTTAATAATAGATTCGGGGGTTTGATTTTTAGCCTCACCCCGGATAATGGTTCTGGAGAGGGCCATTAGGAGAGATGCAGGATAGCTTTCACCAGATACATCTGCAATAACTAAACCTACCTTATCCTTGGATATGGGTATAACATCATAGAAGTCTCCTCTAACATCCTTAGCATGAAGGTTTAAAGCTGCCAGTTCAAAACCAGGAATTTCTGGTATTTTATCTGGTAAGAAACTTTTCTGTATCTTATTGGCAACCTTAATTTCATGTTTCTTTCTTTCCAACTCATCATGATATAAGTCCCGTTGCCTTATGGTTTCTCTTTCCTGTAACAGGTTGGATATGATGAAGGCGAATATGAACATTCCCAGTGCATTTGCAAATATCATGGGAACACTTATCTCATTTACCACCGCCAGTGCTTGAGAATAGGGTCGGGCAATGGCCAGGTTAATGAGCATGTGTAGTGATTCCATGAGAATAGCAAACAATACTGCCCAGTAAATTCCTACAAAACGTCTTTTATTTATTATAAACACCAGACCGGCCAGTAACCCTGATAGTATTGTTGATATGGCGCAGGGCACCGCGGTAAACCCCCCTAAACTTAGACGGTACAGTCCCCCTATAAGACCTGCTCCCAGCCCCATTACTGGGCCGCCTATTAGTCCGGCTACCATGGGCCCCAGGTCCCTTACATTGGCTGTAGCACCGAAAATGTTAACACCAGAATAAGTTCCAAAAATAGAGATAGCCCCAAATATGATGATTAATATGGCCTGGTTTTTAATGGTGAATTTACCCTCAAGAACCTGGCTGAAATAGCTTAAACGACTTATAACGTAGGCGATCACCACTATTACACAAGTCTTCTCCACCAATACAAGCAGAGTGTGATGAACGGTGGAAAGGGGCAGTTCCCTAAATTCCAGAATTAAAAGAACAGTTACACTTCCTATAATAGCCATTATAGCGTGCATGTACATGATAGGGGCTTCTTCATCCCCCCTTAGATAATCCCTAATTTTATAAAGCCTATCTATGATTGAGCTCATTAAATGCTTTTCCCCCAAATTTTAACATTATTATTTAGCCTTTTTTTAGATATTTAATGGTTCCTAAAAGATAGCATAAAAACTGAAATTATTTTCTAATTTTAATTTGTTTATAGATTCATATTTAATAAAAAATTAGTTTTTTTATAGATTCTTATTTAATAAAAAAAGAAAAAAAGGGATAATTTATTTTTTAGTGCTTACTATTCCGCTTAATACCATTAAAACTGCCAGTATCAGTGCAGCTACAGGTACTCCAGTGGTCTGCATACCTACGGTCTTACTATGTACTGGTGTAGGTGTTGGTGGTAGTGTTGCGTCTACGGTTAAGCTCTGGGTATTTTCATCTAATGTTGGGTCGTAGGTGCTGGTGAATAGTTGTGGGTTGATCAAGTATTGTCCCGCTTTCATTATTTTCAAATACAGCCCCATGTAAGGATCACATACTGGGACGTCACCTAAATTCCAAGACAGCATACGTGTTGCCGGATTGTAAGTCCATGTTCCCACATCAACGGTGGCCCCGAGAAATTCTAATCCCTCAGGTATTGTATAGGTCATAACTACGTCTTTAGCAGTGCTTGGGCCATTGTTACCTACTTTTAGTGTGTAAGTCACAGTATCGCCAACTGTAGGGTCGGTTTTACCAGTGATTCTCAAATACAAACTGGATTTTGGAGTAACATTTAAGGTCACACTGGAAGTTGTGTCGCTTATAACTGGATCATAAGTTGTTGCTGAAACTTTGGCTGTGTTGGTTATGCTACCATCATTATTTACCGTGCAGTTAATAGTTAATGTGGCAGTTTCACCATTTAGCAGGTAATATATACTCCAAATACCTGTTAAAGGATCATAAGTCCCATGACTAGCATGGGATGATTGATACTGAATGCCGGCTGGTAGTATGTCCTGCACTATCACGCCGAATGATGTGTCTGGCCCCTTATTTTGCACGTTTACGGTGTAGATTATTGTATCTTCAATAATAGGTGTTTTGTCATCCACAGATTTGCATATACTTAAATCAGCTGCACTGCCAAATTTGGATATAAAAGCATCATAGTATCCTAAATTACTGGTTTGGTAAGCTCCAGTGGTGGTGGGATAATTTGTTGAATAGGTATAACCGTTGATGTAGCTGTTACCCGCATTATCTACATTTATACCGTATCCCCGGTCGTCACCACTACCTCCAATGTAGGTACTGTACAATAAATCATTTGTGCCTTGGTTTTTAGGACTTAATATGGATAATAATGCATCATAGTATCCTAAATTACTGGTTTGGTAGGCCCCAGTGGTGGTGGGATAGTTTGTTGATTCTGTATGTCCAGCTAGATGAACGATGCCTGCAGCATCAACTACAACGCCCATGGTATAGTCATAACTGTTTCCACCAATAAAAGTACTGTATAAAAGATCATTACTTCCCTGGCTGTTTAGCGCTAATTTTGACAGGAATCCATCAGTGTAACCAGCATGAGTTGTCTGATAAGCTCCTGATGTGATAGGATGACTTGCAGAGTAGGTATATCCTGTGATGTAAACATTTCCAATATTATCCAAGGTTATAGCATGGGCCCGGTCAGCATTTGTACCTCCAATGTAGGTGCTGTACAATAAATCACTGTTTCCTAGACCATTTGGAGCTATCTTTGAAATGATTGAATCAGTATCAGTTGTACCTGCTTTAATGGTTTGGTAGGCTCCGGGTGTGGTTGGATAATTGGATGCATCAGTATATCCTGTTATATAAACATTACCTAAAGCATCTATATCTAAGCTATGGGAACGGTTATTAGCTAGTGATCCTGTATAAGTACTGCTTCCACCAATATATGTGCTATATAACAAGTCGTTACTTCCCTGGCTACGGGGAGCGATAATAGTTACAAATGCATCAATATAACCTGCTTTACTGGTTTGGTAGGCTCCAATGGTGGTGGGATAGTTACTGGAATAAGTTTCGCCGGTGATATAGATGTTACCTGTATCATCCACCACTATATCCCATCCCAATTCAAAGTTACCTCCCCCAATGTAGGTACTATAAATAAGGTCGTTAGTTCCTTGACTGTTAGGAGCTAATTTAGAGATAAATGCATCTGAACCACCTGCCATACTAGTCTGGTAAGCACCAATGGTGGTTGGATAGTTTGTTGAATGGGTATATCCTGTGATGTAGATATTACCTGCACTGTCCACTGCTATGTCACGCCCGTATTCCATGCTACTTCCCCCAATATAGGTACTGTATAGGAGGTCGTTACTTCCCTGGCTTTTGGGTGCTATTTTGGTTATGAATGCATCATAATTTCCTGCCAGAGTTGTTTGGTAGGCTCCAGTGGTGGATGGATAATTTGCTGATCTAGTGTAGCCGGTAATATAAATATTTCCTGCAGCGTCCAGGCCGGTAATGGTTAGAATGTCAGCATAATCATCGCTGCTTCCCCCGACATAGGAGCTGTACTGTAAAGTAGGGTCAATTATTAGCATTTTTGAAGTATTGTAACTAACTAACTGGAATCCGTAAACATTATGGTTCAACTGGTAATCTACTTGGAATGTTGATCTTCTTGAAAAGCAACTGGTTTAGTTAATCTAATAATTCCCTTAGATGTTTCCAGGTTCAAATCACCAGAATCATTAAGTTTTAAACTGTCAGCTCCTGTAACCATTATTCTAATATCTTCAGGATTTCCACCAGGATAAATCTGGAATATCTTCTCTATGTTGCTACCGTTAGCCTTTAAAATCAATTCGATCCCCGGGTATAACTGGCCCAGGGTAACAGTATCCCAGGCTGCTAGGGAGGTAATCCATTTTTGGGGATCATTTCCCAGATAGTAGTCAACCTTGGCAGTGGAAATATCATGTCCTGCTGGGTTAAAATTTATAATGTTACCCTCTCTATCCATGAACTGTTCTTTAATAACCATTGATGTATTGTTATCTGCCTGTATACTATGGGTTATACTATCCTGGGTGACATAGACGTTACCATAGAAGGTGTCAGCGTAGTATTCTACTTCATCATCAACTTGTCCTTGATTTTCAACGAATGGAATATTTGTATTATAAATATCTGACTTTAAATCGCTGCTATTCTCATCAGTTGCTGATACTGTATTTAAAGTAATGAATACCGCGAAAATTAGAAACACTAGTAAGAATTGTTTTTTCATATGCTTTGTCACCTCCATTTAATTTTTAATTTAAGTTCTGAAAATTAGTTGATTATTTTTGGAGATTAACGAAGCACTTTTTTAAACAGAAAGGCAATGCACAGTTTAAAACTGCCACTGCTAATTTGAAGTATGGATTTAAGATCCACTTTTTATATTAATTATATGATTTATTTAACTAATAAATTTATGGTTTTAAGGTTTTTATAACCCAAAATGATCTTTTTAAACAGTATTACTGAAAAATCAAAAGTAAATACTAAATTTAAGGAATTTTAATTAATAAATTAAAAATTATAAATATTTTTTATAAATAGTATTATAATATATCAATTTAATGCATATTATTCTATAATGGTAAATTTATAATTTTATGCCCCTTAGACCGTATTTTAAATGGTATTTCCCGGTAAACACCTTCCAAATCCTGGCGCAGTTTAACTAATGATTCTGGTTTAGGAGAAAATAAAAGAACACCACCGCCCCCACCAGCGCCCAGAGGAAATGCAGTGGAGTTAAAATTATGAGCCCGTTTCAACAGGTCTAGGGAGCCATCCATATACTCTGCACATAGTTTTGTCCTGATCTCACGGTAAGCCTCTATTGACTCCAGGATTAGATCCCATTTATGCATTCTTAATGCTTCACGAAAATTGTAGGCCACTCCTAATTTTTTAGAGTGCAAATTATAACCTTTCCCTGTTAGAAGAGCTTTCCTCCATTCTACGTTTACCTGGGAGCTTTCTCGCGGCTTACCAGTGTGATATATAGCCATTCTTTCCTCTAATAGATGGTAATCTTCTGGTGGTAGGAGTTCATATCTTAATGACTGGCCGTAGTTGGGGCCCTGTTTTCCGGGTATTCCCCAGGGAAACCAGACGTAGTCGGTCACTCCTCCAAAGATAACATTGGACTGTTCCTGGGTCCCTGTGATACTAACCTCCAGGTCCTCTTCTATACGGGAAGCTAATGATATTAATTGAATATCCGTAAATGGTCTTCCTGCTAATTCATTTGCAAGTATGCACACACCAATGGCTGCTGTTGAAGATCCTCCCAGTCCTGAAGATTGGATGCCCTCTTCTAAATTTTCTAAAACAAACATAACTCCCTTGATATTGAATATTTCCATAATTTTAAGCAGCCAGTTCTCTGGGACTGGTACTATTTTGCCGGGCTGGCCAGATACTTCCGTATCGTAGTCAACTGATTTAACCCCTATAAGATCCGGGTTAAAGGGATGGGCCTCAATCCTGGTGCCGGTGTCTATGGTTATGCCTATGGTCCGGGGAAGATTCATAGTCCATTTTATGCTTGGATCATCTTCTCGGGGTGTGATGGGTAATCTCCAGAATGTCTCCTGAAATTCCATTAAATCTAAACTGGAACCTGGACCGTCAATCCTGTTATAGGCCACCACCTGGGGTAAGGCCTTCCTTTTTTCTGCCTTTTTTAGATGGTGGTGTAATTGAATTGACATATTGGATACCCTTTAATAATTTATAATAAAATTTTGAAGATTTTATCTTCTACTTAATACTAAGATTTAATCTAGTTTATTTCAAATCTGGCTTCTTCAGTGTTCTGCTTAGATCTGATTTTGTTCCTTCCTTTTTGCACAGTCTCAATATCATTTAATTGATCAGACACCCATTTGTTAAGGTCATTGTTGCTGATAGCCTCACGGGCTTTTTCAATCATCTCTGCTTTAGCTTTTTCATCCATCAATAAAGCGGCTTCTATGGAAGCTGCAGTTTGTCGAATGTCAAAGGGATTAATACAAATAGCTCCCTCCTTCAATTCCTCGAAACATCCAGCCCCAGTTGATAGAACTAATACTCCGTTATTATCATTCACAATGCTCCCCTCTTTGGCTACAATGTTCATCCCATCCAGTATAGGGTTTACCATTAAAACATCATACCTCTTTAAAAGAGCAATGACCAGATTGAAATCTCCCCGGCAAATGTATTCAATAGGTTTCCAGTGGGCAGTGGCATATTTATGGTTGATCTCATCCACCAGTTTCTGTATGTTAGCAGCGTACTCCTGGTAGATCTTAATATCCAGCCGTGAAGGCATTAATGTGGCTACAAATTTAACTTTCTCCCTCCATTCAGGATACTTCTCCAGGAACATATCATAGGCCTGGAATCCCCGGATAATATTCTTGGACAGATCAGTCCGGTCAGTACGGTAGATCAGTTTACAATCTCCCACCATTTCATCTACTTCTGATTCCCGGGCTGTAACCTGTGGATCCTGGGCCTGTTTCTGTAGAGTGTTAATATCTACACTGATGGGATAGCATCTAACATGGCAGATCCTTCCATTATAGAATATGTCGCCTTTCAGGTTGTCCACTATGGCCTGGGGCAGTATCTGTTTAATGGTGTCCAGGAAATTATTCATATACCGGGGGATGTGGAATCCTACCACATCATTGGTTAAGATGCTCTCCAGTATCCGCACCTGCATATGGTCTGGCAGCTGACGGAATATCTCCGGCGGCGGGAAGGGGATGTGGACAAACTGAGTCATTAAAACATTGGGGTGCTCCTTTCTAATCAATTCCGGTGTGAGATAGAGGTGGTAATCCTGCAACATCACAATGGATGTTTTCTTGGTCTGGGCCACATCTTCTGATATGGATTGGGCAAATTTAGTATTCACATGCTGGTAGGAATCCCAGGCCTGGTGCAGTTCATCATCGGCACAGGGTGAATAGGGCGGGTTCCACATGGAATGATGGATAAACCATAGCAGTGGATTTGCAAATTTACCATTAAAACCATTATAAACATCTTCCTCGGTTTTAATAAATTGAACATAATATTCTGGTTCCTCTAGGGGTACGGGTACTTTTCCCTGGTATTCATGGTCAACATGATGGTCGCATTCTCCGATTGCTGAGGAAACCCACTTCCCATGAGTCCTCTCCAGGAAGGGTATCATGGATCCCACAATCCCTCCTGCTCCACGTATAAGTTGGATTTCTCCATTTTCGTCTTTTTTAAATACTACTGGTCCTCTGTTAGAGGCTACGATTATTTCTTTGTCTTCTAGAAAATCATAGTCCATATTCAAATCTCCGGTTTATAAATAATTGGTGAGTATCAATCTAGAAAACCAATTAAAAAGAAGACTGCAACAAAAAAAATAATATCACATCTCTAATTGGCACTATCTGCATCTCAAAAATTTTATATAGTGACTGATCTTTTTTTCCTATTTAAATATTTACAATTATTTTTCATTTAGAAATAACTAAAAAAGGCAGAATATTATTTTAAGGGAGATAATTATGATAAAAAAATTAGAATATTATCCTAAGGATGATAATTATGATATACATAATTGGAATATTATTCTAAGGATGATAATTATGAAAAATTTATCAACCACTTTAGTAGGGATTATAAGAAAAATATTCCACCACATTAGTCGTAGGGTATTGACAAAATCGGTCAGTAGAATAATTTATTACATTTATTTTAGTTATTTTTGATAATTATTACTAAATGGCCCTTTAATTGTAAAAAGATATGAATTCATACTAAAAAGCAGTTTTTAGTGAAAAAAGTAATAATTACTGTTATATATGATTACTTTATAAATATGTGTCAAGAAAAAATTACTTTTTACAATTTTCTAAAAGAAGAGGGGAGGGTGGAGATATTGATAAATATCCATAAAAAAACTATTTTTATAGTGTTAGTAACCTTAATGACATTTATTTTATCCGGCACAGCTGTTGCAGACGATTATGTTGGGGGTGAGCCATTAAATACCAATGAAACAGGTACTGTTAGTGGTGGTATATACACTGATTCTTATTATGGAATGAATTCACCCACACCTACCAATGTCACCTACAATTTCCAGGATCTGCCATCCAGTGCAGAAGTCAATACAGCAAAACTTGTAACAGCAGTGTATTGCGGTCATATGCAGAACAACTACAATGGTAATGTAAATATAACATTTAATGGTCAGCAAATCGCAAGCGAAGTTCTGGACACTAGTTACAGCTACCCTGGAGAGGGTGGAACTGGTACAGTATGGCTTAACGACCATATGAATCGTGTGACCAGCGACTACATGATTTGGTATGATGTTACCAGCCTAGTACAGCAGTCCAACACGGCAACCGTGACCACCAGTAAAATTAGTCCCAGTTTTGACGGAAGAATAAAATTAATAACATTGATTGTAACATACAATGATGGTGACAGTGATTTTATAAATTATTGGATAAATATGGGCCATGATGTGTCCAGCTATTATGACGAATCTTACGTTGGTTTGACTAATTTTATAGGGTTTAATGGGGATAATGTGCAAAATTCCACTTTAACTGTCTTTCATCTGGCCAGTTCAGATGGAACTTACAATTTCAATGGCAATATATTGCCTAGTGGTTCCCCCCAGGGAAGCTATTCAGGTTCTAACACGTGGAATGTAACTGCTAATTATAATAATAATGACAATGCACTAAACTACCACCGTACTGGCAATCATTACAAAATATTAATGGCAATTTTAACCGCAGAAGTAAAAACCAGACCCGAACTGGAGGTTGAAATATTAAATCTGCCAGGTACAGTTTCATTAGGGGAAGAACAGAACATAGAAGTAAATGTTCGAAACACAGGAAGTTCTTCCAGTGGAGAGTTTTTGGTCCAAATTTTTAATAACAACAGTTTAATTGGTACCCAAAATATTACCAATCTTGATCCAACCAGTAGCACCACTTTAAACTTTAACTGGATCCCCACTACTCTGGGAACCTATGAAATAATTGCTATAGTTGACCCAGAAGATCAAGTTGATGAGTCCAACGAAGATAACAATGAAGACAGCAGCCAGTGCATAGTAACCGGTTCGTCTCTTTCTGATTTAAATGCATCTAATTGGATAATTTCTTCCCCAATATATGTAGATGACAATTATCAATTAAATGTGACCATTTATAATACAGGTAATGCTGCTACTTCAACTTTTAAGGTAAAATTTTTTGATAATAATGTTTTAATAGATACTCAAACAGTTTATAACCTTGATTCGAATTCTGATATTATATTAACTTTTAACTGGACTCCCGGTAGTACTGGAGAACATCTCCTTAAAGTTGAGGTAGATTCAGATAGTGAAATTCCAGAATCAAATGAAAGCAACAATACTTCAATAATCACAGTTACTGCAGACTCTAAACTACCGGACCTGGTTGTTAGCAGTATAAATACACCATCAATTATTGAAATTGGAAAAAATTACCTTCTGATAGTTAATGTTAATAATAACGGTTCTGGAAACTCTGATGGAGGAAACCTATCACTATATAATGGTACTACTTTGCTGGGAACGCAAAGTTTAGGCAATATTAATGCGGGGGAAAGTTCTCATTACAATTTCAACTGGATTCCATCAATTGTTGGAGAGAACAATTTAATAGCAGTAGTTGACCAGGAAAATGTGGTTCAAGAAGTAGATGATAATAATAATCAGCTAACTAAAATGGTTATTACCAAGGATGCTGCTGTTAAAAATGTTTTAATAGTAAGTGATAATCCCGGTACTGCTGTTTTGAACATGGCAGCTCATGAAGTACTGGATATGTTTCCAGGCATGGTATCCATCCAGATCAGAAGCAATTCACAGATCTGTGAGATGGAAGACATAGAATTATTAGCCCACCTCCAGACCACTGATATATTTATAGGCAACTGGATAAGTACCCAGGCAGGAGCAAGACTGGAAAGTATATTGGAACTCCATCCAGAGATTTTAAACAATAAACCTGTTTTTTTAATACTGGAAACTGATATTAATGCAGTTAAATTAATGAAATACTCCACCATAAATGGTGTAAATATACTGGATAGTTTTACTATTGTAGAACTAACCAATTATCGTGAAAACACCCGCCGTGGCGGAAATTTCAATAATATACAAGATTTCGTGACCAATTCTTCATTCCCATCAAATTATAATACAGCCACTCTTTACAAAAGTGTTGAAGATAAATCCAATGCATTAAATGAAATTTTATGGGCATTAAACATATCTGGTTTTAGCACCAGTTATGAAGACCCCCAATCTGGAGGAGATTTGGATTATGGTATTTACCGTTACAAATGGTACAACTCTTTAGAAGAGTACATGGCAGATTATTTCCAGGACGACCGGCCCACTATTGGTGTAATTGAAAGTACAGCTTATTTGAAATCAGGTAACCTGGAAGTTTATTATAATATCATTGACGAGTTAGAGGCTCGTGGATTAAATGTTATACCAGTCCTGGCTGCTGGAGGATCATCTGACCAGCTTATGGTGATGGTTGAAAATTTCACCAACGCCCCTGATGTGGAAAGCTTCCTGTCTGATCCTGGCCAGTACCAATGTTATGTTGATGTGTTAGTTCAAATGCAGGCTTATGGGTTAGGTGGCGATAGTTTCACTAAAACGACAGAATTTTTCACCTACCTCAACGCCCCTGTAATCCGGGCTATTCACTCAGATTATTTAACTAACCAGGATTGGGAACTGAGCAGTGAAGGTTTAAGCACTGTTTCCGGGGATCGGTGGTGGCATATTGCCATCCTAGAAGCCCAGGGAATTATCGAACCCACCTTCATAGGTGGTAAATCCACATATATTGATCCAAAAACTGGTGCAGCCATAATAGGATACATCCCCCAGGAGGCCAATATTGAAAGAATGACAGATAAAATTAAAAATTGGACTGTTTTACGCTATCTGCCCAACACTGAGAAGTTTATTGCTTTAATTTATTATAACTACCCTCCTGGAAAGAACAATATTGGTGCCAGCTACCTTGACACTGTGGCAAGTATCTTTAATCTTTTATATTTATTCCAAGAACAAGGATATACGGTGGATAATATACCAGAAAATGAAGATGATCTACTGGCGTTGATACTATCTCAGGGTATAAACATAGCTAATTGGGCTCCCGGCGATTTGGAAATACTTGCTAATAATCCTAATGTCCTACTTTACCCGGTTAGTGATTACTTAACCTGGTTCAACCTGCTGGATCCATTGACACAAAAGTGGGTAACTGATGGTCCCACAGCCTATATTGGTGAATTATGTCGCCGTGCAGTGGAACTGAACAATACAGCAGATATGAATGATATAATTGATACTTGGCAGGCCGAAATAGTGGCATTATTACCCTCTGCTAATCATGGAGCTGAAGGACTAATTAATAATATTTGTTCTGTTCTCAAACAATATGTTCAAAGCCATAGTGAGAGTGATTATAATACTTATCTTGCTTTAAAGGAAGATTTCATGGACCTTAATGTGGAAGGTCTTTCGGGATGGGGGGAGGCACCAGGAAATATAATGACGATTGAAAAGAATGGTATTAAATATTTAGTATTACCTGGAATCCAATTTGGAAATATCTTCATAGGCCCGCAACCTCAGAGGGGATGGGAGGGTGATGTGGAACAATTATACCACAACAGCAGGGTTCCGCCACACCACCAGTACTTGGCACTTTATGCTTATCTTCAGCAGCAGGAATACAATGCTATGGTACACGTAGGCAGGCATGGTACCCATGAATGGCTTCCTGGAAAAGAAGTGGTTCTGGCTTGCTCAGACTTCCCTATGATTGTAACAGGTTCCATACCTCAAATTAACTATTACATCATCGATGGACTGGCTGAAGGCATACAAGTAAAAAGAAGGGCAGGTGGTGTGATAATTGATCATTTAACACCTCCTATGACCTTCACACAGTTATACGGAGGTTTATCCTTACTGGCTAAATTGGCAGATGAATATGAAGATGCTACAGTTTCAAGACGACTGGAGATAATAACTGAGGTAAAGACTATTATAGCCAAGAATCACCTGGAAGGTGATATGGGAGGTTCAATTGATAATTTAAGTAATGATGAACTCATCCAATGTATAAACACATACCTTTCTGATGTACAATCCACCCTTTATCCATATGGATTGCACACTATTGGCGAGCCTTGGAGCGATGAAAAAATGGCCCTGCTGGTAACTAGTATGCTGGGAGTTGCTTTTGAAGTAAATGGTGGAACCAGTTACACAACTCTTCAAAATGAAGTGGCCCTTGTCATGTTTGGAAAATTATTTATTGATTGCAATGCTCAGGAAAAAGACGATGTTCAGGATAAGTGCATAGAACTAGTAAAAAGTCTTATCCACGAGGATGTGGCCACAGTGGTTCTCTCTCTTACTTCTAATCCCTCAAGTGAATTGATTTTCTCACTGGAAAAAGCAGTTGAATATATTAACCTAATTAATATCAGTTTGGAAAAAGAGGTTATCAATCTATTTGATGCATTAAATGGTGGTTTTGTGGATCCTGGTCCTGGTGTGGAACCTGTGACCAATCCTGATGCTTTACCTACCGGTCGAAACTTCTATCATGACCAGTCTTCTGAGATTCCAACCCAGGATTCCTATGATTATGGGGAAACCTTAGCATTACTGGCTATGCAGGACATGGAAGATGATACAGAAAAGATTGTTATGGGGATATGGTGTGTGGAAACTGCCCGGGATGATGGAGCACTGGTGGCAATGGTCATGCATCTTCTGGGAATGGCGCCCCAGTGGAGTGATTCACCAAGTGCTGGGCCTAATGGTCAGAAACTAAAAGAAATGCCAGTATATATCGAACTTCAAGATTTAGTTCGTCCTGATGGATGGGAAAAGAAAAGAATTGATGTGGTAGTTATAACCAGTGGTCTTTTCCGGGATCTATATTCAAGACAAGCAGTTTTAATGGACAAATGTTTCCGAATAGCTCTCGCCCGATCCTATAATACCATACTGTCCGATACAACATTAATGTCCCAGTATGGTGATGGGTTGAAATCATCCCTTAATAAAGTCTTATCCACAGTCGGTTACTACGGACTGGGAAGCGAATCCTTAAATTCTAACTACGTCGCTAAACACTGGGTGGAAGATTACATCTATTATCTAGACCAGGGTATGAACAGTGATACTGCTGCCGAGATGGCTATTTGCAGAATATTTGCACCGCCTAGCGGAGA
Organism: Methanomicrobiales archaeon; assembly: GCA_049975245.1. Taxonomy (GTDB): domain Archaea; phylum Methanobacteriota; class Methanobacteria; order Methanobacteriales; family Methanobacteriaceae; genus UBA117. The sequence goes on from JBNGDB010000001.1 coordinate 126,087, forward strand.
TTATGGTGCTGGAATTTCTAAGAGTGCACAGTTAAGCTGGACAATGGAAGATCGTATGGAAATGGCTGACTTCTACCTGCAGAGAATGGGCCATATCTACACCGAAAATAATTGGGGTTTGGCCAACACAGAAGTGTTCAAAAGAGCCCTAACTAATGTCGGCACAGTTTTCACCAGCAGAAATACAAATCTCTACGGACTACTGGATAATGACGATTTCTTTGATTATTGGGGTGGATTAAGCCTGGCCATGGAGAGAGTAAATGGACAAGCACCTAACATGTTTGTTTTAAAATATGCTGACCGTTATAATCCATCGGTTATGACTATAGAAAATTATCTCAATCGAGAACTAACCACCCGTTACTTCAATCCAGCCTGGATTTCTGGTATGATGGGTGAAGGATACAGTGGTTCTCGCCAGATATCTCAGAAATTTGTGGAAAACTTGTGGGGATGGCAGATCACCCGTCCTGGATCAGTTCAAAATTGGATGTGGGATGAGATTGTCAATGTTTATGTGGATGATAAATTAAACACAGGAGTAACAGAATGGATGTCCAATGGTAAAAATGCCTACTCCATGATCAGTGTAACCAGTAACTTGTTATCAGCAGCCCATAAGGGTTACTACAAAACTGATTCGGCAACCATGAGAAAGATTGCAAATAAATGGGGTTCTTTAATTATAAAGAATGGAATAAACGGGGACCACCACACGCATGATCATGCTATGATAGAATATGCTATGCAGTATATGGATAAAGAAATGCTCTCTAAATTTAAGGAGACTATGTATAAGTCCACTAAAAATCCTATTTATGCTCCAGGATCAGGTAATGTTGAACCAGGCACAACTAATCCCGGTACCACACCGGGAGGAAGCCCATCCCCGGGCACTTCGCCATCAACAAGTACATCCAGTAGTAGTGGAAGTTCCAGTTCAGCAGGTGAAAACAGCCAGGCATCTAGTCAAGGATCTAGTGAAGCAGGTCAGGACTCAAGTTCCCAAGATACAGGTGATGGAAATCAGCAAGTCTATGAAATATATGATAAGATTGACGTGGAAAAGGTGGAATCTGCTATTGAAGAATTACCTTACGGACCACTGGCAGCTCTTTTGATGATTTCACTGGTGGCTATAGGTTACTTTAAAAGAGTAAAATAATCTCCCATTTCTTTTTAAATTATTATTTTATGGCATGATATAATATAATTAGTAATAACTTAAGATTAAGTAATACTTCTTTTATAATGGGTTGAGTTAAAAGTAATAATAAAAAAGTAATAAATAGTATTAAATAATAGTTAGGATAACTCTTATTAATAATCATTATGGGAGGTGATATGGATACTCGTTTTATGTGTGGAGGTGATAAATAAACTATTTATATTTAATAACTATTTTAAAATCGATCTATTGAACTAAACATATTATAATTATATTAAATTAATAATTGAGGTGGATAACATTTCAAACAGGAAAACAAATGAGAGAATAGTGTTAATAACCTTGACCTTGTTCTTGGCACTGGTACTATCTGGTGCAGTATCAGCGGCTGAATTACCACTATCCACCAATGGTAGCGGCTCTGTTTCTGGAGACTTGTATGTTGATGCTCAGCAGCCCACACCATTTGGGAGCCAACCACAACATACTGGTGTAACTCAGGAGGCAACTTTTGACTTTGGCTCTTCTGGTTATACAGATATTGAATATGCCAAGTTATACACCATGGTATATGTGGCAGGAACTGATAACCGGGAGTGTAACGTTGATGTTTCCATGGATGGAAATAACGATGGAACCTATGAAACAGCCCTGGATACAGTAACACTAAACACAACCTCTAGTGGTGATGGTAATGTCTATTGGCAAAATGACCATATCAACCGGGTATATTCCGATTATTTGCTGTTTTATGATGTGAAGGACCACATCCAGAACGGAATAGTAAATGTAAAGGTGCAGACCTCACCTGGTGCAACAAATATGGACGGCCGGATCAAGTACATAGCATTAGCAGTGGCCTACAACGATGGAGATAACGACTTGGTCGCCTACTGGGTTAATGATGGCCATCAATGGTTTAATGATGGTACCTATCGTGAAACCACATTCAACACAGCTCCATTAGTGGAAGGATGGGACAGTGCCCATTTAAAAGCCTTAACCACAAGCAGTGCAGATGCAGCCTACACCTTTAACACCGAAATAAAACCAGGAGGAGTACCAAGCAATTATCTTCTTTTAAATACATGGGATGTAACTGATGATGTGAATGCTGGTGAAGATAGCACCCTTAGATATGCTAAAGCCAGCGGATCCTATAAGACCACTCTTTCTACATTGAAGGTGAAATATGATTCCAAACCAGATTTGGAGATAACTGCTGTTAATTACAACCCGGATAATGCATCTGGTCACAGGGAACTATTTGCCAATGAACCCAACAACATAGTGGCTACCATATTAAACAGTGGAAATGCTGCTGCTGGTGCATTTAATGTTAACTTGAACATTGATGGTTACCCTGAAATTAAACGGGTTGATGGTTTAGGTATTGGAGAGTTTGTTAATGTAGTTTTCACTGGATATGCTCCATCTAACATTGGAATGAAAAATGTGAGAGTTACAGTGGACAGTACTGAAGAAATAGCTGAAAGTGATGAGACCAACAATTTCTTCAGTGGTGAAAGGGAAGTCTTCTACAACGGTTACAAAGGAAAAACCTATACTGATGGAAGCAACTTGGAGACCACAAATTACTTGGAAGGATTTATTGATCTCTTATATTCTAATGGAAATTCAGCATACCGTGGAAGTGGAGCAGCTAACTGGGAAAATCCCTACAATGTAACTTGGAATTCAACTGATCTACCTATACCCGAAGGTGCAACAGTGGTCTTGGCTAAACTTTACCAGGGATACACCTGGAATACTGTTCCGGGAATGCCTGATTTTAATGCAGAGTTTAATGGTACCCCAATAAATGTGGTGGCCCATTACCTTGATCAGAAAAATTACGGAACCAGCAACAATCCCAGCGGTTTAATGGTATATGATGTTACCAGTCTTTTCAATACCAGTGGAAATAATTTAACACTTACTAAAGGAGCCAATACCCTAACTGCACTTTACGGTTCCTACTTGGTAGTGGTATATGAAAAAGCAGGGGAAACCTTTAAAAGGATATGGATAAATGAAGAAGCAGATATGCTATACAGTCGTACCGACTACTCTACCACTGATGAAGAGGCAACTGCCTATGCAAACTACACTACTATACCCAAAACAGGTATGTTTGATGCCAAAGCAATAGCAATCTTAGCTAGTGCTAATGAAGTTGATAAAAGTAAGTACTACTTCAACGGATCAGAGTACACTGGTTTCTGGACTGATTATTTGACCGGTCCTCAGATTGGTTTTAGTGAATTTGACGTTACTGGAGATGTACAAGAAGGTAATAATGTAGCAGCAATGCAGAGCCATAACCCTGGAACCAACGGGGATAACTTTGTAGCCTTCCAGAACATACTAATGATGGAATACATACCTGAACTTGTTGTAACCTCTGTAAATTACAATCCCTCTAATACTGCGGGACACAGGGAACTATTTGCCAACGAAGCTAACAATATAACTGCCACCATCCAAAATAATGGAGGTACTGCCGGAGCATTTGATGTAAATCTGAGCATAGATGGTTACACTGAAACCAAAAGGGTTGATGGGCTGGCAGCTGGTGCAAGTGTTGATGTTACCTTCACTGGATACACACCAACTAGCATTGGAATGAAAAATGTGGAAGTTACTGTGGACAGTGCTGATGAAATAGCTGAAAGTGATGAGACCAACAACACCTTCACTGGTCAAAGGGAAGTCTTCTACAACGGTTACAAAGGAAAAACCTATACTGATGGAGATGACTTAAATACCACCCAAGTTTTTGCTGGAAACTATGAATTACTCTATTCAACTGGTGATTCAGCATATGCTGGTGCCGGGTGGACTGACTATAATGTTAATTGGAACAGCACTGATCTGACCATACCTACCGGTGCAAATGTTGTTTTTGCCAGGCTGTACCAGGGATATACTTGGGATCAGACTCCGGGAGGTAGACCACTGTGGAATGTAACCTTTAATGGTACACCAGTATATGAAATTGCAAACTACAGTGACTCTAAAGGATATGGTAGCTACAACTATCCATCTGGTCTTTATGTGTACGATGTGACCAGTATTTTTAACCGCAACGGCAACTCCTTAAACATCACTCCACAAGTCGGTAATAGCAACGCTCTCTATGGCAGCTACCTGGTAATGGTTTACATGGACCCCGAGGCCACAAATAAACGCATCATTATCAACGATGGAACAGATCTTATCTACTCCCGTACAACTTATTCCACCAATGATGAGGAAGCTACAGCTTACGCCAATTTCCAGAATATTCCAGCTGATAACATGAATAATGCCAAAGTCATTGCAATCACAGCCAGTGCTGGTGATGAAGGTAAAAGCAAATTCTACTTTAACGGAACTGAATACACGGGCTTTTGGGCTGATTATCAAACTGGTCCTCAAGTAGGGTTCAGTGAATTTGATGTCACAGGTAATGTTCAACAAGGTAACAACGTGGCAGCAATGCAGAGCCATAACCCTGGAACCAATGGAGATAATATGGTAGCTTTAAATGCTATATTTGTATCCCAATACCATCCAACTGCATCATTCACCGCTGCTTCAACTAGCGGTATTTCACCATTGCAAGTAGCATTTACCAGTACATCCACAGGAACTATCAACAGCTATGCTTGGGACTTTAATGGTGACGGTATAGTTGACAGTACCCAAGAAAATCCGACCTATACTTACACTGAACCGGGTACATACACAGTTAAATTAACAGTAACAGGTCCTGGAGGAAGTCACACTACTACTAGCAATAACTACATCACAGTAAATCATCCTGCACCGGTCGCATCCTTTACAGGGACGCCTACCAGTGGTAGGGCTAACTTAACCGTGAAATTTACTAACAACTCAACTGGAACAATAACCCGATACGAATGGGACTTTAATGGTGATGGTAAAATCGACAGTACACTTAAAAGCCCAAGTTATACCTACACTAAAGCAGGCACCTACACTGTGAAATTGACGGTGAAAGGGCCTGGTGGAACCAATACCCAGAGCCGTACCAAGTATATCACAGTAAAACAACCAGATCTAGTTATGCAGTCAGTAACGGCCCCATACACTGCACGAAGAGGTCGTTACATCAGAGTACGTAACCAGGTTAGAAATAGTGGTACCATCTCCACAGGACGTGGATTCTACGTGGCCTTCTACCTTAGAAGCACCAAGACCTCACGGAGATATTACCTGGGAAGAAGATGGGTAGGAAACCTGGGAACTGGTAAATCAAGTCTTAGGACAAACTATTTCCGCGTACCAAGATACATTAAAAGGGGAAACTACTACATACAAGCTGTGGCTGATTACACCAAACTGGTTAGAGAATCAAGCCGGGCTAACAATGTGAAGTACACCACCGGCAGAACCCGGGTCTATTAGAATATTTCTTAATATTTTTTTTTTTTTTATTTATTCATAAATAAGCACTTAAAAATAGGAATTACAAGTTGAAATTATTTTTTATTTTAAATGGTATTGTTTTATATTCTACTTATCTAAAAATTAATAAAGAGTTAAAACTATTTTAAATATTATTTACAATACTGGCAATGATAATGGCAGATAATAATAGCTATGTAATGGATCTAAAGAGAGAAGACATTCACCGGGATGATATGGGAGGCAGGCACTTAAATTGTGCAGAATATCAGAAAGAGGATTTAAAGTTCCCTATGCAACCATTTTACTTAGATGCCTATTCTGATTCTATCATATTTTTTAGATAAAATATCTAATTGATTCAACAGATTCTAACCCGAAAGAATCTAGATTAAACTATAGTTTTATTTATTCTCTTAGAAAAAATTATTTTTTAATAAATTATGGGTCATGATAATGTTTTCACTTTAACCCAGGATCTGGATTTTAATAAGATTAATGAGAATACTGCAATCAGTAATGAACCATAAATCCCTGTTCCAAATGAAAATATAGGATCTAGGGAGGTAGCAATGAAAAAACCAGCGGCAGGATATATTGTATCTGGAACCATATGCAGCAAAACTGCTATCCAGATGCTTCCAGTCTTTAAAACTGAATAACTGAGAATAATACCCAATATAATAGTATTGAAAATCATTAAAACAATTCCCAGAACTGGCTGTCTAGGATAAATTGCTCCGATCATGATAAGCGGAGCATGCCATAAGCCCCAAATAACACCCATTAATAAAACACCCCTATAACCTCCAAAATTGGGAATAACCTGTCCTGGAGGTAGGATCTCCATCCATATTCTTCTCCAAAATAGATGGGCCATAGTATGAAAAATGATAAAATTAAACTGGGAAATAAAGTCTTAAAGAACATATACAGATTAAATTCTTTAGAAGGAATACCTAGTCTGGAAATATAGTTTAGAATAAAAGCACAGATAATTATCACCGATAAAATTAGAGGTATAATCAGATAATTTCTTAAATTTATACCAAATGATAGTTTGGATGGTTCTAGACTGTTTCTCCACTTCTTTTTTAAGTTTAATATGATTACAGTCAATATTCCAGTTACAGCAATAATAATTGAAACCACGGGTATATCACTGGTATTAGTAGGTTGCAGAGCAATAAGAGGCAATCCTAAAGTTCCAATAATAGGTTGGAAATAATTTTCCAGGCCAAAAATTACAGTTTAAATCAGGAAAAAGGAAAATATAATCTTTGTTTCCAGAGTTAAGGCCTTAGATTTAAAATAAACCAGGCAGATTATGGCGGCCGTATCTGGAATTAACATATACATTTGAAGTGAAACAAACCATAATCTAGGTAATGAACAGATATTATTCCCAGGATTATATAGATTGCCTATAGATTGCCCATGAGAAAATGAATGTTATTACAAAAGTGATAATTAAAAAGGTGTATAACTCTTTTTTTAATTGTCCACTTTTTAAGGTTTTAATAGTCAAAAAATATATCTCCCTCTAAATACACATCTATTCTAGTAAATATATCTATTAATGAGTATTAATTAACTGCAACATATCTTTATGGTAGGATTGTGATATATAGTGATTCTATGGATGTTGATCTAGAAAAACTAAAGAAAACTGAAGAATAAAAAGAAAGCTACTATTTTAATTTTCATGATAAAAATAATCAGTTAAACGCTTTTATGATAATATTTACAGGAATAATAGATGTGATATTGTCGAATAAATCACAATTATTTTTAAATTAAGAAAATCTTACATTTTTTGCGAATTTTTCAAGAACTCTTCTATAATCATTTTTTCTTATCCAGGTAATGAGCTATATATTGCACATATCTCTCAAAATCCTGCAAATTATTCTGCAGTACTTGGGAGACCACTGCTGGATCTACTTCTGTATACATATGTACCAGGATGTTTCTTAGTTTAGCTGCATTTGAAAATCTTTCTGCAAAATCATAGGGAATTATATCTTCTCTTCCCAGGTTTAAGATTATGCTTCGGTAGTTTTCTGGCTTTTGTAAGTCTTCAGAGGCAATTATAACCTCTCCAATGTCTAGTGCAGATTCAATTGCCAGTTGAAGATTTCTTTCTATGGCGGATTTTAAAAGATAGTTGTTGGATAATTCTTCTTCATCTACACGGTGTTCCTTTAGAAAATCTACATATACCATCATATCTTTTATTTTCCGGGCTACCTTTTCTTTTGTATTCATAATTATCTTAATCCTTCAGCCGTTTTTTTAAGCTGGTTTTCGGACCATCTTTGGTCATAGTATTGACGATCCAGATAGCGGGACATTATGTAGTGTTCCACTTCTACTTTATGATCTTGGTCTCTGATAAAAAGGGGGTGGTTAGCTTTTATAACTTCAAAATTAAGTGAAATCGGCACTTCATTCATTACCACCAGATCTAAGCGGTCAGTTTTGAGTATTTCTTCCAGTTGAGATATTAGTTTAAATTTTAAATTTATCCTTTCATTTTTATTCAGCGATTTATCTAGATATACGGCTATATCCACATCACTTAGTTCACCTGCTTTTTCCTGTGCAACAGATCCAAATAGATAAGCCAGCTGGATATAATCCTCCTTCTTTAGGAAGTCTTTAACTTCCTCTTCATTTTTCAATCTATCACCTTTAAGAGTATTATATGTCTTTATTTAATATTAAATATATTAGAAATATGACTAATTACAACAAAAATACTTCTAAAATCTGTTTTTTCAATTCTTTTATCAAGAGTTAAAAGAGCCAGTCCACATTTTGCAACTGCCAAAAATAAAGCATGATAAAAAGGTTAAATTATCCTTTAATCAATAAAATCCTTTAATCAATAAAAGATTCATAGATTATTTCTTAAATTTTTTTTTACAGTATTTTTTTTCCTTAAAACTATTTTGATAAGATTAACATATATGATTCTAATACTTATCCCAAAAATAAAATGGAAGGATAATTTTAGCTTATCCTTGTTCTTGTGGTGGTGTATTTGATGTTGTTAGTTCGGGTGGTTTCCCGGATTCTTTTGGTGTAGTCAGCCACACCTTGTATGTAGTAGCGTCCCCTTCTAATGTATCTTGGTACGCGGAAATAATTGGTCTTGTAACTGCTAATACCAGATCCCAGATTACCAACCCATCTTCTTCCCAGGTAATATCTCCGTGAGGTTTTAGTGCTTCTAAGGTAGAATGCCACGTAAAATCCTTTACCTGTGGAGATGGTTCCACTATTTCTCACCTGGTTTCTTACACGGATATATCGACCTCTTCGTGCAGTGGTAGGTGCCGTTACTGACCGCATCACCAGATCCGGTAGTTTAACTGTGATGTATTTGGTACGGGTCTGGGTGTTGGTTCCACCAGGACCTTTAACCGTCAATTTCACAGTGTATGTGCCTGCTTTTGAGTAGGTATAACTGGGGCTTTTAAGTGTACTATCAATCTTACCATCTCCATTAAAGTCCCATTCGTATCGAGTTATTGTACCAGTTGACTTGTTAGTGAATTTCACAGTTAAATTGGCCCGACCACTGGTAGGTGATCCAGTAAAGGATGCAACTGGTAATGGATGAACAGTTAAAGTGGCAGTATCTTGGCTGGTAAGGTAATTTGTTGTTCCCAGATATTCGGCTAATAGGGGATAGTCTCCAGCATTCCAGTTGTAAGGTATAATCCAATTGTGACTGGCATGGCCGTTTACCACGTCTACGGTTCCTACTACTTCTCCTTTGACAGTGAATTGGACTTGTCCTTCATTTAAATTGTTAGAGTAGTAATCTGTTACAGTTGCGGTTAGATCCACATTTTGTCCAGGGAAGTTGTTTGCATTTACTGTTTGGGTGTTTGTTGGTGTTTTATCTACTGTTAAGGTGGCGGTGTCCTGACTAGCAGCATAAGTATCTGTTCCGGTGTATTGTGCTAGTATTTCATAGTTTCCAGCATTCCAGTTGAGGGGTATGGTCCAAGTGTGATTGGCTTGGCCTTTTACCACGTTCACGGTTTCTAATTCTTCTCCGTTGGCTGTGAATGTGACTTGTCCTTCATCTAAGTCTTCACCATCAATATTGGTCACATTTGCGGTTAATTCCACATTTTGTCTGGCGAAGTTATTTTTATCATCACTTTCAGTTTTGGTTTCGATTTTTACGTTTAAAATCCCTTGACCATGGGATTGGTTGTAGTTATCATCACCTTCAAATTCAGCGGTTATGGCATATTTACCGGGTTTTTGAGCTATAGGTTCATAAATTATATCTGCTTGGCCATTTTCATCGGTATTACTGGAACCAATTGCTTCTTCTTCTATGTAGAATTTAACTGGAACATTAACTACAGGGTTGCCGTTTTGATCCAGTAAGGTGGCATGGATCTTGGCACTGCCTTCAAATACACCTGATGCTGGTTCAACTGTGATTTCAGTGTCTAATTTTTCCACTACTTCTACTGTGGTTTTTTGAGTTTCAGTATCAACCTGGGCTGAAACAGTTGCAACACCAACCCCATCACACGTAAATGTGGACTTAGCGGTTCCATTAGTTGTTACAGTATCTTCAGGATTTAGAACTCCTGAATCAGTTTCAAATGATACTAATGTGCCGTTGGGTATGTGATTATTGTCAGTATCAGTTATGTTTGTACCATCAGAAAGAGTGTTTAAACTGGCTATAATTTCACTGGACACTATAGTGTTTATAATAGCCGGATCAGCAGTTATTGTTAAAATAATCCAAGGGTCATAGTTAGTAGTTCCAGTTATTAAACTGGTAAAATCAGGACTATTAGAACCCCACCAATTATATCGAACATCGGCAGAACCGTAATAATTGGACACGGCATTAGGAGTATTATCTGAAATACGATTGTAGTGAGCAGTCAAATAAGACAATGAACCATTATTGCAGATTGCACCAACTGTTAATGATGGAAGTACCCCATTAGCAATTGCGGTGTTATTATAGATATTACAATTATAAATTAACATGATACTATCAAGTGGATGATAAGCTGAGTAGTTGGCGATTCCTCCACCTAATGCATATGCTTCTTCTAAAGTATTTCTTGCGATTGCTAGGTTGTTTCGTATAGTTGTATCTGTAATAGTTACTATACCGCCTGTATTAGAAATTCCTCCACCATAAGCTGTTGAAGCATCAGAATAAGCTTCGATTGTGGAAATATTATCTTGTATAATACAATTGTTAATAAACATATTTCCACCACTATTAAAGATTCCCCCACCTTGAGAGTATCTCCACATCCCCCAATCTAAGGCTATGGTTTCGGCTATGTTATTTTGTATAATACAATTATTGATAGTTAAATTACCACTATTCCAGATTCCTCCACCATATGCATTTGTTCCACTATGTTTACCATTTTGTATAGTAAAATTGCTAATGGTAACTGTACCTCCACTGCCTATAGTTATAACTCTATTGTTTTTACCTATGGCGTCGATGATGGTTGTGTCCTGGTTTTCTCCTATCAGGTTTAAGTTTTTGTTTATACTTAGGGTTTCGTTATAGTTTCCGGCTGCTACATGCACATTCATTCCATTATTTACTTCAGTTATTCCCTTACCTATGGATCTGAAGGGGCTTTCTGGTGTTCCCAGCCCTGTTCCATCATCTCCCCACGTGGCCACGTATACATCATCCATTCCTAGTTGGAAATTGGCAGTATATGTGTCTGCACCTTCTTCTAATTTTATTTCTTGATGTTCAGGGTTGTGTCCCGGGGCAGTGGCAGTTACCATGAAGTTAGTGTTGGTACTTTGGAAGTTTAATTGGTACTGGCCCATGGTATTGGTGGTGGTTGATACTTCCTTTTCATAATCTGTTACTGTTACAGTGGCACCCTGGAAGAGTGTGCCGTCTGAACACTTTGAAACCTGGCCCGAGATATTTATATCATTAACAGGTACTTCAGGAGTATCTGGCGAACTTTCTACTAATTCATCTCTTATGGTTGTGTCTTCCGGATTTTCCGCAGCCACCGTACCTGCAAAACAGAGTACTAGTAAAAATATAGTTGCTATAAAAATAATATTTTTCTTCAATTTTTATCCCCCCTCTTTATGTTTTTTGATAATCGTACTATGTTTAATATATAAATTATAATTATCGGTACTAATGTGAATACTGTCACAAAAAACTATTATTGAAAATAATTCTTAATTAAAATCAGTTTTTTTTATTAATTTTTAGGGTAAGGCTTAATTTTATTTAGAAAGCGTAAGTTCACATCGGATATGAAAACATGAACTAGAGATATACAACATTATTTCAATACAACTCTGTAATTGTATGTGGTTCCATCAGTTCCTATTACCAGATTATTTGCACAGGTAAAACAGACATATATTATCCATAATACCATATAAAAATTTCCTTAACATGATTTAAAGAATTAAAAATCAAATTATAATTCCAAAAACTATAAAAATCTTATAAATCAATAATTTTATAGGAATTTTAATTATAAATAGATAGGAAATCCGGGGTAGATGTTTTAAATGGTAGTTATTCTCCAGCAGTTTGCTAATCTAAGTATTTTAATTTATGTTATTTCCACTATGTTATCTATGGGGCTTGGTTTTTTTCCAAAACAATTTATAGAACCGTTGAAAGATAAAAAACTCGTATTAAAAGCTTTAGCTGCCAACTTTATATTTATACCTATAATTACCTACATCTTACTGCAATTAATCCCTCTGCGACCTGGACTTGCTATTGGACTGGTTTTGATGGCAGCAGGAGCAGGCTCACCTTTCATGCTTAAATTAGTCCAATTTACCAAAGGTGATATGGCATTTGCAGTGGGTCTGATGTTAATATTATCCACTGTGACTTTAATCTACATGCCACTAGTACTCTCTTTTCTTTTACCTGATGTTTCTGTAAATACGGTATCTATAGCAGTTTCATTATTAATCTTAATATTTCTACCATTAATTGGGGGAACAGCTGTAAAATGGAGGTATAGTAATCTAGCTAAAATAATTAAACCTACCATTAATCAAATATCTAATATATTCCTATTTGTGGTGGTAGTTCTTTATTTAGTTCTAAATTATCAGGACTTTCTGGCAGTATTTGGCACTGGATCATTAGTAGCTGCTTTAATATTTATATTAACTTCTTTTCTAGTAGGATATCTGCTTGGAGGCCCTTCTAAAAATACGAAGACTGTGCTTGGTGTGGGAACTGCTATAAGAAATTCATCTGCAGCTTTTGTAGTTGCTCTGGCTAACTTCAGCTCTGAATACGATGTAATGGCCATGATAATAGTAGTTTATTCACTCAGCATAATCCTGATGATGTTAATCTCGGGAGAGCTAGGTAAAAGAACAGTGAACAGTTTCAAATAACCTATAGAACTAATAATTTTAGTTTAAACTTCCTAAAATTTGTTCATAATATCAAAATACTTAGTAGAGTTTTTTTTACAGTGTTATATTCTTAGTTTCAAACTATCTATTCAAAGAATTGGAAAAAATTCGCATATAACATATAATAATAGAGTTTAGATTAAACAGAAATTTTCTTATACAAACACCAGTATAATATTATTAGTGATAATTGAGGGGGACATACAACTCTTAGGTTGGACCATTAGATTGTCCACCCTTAAGAATGGCCTTATTTTTGCTCTGTCCCCGTTAATAGGGGGTGATGTTCATCAGTCAAAAAGATGAAAAAGTGCTGATATATTTGGATGTAAAGGCCGAGATGGAATTTCTGCCCAGCGTCCTTAAAATAGTCAAGGATGTTAGCAGAATCTGCGGCTTTGATGAGAAAACATCCCAGGGAATAATGTTAGCCACCGAGGAAGCCTGTATTAACGTTATTGAACACGCGTACAGTCCAGATGAACAGGGCCGCTACCAACTGGAGATCAAAAGAAAACCAGGAAAGATGGTGGTAAAGGTTAAGGACCAGGGAATACCCTTCAACCTGGGACTTCTAGACCAGGATGAAATACATCAAATAGGCTTCAAACTAATGAAGACCTACAGCGATAATGTTAAAAGCAAATATCGAGGCAAAAAAGGTAAAGAAGTTAAAATTATCAAGTACCTGCCCTACCCATCCCTGGATAAAGGCGGCACTCAATCTTCTAATGAGGATCGGGCACCAGAATCTGACCAGGTAACCCTACGGATTATGAAACCCGACGACGCCGTTGATCTGGCCCGGTGCATCTACCGAGTCTACGGGTACACCTATCCCCACGAGGCAGTCTATTACCCGGAACTCTTCGCTTCATTAATTGAATCCGGACTGGTAACCTCCTGCGTCGGTTTAAACGAGGCCGGCGAAATTATTGGGCATCTGGGAGTATTCATAGACGAAGAAGGAGATAAAGTAGGTGAATCAGCCATGGCTGTGGTGGACCCCCGCTACCGGGGAAGAGGACTATTTCCCCGGATGAAGAAGATGATGATGGAGGAGATCCAGCGCAAAGGATTTAAGGGTTTATATAGCAGGGCAGTAACCGTTCATGAGGCCTCTCAGAGGGCCAATGTAAAGATGGGTGCCAAGGAGACTGGTTTCATATTAGCCCATTCACCGCCCACCGCCATATTCAAGAAGATGACCACTGAGAAGAGTTACCAGAGACGGACCGTAGCCCTCTTCTATATCAGCGTGGCAGAAGATGAACCACAGGAGGTCTATCTCCCTCCATCACATGCGGAGATATTAAAAAAGATCTATAAACACGCCGATCTTCAACGGATATTTAGAAAATCGGAAGATAGAACTGGGCTTAAACCTGATTCTATAATCCATATACATGTTTTACCTGAGATGTCCAGCGCCTTCCTCCGGGTGGAAGGGTATGGACAAAATTTCCAATCTGAACTGGCTTTGAAGATTCAGGATTTGTGTCAGCACAAGATAGAACTCATAGTTATAGACCTGCCCTTAAAGGATCCGGTAACCAGCTGGATGTGCAGGGAAATTGAGAAGATGGGCTTTTTCTTCAGCGGCCTCATGCCAGAATATTTAGATGGAGACGCCCTACGCCTGCAGTACTTGAACAATGTGGCTTTTGACCCGGATACTGTGGATGTTTACTCCGATTTTGGTAAGGAGTTATTCAATTATATTGTAGGGGAGTGGAAATCTCACCAGAAATTCATTATTTAAGAAGTGGTGCTTCTTATCAGTAAAATAATGACAATGGAATAGAAATTTTTTGGAGGTTATTAAAATCACCCACTTAAAACAGGAAATAGAATCATTAACTGAATCTTTTGCATCCAAACAGATTGAAATATTTCGGTGGCTACACCAGCACCCGGAACTGGCCTATAATGAATGGGAAACCGGACAATACATAAAAAAATACCTGGAAGAGCTACCCGGGGTGGAAGTTTCCTATCCTGTGGCCAAGACCGGGATAAAGGCAATTTTACATGGTGATAATCCCGGGGTTGCTGTGGCTATCCGGGCGGATATGGATGCACTACCAGTAAAGGAAGAAACAGGACTAGCCTATGCTTCTAATGTTAAGAAAAGTTATGACGGCCATGAAACACCGGTGGCCCATGTGTGCGGCCACGACGCTAACATGGCCATAGCACTGGGTACCGCCACAGTTCTAAGCAAATTAAAGGAAAATATAAATGGTAGTGTTGTTTTTATTTTTCAGCCGGCAGAGGAAGGTGCACCTACCGGGATGGATGGTGGTGCTCTAAGCATGATCAAGGAGGGCGTCCTAGATGATCCTGAGGTTAAAGCAGTGCTGGGATTGCATGCTAATAACACTTGCTACCCGGGTCAGGTGATGGTCCGGGAAGGAGCTACCCATGCCAGCCAGGACAGCATATTCATCCGGATCATTGGGGAGCAGGCCCATGGATCACAGCCTTGGACTGGTAAAGACCCAATCGTGGCCGGTGCCTCCTTAATTAACTCTCTTCAAACCCTTATCAGTCGGGAGGTGGACCTGCAGAAAGGAGCGGCAGTGATAACGGTGGGCTATTTCTGGGGTGGTATAAAAGTGAATATCATACCTGAAGGTGCGGACATGGGACTCACCGTAAGATCCCTTAATGAGGAGAACAGGGATATACTGGTGGCTCGTATCAAGGAATTAGCCGAGCTTAAGGCGGATATGCACGGCTGCCAAGCCAAGGTAGTATTTGGCCAGCACTACCCTGCGAATATTAATAATGAAGAGTTATACCAGAACCTTTTACCTGTTATTGAAAGGGTGGCCCATCCAGAAAATGTGCTCTATTATTTGTCTTCTACAAAATCTGAGGATTTCTCCTATTATTCCAGGGAAGTTCCCTCACTTTACATGTATTATGGTGCCGCACCACGGGATAAACCATTATCTGAGTCTAAACCTAATCATCACCCGGAATTCATGGTGGATGAGGCTGCTTTGAATTTCGCCACCAGGCTGGAGTCTAATTTGGTGGTGGACTTACTGGAAAACCCTGAAAAACTTCCTTAAAAACCTAAAATAAAAAAAATGGATTAAAGGCAATACACTCTACATCAAAACCAAATACAAAAGAGCAGCACTAAGATGGTAAGGGTGTACATACCATACAAAGCAGTGAAAGACCGTGCTGGTAACAATCTTGCCAAGTCTTACACTTTCAAATTCAAAACACGATGGTAGAACAAGAAGGAGCATGCTCCTCCACTTATCTGTTTATTAAATAAACTTTTTTTAGCTTAAAATAAACATGTCACATTTATATATACAATACAGTTTTATTATAATAATTAAAAGATTAAATGAAATGTCTTTTATCTAAATTCTGAAAGAATACTATGACTTCTATTAAGTCATGGATGAATTTTGGTCTAATAGTTTAACCAAAAGATTAAATGGTATGGATGTTAATATAATGAGTGATGAGGCAGATTTTAGATAGAAATCAACATTCAGTATACACTTTAACATATCATTTAGTACTTGTTATAAAATATCGCAGACAAGTCATAACTCCTATAATATATTTTAGGTTGGGAGAAATTTTCCAAAATATTGGAAAACTCTATAATATTGAATTAATGGAAAGTAACTATGAGACAGACCATATATACTTCCTTTTTAAAGCCAAACCAGACACCATATTACTTAAATTCATCAATTCTTATAAATCAGCCAGTAGTAGGTTAATTAAAAAAGAATACCCAGAAATCAAGAAAAAACTTTGGAAAGTAGCGTTCTGGAAAATTGGATATTTTCTCTCCACAACAGGCGGGGCGAATATTGAAACGATAAGAAAATATATTGAAAGGCAACAAAAAAAATGAAAAAGGTAAATAAATCATACAAATACAGGATATATCCTAATAAAGAACAATCAGATATATTACTGTTTAATATGGGTTGTGCACGATTCGTTTTCAACCATATCAAAGCAATGTATGAAATATACAGAAAACAAGCAGCAAATTATGGATTTAAACTACACGCAAATAGAAAACTATTCAATAACATATTAAATGATTTAAAGAGTCATTATCCTTTTCTGAAACAAGCCAACAGCACATCTCTTCAAAAAGCATATGATAACTTGATATTTGCTTATAGAATGGTGGGTAAGGCAGGTCATGGATGGGTGAAATTTAAATCCAGGAAAAACCCACTGCAATCATTTCGCACTTTAAATATTAAAATACTTGATTATAAACTGAAATTACCAAAAATCAAGTCTTTAATAAAGATTAGATACAGTAGAAAAGTCCTTGGAGATATATTAACTGCAACCATCACCAGAAATAGTAGTAACCAGTATTTTGTGAGTATTAATTTAAAAACAGTCCGGTTAAAGGTTTTAAAAAGACTGGTCAAAAAGTAGGTATTGACCTGGGATTAAAAGATTTAGCAACGTTCAGTAATGGTTTTAAAACCGGGAAAATACATTTAAAAGAGATTGAGGAGAAGATAAGAAGACAACAGCAAATATTGAGTAAAAAAGTAGAAAATGGGTGTAATTGGGTTAAGGCGAAAACCAAGCTTAACCGATTATACCAGAAGAAAAAAGATATAATAAATGATTTTTTGCATAAAACAACAACCCCGATAGTACAAGGATATGATGAGATCTATGTGGGAAATGTGAATAACCAGCTAGGGTTAAAAAACAAATACTTAGCAAAGACAACAGTGGATCAACATTGGTATGAATTCAAAAGACAACTACAATATAAATCAGAGTGGTATCAGAAACATTTCAGGGTTGTGGATGAAAAATACACAAGTAAAACTTGCAGTAACTGCGGATATGTTACCACTAGTTTAGATTTGAATATACGACCGTGGAATTGTCCTTCATGTAATACAGTACATGACCGGGATTTTAATGCAGCACGTAATATTCTAACCGTAGGAACTACGGGGCTTGCCTTTGGTAAAACTAACAAAAAGTTAGTGGATTAGGAATCTATGACCTCTTACAGGTCGTGGTAGTTCAAATTATAATTGGTATGAATATTATATTTAATGGTGGTGGATAGGTTAACCAAAAACTTATTATGGTAACGTTACTATAATAATATAGTAATATTACTATAATGGGGATTTAAATGAAAAACAACAAACTGGAAATAATAATTCAATTAATTGAAACTGATAAAAAATTAACCATCCACAAATTATCACAAGAAACCGGAATAAGCTACAAAAATGTTTACGACTTAGTGAAAAACTTCCAAAAAGAGAATATAATAACCCTGGAAAAACTTGGAAATGCTTACCATATCACCATCAACAAAAAACCCACCCCCATAATATACCAGGCAGAATATCAGCGCAGAAAAGAGCTTCTGGAAAAAAGTGACTTCCAAATACTTTACCAAAAATTAGAATCCCTAAAATTTCCATTCATAACCCTTTTATTCGGTTCACAAGCCCAGAAGACCGCCAATAAAAAATCAGATATAGACTTAATGATAATAGCTGAAGAAAATAGGCATAAAGAAATAGATAGAGTTCTATCAATTCTTCCACTAAACATCCACCCAATATTCCTAACCACTGAAGAGTTTATAAGTATGCTAAGAAGCACAGAGTTTTCAGTTGTCCAGGAAGCAGTTAAGTCAAACATAATCTTAATTGGAATTGAAGACTATTACAGGGTGCAATGAATATTGATTGGAATAGAATATATTACAGGTTAAAGTAAATGTTAGACAAAGATCGAATAAAGGAAGCAGAATCCAATGTTAGAATTTATCTAAAGGAAGGATTACTGCGAAAAAGTTCTTTAGATGATAATATATTAAACATTCTCAGAAAAAATTCTGAAGAAAGTTTAAAAGTGGCAGATTTAATATACAAAGAAAATATATCAGCATTATGGGTAATAGTTTCTAGCTATTATTCCATGTACTACATTGCCAATGCTGTAATTTATAAAATAGGATATAAAGTGGGAGATCAGTTATCTCACAAAGTTACGAATGATGCATTGATTGTTTTTGTTAGAGATAAATTGAAAATGAGTCTACTAGAAGACTTTGAAGAAGCTAAATCTGAAGCTCTAGAAATAACCAAATTTACCGACGATATAATTGAAAGTTTTAGTTTTGAGAGAAAAAAGCGTTCAAATTTCCAGTATAATATGACTGCACCAGTTAAAAGTTCCAAAGCCCAAACTTCAATAAAAAGAGCTAAAAAATTCAACTTCGAATTTGAAAAACTATTAAATCGATTATAAAATCTGAATTTTATATAGTTAGGTTAATTGAGAATTTCTATTGATATTATGATATTGTCTAATATTTTATCAAACTAAATGCACTTTTAAAATATTAATTCATCAAAAAAAGATACCTAAATCTTTGAACTGGCAAAAGATAAATGATTCTAACCTTGCTATAAATCAAGTTCATTTTGCAACAGATTTATAATTAAATCATCATAAAAAGTATAGATCAAATCATATTCAATGTCTTTTTAGCTGCTCTCTGCTGGGCTTCCTTCTTACTGCCCGCAGTGCCAGTGCCGTAACTTTTACCATTAATAACCGCGGTCATGGTGAAAACTTTACTGTGGGGTTCCCCCTCCTCAGACACTAATTTATATATCACATCCAGGGCCCGGGCATCGCACATCTCCTTAAGCTCAGATTTATAGTCATAGAAGAAGATCTCATTACTCTCAATATGGGGGATCACTGTCTTAGATAAGAAGTCCCTCACCACCGATAATCCCTGGTCCAGGTACAGTGCCCCGGTGAATGATTCGAAAACATCGCTTATAATGGAGTCCATCTCCCTGATAGAAAGATCAATTCCAGCACCTATTTTCAGGTACTGGTCAAACTCCAACTCCAATGAATAAGTGTATAGGGCCTGGCGGCAGACATAATTAGCACGAATACGGGTCAGCTCACCCTCAGATAAATGTGGATTATTCCGGTAAAGATATTCAGAGACCACCAGGTCCAGCACAGCATCCCCCAGAAATTCCAGGCGCTGGTAGCATTCATCCAGATTGTTCTCATGGGCATAGGACTCATGTATAAAGGCCAGCTCATATAGATGTTCATCCCCGGGATTTATGGAGTATTTTTCTAGAATTTTCATTTTATCATTATTTTAATATACTAGAATCAGATATCTATTTTTTCATATATATTATTAATTAGGGCTTAATCTGGGGGTATGATATTTTTAGGTTCTCCAAACTAGTTCATATTTAATTCCAAAATAAAAATGTATTAGTTTGTCACATAAAATAATATATTAAATATAAACAGGGGGAGTTGATTTTCGTGTATGTTTTAGCAGTGGTGGGAAGCCCCCGGAAGGGGAAGGCCACTGATAAATTGGTGGATAAGGCTATTGAAGGTGTAAAGTTTAAGGATCCAGACTGTGAGGTTTGCAAGATTCACTTGACGGATTATGATATTAATTATTGCCGGAACTGTCTGGTATGCCGGGATACAGTAACAGACCAGCCCAGGGCCCGATGCACTATAAGGGATGATATGGATCTGATAGATGATTACATCCTTAAATCGGATGCTTTAATAATGGGAACACCGGTCCACTCCTCATTTGTAACCGCACCCATGGCCACATTCCTGGAGAGGATCTCATGGGTTTTTGCCAAACCAGAGGGTAATATATTAAATATTATAAAAGGATGTCCTAAGCCTAGATCTGATAAGAAGAGGAAATTGGCGATTATCGTGGTCTCGGGTAGTGTGCCACCCATGTACAGGAGATTTTGTGATAATGCCACCCACCATATCAAGGATGTTCTCCAATATTCACTGAACACCAAAAAAGTGGGAAATATGTATGCCGGGGATGTGGAACACCGAGGGCTGGATCCCTACCTGGAGCCGGCATTTAATCTGGGGAAAAAATTGGTATAATAAGATATGCATAATTTTTTCCATCAAAAAATAACCCTGGTTTTTTAATATCCAATACCATTAATGATTATATCAAATAAAGTAAAGGTTTAAAATCTTAATTGCATTAAATCCCCGGATCATTATTTAATCTTAATACTCTCCAGTATAGTACTGTAATGGGCCTGGTATTCATCAAATACACTCTTATCAAATAAGGTTGGCTTATCAGTTAAAGTATTGCTGCTGCGCAGATTTGATCCATACACAATCACCTGGAAGTGCCGGTTGTTTTTAGAAAAGGTATACATCCGGTAGGTGGTGGTGTCCGTGGTCATCTTACTGGTAACACTGTCAATAGTTATTGAATCTGTAGCCTCAACTGAACTATGGGGAGCATCAACTTCTGATATCACCACTGAAACTTCCTTTTCCCGGGGATTTTCAATTCTAACCATCCATTTAGTTTGAGGATAATCAGCTAAATCCTCAACAACATACACATTCCAGTTGGCTGGGTAACTGAAGGATATATTTTCATTTTCAAAACTGGCCACTTCAAATTTATCATCAAAATAGTTATAGCCAAAATAGCTGGCAGCACCAATACCTACAACTAATAGTACAATGATAATGTCATTTCTATACTCCATAGTAAATCATTAGATGTTAAGCTGTAATAAATTTTTCTTTTAAAATAACTAATATTTAAAAGTTTTATTATACTAGAAAGATTTTTAATGCATTATTTAAAAAAAGAGTCTTTATAAGATTTTATTCACATGTAATTTTAATATTAAAAAAGTTTTTACAATTAATATATTTCATTATTTACATAAAATTAGATTTTTTTAAGAATCTTTTCTATCTCATCAATTATTGTTTCAATAACCTTTAAACTCATTTCCACTTCTTCATAAGAGATTTCCCTTTTTTTAGCATTGGCTTTTACATTACCATAAAAATCAATATTTCTAACCTCCCACAAAAAGTCGATTTTATCCTGATATTTTTTAAGAAGCTGTTTTGCTCTTTTTCTTCGCAGATAATGGTTATGGTAATCTGTTCCATTAGTTTCTGTAGTGAGGGCCATTGTGGCAGATTCAAAGGCTGCATATCCTAATCCAGCCACTCCATTTATGTCACCTTTTTCATATAAGTCTTTAGCGGATTTTAGTAATTTTCTAGCCCTTTTTATATCTATACTAGCCATATCTCTTCACCTTCTTTGGATATTTTTCTTTCCAGTTCCTTTACCTCTTTTTCTAGATTAAATGGTTTAATTTTTCTTTTTGGTATGGTTTTTCCCTTGCTTAGCAATGAATCTATTTCTCCAATTGTGGTTAGGGCCAGGTTTTTGTAGTATTCTTTTGCTTCATTTTTCAGGGTTTCTGATTTTTTCATAAATTCTTTGACTTTTTCCAGTCGGTATATCAGGTAAGATTGGGGGAATGTGTTAAGTTCTCCAATAATTTTTAAAATATTTCCTTTAAGTACAATGCCATTTAAAAGTGATTCTAATACTACAAAGTCCACTGGATTTTTTATATCCTCCCATTCGTAGCGGTGAATTTCTAAACGATGGGGTAGGTATTCAAATTTATCCAGTTCAAGGTCTTCACTTGATACTATACAAATATCTATGTCACTTTTTTTTGTGGCCAATCCTTGTGCTACACTTCCAAATATTATGAATAAATCCACTTCTTCTTTAACTTGGTAGTAGATCAGGTCAATAATATTTTTAAATTTTGGTTCCAAGTTATTTCTTTTTTCATCCATGAATAATTTCCAGAGTATATTGACTGTATTGTGTTGATAATTTATTTGATATACTTTTTTGCGTCCATTATTATGCTCTAATATTAGTTTATGTTTTTCAATTTTTCTAATTATTCTTAATAGATTGGACTTGGATATTTTTAATTCATTTGATAAATCACTAAGCCCATAATTTATATTGGGATTTAAAGTAAGGAATCTTAGAAGTTTCATGCTGTTTTTAGTGGCCAGATCCTCCAAATTAAATTGTTCTAATTTTAGTACCATATATACTAATTTTAGTAATATGATATAAATAAATTCCTATCAATTTTTTCATACAAACCAAACATAATCAATAAATCTCCCCACTTGAAAAGAAAATTTACTGATAACATATCTAGTAATAATTAATAATTATTAAGTATGATAATATATATTGGTTATTATTTTGTATTAATAGAAAAATTTTTTAAAAAAAGAAAAAAAAGAAAAAGTGGGGTAGATTATTTTTTAGTGTATACAATTCCGCCTAATACCATTAAAACCGCTAAGGCCAGAACTGCTAGTGTTGTTCCGGTCTTCTGCATGGGAACTGTTTTTCCATTAACTGGTGTGGGTGGTACTGGTGTGGGTCTTTCCTGAGCATTTATGGTAGTGGTTGCTGTTGTGTCATCTATTATCGGATCGTAGGTTAGTGCAGTTACTCTTGCTGTGTTGGTTATGTCTCCTGCTCTTAAAACCGTTGATGTTATAGTTAATATGGCCACTGCTTGGTTGGGCAGGTAATAAATGCTCCATATGCCAGTTACAGGGTCATATGTTCCATAATTGGCACTGGACGAAACATATGCCATTCCTTCCGGCAGGATATCCGATACCGTCACGCCGAATGAAGTGTCCGGTCCATTATTGCGTACAATGATGGTGTATATTACCGTATCTTCTACATAAGGCGCGGTATTGTTAACAGTTTTCTCGATACTCAAATCAGCTGCTGATTTAAATTTAGCAACAAAAGCATCAGTGTTACCGTTGTTTGTGGTTTGGTAGGCTCCTGGTGTGGTGGGGAAGTTAGTGGAAGTTGTGTATCCGGCGATGTAGGCGCTGCCAGTGTTATCCACGGCAATACCCACTCCATCATCCGGGCCGTTTCCTCCGAGGTAGGTGCTGTATTGTAGGGCTGTTCCGGTGGGGTTTAATTTGGTTACAAAAGCATCAGCGTTACCGTTGTTTATGGTTTGGTAGGCTCCCGGGGTGGTGGGGAAGTTAGTGGAATAGGTGTATCCGGTGATGTGAGCACTGCCACTATTATCCAAGGCAACACCCATTCCAACGTCATCGTCGGTTCCTCCGAGGTAGGTGCTGTATATTAGATCGGTCCCGGTGGGGTTTAATTTGGTTATAAAAGCATCAACGTAACCGTTGTTTGTGGTTTGGTAGGCTCCCGGGGTGGTGGGGAAGTTAGTGGAATGGGTGTATCCGGTGATGTGGGCACTGCCACTATTATCCAAGGCAATACGCACTCCATAATCATTATCGGTTCCTCCGAGATAGGTGCTGTATATTAGATCGGTTCCGTTGGAGTTTAGTTTGGTTACAAAAGCATCAGCGTTACCATTGTTTGTGGTTTGGTAGGCATCAGGTGTGGTGGGGAAGTTATTGGAATAGGTGTATCCGGCGATGTAGGCACTGCCACTATTATCCACGGCAATACCCACTCCATCATCCGGGCCGCTTCCTCCGAGGTAGGTGCTGTATATTAGATCGGTTCCGGTGGGGTTTAGTTTGGTTACAAAAGCATCATAGTTACTATTGTTTGTGGTTTGGTAGGCTCCTGGGGTGGTGGGGAAGTTATTGGAATAGGTGTATCCGGTGATGTGGGCACTGCCACTATTATCCACGGCAACACCCACCCCATACTCCGTGCTGGTTCCTCCGAGATAGGTGCTGTATTGTAGGGCTGTTCCGGTGGGGTTTAATTTGGTTACAAAAACATCATAGTTACCGGCATTTGTGGTTTGGTATGCGTCAGGTGTGGTGGGGAAGTTATTGGAATAGGTGTATCCGGTGATGTAGGCACTGCCACTATTATCCAAGGCAATACCCACTCCATAGTCATCTTCGGTTCCTCCGAGGTAGGTGCTGTATATTAGATCGGTTCCGGTGGGGTTTAATTTGGTTACAAAAGCATCCCAGCTACCGGCATTTGTGGTTTGGTAGGCTCCTGGGGTGGTGGGGAAGTTAGTGGAATAGGTGTATCCGGTGATGTAGGCACTGCCACTATTATCCACGGCAATACTCAGTGAAAACTCGCTGTTGGTTCCTCCAAGGTAGGTGCTGTATTCTAAGGCGGGGTCGATGATAAGTTCTTGGTTTTGGTTGTAGTTTCCGATTTGGAATTGGTAGGTGTTTCCAGTTGTTTGGTATTTTACTTCTACGTCATTTTTATCTTGGTAAGCCTTTGGTGGGGACATGGATACTTGTTCAAATCCAGTAGATTTTATGTTAAGGTTGCCTTTTTCATCGGTTTGCAGTTGGTCTGCGCCTAGTATTTGGATTCTTATATTATCTGGGTTGGCGCCGGGGCTTATGAAGAACAATTTCTCTATATTGCTGCCTGTTGCTCGAAGTTTAATGACGATGCCGGGGTAAATTTCTCCTAGGTTGATGAGGTTGTAAGTTTGTAAGTTTGTATGCCAATTATTAGGGTCATTACCTTTAAAGTAGGATACTGTGGTGTTGGATGGTTCTTCACCTTTGGCCTGGAATTTTATAGGGTTACCATCACTATCCCGGAATTGTTCTTTTAGTACTAGTGTTGTGTTATTTTTGCCTTGTATTTGATGTGTTACGCCGTCCTGGGTTACGTAGCTGGTTCCGTAGAATGTTTTAGCATAGTATGATACTTCTTCATCGTTTTGTCCCTGATTTTCCACAAAAGGAACATTTACATTCATAATCTGAGCATCTATATCAGTACTATTATTATTTTCAGCTGCACTAACACCATTACACATGATTATTGTTAATAATAGGAATGCTGAAAGGATTAATATTCGGTTTGTCATATCTTTTTCACCTCCTTTTACAATTATTTAGTATTATAATATCTGAAAAATAAGCTGAATTTTACTGAAATAACTGAATATTATTAAATGGAGGTCAAAGTACAGCTATTACGCTGAAATTAGATATACTGTCTTTGATTTTTAATCAATTAACTGAATATTATATTATAATATATATTTACCTCTACATATTAAATTTTTCTCTTAATTGTGATTATATTCACATAAATTCATATTCACGGATATTATGTTTTTAATTATTGATTTATAGCATAATTATCTGATTTTAAAAGATTATCCTATTTAAAAGGAGTTTAAGAAAACATTGGAAAATTAAACAAAAATTTTGAAGATTTTTAATTAAAATCAAATCCAATAGAATTCAAATAAAAAAAAAGAAAAAAAGGGGTTAGATTATTTTTTAGTGCTTATAAGTCCACCTAATACCATTAAAACTGCCAGTATCAGTGCAGCTATAGGCATGGCAGTGGTCTGCATGCCCACCGTCTTACCATGAACTGGTTGTGGTGTTACTGCATTTATGGTTAGGCTTTGAGTGTCATCATTTAGTGTAGGATCATAGGTAGTGGTTGATAGTCGTGGATTGATCTGGTATTGTCCCGCTTTTAGGATTTTTAAGTCCAGATACATGTAAGGGTCGCCTACGGGTACTTCTCCAATAGTCCAGGTTAGTGTTCTGGTTGCAGGGTCGTAGGTATAGGTGCCCACATCCACGGTGGCCCCGGCAAATTCCAATCCTTCAGGTATGGTATAGGTCATAACTACATTCGCTGCAGGGTCAGGTCCTTTATTGCCAACTTTTAGTGTGTAAGTCACGGTGTCGCCTACCACTGGTGTTTCCTTGCCTGTGATGGTCAGGTAGAGGCTGGATTTAGGGTTGATGTTCACGTCCGCGTAAACAGTCTGATTATCGGTTACGGCGTTGACATGGGCCACGCCGGCTGTTTCATCTGCGGTTAATGTTGCAGTGGCTACGCCATCTGTGGTTTCTTTGTCAATAGTTTTAGATCCGATGCTGCCTTTGTCGGTGTTGAAGGTTACCGGTGTGCCGTTGGGTATGTGTCCTAATGCAGGGTCAAATGTTGTGTAAGTAGTTCCATCAGAAGTGTAGTTGTTGAAGCTCACAGTTATCTGACTAGTTTCACCATTATTGATAGTGTTAGGATTAGCCATGATGGTCATGAAGAGCCATGGGTCCTGATCTACAGGGTTTCCAGCAAGGAGAGTGCCAAAGTTAGGGTTATTGGAACCCCACCAATTGTATTCCACATTACAAACATTAGATGAGCTATTATGCAATGCTGTGGGACTGTTATTAACTATACGATTATAATTGGCAGTTAAAGTACCAACATTGAAGATTCCTCCACCGTATAAAGTGGTTCCGGCGTTAACGTTATTGTTTAGTATGGTGCTGTTGGTGATAGTTAAAGTAGTCTCATTGAAGATTCCTCCACCATGTGCATGGGTAAATGTTCCGGTGGCGGTGGCGGTGTTGTTTTGTACGGTACAATTAGTGATGATTGAAGTACCATAATAATTATTATTATAGATTCCTCCACCAAAGGCATAGGCATTGATTCCGGTGGCAGTGGCTGTGTTTTCTTGTATAATGCTGTTATTAATATTTAAGTAATTAGTTGTAACTGTACCCTCATTGCAGACTCCTCCACCGAATGTTAGGGCATATGTTCCATTGGTTGTGGCGGTGTTGTTTTGTATGGTGCTGTTATTAATAATTAAAGTACCCTCATCCAAGTTGTATATTCCCCCACCAAATGCATAGGTATATGTTCCGGTGGCGGTGGCGGTGTTGTTTTGTATGATACTATTAGTTAGAGCTAAATTACCAATGTTGTAGATTCCTCCACCATATGCATAAGCATTGGTTCCAGCGGCGGCAGCGGTGTTGTTTTGTATGATACTATTAGTTAGAGTTAAATTACCAATATTGTAGATCCCTCCACCAAAGGCAAAGGCAACGTATTCGATAGCAGTGGCGGTGTTGTTTTGTATGATACAATCAGTTAAAGTTAAAGTACCACCATTGTAGATTCCTCCACCATTAACTACAGTGCCTGTTTCTGATCCGTTTTGCATGGTTAGGTTTGTTATGTTTACGGTGCCGCTGGTGATGGTTACTACACGGCTGCCTAAACCGACAGCGTCGATTATGGTGGTATCCTTATTTTCTCCTAGTAGGTCTAAATTTTTGGCTATGGTTATTGCTTCGTTGTAGGTTCCCGCAGCAATGTGCACCACACCATCAGGGTTTACCTCGGTTATTCCTTTAGTTATGGTTTTGTAGGGGTTGCCTGGTGTTCCGTCTCCGTCGATGTCGCTTCCTGTGGTGGATACGTATACATCGTCCATGCCCAAGAGGAAGTTGGCAGTGTAAATGTTTGCTCCGGATGTTAGTGCAATGTTCTGCACTGCGGGGTTGTGTCCTGGTGCTGTGGCGGTAACCTGGATGTTAGTGTTTGATGTTTTGATATTTATTGAATATTTACCTTCAGAATCAGTGGTTGTATTTTTTGATTCGTCTTCGGTAGCTATGGTTATGGTAGCACCATTAAATGGTTCTCCGGTGGAACATTTCTCCACAATACCCGAAATGGTAACATCATCCTCCGTTAAAGTTTCTGGGGACGAATCAGGCAGAACTGTTGCAGCATCATCTACTGCGGAGACAGCTCCTATTAAACAAAAGGTTAGAATTAAGATGGAAGTTGTAAGTAAAATCAGTTTTTTCACGTCTTTTTCACCTCCTTTTACAATTATTTCAATAGATAGAAAGAAAAATAACTGATATTTCTAATAGAAAATAATTGAAAATTCAATAAATAATGCTTAAAGTACAGCTATAACGCTGAAAATAGTTATACTGCATTGGATTTACAATCCTTTAACTGTGTTCAGTTTTATTAGATTATGTTTATTCACAATATTAAATATTTCTATTATATTAGATCTACACCATATAAATTTAAAAATAGTATATTATGTGATCAAACAGTTAATATGAGCATTATATAGGAGAATAGATGTTATTTACTATTTCATAGTTTGATTTGGCCTTTAATAAAAATAGGATTCTTTAGATTAGGATTAGTAATTATGACATTTAATTTAATTGTTACTAGGTATACTCCAAAAATTAGTATTCTATTTTTTTAGGATATCTTTACTTAAAAAGGGTACTAACTATTATAATACCTTAAATTATATTCTAAAGAATTTATCTAGATTTGTTAATTCTTAAATCTGGCAGTCGATCTCTGAACATCCAGAAGATTAAGGCCACTACTACCATTACAATTAGGGTGATGATACCTGACTCTCCCACCAGGTAGGGGGATAAGTCTCCTCCACCTAGAGGTGCGAATATTTCCTGGGTGAATAGATTATCACTGGCGTGCAGTATCACCGCCGGCCACAGGCTACCGGATTTAAGAGTGAGCCAGGCTATTATAAAGCTGAATGTGATTACTCCCATGAAAAACAGGGGTAAGGACCACCATAGGGGTGTGCCGCCCACATATGTAGAGAAGATTATCACTGGAAAATGCCATAAGGCCCATATAATTCCACTGATCAGGGATATCCATCCATAAGTGGTTAGCTTAGCTAACTGGGGAACAAGAAACCCTCTCCAACCAATCTCCTCACCTAAAGCAGATATGATGTTGTTAACCGTTCCCAGACCAATGGCAAAGATGATATTTCCTGGTAAGTCCCCGGTATATGTTCCCAGGCCAGAAAGCCAGAATATGCCGTAGATAATAATACTGGTTATTATGGGCAGTGTATAGGCAATAATCCAATACCTAATTTTCCCCGGCCGCCATCCAAAACCCCTAATAGTTCTGAAAAATATTAGAGAAGTTATTATAGCAGATAATGCCGGCATCCACATGAGTAGGAAGGTTTTATAGCCGCCCATTCCAGTAGTTATAATTAAATAATAAAATATACTGCTAAATGCAAAAGTGAGTATCACAAAAGTAATAATAGCTTTTTTAACAGTTGAAATGGTTATATCCTCTTTCATAATATAATTATATATTATTATTGAATATAAAGATTGATTTTTATTTCAGCTTAAATTAATCAAAATGCTAAATTTAAATAAGATTGAGATTTTCTATTTACTTTATTTTTAATTTTTGTTTAATTATTTTTTGTGAATTTTTAGTTTAGTTTTTTTATTTTTTCCATATTTTGTGCGTATTTCTCTTATTTTTTTCTATTTTTCCTGTTTTTTGGTGTTAGCGTTCGCTAGGGTGGTGTATTTTTTTGGAGGGTGTTGAGTTGTAGTAGGTTGTAACAGAAGCATGTGAATAGGTTTTTGGTGTGTGTTCTGAGTGTGGTGGTGACTAACTGGTGGCCGGACTTGAATATGTTTTTAATCACGGCGTAGGGCCGTTCGCCGGCTGATCTTTTACGAGCGATTCGCTTGTTGCGCAGTTTATCGCGAATTCCTAACGGATGATCACGCACTGCGCGTTTCATGGTGGCGTTATAGCCTTTGCAGGCTGCTCCGAAGTATCCGCGGTCTCGGTAAACAACTTCACCAGGTTCACTGAGGTCAATTTGGCTGTCATGAATTTCAGCAGTTGTAGTTTCAAGCCTACGTATCAAACCATAATCCATATCGGATAGAGTATGCAGTTTATGGCCGTAATAGGATTTACCATGTTTTTTGGTCCATTCGCCATCTTTGTTACGTCTGGTTTTGGCTTCCGGTCCGCGAGGTTCTTTCACTCTTTGGTGACCGGGGTCGGCTGTTATGAAGGTGGCATCTTGAATAACACCTTCTTTGACTTTTAATCCCTTGGAATCGATTTGTTTTTGCAGCTCTTCCCATATTTTCTCATCTTTTCCATAATCGATTAATCGTTCCCTAAATGCCCAGACCGTGGAACGGTCTGGGATTCTTTCAGGAAACCCTAAAAACTTCTGAAAAGATATCCGATCGTTAGCTTGTCTTTCAAGCTCAGGGTCCGATAAACCATACCACGATTGTAAAACTAACATCTTTATCATAACTATTTCATCAATATTAGGCCTACCACCACGTTCAGAGTGATTATCATACATATCACGGACAGTAGGCCTGAAAACTTCCCAATCAATAATAGGATCAATCTCAGCCAACTTATCACCTAGATCTTTCACACGAGCATACTGCTTATTCATGAAATATTTCTCAAAAGACTTCATAATACCCCTATAGGCATAATACTATATAAACATTTCCCTATATTAAATTAAACACGTTAAATCGCGAATCTATAAATAAAAAATTTATAATATCCGAAGATCAATAGTAAATCGAAAATCTCGATTATCTCTTATTATTAGAAATATTGAAAAGGTGCTAAAATGAAAATTAAACTTTGTGCTCTCCTATTAACATTGATTATATCAGCAGTTATGGTATCTGGATGTACCGAAATGAAAGCAGAAAACGGTACCTGGGGAGAGAAAGAACCAGTAAAAGCATCAGAACTTAGAATTGTTAACTCCA
This sequence comes from Methanomicrobiales archaeon, assembly GCA_049975245.1. Classification (GTDB taxonomy): domain Archaea; phylum Methanobacteriota; class Methanobacteria; order Methanobacteriales; family Methanobacteriaceae; genus UBA117. The sequence continues at coordinate 157,450 of JBNGDB010000001.1, forward strand.
CGGGGGAACACTTTGACCGGAATGAAACCAGCATATATTATGTTTATGGTGATCTTAAAAACACCGCTGGTAATGATGCCTACAATGTAGGAGTAGTGGCCAAATTCTATGATGCTGAAGGAAACCTAGTAGGAACCAACACCTCTGGCACGGTGGAACCAGACACGGTGGTAGGTGAGGGAACATCCTTCTACTACGCTGGTTGGGATGATCCTGAAAAAAGGATTGTCCGGGCGGAGTTGAAGATTGTAATTAAAAAATAGGAACAATTTTTCTGAATATAACAATTATTATCTATGATATTCACTTATTTAATATGATGGTGAGTCCATCATCCAAACTGGTAAGAGGCTTCCATCCCATTTTATCCTGGATATGTGTAATATCAGCCACAGTATCCATAACCTCATTTTTTCTAGACTGACCAGTATAGGCAACCTGCACCTCTTTTCCATATAACTCCACTATTTTATCTGCAATCTCCTCTACTGAGAAACTTTTACCATAGCCCACATTAAAAATGTCAATATTATCCCGTGGATTATAGGCGCCGGCTTTAAGCATGGCCCTGATAACATCCTCCACATATACAAAGTCTCTTTTAGGTTCCGGATCCTGCAGTTCAATCTTACCGGAGGGTAACTGTTTAATTATAGAGGGAATCAGGAAATTATCCCCCTGACCCGGGCCGTATATGTTAAAGGGCCGGAGTATTATACAGTTCAAGTCAAAATCTGAACTGTATCCCTGACATAATTTCTCCATAACCAGTTTACTATGGGTGTAGGGATTATTGGGTTTGAGGGGATGGTCCTCGTCAATGGGCAGATATTCGGGTCGGCCGTATACATAGGAGCTCATGGTTACCAGTTTCTCCACTCCAAACTGCCGGGCCAGTTCCAGGATGTTGAGTGTACCAGCAACATTGACTTCATATGTTTCCCGGGGATGGTCAAAGGAGTAGGGTACAAAGGTCACCGCAGCCAAGTGGTAGATCACATCCACCTCTTCTAGGGCCTGGATCTTCTCCCAGTTTCTAATATCAATAAAACCACCATTCTCAGCCAGTGTCACTATTTCATTGTCTTCTTCTAGTTCTGGTAATAGATAATCGCCGATAAAGCCGTCATGACCTGTTACCAGTATACGTTTATTTTTTAACTTCATAAAATCCACCCGATAAAAGCTAAATTCTAACTATTTATGGTCTTGATGACCTGTACACTATTTATGAGTTTGAATGTTCTTGATGACCTGTTCACTATTTATGAGTTTGAATGTTCTTGATGACCTGTTCACTATTTATGAGTTTGAATGTTCTTGATGACCTGTTCACTATTTATGGCCTTGAAGGTTCTTGAAGACCTGTTCAAATTCTCTATTGGCCCGGTCGTAGTCATCATGCCGACCAATATCCAGCCAGTACCCGTCAAAGACATAGCCGTTTACGGTCTCCCCATTACTGATTAACCGGTTTATCAGATCAGGAAGGTCAAAGTAGGTGTCATCCTCCACATAATCCAGTACCTCCGGGCTGAAAATGTAGACACCCATACTCACCAGGTAATCAATAACCGGTTTTTCCTTATAGCCTACAATCTGATGGTCCTCATTAATCTCGGTAACCCCGAAGTCAATGTTCACCACCCTCTTGTTTAATGCTACGGTGGCAATGGCACCCTTGTCTTGGTGGTGCTGCATAAATTCCCTATAATTAAGGTCAGTTAACACGTCACCGTTCATCATCAAAAAGGGGCCGTCCATCTCATCTCTTACTAGTGATAGGGGACCGGCAGTTCCCAGTGGCTGGTCCTCCTTGGTGTAGCTTATATTCACCCCGTATTTACTTCCATCACCAAAGAAGGCCATTATTAACTCGCCCAGGTGTCCGATGGACATTATTATATCCTCATATCCTGCTTCTTTTAATTGATGGACCACGATCTCCAGGATGGCCTTATCTCCAATGGGCATTAAGGGTTTGGGGATGGTGGTGGTGTAGGGCCGCAGCCGGGTACCTTTACCACCAGCCAGTATTAACGCTTTCATATATTATCACCGGTTGTAAATATCAGTCTTGTGCAGATCAGTATTTTCTCTGATCCAGTTAATAGTCTCTTTTAAACCGTCATCCAATGACATGCTAGGCTGCCAGTCTAATAATTTCTTGGCCTTGGAATTGTCGCACCACAATCGCTCCACTTCACTGGCACTGGGACGGATACGGGACTCATCAGTTTTAATTTCTACGTCACGGCCAATCAGACCAATAATCTTTCCTGCCAGATCTCCAATGGATATTTCAAAGTTAGAACCAATATTGATCACTTCTCCCACTGATTCAGGGGATTCTCCCACACGGATAAAGCCCTGGGCTAAATCTTTAACGTAGGTATAGTCCCGGGTAGGGTGCAGCGATCCTAAGAAGATCTCATCATTAGTTAAGGCCTGGGATATTATGGTGGGTATAACAGCCCGGGAGGACTGCCGGGGCCCGAAGGTGTTGAAAGGTCTTATGGTGGCTACGGGTAAATCAAAGGATAAGTGGAAACTTTCAGCTATCTTATCTGCCCCTATCTTACTTGCAGAGTAGGGTGACTGGCCCTGCAAGGGGTGTTCTTCGTCGATAGGCACGTAACGGGCAGTGCCGTAGGTCTCGCTGGTGGAGGTGTGCACAATCTTTTCCACCTCATAGTCCTGGGCAGCCATCAAAACATTGAAGGTTCCCATTACATTGGTCTCCACATTCTCCCGGGGATGGACGTAGGAGTAGGGAATACTTATCAGGGATGCCAGGTGAAATACAACGTCAACATCTTTAACTGCTCCACGTATAGCATCATAATCCCTTAGATCACCAGTTACAACCTCCAAGGAATCAACCACGTCACGGGGGAGGTATTCCAGCATCCCCCAGTCATTCCTGGAATTATACCTTACAAATGCCTTTAAATCCACATCCATATCGATAAGTGCCTCGGTTAGGTGGCTTCCTATAAATCCACCAGCTCCGGTTAATAAAACTGATTTTCCCTTAAGATTGATAGTATCATACTCCTTCTATTTCCTTGTTAATTTATGAAAATTATAGTTTGCTTTGCATATTATACTCTTTTAAAACTAATATAGAAAATTATAGTTTGCTTTGCATATTATACTCTTTTAAAACTAATATAGAAAATTATAGTTTGCTTTGCATATTATAATCTTTTAAAACTAATATAGAAAATTATAGTTTGCTTTGCATATTATAATCTTTTAAAACTAATATATTTTTCATTATTTAAGTTCCCGGATTAAACTCAACAACCCCTTCTCCCGCACTTCACTGGGGAATAATTTTTTAACCCGCTGACGGGCCATTTTTCCTTTACCAGATTTCAATGCCTTTTTTATAGCATCTGCCGTTGCCTCCACATCCCCGTAGGGGGCGTAAAATCCAGTATCTCCTATGGCCACTGGTATTCCAAATCTTTCTGTTCCCACCGGCACGCATTGGCAGAGCATGGCCTCACAAACTGCAGTGGGCAGTCCCTCCCGCATGCTGAGCTGACAATATACTTTAGATTTTTGGAATAGTTCTAATAGTTGGGGAAAGGGCACCGGACCTACAAATTCCACGTTGGAAGGTGCTATTTCTCGGAGTTTTTCCAGGGCCTCTCCAGTGGTTCCATTAACCATAAATTTTATCTCCGGGAGATATTTTGCAGATTTAACAAAAGTGTCTACACCCTTTAATCGCACACGATCCCAGGTATGGCCCAAGGACGCGGTAAAGACCAGATCCTCTTTTTCTCCTTTTGGCTGGAAGGTCTTATCATCAAATCCAGTGGGTATAACCTGGAAGTTTTCCCCAGTTACCTGGTAGTGTTCTATGGCTTCCTGTTTCATGATGGAGGTTAGGGCAATAATTCTTGTAGCATTTTCAAATATGTATTTAATCCGGGCCATTTTATCAGGATCTACCAGTGCCCCGTATCCCAGTTCTTCAATCTTACCGGTTTCATATCCTCCAATGACCACCACCGACTTTTTGTTAAAGAATCGGGATAGTTTAACTGTCCACTGGGCATGGATATCCGCGAACCAGGAGAAGGACACATCGGCCCATATTACTCCTGAAACCAATCGGTATAATGTTTTTAAGGTTGAAAAGGGATCCTTCAGGCTGACTTTAAAGTCCAGTTCCCTAACTTGGAAGTGTTTTTGAAGTATTTCCAAGTCCCTTTGTACAAAGGATGATGGGTTTAATCGTACGAATAGGATTTTTATTGGTTTATTTTCACTCATAAATCTACCTTAAAATTAGTTTTTTCGTTAATTATTTTAGTATTTTTTTATTATATTAATCTATCATAATTTATATATTTTAAAACTAGCAAAAATGGTTTTTTTTATTTTTTATGACTTAAAATTTATAATTTTATTTATATCCTATTTATTTAATCATAAAATTAGCAATGCAAAGCTAATATATATTATTTCTATTTTTTGTTTTATTATTATAAAAAACTTAAAAATTATATTATAATTATTTGAAATTAAATAATCTGATATTTTTAAATTTAGTTGTGCAATAATCTACCTAAAATATCCTGTTTTAACTTCGTTCATTCAATCAATTATATAAGTTTTTTACATAAATTTCTAAAAAATATAAACATTTATATAGTATAAAAATAATACTTATAGTAAAGATTTTATGCCAATTAAAAATCAACTAATACATGGAGAGAACATCTTACTTTACAATCGCAACGTTTATGAATGCTATCTTAACCTTAAAGATGACTTCCACTGTGTTTACCTTAGTGAACCAGTTCCCCTTAAATTCAAGCTCAAAAAATTCATTCAAGATATTGCTCCCCATGAATATTCCTCTATAAAAAATGCTAACATCCCGGAACTTCGGGATAAAATCTTAAAAGTAGCCCAGGGAGAAAAAATAGTAGTATTCTTCAACCAGTTTGACCGTTTAACCAAAAACTCCGCGGACATCTACCACTCACTACAAGTCATGGGCCAAGTAGTTTATGTTTGCAGCTTTGACTCCAGCTTCAAACAGGAAATCTATGGATTTTATAAGACATTCCACTTCTACAACAAGGAGGAGTATAATTCAAAAACAGGAAAACATGAAATTAACATATCCTACGCAGTCTACGCAATTTTGAGCATGATATGTTTCATTATTTACATTAAAATATCTGCAACTGCAACCATGAGCACCATACTACTGGGGGCTACCTGGTTTGCGCTTATAATATTTAGAACATTAATCTATGCCGGAGGCAGGATATGAAACCATTCCTGGATAGAGTTTAACTAATAAAATTAATATTGACGATTAAGGAGGGTAAAATATTAGTAATTCTTGGGCAGGTCCCCAGGCATTGATGTGCCACACTCCTACCAGTTATTGGGGGGTCTGGTAATGAGTAACTACATCCACATCGGTATTGAGGTGTCTGGGCTATGAGGTACTACACTCATATCGCGGGCGGGTTACTCTCCTTTATCATTTTCGCCCATATAGTAGATTTTAACCATACCTTACTGGGATTATTCTTTGCAGGATGGATATCTATCCTTCCGGACTTATCTGAACATATTACTGGCCGGCACCGGGGACTGGGCCACTCCCTACTATGGTTAATACCTTTAATAATAATCACATTTTTTTATCCAGTTATTGGCTCAGCACTGCTTATCGGATTTTTAAGCCATTTATTACTGGACCTGTTAACTCAGCACGGTTGCCCCCTGCTTTATCCCTGGAAAGATAATGACTTTGTATGTCTAAATAAGAAGAGAAGAATAAAAACTGGTAGCAATCAGGATAAATCAGTGTTCATATTTATAACATTCCTTATAGTGCCCTTATTAATATTCCACCCCGCACTAAGTCCAATTTGTGACATGATGGGAATAACTGTGGCTTCCTATGCCACAGAAAATAATACCAATAACACCTCCCTGGATATTAAAAATAACATTAATATCAACTTCCAAGTGGATGAATCCAATAATAAGAATATCACCATAGAAAGGGTGAATGACACCGTAACCACGGTGATAATTAAAGAATTGGATCCTGCTTGAAATATAATTATAATTTAGTAGAAATACAATATTTAAAATCTTGAAATATAATTATAATTTAGTAGAAATAGAATACAATATTTTTAATTTAAAAATAAAGAAAAGTGGGTGGATTATTCTAGACTAACCATTATCTTATCCCCTTCCACCTTCACCGGGTAGGTTTTAAGATTTCTTGGTGACTTAAAAATCTTACTCAAGGATAGTTTTATACCAGACCAGTCTGTCCAGCGAATAACCTGACCATTGGAAAGATCAAACTGGCTGTGATGCACGGGACATGTCACCATCAGTCCCTCCAAAACACCCTGGGATAGATCCCCTCCCATGTGAGGACATTTATTATCAGCTGCATAGTATTCATCACCAGCACGGGCCAGGAGAATTTCTTTTCCCTGAACATTAAACATTTTCATCTGACCATTTTCCAGGTCATTTACATTGGCAATCTCTTCAAATTCCATAATAATACAACCCCCAATATAGCCATAATTCTAAAATAATATTATGTCTTTAAATGTATCTTAATTTTTCGCATGAAAATATTTAGAAAATTAATCTTCACATGAATAGCTAATTTGTCTGGAATAATTCTTTAAATCGTCCCCGGCTACTTTTAAGCAGTTCCTCATAGGGTCCTGATTCCTTGATTTTGCCGTGGTCCATGAGGTAGATCTTATCTGCATTTTTTATAGTGGACTGGCGGTGGGCTATAATTAGAATGGCCATATCATGGGGCAGACCTTCCAGGGCATTTAATATCATCTTTTAAATTTCCTGGTTTAATATGGCGGCTTCATCTTCCAGTTCGCAGGATACCAATCCATCTTCAACTGTAACTATTGATTCTAGGGTCATCTTCATATTATAGTAGCTCATTATTCACCATGTATTCCAAAAAGAATTAGAATATACACTATATTGACTAATCAAATTATATTATTTTTTATTAATTTAATTAAAAAAGGATTTCAAAAAAAAAGAAAAAAAGAAAAAGTGTGTTGATTATTTTTTATTGTATACAAGTCCGCCTAAAAACATTAAAACCGCCAGCATTAGTGCAGCGACTGGCATGGCAGTGGTTTGCATGCCCACCGTTTTACCATGAACTGGTTTTGGTGTTGGTTTGTCAGCAGCATTTACGGTTAAGCTCTGAGTATCCTCATTTAATGTAGGATCAAAAGTACTGGTAGATAGTCGGGGATTGATCAAGAAGATTCCCGCTTTTAGGATTTTTAAGTCCAGATACATGTAAGGGTCGCCTACTGGTACTTCTCCGATAGTCCAGGTTAGTGTTCTTGTTGCAGGGTCGTAGGTGTAGGTTCCCACATCCACGTTGGCACCGGCAAATTCCAATCCCTCCGGTATGGTATAGGTCATAACCACATCCTGGGCAGGGTCTGGTCCACGGTTTCCTACTTTCAGGGTGTAAGTCACTGTGTCGCCTACCACTGGGTTTTCCTTGCCTGGTGTGATGGTCAAGTAGAGACTGGATTTAGGGTCGATGTTCACATCCAAATAAACAGTCTGGTCATCGGTTACTGCGTTGACATGGGCCACTCCGGCTGTTTCATCTGCAGTTAATGTTGCAGTAGCTACTCCGTCAGTAGTTTGTTTGTCTATGGTCTTAGATCCTATGCTGCCTTTGTCAGTATTGAAAGTTACCGGTGTGCCGTTGGGTATGTGTCCTAATGCAGGGTCAAATGTTGTGTAAGTAGTTCCATCAGAAGTGTAGTTGTTGAAGCTCACAGTTATCTGACTAGTTTCACCATTATTGATAGTGTTAGGATTAGCCATGATGGTCATGAAGAGCCATGGGTCCTGATCTACAGGGTTTCCAGCAAGGAGAGTGCCAAAGTTAGGGTTATTGGAACCCCACCAATTGTATTCCACATTACAAACATTAGATGAGCCATTATGCAGTGCTGTGGGACTGTTATTAACTATACGATTATAGTTCGCTGTTAAAGTACCAAAGTTGTAGATTCCTCCACCATATGCATTGTTTCCGGTGGCGGTGTTTTCTTGTATGGTGCTTCCAGTGATGTTTAAATTATTATCGTTGAGGATTCCTCCACCCATTGCATTTTGATGTGTGCAATTGGCAGTGTTATTTTGGATGAGGCAGTTGTTTATATTTGATGTAGTATTATTGAATAATCCTCCACCCCGGGCACTTGCATTTGTCCCAACACCGGTTGCGATTGCTGAGTTATTATTTAAGTTGCAACTGTTCATATATAACAGTTCATCGTTATGAATTCCTCCACCATAGGCCAAATAACCTGTGGCGCTATTGTTCTGAATGTTGCTGTTGTTTATATTTGATAGGCCGTAGTTGTAAATTCCTCCACCAAAAGTATAAATTCCGGTGGCGGTGTTGCTTTCTATAGTTGCATAATTAATGGTTAAAGTACCAGTACCAGAGTTGAAGATTCCTCCACCATACACATTATAACCATTTGCGGTGTTGTTTTGTATAGTGCTGTTGGTACTATTTAAATTACCATGATAATTGTAGATTCCTCCACCATACACATTATAACCATTTGCGGTGTTGTTTTGTATAGTGCT
>JBNGDB010000001.1:166225-183006 GCA_049975245.1 Methanomicrobiales archaeon
GTTGGTAATAGTTAAAGGACCATAATTGTAGATTCCTCCACCACGGGCATTGGTATTGTTTCCGGTGGCGGTGGCGGTGTTGTTTTGTATAGTGCTGTTGGTAATAGTTAAAGTACCATCATTGTAGATTCCTCCACCATGTGCCTCTGCTATACCATATGTTTCGTTGGCAGTGGCGTTATTATTTTGTATAGTGCTGTTAATAATATTCAAAAGACCCTGATCATTGTAGATTCCTCCGCCAAAGGCAATGGCAGAAGTTCCGGTGGCGGTGGCGTTGTTATTTTGTATGATACAATCAGTTACAGTTAAAAGACCCTGATAATTGTATATACCCCCACCAGAGACTGTAGTGTCTGTTACTAACCCGTTTTGTATGGTCAGGTTTTTTATATTAACGGTATAGAGGTTTATGGTTATTACTCGGCTGCCTAAGCCAGTGGCGTCGATTATAGTGGTATCCTTATTCTCACCTAGGAGATCTAAATTTTTGGCTATGGTTATTGCTTCGTTGTAGGTTCCCGCAGCAATGTGTACCACACCATCAGGGTTTACTTCGGTTATTCCTTTAGTTATGGTTTGGTAGGGGTTTCCTGGTGTCCCGTCTCCGGTGGTGTCGCTTCCTGTGGTGGATACGTATACATCGTCCATTCCCAAGAGGAAGTGGCAGTGTAAATATTTGCTCCGGATGTTAGTGCAATGTTCTGCACTGCGGGGTTGTGTCCTGGTGCAGTGGCGGTAACCTGGAGGTTACTGGTTGATGTTTTGATATTTATTGAATATTTACCTTCAGAATCAGTGGTTGTATTTTTTGATTCGTCTTCGGTAGCTATGGTTATGGTAGCACCATTAAATGGTTCTCCGGTGGAACATTTCTCCACAATACCCGAAATGGTAACATCATCCTCCGTTAAAGTTTCTGGGGATGAATCAGGCAGTATTGTGTCAGCATCATCTGCTGCGGAGACAGCTCCTATTAGGCAAAAGGTTAGAATTAAGATGGAAGTTGTAAGTAAAATCTGTTTTTTCACGTCTTTTTCACCTCCTTTTACAATTATTTAGTATTATAATATCTGAAAAATAAGCTGAATTTTACTGAAATAACTGAATATTATTAAATGGAGGTCAAAGTACAGCTATTACGCTGAAATTAGATATACTGTCTTTGATTTTTAATCAATTAACTGAATATTATATTATAATATATATTTACCTCTACATATTAAATTTTTCTCTTATTGGTGAATATATTCACAATAATTATCTTTAAGAAATTAATAATATATTATAAGAGAATTCGCTTATTATGAGTTATTTGTTATTTTAGTAATATCAGTTTTTGTTCAGAAAAAATGTGGATATCTAATTATAAGTTTAGAATGAAATTTTCAATTTGAGGAAAAAAATAATTAATCAAATAGAATAAATCCGCATTCCATCCATAACTATTATCTAGGTAAATATAAAGTATTAATAAGGATTTGATTTTTATGCTGGAATTAATTGAATTAAATGTGCTCCGGGCCATTGGTGATGACATCAAAAAAAGGGATGATCTCACCCGGTCCTATGAATGTTCTAATTTTAAATTCAATCCCTGCACTGCACTGGACGTTGAAACATCTATTATAGGGGCATTAACTAATTTTGAATCATCCCACCTGATAAAAATAGATAGTAAAGAACAAAACCTGGATAGTTTTCATATAAAAATGACCAGACAAGGATTCTATGAATACCTCAAATATTCAGGAGGGGTTCTGGAAATATTTAAGCCAGTAGGAAAAGAGATAAAAAATGGTAATAAGCACTGTACAGAAATTTCCCATAAGACTGGATTAAAAAAAGTGGTGGTCTACACCATACTGGAGGAATGGGCCGCCGCAGATATTATAAATATTTCCAAGAAGGATAAATTAGAAATAACTAAAACCACACCACACGGTGATAACTTCATAGAAGCCCTGTTAAGTGTATAAAAATGGGTCAAATAATTATCGTAATATTCATTACTAAATAGGCCTGTATATTTTCAGAGTTTAATTTATAACTACTTCAAAGTTTAAATAAGATAAATGTCAGATTAATAGTTTAAAAATATCATATCAGATGTACATGGAAGTTTTATAAGTTGAATAAAAAAACGTATCAACTGTAATAGGGAGTTTAAATTTTGAATAATAATTACTATTCCACGGTAAAGAGGATTTTGATCATAATCATGTTCTTAAATGTAGGGGTGGCCCTGGCCAAGATAATATACGGCTACCTTACTAACTCTCTGTCCATGGTCTCAGACGGTTTTCACTCCATGTTCGACGGCATATCCAACGTCATAGGCATTATTGGTATTGTAATCGCATCCAGACCACCGGATAAGACCCACCCCTATGGTCACAGTAAATTTGAAACCTTTGCCGCAATTGGTATAGCAGTACTACTCTTTGTGACCTGTTTTGAACTTCTACAGTCTGCAGTGGAAAAATTCCTAAATCCCTCCACTCCGGAGATCACATTAACCAGCTTCATTATAATGGGGGCCACCATACTGGTGAACATTGGAGTTTCCACCTACGAGAACCGTAAAGGACAGGAACTGGGAAGCGAAATTCTTATAGCAGATTCCAGACATACCCGGAGTGATATATTCGTTTCTATTGCAGTAATAATTGGCTTTGTTGCTATCAGATTTGGTTATCCTATAGTGGATCCTATTATCGCTGTTATAATAGCGTTATTAATTGCCCGTATGGGTATTGAGATAATAAAGGAAAGTTCCGGTGTATTGCTTGATGCAGCAGTAATTGATGCTGAGAAAATAAGGGACATAGTATGTTCCATCCCAGGAGTGGATGACTGTCACCGGGTTAGGACCAGGGGAACCCAATCCAACGTTTATGTGGATTTACATGTTACTCTGGCCAGCTGTTACACATTGGATGAAGCCCATAATATATCTCACCAAGTTGAAGAAAAGCTTAAAGAAACCATTACCGGAGTAAATGATGTGGTGGTTCACATAGATCCATGCGAAGATGAATAAATCATATTTTAATAGTAATCAAGTTTAGCATTGAATAAGATCATTCAAAATTCAATGTTAGTTATTTTAGGATAGCATAGTTCAAAATTAAATCAAAGTTATAATAGATAAATAATATATATTAAATAAAAGTTTTTTTTATAATTTCGAGAGGAAAAGAGGAATTAGAAATGAATAACATATTTCTGGAAATAGCAGTGATACTAATCCTGGTAATATTAAATGGTATATTTGCAATGTCAGAAATAGCCATAGTCTCTGCCAGAAAAATTAAACTGCAAAAAATGGCTAAAAAAGGAGATAAAAACGCTATAACAGCACTGGAATTGGCTAACTCACCAAACCTATTTCTATCCACGGTACAGGTGGGTATAACCCTTATAGGTATACTGGCCGGGGCCTTTGGTGGGGCCACCATATCTATCCAGCTAAACAATTACTTCAAAACCATACCAGCTATTGCATCCTACAGTGAAGCTTTAAGCATAGTAATAGTTGTTTTAATAATAACCTACCTCTCCCTGATTATAGGGGAACTGGTCCCTAAAAGACTGGCCATGAACAACCCGGAAAATATTTCAGTAAAAATCGCCCGGCCCATGAAAATCATATCCCGGATCACCATGCCCATAGTCTCTCTGCTTAGCTTATCCACCGAAGCAGTACTGAGACTATTTGGGATAAAAGAAACAGCAACCAGCACCGTTACCGAGGAAGAAATCAAACTCATGATAGAGGAGGGTATTGAAGCCGGTACGGTGGAGAAGGAAGAAGAAGATATTATAAAACGTGTTTTCCGTTTGGATGAGCAGAAGATTGGAAGTGTCATGACCCCTAAAACCGAGATCATATACCTGGATGTGGATGATCCTGTGAAATTAAACCGTAATAAGATAATTGAAAGCGAACGTTCCATATTCCCGGTGGGCCAGGAGGGTCTTAACAATTTACTGGGAGTGGTGCAGACCAAGGATATTCTAAGCTCGGTACTCCAGGACGAGGATATTGACCTTAAATCCCACCTTAAAAAGCCATTAATTGTACCGGAGACTCTGCCCACCCTGGAGATTCTTAAAATCTTCAAAGAAAACAGTGACTACGTACACATGGCCCTGATCGTGGATGAATACGGCAGTATAGAGGGTTTAATAACTTTAAATGATATTTTAGAAGCTATTGTAGGGGATATACCGGCAATAGATGAGCCTGACGAACCCCGGGCAATAAAAAGAAAGGACGGATCATATTTAGTGGACGGATACCTTCCGGTGGATGAGTTTAAGGATATAATGGAAATAGAAAAATTACCAGAAGAGGATCAAAGCAGTTACAATACAGTAGCCGGATTCATAATGAGTTACACTGGAAAAATACCAGAAACCGGGGAATTATTCACCTGGAATGGTCTTAACTTTGAAATTGTGGATATGGACGGAAATCATATCGATAAGATCCTGGTAAAAAAGAAGAAGTAATATAATTTTAAACAAATATTTTTTAAACCTTAAATTCCCTATTTTTAAATTATATTATCAGCAAAGATTTTTTTAAACTATTTAAAATTCCCTATTTTTAAATTATATTTTATAAATATTATAAATTTAACCATTTAACACTGCATCACCTTTTAATACCTCGGAGTAGTTCTTCCACATCTCCCACAAACTCCAGTCCTGCATTTCTCCCGGTACCAGAGAATATCAAATCTTCACCATAGAGTTTAACATTGATCTCTGATTTCAGGCTTTCATTTACCTTTGCTGACATTTCACCCATCTTAGGGGCGGGTAGGTCAACACCCTGGCTACGCTTAGCGTCTATCTCCAGGATATAATTTTTATCTGATAGTCTGATTTCTATTAGATCCTTATTTACTTCTAATTTATCCACGCGGGCCCCGTTGTAGGTGGTGAATTTATATAAGTGGTCCTGGTATAAAAATCCGAATATGAACCCGGTGAAGAAGCGGCCCATCCAGGGTATTTTGGCAATGGAACCAAAGAGTGATATTCCCTCCTGGTTGAAATGGTTGGTCTGCATCCAGATCCAGCTGGAGGGCATGGATTTTCCCCAGTCTTTCTCCATATACCCCCGGCCGCCAGTGAAATTATTCATTTGATCATTTACTTGGATAAATCCTTCAATACCATGATCAAAACTTAAAACACCGTGATAACATTCCATCCCCGGAACAAAGCCGTACCAACCCATAACCCCTGGTGATAGTCTGGTAACAGGCCATGGTTTAAGGTCAAAAAAATTCAAATCTGCCAGAACCTTGTTTTCACCATGGTCCAGGTCAAGGTGAACTTCCTGGAGACTGAATGAATTTTCTCCAATATTTATTTGGAACTCATCCCGAGCTGCTTTAAAGTCCTCCACTGGAAATTCAAAATAATTCATTTCCTCCTGCCGGGCGTTAAATACCATTATAAAGGCGTGTGATGTTTCAGGATCGCCAGTTAAAGATATGCCCGGTATAAGGGCGAATGATATTTTTTCTGTGGCATCAACAAGTTTGAAATACCATCCTTCAAAGTAGTTATCCTTTTTACCCCTTCCCTGGAATATGGCTGGTTTCCATATGTTGGACATTTTTTTTACCTCTTGCTTTATTGATAATTTTTTATATTATCTATTTGATTTGAATTCCCGTTAGATATATTATATAAGTAATGATTAATTAATTTAAATAGTTCTCAATTAGAGAATTATATAACCTAAATAGCAAACTATTTATGGTGGCAATATCATACCAAACAATAGACAAATATATTTAGCTATCAATTCGCATCAAAAAATATCCAGAATGGGGATTTAAATTATATAATTCACATTAAAAAAACCACTTACTACTTGGGGGGACTTCCCAGTAATAAAAAAACCCAACTACCTACCTTAATGGGGGGAAGTCTCCCAAGTCAGTCAGCCTAATTCTATAATATTTAGAGGCTCCAACTAATTATACATTATCTTATTTTAAACTATCCCTGGGGAGCCTCAGCCAATAATTAATACCAGAAAAATATATTTCTTTTCTCTATAATATTATGGTAAAATTAATAAATATCTAAATTAACATACTACTACAGAAATTTAATTACTTAGTATGGAGTTTGCGGTGATAAAAGAGGAGGAGGTCTAAATGATAAAAAAGTCAAGAGCAATTTATTGTTTGATATTTGTGGTAATAGCTGTGATTTTTGTAAGTGGATGTACGGTTTCCAACAATGATACTGATTCTAATGATACATCAAATAATTCATCTAATAGTTCAGCCCAGGAAGTGACATTTAAGGACATAATTGATAATCCTGATAATTACATGGACAAAAATATTAAGTTCAAGGGAAGAGTTTTAACAGATGAGAAAAATGTGGATTATACTATTTATCTGGGGGATCCTAACACCAACACTACGGGCAAGGGTATAATATTAGTAGATATACCAGATAAATTCGAAAGCCTGCACGATACTCTAAAAAGTGGTGATATCATAACAGTCTACGGAAAACTTACTGATGTCTCCCCAATTGATGTGGATATAAGCGGAGATGATAATGGGAGAACTTTCAATTTCAGTTATTCGGGACAAGGTTACAATGTCGACGCCACAAACATAGAAGTTAATTAATTAACTTCTATTCTTTTTTAGAATAGAAAATATGGGGGAATGATAAAATTATAAAAAAGTGGAAAGAAATCAACAGTTTGATCTTTGTGTTAATAGCTGTGATTTTAATAAGTGGTTGTACAGTTTCCACCGATGAGGACGAATATAAAACTTCAGCCCAGAGGTAACTCTTCAAGAGTTATCCTCAGACTTGGATAATTATAGAAATAAGGATTTGAAGTTCCAAGGACAGGTCTTAACTGACGTGGGAAGTTTAGATGATACCATATATCTGGGGGATCCCAACTCCAATGACACAGATCAGGGCATAGTATTGGCCGACATACCCATGAGCTTTGAAGATGAACAGGATACTCTTAAACGGGGAGATATTATAACAGTATACGGAAAAATAAGTGGAACCTCAACTGTTAGTGTTAATTTCGCCAGCACAGAACCAGGACGTAGTTTCAGCTATTCTGGGCCAGGTTACAACTTCGCAACCATGTACATTGAAAGATGACGTAGCATTTAAAATACTGAGAATAAATAAACTATTTTAACAATTTATTTAAACTTCATTGAAGTCTTCATAGATAAAAATAATCATTGACAGTCAGTAAATAAATTTTTCCTAAACTATTTCTTATTTTTTTTAAAAAAAATTAAACCATTACCGTAAAAAAAAACCATTTTATTGGTATTAGGATTATAAATCAATACGCTTATTAATCTGTTCATATAATAAGATATTTTAATTAATATTAATAACATAAAAAGTAATTTAAGGCCCATAATAATGATTAAATTAGATAATTAAAAATGAGAGCGGTGGTTCATTGGTTTTCTGTCCTAAATGTGGTAAAAGTAATCCGGATAATAATATCAATTGCATTAAATGTGGAGAAGTACTCCAAGAAGAAACCCGTTTTTTAAAGATAGTAAAGATATTTAACAGCTTAGGCTTTATCTTTGCATTATTAATGTTAATATTTCTATTTGGAATATATTTTGATTGGATACCGGTTGAATATTATTTATGGTTTTTTGTAGTACTCATATTAGCGTTAATATTTTTATCCAAAAGGGTTAAAAGATTTTTACAAACTCTTACCATAAAATTACTCTTCGGGGGACTGGAGAAGAGGGAATGTCCCAACTGTGAAGAATTTGTCTCCAATGAAAATTACTGTTTTAACTGTGGCTACAACCTGGCAAATGTTATAGGATATTATCAGATAGGCTCCTATCAACCCCTCTTTATGGAGATTAATAAGAAATATATCCGAGTTTTTAAGTCCATGAGGGATAGGTATTTTTCATTATCCCGTTTGGATTCAATTAAATTCTACAACAATGAAATTAAAAATCCTGAAGTAGACTGGTGTACCGGGAAAGTTTTGACCAATCCCTGTATTAAATTTAATTACCAGGGTGAAAAGGTGGTTTTCTCTATAAATAAGAGCATCCTTAATGGTTTAAGTCAAATATTTAATAATATAACCGGCCCCCAAGAGATTGGAGGATATTTCAACTGGCTTAGAAACCAGAGCATTAAACGATTTGGAATAGTAACTGCAATTTTATTAGTCTTAATAATCTCCCCAGCTGTTTATTTCACCTATACCACCCCTATAACTTACGCTGGATCAAGCTCAGATATACCAGGTCTGGAGGTGGTTAACGCCACCGGGTATAAACATATATACGCCCCAAATTCAGTTACAGTAGAGGGATTTGTTAAAAATAATGGTAACCAGACCAAAGAATTTATAAAGGTGAGAATTATCGGTTACGATTCTGCAGGCACTGAAGTTTCAGTGGAGGAGACATATATTGATGCTTACCGTTTAGGGCCGGGTGAAAGCTCCCACTTCTACGACTATCCTGATGATTATGGTCAAACTATTAGAAGCTTTAAAGTGAAAGTATTTGAATAAACAAATAAAAAACTAAAGGAGTTTTAATCTTCTTTCCTTATCTATGATTTAATAATTAATAGTTTTCTAGATTCTTCATGATAGAGAATCATTTTAAGAAATGAAAATCATATTAACCTATATAGTATGGTGATAATGTGGTAAAAGTAGTTAAAAAAAGAGGCAAAGAAGAAACATTTAAACCTGATAAGATCCGAAAATCCCTGGCTAAGGCCACTATAGACGCAGGTTATAGTGTGCAGGAAAAGAAGGATATACTTGACGAAGTTTACTCCAATATATCAAAAAAGTTAGATGAAAAAAAGGAGGTTAAAAGTGATACCATAAGGGTGTGTCTTTTAACTGAACTGGACAAGTGCGAACCCTACATAGCCAAGTCCTGGAGAAACTTTGAGAAGAAGTATAAACAAAGATAGAATAATCTTATACTTTTTATCCCTACCTTTTTTTATATAATAAGTAGATTTATGGAATTTTTTTTTGAGAATATTTTTTTTTGGAATATTCAATTAAAATAAATAATAAATTTAAAAAAAAATAATTGTTGATTTTTTTGGCAAGGATTAATTAGGGCAGCCTGTAAGATCCATCCTCATCATGGACTTCATCCCCTACCAGCGGCGGATTAAAAACGCATAAAAGCCTAAGGTCACTGTCATAGGCCCTAAGATAATGTCGGTCGTGCTGGTCCAGGGCGTACATGGTACCTGGAGTGATGGAGTATACTTTTCCATCATTGGTTGTTTCAATCTCCCCTTCACCTTCCACGCAGTATACTGCTTCCAAGTGATTTTTATACCAGATCAGTGTTTCAGTCCCGGCATAAATAATGGTTTCATGGAGTGAAAACCCCATGTTATCCTCTTTTAGTAATATGCGTTTGCTCACCCAGTTGCCATTATCGGATTTTACCTCACGACTTGTGCCTTGGATTTCATCCATCTTTCTAACGATCATTATTTAAATCCTCAAACATAGTTTCTCTGTTTTCTATAACTGCACTTATGGAGTCTTCAATTACTTGTAAACCTTCATCAAGTAGGTCATCTTCAATGGTTAATGGTGGTAGGAATTTTAAAACGTCATCGTTAGCCCCTGCCAGTTCAATTAGCAATCCCCTGGAAAATGCTTCCTCAGACACGTCACCGGCAAATCCCATTGATGGGATTTTAAGTCCGTAGATTAATCCCCTTCCGCGAACATCAGGCTCTAAGTCAGTGAAACTGTTTTGGATCTCAACCAGTCTATCCTTTAATATTTTCTCCTTCTCGTACACTGCATGGGAGAGACTGTCATTTTCCCAGTAGCTTAATACCTGGGTTGATGCTACAAATGCCAGGTTGTTACCCCGGAATGTTCCAGTGTGTTCTCCTGGCTTCCACTGGTCCAACTCTGATTTCATTAATACCATTGACAGGGGCAAACCCCCTCCAATGGATTTGGAGAGTGTGATAATATCCGGGTTTATACCGGCATCTTCGAAGCTGAAGAATTTACCAGTCCTGCCGTTTCCAACCTGGATGTCGTCTACAATTAGTAATATGTCAAAGTCGTGGCATATCTGTTCTATTTCTTTAAGCCACTCATTACTGGCTACATTTATTCCGCCTTCTGCCTGGATGGTCTCTAATATTATGGCAGCGGGGAGGTCCACTCCACTGCTCTGGTCTTCTAGGAAACGGCGCATATACTGGGCAGTGTTCACTTCTTCTCCGAAGTAACCATCGTATGGCATGAAACTTACATTGGCCCGGTTTATGAATGCCTCGTCCCGGTAGAAGGAGTTTGCTGTTACTGCCATGGAGCCCATGGTCAGCCCATGGAAGGCGTTGGTAAAGGATATGATATTAGATCTTCCCTTGACCATTCTCACCAGTTTTAATGCGGATTCAACTGCATTGGTACCGGTTGGCCCGGAAAACTGGATCTTGTAATCCATATGTCTTGGTTGTAATATTATATCGTTAAATTTATCTAAAAACTGTTTTTTTGCCGTGGTGGCCTTGTCCAATCCGTGGATAATTCCATCATCTTTAATATAATTTATGAGGGCTTCCGAAATCATTGGATTATTATGTCCATAGTTAAGGGTCCCTGCACCAGCAAAAAAGTCTATATATTCATTTCCCTGTTCATCATATAACATGGAACCTTTTGCTTTATGAAATATGGCTGGAAAACTTCTAACATAACTACGTACCTGTGATTCAAGTTGTTTGAATGTTTTCATCTAATCACTCATTTTCTAAAAAATTTTTTTAATTAAATTATTCTCCTATATTTTTTGTTATAATGGGCCTATTTTAAAGAGTAACTCCTCTTCATGACCGGATTCCCCAAATAGTTCACTGGTAAAAAATGGTGAAATACTAAGATCAGCACCACACCGGGTACTTAGCTTCTCAAATAATGCAGTGGAAGCTTTGTTTGAGGGTGTGACCGTGGTTTCAATAAATTCCAAATCTTTTAACTCATCTCTTTTTAGTATATTATTTATCATCCTGGTGGCCAGGCCCTGACCGCGCATTTTCCCATCTACAGCTACTTGCCATATAAAAAGAGTGTTATTATTTTGAGGTTTTCGGTAGGCTGATACATATCCTACAATATCCTCCTCATACTGGGCAACAGTGCTGGTATTTTTGAAATGTGCGCACATCAAGAGATAATAATATAATGAGTTAAGGTCTAATGGTTGACTATTTTTTACCAGATTATAAACCGATTTTCCATCCTTTAAATCTGGTTTTCGTATTATAATTGAACTATTTTCATCATTTTCAGAATCCATATGTCTATTTATCTTTTTTATCACTTAAAAAGTATTCGGCAAAAATAGACTTTTATAGAACTTAAAAATAAATTTAGGTCATTATTTAAGCTTATTTATATATATTTATATTTAAATTTTAAATCAACTAACAATTTTAATATTGATTATTAAGGATCTGAAATATCCCTTTTCTTATTTTTTTTAAATATTATGTTCTTTTTTTCCTAGAAAATGCTTTAACTGATTTTTATCTAAATTAAGAACTATACTATAATTCAGTTTCAAGTAGTATAGTTTATTATATTATGGTTGAAATATTATTACTTATATCCAATTTTTTATATAATTGGGTTAAGGGGGGATTAAATTTGGGGGAAGATCTGGATATTTTAGATAAAGAAGAGCAGAAACAAAGGAATATAAAGAATGCAGACCATATTAAAAAAATTGTAAGTAAAAATAAAAAATATTTTGAAAAAATGAGGCAGAGGGTTGTTAAAAACTACAAAATTACACTTGTTTTGTATATAATAATGTTTTTTTGGGGACTTATTTTGTTAAGTGTTCCACTGGTAACTGCTATCCTTGGAGATATTAGTTTATATAGCACATTAGTGGGTGGTTTAGGAATAGCAGATCTGGCTTTACTCTTTTTATTCAAACCAGTAGATAAAATACATAATATTACTACTGACCTGAACCAAATAACCATAATATCTAATGGCTATTTATTACAGGAAACTTTACGCCTGATACAGTTAGATATTAATGATCGAGAATCTGTTGGTCAAACCGCAGAATATATTGGTGCTGCTGCTGCAAGTACTGTGGGTCTATTGGAACAGTACTGTGAGGTATCAATGAGTGATGATAAAAAAACTGAACCACCTAAACCAGGTAGTGGTCAACCATCAGATGTAAATATTCAACCTTCCGGAGATGCTAATTAAAAATATCTAAAATAAAAAAATCAAAGGTATTTTAATATTTTTGGATAAAATAATAATTAGTTTATTTTATGGGGGGAGGGTTAATATGTGATAAATTAACTTCGCTAGAGGTTAATTTATGAATTGTGTAGTTAAATATATGATATTTGGTCTACATAATATCTATTATAACTTTATGTTGAAGGGTTTTTGATGTCCACTGACCAAATTATGGGAAGTATTGAAGATCTCCAGATGGGGGATCATCTTTGCTGTTTATATGAGACAGAAAAAGAACACAAAAATATATTAACTCCTTATATTATCCAGGGACTGGAAAATAATGAAAAAATAGTTTACATACTGGATAAACATACCAAAAATACGGTTAAAACTTATATTCAAGATATGGATTTAGATGCCAATAGTTTAATTGAATCTGGA
Source organism: Methanomicrobiales archaeon (assembly GCA_049975245.1). Taxonomy (GTDB): domain Archaea; phylum Methanobacteriota; class Methanobacteria; order Methanobacteriales; family Methanobacteriaceae; genus UBA117. Next base: position 178,968 of record JBNGDB010000001.1, read on the forward strand.
CAATTTGTTTTTTTAAGCACGGGAGAATCTTACATATTAGATGGTCACTTCCATCCAGATTCGATGATAACATTACTGCAAAATTCATTAGATGTTGCCCTACAAGAGGGTTACTCAGCTTTGAGAGTTACTGGAGAGATGAGCTGGATCTTGAAGGGACTTAAAGGTTCAGAAAAATTTATTGAATATGAAAGCAAATTAAACCAGTTTTTCCCAGGTAAAAAATGTATTGGATTATGTCAATATAACCTTACTGATTTTAACAATAATCTACTCCTGGATGTTCTTTTAACCCATCCTAAAGTAGCTCTTGCTGATAAAATATATAAAAATATTTATTATATACCCACATCCCAGTACCATGCCAATAATCTGCCCTACTCGACATTTGAAACCTGGATAAAAAATTTAAAGAATCAGGCAAAATATGAGGACATTTTGACTCTAAGTGAGAAGCGTTACCGGAATTTATTTGAAAACAGCCCTATATCTCTCTGGGAGGAGGATTTTTCACAAGTAAAGAGTTTCATTGAACAACTAAAAGAAGACAGCGTAGATGATTTCCGAGAATATTTTGAAAACAATCCCGATATAGTTAACATTTAGCCGGCCAGGTAAAATTGATAGAAGTAAATCAGAGAACCTTAGATATCTACAAAGCAGGTGATATATCTGAATTTAGAGATTATTTACCATATATCTTCACTTTAGAATCAATAGAAACATTTAAAGATGAGCTTATTAGTATTGCAGAAGGAAAAACTTGTTTTATGTCTGAATCTGTTACAAAAACATTAGATGGGGATAAAAATTATATTATGTTAAAATTCAATGTTTCTCCAGGATATGAAAAGGATTATTCACGAGTTATTATTTCCATTATTGATTTAACTAAGCGGAAGCTAATGGAAGATGAATTGAAGAAGGTAATGAGCAAGAATGAGATGCTGCTCAAGGAAATTCATCACCGGGTGAAAAATAATTTACAGATAATTTCCAGTATATTAAACCTTCAATCATTTTATTTAACTGATAAAAAATCATTAGAAGCCTTAACTGATTGTAAAAATAGGGTAAGATCCATGGGCATGGTGCATGAAAAACTATACCAGTCCGGGGACTTTGCCAAGATCGAAGTGAAGGATTATATAGAAAGTGTGGCCCTGGAAATTTTCAAATCATACGCATTAAACCCTGAACAAATTAAAGTTAAAATGGAAATTGAAGATATTTCCCTGGATATCAACCAGTCAATAGCCATAGGCTTAATAGTTAATGAATTATTAACCAACTCCATCAAATACGCATTCCCCCAGAAAAAAGGGAATATAGAAATTAAAATTTCAAAAAAAGGTGACGATAAAATATCAATGTTAATACAAGACGATGGTATAGGTTTTCCTGCAGATTTTGAACTAGTAAAAAGTGAAACACTAGGTTTACAATTGGTTAATAATTTAGTATCCCAATTAGATGGTGAAATTACATTAGATCGAAGCAGCGGGACCAAGTTTATCATAGAATTCCCATTAATATAACTATAATTTGATTTAACAGTTTATAGGTGAGAAATCCATTAAAAATACTATTTTTATATATTTATACTAAAAGAAATCATTAAATCCTCATTTTTTATTTATTAGAATTTAAATCCTCTTTTTATATTCCATTTCCGGGAATGTAATCTTAAAACTTGTACCGTGATTGGTAACTAACTCAATACTACCATCTAACTGTTTTATTAGGTTATTTACCAGTTCCAAGCCTAATGTTTGGGCATTTTCCAGGTCTAAATTTGGAGGGAATCCCACTCCATTGTCAGCTATTTTTAATATGTATTTATTATCCTTTTTTTCAAAGTATACATCAATTTTTCCTTCCTGGCCATCTGGAAAAGCGTGCTTTATGGAATTAGTGATAAGTTCGTTGATTATCAGCCCAGAGGGTATGGCGGTTTCCAGATTAAGTTCAATATTTTCTGCATTAATATCTATCTTTATCTGGTCCGGGTCGATCATGTAGGTCCCCATAATATCTTTAACCAAACTGTTGGTGTAGTCTTTCAGATTGATTTTTGTAAAATTTTGTGACTGATAAAGTTTTTCGTGAATAATAGCCATTGATTTAACCCGGTTTTGGGATTCGGTGAATAAATCTTTATCCTGGGGATCTTTAATGTGCATGGACTGCAGGTTAAGTAAACTGGATATGATCTGGAGGTTATTTTTAACCCGGTGGTGGATTTCACCAAGCAGCATTTCCTTTTCCTTAAGAGAATTTTCTATAAGGTCAGAAGCATTCTTACGTTCAGTATCATCAATGATGGTACATAAAGCTCCTTTAAATTCTCCATTTACTTGCGGGATTATCCAGCCTGTGAAAAATTTTTTACTATCTGGAGTCATTAAGGGTATAGACTCATAATATACTGGTTTTAATGTATCTTTTGCTTCCAGATAATGTTTTAAAAACCCTTCCACATTTTCCTTAGGAATTTCCTCTAAAATATCGGTACCCATTACGTCAAATTTATCCATTCCAGTTATTTTTTTAAAGGAGTCATTGTAGTAGACCACCTTATCATTATTGTCAGTAACAAATATTCCTTCATTAATGCTTTCAATAATGTTTTCATAAAACTGTTCCAATCTTTTAATTTTTTTAACAGCAATTTCCCGTTTTTCATCTATTATATTTAGTTTATTAGCACTAAGTAATATCAAAATTAAAAGAAGGACTGAGGTAGAAACTACAATAATCACCGTACCAGTTCTCCCACCGAATAATCCAATATATTCGCCAATTATTCGCAACAGACCCAATGCAAAGATGATTATTAACAGATTTCCCAGAAGAAGACGGGTAATAATTCCTCCGGATTGGGGGCTGGTGATGATACTCATCCAACCCTTATCAGGCCGGTTAAATATTATGGCAATGGAAAGTACGATGTGTACTATTGAACTTAAAAGGGCCATCTGCACATACCAATCTCCACCCTGGAAGATCCTCGCCCCGTAAATGTTTCCCGTAAATCCAAAAAAAGCTAAAAAACCAGCAATCAGAGCCAAAGTTTGGAATAAAAATTCTTTATTTTTTAAATTAAGGAAAAGTAGTGCTAACCCATTAAAGATCAACACAATGGATGATAAAAATTTAGTACGACCCACCACGGTTTCAACTGGATCCTTGTAAGGTTGTGTATATAATAACTGGTCTAAACCCAGATTTAGCCCACTTAGATATTGATAAAGAGTTATGATGCCTGTAAAAATAACAAAAACTGATAATATTATAGATAAATATTTGAAGGGAAATTTAGATGATTTTATGTTTGCAAAAAGTAATTAAAAACCTCCGATCATTAATATTAGAGCAGTGTTAAATTTGGAACCAAAAAAAGTCCCTATTTCCCCCCTCAATAGAGGAATATTAAAAATCCAGCCAATTAATATTGAACATGATAAAATGATAACTATTAAAGCTAAAATAAAGGACATATTTTTGTAATAGCTAATTCTTTTACGGTACTTTATTTTTATTATATCTTCAGCTTCTGATAGTTCTTTTTGGGAAGATAAATCCTCTATAATTTTTTTATTTTTCATTTAAACCCATTTAATTTATGTGATTTTAAAATTATGTTCTAACATTATATATCTTGGAATAGGTTATAATGATCCTATTTAATATGGTTATAAAGTGGATATTCACCAGTTTATATTTTACATTACTAATTTAACTTAGTTAAATATTAATTATTTTATTGTATGTAAGATTAATATTAAAAATTATTTTTTATAGACCACTATTTTTATTAGAAAATCTTCAAGGATGGCAAATATAGTTGCACCAGTATATATGTTGAAATAAAAAATTTATGATTTCAAATTAAAAATTGGTAATAGATTAATGATCTACGATTTTCATCAATGAATTTGATGTTTTCAACTTTTTGCTTTCAAAATTAACATGTTTTTTTATTAATCAGGGTGTCTGTTTTAGGTGAAATTTTCTAGAGCGTAAATTTCTTGGATTT
>JBNGDB010000002.1:0-100983 GCA_049975245.1 Methanomicrobiales archaeon
GTTAAAATCAGACTATTTTAGGATTGAAATTAAACTGTTATAAGTTGAATCTAAAGAATCACTTACCGTTAAAATCAGACTATTTTAGGATTGAAATCTGAGCTAAGGGTAGGCATATCTTTTGGAGTTCTAAGGTTAAAATCAGACTATTTTAGGATTGAAATTAAACTCCTTGTTTATAGAGGTTGCCCTCATTTCCGTTAAAATCAGACTATTTTAGGATTGAAAGTTATGATAGGTTCGTTTCCTCCGGATAAAATAGAGTTAAAATAAGATTATTTATACAATGAATATAAAGAATCAATAGGATTCTTTTACTCATTTAAGTGGAATTCTGAAATTATTTATATTATGTAAAAAATTAAAAGAATCACTTTTTTTGATTTTATGATAAATTTTAAGAATTATTTACTTAAAAAAAGCTGAAATATTAAAAATAGCTAATAAAAGATTCAAACTATTAACTATCCATACACGGTTACTCCTTCCATTTTTGACACAATCATGTAAAATATAACAGAAACTCATTAAAACTGCAATACCAATTATCAGATTAATCATCCAATCTCCCCTGTATATTGTACCAAGAATTTCCCATAAAATGGGCAATCTTTATAATCTGAAACTTTGTATTTATCTTTCATTTTGCAGTTTTCACAATCTTGTTTTCTTACATCTCTCCTATATGCATCGCAGTATACTCTATAGTATTCACACACTTTATTCAACCTCCTGGTTCTAGATCTTTAATTGTGATTGTTGTGAGATTTTCATCCACCCTATAAATGCTTATATTCTTATTAACCTTTTCATCCAATTGAAAATTTAAGTAAAAATTATTTTTATTGCCAGAAACACTTTCAGTAACGTTTTCAATGTCAGAATTAGTTGCAAAAATTGTATATTGAGAATCAAAATCATTGAAAAGATATCCTAGATTCATGCTGAAAATTATAATAGGTATAAGAAAAATTATAAAGAAAAAGAATACACTCTTATCCTGGTTAGTTCCTGTTTTTATTCTTCTTTTTTTACCTAAACAAGTAAATTTAGTTTTTTTAAATGGATATAACAGCGGACAACCATTGACAGTGAATGAATCCAGTATTATATGTGATAGAAATCCAACTAATAATGCAGCTCCTAAAACAATATTGTATAATCCAACAAATATTATGGGAATAATCCATAAAATGGAGTGGCCCATTCCCCTGTGAGTTCCTGACATTTTATCCAGGATGTCGGGGGTTATCGAAATCACAGATACTATAAATAAATTCAACAAAAGATGGCCAGGATTTAGGAAATGAGCCAAAATAAAATAAAATAACAATGCACCAGCAATATGAGTATAAAATTTCATACACGGCCTCCTACATACATTAAAGATCGGAATATGATCAATGCAAACCAAGAAGCCCCAACTAAAAGAAAACCTATCTCCAATGACGCCATTTTAATATAAATAAAGAAAAATATAATGCTTAAAAGAGCAAAAACAGGATAAGTAATATTAATCTCATCTGCACCACTTGAATACATATATTCGTCCTTATTAACTAATTCAAAAGTTTTAAAGAAACTATAGGCCTCTGATTTAAATTTTTTATCAAAACTACAAACAAACTGAATATTATCCAGAGAGTTTAGATATTGATATGATTGAACCGTTTTCTTGGTTAATCTTTCAAAATGATTAAAAAATATTATCAATTGTTCATACTTCAATTCATTAATAAGGATCTCCATAAGCTCAGCTATGGTTAAACGATTAAGAGATAACTTATCATCACTAGAAATATGAATAATAGCTTCAATCAATCTGGGTTTGATAGGTATAGGTTCATTGAAGTATATACATAAATAATCATTTCTCAATGAATTAAAACACTCGAAGACATTCTTATTATAAAAGATCAGGTTGCTACCCTTCTCTATTTGCTCCGTTATTTGTATTAAATTCATACTTTAATGTATGATTTTATCATATATATAGATTAAAAAAACACACAACAAAAAATATCAAAAATTTATTCATATTTTTTATTTAAAATTTCCAAAATTTCAGGATTTTCTTCTATGATTTTTAAAGTTTTTTCAGTTTTCATCAACTGCTTTCGTAAAATTTCCTGAGTTTTTTCCAATTCTTCAATACGTTCATAATCTTCACTTTTAATCTCTAAAACTTTAGTTTTATCAATAGAAAGGTAGGGTAATGCTTTCATGTACCTTTTTTTCAAATCGTCAGGGTCCATATACCAGTAAGCCCTGTCAACATCTGATATCTTATGGCCCGCTAAGAAATCAGCTAAAACCTTGTCACCTAATTTATTCATTATGGTTGATATGAAGTATTTACGCATACCATGAGCTCTCCAAAAACTATAAGCCCCATCATTCTTTTTAAAACCAGCTTGTAAACCAATTCTTCTAAAATTAGTTACAATTACATCACGATCAATGGGTTCTCCATTATTTTTAACAAACAATGAAGAATCATAGTTTTTAACATGAATCTTTTTATTACTTCCAAAGACTCTTTCTTTAAGATACATTATGATATATTTGGTAGCTTCCGGAGGAATAAAAGTGATATACCTATAATTAACCTTTTTTCTGGTAATATGGAGTGTTATTACTGCATTTTTTAATTCATCTTTTAGATCAAAAAGATCATTTATTGTTCTGATATCTTTTTTGATGGCTTCACCCGCCGCATCCATAAATTTTCTTAAAGTGAGATTTCGAGCTTCGGCCTGAGCCATTCCTGACAAAGCCATTAAATATATGAGAGCCTTTTCCCTTGGAGCAGCTGCATTTACAAATTCAACTAATTCTTCCCTAGAAATTAATTTTCCATAATTCTTTTCAAGGCCGATATCTCCTTGAGAAGTCTTGATTTTAGGTAATTGAATATCGAGAGCATCATAAAATGACTTTACTGCTATAATATACAGATTAATAGTACTTTCAGCTTTATTATCATTTTTCAATTGTTTTTTGAATTTTAAAAAATAAAGATTAATTCTCCGATCTCTTAATTTTATACCTTTCTCTTCCTCAGAGTCTGCTTCTTTAATAAGCTCATCTGGAGACAAATTTATCAAATTACAATAATATTTAAGACATTGAAGATATGTTTTAAGAGTTGAATCTTCAAGATCTTTATTGAGTACCCAAAGATCAATACGTTGTAGGTCCTCATCAGAAAATTTCATACAGATCACTTAATTATTATTACTAATAAATTAATCGATCCATATGTTCGGTATATGCAGATTTAACGAAGTTATATATTAATATAATTTTATCTCCGGAACCAGGAGAAAACTGGAGAAGAAGGATATTAAAACCACACCCCAAATTTACCATAAAGTTGTTTTGAAAACTATTGGGACGAGTTAAAAAAGGATCAGGGTTTTGATAAAGAATAAGAACTCTTTTTAGCTAAAATCTGTGATGTTTCCCAGTTAAGTTATGTTAATACGACTTTTGCAACCTTGCTGGTGAATTCAAATCATGATTCTGTAAAAAATAAAAAATGCAACTATAATGAATTTTATCAGAATTTAATAAAGGTAAAGGTAAATAAAAGGTATTATAAAGGAAGAATAAACCCTAAAGATATGGAATTTCTGGTTAACGAAACGTTTAATATTTAATTAACGGTGTAATGTTGATGATTACCATCCAAAATTAGGAGATGAGGATATGACATACGTAGATGATGTATTAGAAGAGCTGAGGAGAAAAAATCCTTATGAACCCGACTTCATACAGACTGCAAATGAAATTTTAAGGTGTCTTAATGTAGTGTTTGAAAGGCATCCTGAATTTCAGGAAGCAAAGATTTTAGAAAGATTTTTAGAACCTGAAAGAGTGGTGATGTTTAGAGTACCATGGGTTGATGATAATGGTGAAGTGCAGGTTAATCGAGGTTTTCGTGTTCAGTTCAACAGTGCACTTGGCCCCTATAAGGGAGGGCTTCGTTTTCATGAGTCGGTTAATTTATCGGTTCTTAAATTATTAGGATTAGAACAGATTTTAAAAAACAGTCTTACCGGTATGTCAATAGGCGGTGCAAAGGGTGGAAGTGATTTCAATCCAAAAGGCAGATCCGATGCTGAGGTTATGAGATTCTGCCAGAGTTTCATGACTGAACTTAGAAATTATATAGGGCCTGATATTGATGTCCCTGCTGGGGATATTGGTGTGGGTTTAAGAGAAGTGGGGTACCTATTTGGGCAGTATAATAGAATTTCAAAGAGGCATAATTGCGTATTAACTGGAAGTGGAATTGAGTATGGCGGATCTATTGTAAGAAGAGAAGCAACAGGTTATGGCCTTATTTATATATTGGAAGAAGCTTTAAACGCAAGGGGAGAAGTTTTGGAAGGTAAAAAGATTATAGTTTCTGGTTCAGGAAATGTGGCCATATATGCAGCTGAAAAGGCTATACAACTTGGAGCAACAGTTATTGCTATGTCTGACTCAAAAGGTTACATTTATGACGAAAATGGAATATCTATCCCATTTGTAAAACATATCAAAGAAGAAGAAAGAAAATGTATCTATGAATACTTAAATGATTTTCCTGATACCCTCTATAAAGAAGGAAGTAAAGGTCTTTGGAATATAAAATGTGATATAGCTCTTCCCTGTGCTACTCAAAATGAGTTAGATGAAGATTCAGCAATAAAACTTATTAATAATGGAGTTAAATATGTTGCAGAAGGAGCAAACAAGCCATCAACACCCGAAGCTACTAAATTATTCTTAAAATCTGGATTAATGTTCTTACCAGGAAAAGCAGCTAATGCTGGAGGAGTTACAACCAGTGTACTAGAAATGGCACAAAGAAGCTCAAATATGCACTGGTCATTTGAGGAGGTTGATTTACGATTAAAAAGAAACATGGTTAACATATATAGAACTATTGATAAAATGGCTAAAGAATATGGATTTGAAGGTAACTATGTAGTTGGAGCTAATATTGCGGGATTTATTAAAGTTGCAAAGGCAATGATGGCTCAGGGAATTGTCTAATAACTATATAAGTATATAGTTATGAGTTAGATACTTAAAAATTCACATATAATTTATGACTGGATCAGGCTTGATAATTGGCATATTACACCGTTATACATCGGCTAGAGAGATGAATGTGTTCGAAGCAGTTAATAAAGGATATTTGGACCCTAAGCCTATGCATTCCTCTTTCTGCTATCATCTGTATCATTAGTTAGTGGTTTCAGTTTAGGGCCCGAAGTTGGCACTGGTATGCTGGCAGGTGGTATAGCAAGGGGGTTCAAAGAAGCTTAAACTGGATTTTGAAAGTAGAAAAATTAATGTCCTTAGTAGTATTTCTGGGGTTGGGTCAGGCTTTTTTGCATTCTTGAATAAGATTATTAAACGGCTTATAATGCCATTAAACAGTAAAACTGTAATACGCTTGACTAATTCTCTAAATCAAGTAATTGTTTTTTCTTTTTCTCAAATTCTTCTTCAGTAATAGCGCCCATATTCTTTAATTCAACTAATTTTTTAAGTTCATCTAATGAACTAACTGGATTAGTGGTTTTTTCGGATTTTATGCGTGATTCTTCTATTTTGTCATTGATTAAATTGTATATTGACTCTAATTTTTTATCATTGCTTCTAAAAGAATACTGTATACTGGACATATATAATTGAATTGCAGCCGGTGAAAGAAATTTTCCAGAATCGTAATCAACGCTTGTTATCTGATCATAACGGAGATGTTTTTTACCTCTATCCTTTCCCCTAAAATAACTTTTTTTATGAACTATAATCTCCTTATCCGCTATTTCCAAAACACCCTTAATATAATCAACATTACTACCAAAACTAGCTCTTCCAGGCATTGATTCAAAGAAGGTAACATCTATTTTAGGATTTGAGGAAGAAGTAACTTCTCCAACTTTTTTCTTATTATTAATTTTTACATCTTCATTTTTAGTTACAGATAAATTTTTAGAATTTATTGTATTATCCTGAATTGAAACTTCTTTTTTTGACTTGGATTGATAATTAATATTCTCTAGAGAATTTCCGCAATTATGACAAAATTTATTATTATCCTGATTTTCTTCACCACATTGAGGACAATGAACCATTTAAAACACCACTTTTTAGTTATTATTTTTATAATTTTATTGTTGCAATAATTCTAATAATCGGTTCTACTATATATTCTTTATAGCTTCAGGTGGCACAGAATAGTGCTAAGCAAAACCATCAAAAATTTTTGTAGTGTAACCTTTAACTCCTATTTCTAAGCAGTAGATATATAATGGTGTTGTTATAGCATCATCATACAAAATGATATACGTTTCAAAATTACTAACAGAAATAGAGTTTTTTATTAAAATTTTTAGTAAAACTAAGAGACGGATAATCTAATTTTTAGTTAAATTAGAAAAATGGAATTATTTAGAATATTAAGTTACAATACATGTTTCAATAATTGTATAAACACATTATTTTTTTGAATTTATTGAAAATAATGATTTTATTAATCTACTGGAGAGGAACTCTTTTATAACGAATGATCCATATTTCTATTTAAAGAAGTTCAATTAGCTGCCATTACTCCACATACTAAACTATTAAATCATTAATATTTATCTCAAAAATTTCTAAAAAAAAGAAAGATAATATTTAAATAACTATTTTAATCTTATACAGTTGAAATATCCTTAAATTCTCCGCAGGGTTGGTGATACTAAATAATCAGCAAAAAAAAGAATTTTCTAGTTAATAGTAATATTTTGTGTTGTGTTATTATATTTAATTCTTTATGAAAGATTTATTAATTGATTATCAATGATTATTTTTTTTCATAAATTCTTCAATAACCTCTAAAAAATGGTCAAAATAGTCTAAATTAGCATTTAATATTTTAAATGCCATATCATCTTCAATTTTACCATACCTATGTACTAATATATTTCTGAAGCCTTTCATAGATTTTAATTTGTCCATAGTTATATTATCAATAACATCTGCTTCATATAGATTATTTAAGATATCTTCATTATCCACAGGAACCCCTAGTTTCAGATCTGAATTAATAATAGAACATATATCGAAAACATTTTCTATAGCATATTCCATTCTTTTGTAGATACCATCTTTCATCAATCCCATCTTTTTAAATGTGGATAATGATGATGGCAAGTTATCTTTTACTAGTTTGAGACTATCATTTATCTCTGCTATCTTTGTTTTTATTATAACTTTTCTTAATGTCATAATAATTATCCTTTTAACTTTTTAGACAATTGCTTCTTTTCCTATATAATCATATAAATATTTCTTAAATAAATCATATTCTTTAATGGTATCATATGCTATATCATACAAAAATTGTATATCAGGTAAATAAACAGGTTCACCCTTTAAAACTTCTTTTTTAACATACAAGGGAAGATTTTCAAATATTTGGATGTCATAATAATCTTCAGATAATTCTGAAAGTACCTTATATCTAAATTCTGATGCTTCATCCCGATCTCCTTTATAATAAATACATAGATCAATGTCAGAATCTTCCTTCATCTCTCCACGAGAAGCAGAACCGTGAAGAATTATAAATTTAACATTTTCAAATCCGGGAATGCTTTTAATTCTGATAACAGCATTATCTATTTTAGATGATATTTTATTTGACATTTAATCTCCTATACTATTAAATATCACTTATTAGAATGTTGTTTTATTTTAGGTTTAAATTAAATAGTTTTTGGAATCAAATTAATTAGAAAGATTTGTTTTAAAAATAAAATTATGCTATTGCTAAATCATAATGAGTTTGCATATTGGGTAAATTGATGTCATTCATAGTTTTAGCAGTAATAGGCTTTTCCACTTTTTTATGTCTAATTGGTACTATGAAAGAAGCATTTATACGGATTGAGTCTTCATCTATTTTTATATACATATCCCATTTAATAAGTTTTTTTAGTGAAAATTTACTTACATCTAAAATGGAAGTTGCTTCTACTATTTCTAAAGCAACAGGCCTGTAATTTACATCTAAATCAACTATTATGTTATCTTCAATTTCAATAGATTCCTTATATTTGTAATCATCTTTAATACGAAGGTAAAGAACATCATTTTGTACATCATAATCTTTATCCATCTTAAATGTTTTATCCATTTTTCGCAACCTTCTTTTTACATTTTGTTCATATGATGTTACTACTCTTATAATGTTTTCGGGAGAATTTATAATTGCAATTATAATAATTAAGTCATATCCTTTTTTACTAGGATGGTTATAATGTAATTTAAACTTATTTAAATCTTGTTTTAATATACCTTGGGGTTTTTCATTAAGTAAAGAATTACGAATCCATTTATCAGCTAAATCTCTATCATTCATCTTGTTAAGCGCATGATATGTGATAACAATTTGTTTTTCTGAAGTACTTGATAAAGTAAGCATCACTTTTTCTAAATCAATATCAGTCATCATTTAATTATTAGAACGCTGCTGTAATAAAGGTATCGGCTCTTATAAGATTAATAATCTAATATTTTTAAGTGTTTTAGGTTATGAAGTCTTTTTAGAGGATTTCAATTATTTATTAAATAAAACATTTAAATAAATTTTATTGACTATAGGTACTCTAAAGTTAAGGTGTTAAGGAATGTTCATCACTTTTTAAATTCTATAGTTATATTTCTTTCCTAAAACAAAAAAAATTGTTAAAAGTTCATGGTATATAATCTAACCCCAGATAACTTTTATACTTCTTAAATTGAATATTTAATATATTTATTAGATAATCATTTTAAGTTATATACCTATTTTTTTGATTTTATTGAAATTTAGTATTATTAAAAACAACAGTTGAAATATTTAAGATGTGATGTTGACTTGTCATCATATCCATTCATCTCCCAATACTTCCACTGTTAAATTTTAAAAATCTGAGAAAATACCATTTTTAGATAAAGCGGGGTATATGTATCGATCCATTTATCAACATTTTGAAATTTTTTAAAATATATTTTATGATTATAATATAAATCTTGAAATTTACATAAATTTCAACTTTGTTCCAAATAAAATTAGTAGCAGAGTAGAATAATGATCTTTTAATATTTCATAATTTTTGGCAGCGACTAGGCGAATAATTTTTAGTCCAATAGTAATAATTCAATGATTTTATAACAATTTTTATTTTCTATCCAAAATCTTTATATACAATAATGACTACTAGTTATATTACTGACTGATAAGTCAGTATGGTGATCTTTAGTCATATTGGATTTGGAGTGAAATCGTATGTCACTTGCAAAATGGAAACAAAGAGAAAGAAAACAGCGTCAAAATGATATTATTAATGCTACCAGGGAATTATTAGCTGATAAAGACTTTGATGATGTTTCAATGGATGAAATAGCAAGAGAAATCGGTCTCGGCAAAAGTACCCTTTATCTGTATTTTAAAAATAAAGAATCATTGTACTTTGCAGTAGTATTACGCGGCATCCGAATTTGGGCCGAAACTGTTAAAAATGAGGTTAAAAAAGGAGAAACTGGTTTAGAAAAGTTAAAATTATATCTAAATGCCAATAATAATTTTTCTAATGAATATCCTGACTATTTCAGGCTCTTATATTCCCCAACGTCCATTAAAAAACAATTCGATATGGATAAAATGAACAGCAGTGGCGAGTTCCAGGAAGTAAGGGAATTATTCAAAGAAATTATGTCCCTAGGCATAGATTCTATACAAAAAGGTATAGATGAGGGTAAAATCAGGCCAGACGTGAATCCTACCGAAGCAATTATTTTCCTATCAATAATCTACAATGGTAAGGCAAATATGGGCGACTGGAGTAAAGAAATACTCGAAAGCAAGAAAATTGATGATAAAACATTTAGCAATGATATAGGAGATTTATTTCTTCACATGTTAATTAAAAAAATTAACAAATAATTAGAATTCTTTAAGAAATGGTAATATGAAATTTAAAAGGAGCAGTAGTTAAAATGGATTATAATGAAATAGGAAATAACTTACTAGAACTTCTAAAATTGGATAATCAACCAGTGGCCATAAAATGGGCGGTAAAAGAGCCTGAAAATATTGAAAAAGAAGAATCTAAATCAAAATTCTGCACTAAACTAGAAAAAGCTATAAAAGGAGAAGTATTCTATGCAACTGCAGAAGAAGAGGAATGTCTGGGCGGTGCAAGATACTCGGGACTTAAAGACATTCGCGATTATCCTGCAAATGTACAAAGCGGTGCATTTTTAGTTATGAGGGGTTTGTATAAAAATATTCCAGCAGTACAGTGCTCCTGGAAAAATGAGGTAAACATAGAACCGGGAATCTTTAATGCAGTCATATTCGCTCCTTTAAACAGGGCAGAATTTGATCCTGACTTGTTATTTATCATTTGCAAGCCAAAACAGGGAATGGAAATACTGCATGCCAATGCATATGATTCAGGATCACATGGACTGGGCACTGACGCAATTCCAGTATGCAGTTCAATGGCCGCAACTCCATATATGACCGGAAAGGTCACATACGGATTTGGTGACGTTGCAGCAAGGAAAAATATGCAGATCAATCCAGAAGACATTATGGTAAGTATTCCCACCAACCAATTGTCCCGCATAGTTTCTAATTTGATGGAAATGCAAACTAAAATGATGTTTAAGCAAGAATAATTATTAAACCATTAAATTATCATTTTTAGGAATAACCCGCCTTAAATTAAAAAAATATCAAAAAATAGACCACAGTGATAACAATGAATTATGATAGCCATTATAACCTGGTTAAAAATAAAAAAATTATAATAATGGCCGGTTTGATGGTTGGGCTTCTGGTAGCTGCCTTTGATTATTCAATCATGGCAACCGCCATGCCTAAAATTATTAACAGTCTTCAGGGGATGGAATATTACACATGGCCCTTTACAATTTACATGTTAACTTCCACCATCTCCATAATCCTTTTTGGTAAATTATCCGATATTTACGGCAGGAAACATGTTTTAATTGCAGGTATTATCACATTTGTTTTAACCTCTATCATGTGTGGTTTTTCAACCAACATGTTTGAACTAATCCTATTTAGAGGGCTTCAGGGAATAGGTGGTGGAATTTTACTATCACTCCCCATTATTGTAGTGGGTGAAATCTTCTCTCCTCGAAACCGGGCCAAATACTTGGGAATACTGGGATCAGTATTTGCACTTGCCGATGTTTTAGGGCCAATCCTTGGAGGTGTAATTACAGATAATCTGGGATGGAGATGGGTGTTCTTTGTAAATATTCCCATTGGAATTATTGCAGTAATATTAATTCTTTATTCTCTGCCTAACTTCAAATTGCCAGATGTTAAAAAAGTTATTGATTATCAGGGAATCATCACCTTTACATTATCTCTTAGTTTGCTCTTCCTGGCTTTAACACTGGCTGGAGATCTAGAGACCTATTCACTGTTAGAGATAGCTGGGCTTTTTGTATTTTCATTTTTCATGTTAGCATTGTTCATATTAGCTGAAACAAGAGCTGCAGAACCTATTTTGCCCTTAAGGATTTTTAAAAATTCAATATTTACTTTGTCATCTGTTTTGAGCATTTTAGCAGCTGCATTGATGTTTTGTGGTGTGATTTATGTTCCACTCTTTGCCCAGGGTGTTCTAGGTTTTAATGCTACTAATTCAGGTTTCTTAATGATTCCTATGCTTTTAAGCCTAACATTGGCCTCCATATTAACTGGACAGATCATAGCTAAGACGGGAAAATATAAAAAGCTGGCCATAATTGAATTTATTATCACGGGAATAGGAGTGGTACTTCTCTCATCAATGAATGAAAATACTCCTTATTATCTGCTCATAGCCTATTCCACTGTTCTTGGTATTGGTGCAGGAATGGCCTACAATATATTTTATGTGGCTGTACAGAATGCATTTACCCTTAGAGATATAGGTGTTGTAACTGCGTCTATAAGGTTTTTTAGAAATGTAGGTACAATAGTATTTGTTCCACTATTTGGATACATAATGAATTTCACACTGGCTAGTTCAACCGCCCTTAACCTGAATAAAACCCAAGCTCTAGTACTATCAATACAAAATATTTTTCTTGCAGCCATTGTACTGGCATTTATAGGATTGATAATTGCCTTATTCCTAAAAGAAATACCTTTAGAAGCAACTAAACCTGCTTAATCATAGTATAATTAAATTAATATAAAATAGAATAAAGTAGTTTTTAAAGGCGCAGCTGGATATATTATTTTCAAAAAATAATAATTCCATTTTAATAATATTAAGATAATTTACAAAATCAAATATGGATTAATAGTTATTAAACTAATAATATCTTTTTAAAGTTTTCCTGAAATCTTTTTCTATTTCATCCTTCTTGTATTCCAAATTTAATAATGATTTTTGGATTTTTTGGTAAGGTTCTTCTTTTTTGAGGCTTTTAACTTCTTTGTCTACATTTTTTTGTAGATGTTCTATTTCTTGAATTATTTGGTAGGGGTTTCCTCTAATTTTTAATAACTGTTCCTGTTGATTTTTAGAAATTGAGGGTTTAGTTTTGGCAAATTTACGGGATTCAAGATAATCATATTTTAGATCCAACTTCTTAAGTTCAGATAGTTTATCCAAGTACTCAACACTAGTATGATCTAATTTAACCCGTCTCCATTGCATAACCATGATTATAAATCCAAGGACAATTATTACAGCTATAATAATCCAGAAAATGTTTTGTGGAATGTTAAACATATGATTACCTTTAGATTCTATTATTTAGACATAGAGCATATTCTTTTTATATTTTGATGTCTTTTTATTGGGTAAGTGGGAACTATATTTCAATCTTACTAGTTCTCTCAAATATAATGTTATATCTACAATTTGATGATAAATGTGGTAATTTTAGTTATTAATCATTTTCTCTATCTTTTAAATCTGTATTATAATATTTTAATTAATATTTAAATATTCTTGGTTTTTATCTGTTATGAAAACTGAAATGTATGTGTAGAATTCTTAAAAGATGGTCAAAACAATGGAAATTATAAATAAAGAGATAATTTATGATTTTCTAATACAAGAGAACAATTGGGCGGAAATAATATGAAACTCTTTTTTAGAATTTTAATAAAAATGTTATTAAGGTTCAAAGTCAATAATATTATTTAAGAATACATTTAACATGATTAAAATAAGAATCAAGTTCAATTTTTAAAAATAAAATTTTTGGGGTGTCATTACATGTTAATGGTAACTACACAAACTATTGAAGGTAAAAAGATAAATAAATATCTGGGAATAGTAACTGGAGACTCACTTTTAGGTGCCAATATGTATAAGGATCTTTTCTCTGGTGTTAGAGATGTGGTAGGGGGAAGAACATCTAAATATGAGGAAGAGCTCACCAGCGCCAGAAAATTAGCAATGGACAGTATGCAGGAAAAAGCTAAAAAGAAAGGTGCAAATGCAATAATAGGAACCAGGGTAGCCTATCATAACCTGGGAGGTACCATGGGTAACACTATCATGGTCACCGTAACCGGTACTGCCATTTCATACCAGGAATAAATTTTATGAAACCAATATATATTAAGGAGATGTATTATGCCTAGTTCTGTGATAAAATATCTAACGGAAAAACGTTGGGCATTTGTGGCCGTATTTCTTGGTATTGTAGTAGGTTTTGGTTCTGCCATAATCTGTTTAGCCTGGAATTTAGTTATTTTCGGTTTCAATATAATGTATATAGTTAGTCCGTTAATAGCAGGAGTAGTTGAAACTGTAATAGCCCGTAGAAAATACGGTAGAAGTACAGGAGCTATCAGCGCTCTTCTAACATTCATTTTGATTAATGCTTATGGTTGGCTAGGCCCGGGATACTTATTCCCCAGAGAACCTGCCACACTAAGTTTAATTACTATAATTGCCCTAGTACTGATGTTTCAAGCAGCATTTCCTACACTGGTTAATTATATTCTTTTTGTAATAGTTCTGGGCATGATCAGTAAATTTATAGGATTTTTACTCTACTTACCAGCTAAAATCCAGGGTAAAATACCTGAAGCAGAAGTTAAAGAGGAAATTAAGGGACCTTCGGTTGATGAAATTTTCCTTGATGAATTAACTATACCTTTTTTAACTGTTACCCCATCTCATGGTAAAATAGAGAAATATCTTGGTTTAGTTACCGGGGAAGCTGTAGCTAAAGAAAAAGAATCGGAAGGATTACTTTTAAAGTTATCAAAAATCACTCAACCTACCCAATTAGAAGAAATGAATTTAGATGAGGCTAGAAAGAGAGCAATATCACATATGCTTGAATCTTCTAAATCAATAGGGGCAGATACAGTGATTGATGTTATAATCGACTATACCTCCATGGGAGGCTTACAAGGCAGTGCATTAATTGTAACTGCCACTGGAACCGCAGTTAAACATGTTTAACTGAAATTTTATAATGGTAAAAGATATCCCCAAAAAAAAGTATATGAGGGTTTAAAACCCCCATTTATTCTATTTTATAAAATTTTTTTAATTAAGCTCTAAATTCTTAGTTTTAATTAGTCAGCAGACTTTTCTTCTAACTTACTTTCCCCAAAAAGATTGAAAACTTCCATTATACCAGCTATAATTAGGAATGAACCTATTATAACTGCTAATACAACAGGATGGTTAACATAGGATCCTATTATTACAAATAGAATACCGATAATAATTCCTAAAACACCAATAATTTTTTCTTTCATTCCTTTTCCAGATATTAATGAAGTTAGACCAGCCAGACCCAGGAATAATCCTACAATATAAAGTGCTAGTAATGTGAAGAATTCAAATGCTTTTATATCTGCTATAAATACTATTCCTAATAGTAGGGCGAATACTGCTAATATTAAAGAGGCTACCCCTGCGGCTAAACTTCCGGACTTAAATCCTTGAGCTATTAACCATATCCCCAGGAATATTATTCCAACACCAGTTATGAAATTTACAGTGAAAACACCTATCAAAGGGAATATGATAACTATCAAACCCAATAATATTGCTAAAATCCCTATTAAAATATTTTTTGTTTCTCTCATACTAAATTCTCCAGATTATATCAATTTCATCTTGTTTAAAATATATAACATTTTGTTAATAAGCTTTTCTTAAATTAGATTATTTAATAGCCTTATCTCACTCCTTTATCCCGAGTCAAACCATCCGAAACCTGAAAAATAATCATTTTCATAAATAGGGGCAATTATTGTAGTAAATATTATTGAATGAAAGGGAAAATTAATATTATCTACTAAAAACCTAAAATGATATTTGAAATTCTGATAATTTTTATATTTGCTGTAATTTAATCTGTTTATTTCTATTAAGTAGAAATATTTACTTCTGATACAGTTTAATAGATAATTATTTAAATAAAATATTATAAATTAATTATAACCAGTATTAAAAACATTAATCAGACCATGGTAGCGGGGTTGAAATTTATAGTCAATATCAAATGTATAATACTAAAATTTTAATATTAAATTAATTATAAAATAGCGGGGGAATCATACGGCTAAAAGTCAATATAAATGGGGTACAGTATTAGTTGCCTGTATGGCGATTTTTATAATAGTACTTGATACATCAGCCATGAATGTTGCAATAACCAACCTGGTGGTGGAATTAAATACTACACTATCTATAATTCAGTCAATTATTGCGTTATATGCTCTGATAATAGCTTCTTTCATGTTATTGGGTAGTAAATTACAAGATATTCTTGGTAGGAAGAAAACTTTCATTTTAGGTTTACTTATCTATGCTTCAGGGACCACTATTGCAACTTTAAGTATTAATGCCATTATGCTCCTAATTGGATGGGCGATTTTAGAGGGTATTGGCGCGGCTATGATGTTGCCGGCAACCACAACACTGGTAGGTTCCAGCTATGAAGGTCAAGATAAAATAAAAGCCTTTGGAATTTGGGGAGGTATCGCCGCAATGGGCGCGGCAATAGGGCCCATAGTAGGTGGTCTTTTCACCACTTTCCTTACCTGGAGGCTGGTATTTGGATCGGAACTCCTATTTATTGCAGCCATATTAATATACCGAAATTATTTAACCGAATCAAAACCTACACTAAAATGGAAAGATTTGGACATTATAGGGGCCATACTTTCAATTGTATCATTAGTATTAATCGTTTTAGGTATTTTGCTTTTCACAAAGCCTCAATTATGGGAGTATGTATTGACACTCATGGGGTCTGGTTCTATAATCTTTATAATATTCCTATTATGGCAGAGAAGACGGATCAATAAAGGATTAGAACCTTTAACTGACATATCTCTTCTTAAAAATCGCCTGTTTGGACTGGGTAATATTAGCTCAATAATTTCACAGATTCCTCTGGCAGGCTTCCTTTTCATCATACCCGTGTTTCTGTAGCAGGTCACTGGACTTAATGCCTTTGACACGGGTTTAACTCTTTTCCCAGCATCTGTAACCATACTGGTCTTTTCAATTATGGGCGCCCGTTTGGCATCCATATTAGCATCAAAGTATATTTTGATGATAGGCTTTCTTATCTCCGCAGCGGGGACATTCATCCTTTCAGGGGTTTTTAATATAAATACTCAAATGATGGACATTATACCGGGAACCATAGTTTTTGGTGTGGGTGTAGGTCTGCTGCTGTCACAATTAACTAACCTGACCATGTCAGCCGCCAGGATTGATCAGGAAACTGATGCTTCTGGTTTATTTAATTCCTTTAAAAATTTAGGCTATTCTATAGGAACAGCTTTAATTGGTGTTTTGCTATTAATTGGAATATTCGGAGGTCTTGTAAACAGTATTGAGTCTTCTGGTTTGGCTGAGAATAAGACCACCGTGGAGATTCAGGATGATCTTTTCAACTATGTGGAAAAAATGCAGACTGGAAAACCCGCCATACCAGCCGAATTGGTTCCACAAGCAACTCAGATTATTGATTCAACCATCAGCTCTTCAATGAAGCAAACATTCAATGTGTTATCGTTAATATTTATTCTAGGATTTTTTATAAGCATATTTCTACCTAAAAATCATTTAAATAGATAAATTTCATATATTAAAAATTTAAAAAATAGGAGGATTTTAAAAATGGTTAAATGGGGACCTGTAATTGGAGGTTTTATATTGGCAGTGATACTAGCCAATATCTTTGCATTCTATATAAATGCATATTGGGGAGTGAACTTGGCACTCTTTATCTCTGGATTTATAGTTGGTTATGGGTACATGACGGAATTCTATCGGGTTTTACCAATGCCACTGTGGCTGGTGCATTTGGTTCGATTATTCTGGCAATACTGCTTCTTATTGGAGGCACCATTTTTGGGGGTGTCGTAGGATTTGCAGCAGCATTAGCCACAGGTGTTACCATGATAATAATTTCACTAATAGTGAACATGATATCTATGGGTATAGGCGGGGCAATAGGTGGTTTGTTAGTAGGAAGTGATTAAAAATTATTTCTTCCCATTAAATTTTATTTACAGCTGCGGGGGAGGTGAAATAATGGTATAAACTCAACAAGCTAGTGGTGGTGCCATGATAGGAACTGCTATCATCATTGGACTAATTATTTGGATATTTCCATTTTTAGTTTACTGGTTAGCCTGGTTTTTAGTAATAGTAATTTTCCTAGGTGGTATTGCTACTTTAATGACATCGAAATAATTCTTAAAATATTCTAAAAATATTTTTTTTTATAGATTAAATTCATAGGTTATCAAAAAGTAGACATTTTAACGCTTTATTGTAAAGAAATTATAAATGAAACTACAAAAGTTATGAAATATCAATTTTTAATTAATTCTTATAATCAGTAACAGTTATTAGACTTTTTTAAAAAAATTTATAAATAATATTTTAAATATGCATAATACTTGTTTTCTCCCTATCATGAACTGAATTTTCCGGGTAAAATATTTAATCACGAATTTAGTTTTAAAACGAAATTAATATATATTACTATTAGGATAATGAACTAATATCACGTTAAACCTGAAAATTTCTATTAATTACGTGATTTGTGAGGTGATATGGTGAAAAATAAGAACATATTGTATATAGGTTTAGTTGTATTAGTTTGTTGTATTGTGGCTTTATCAGGATGCACCACCACTGAGAACACATCCAGTTCAGACACATCTGGTTCGAACGCATCCAGTACCAATGATTCTGGTGCCAATGCTACCAGTTCAGAGGATGTTTTAGTCACTGTAAACTATAACGGTAATTGGGGTGGATCTGCAAGTGGTGAATTTGGTTATAAGGGACTATCAGGTAATGGTGATAGAACAATCAATTTAGGTAATATATCTGGTACTCTAACCGTTAGCACCTGGACAACAGAAGGATCTGGTCCTATGAGTCTTAAGGTAACCCGGGGCGGAGAGACTCTAGGAGAACAGTCTAACTCATATCCATCAGCTACTGTAACTATTACAGTCTGATATATCTTTTTTTATTTTCAATTTTTACTTTTATAGATTAAATTAATTTAAAATAAACTATTAACAATATTATTACATCTTATTTTTTCTTCATAACTAAAATTGAATAGCCACTACTTTTAGTATCTTATATATCTTATCCAAATCAATAACTATTAGAATTAGATCTAAAAATAAAATAGTTTAATTAAATATAAATGAGAATATATATCGAAAAATAATAATTTATGGTCATGTGTAATCAGTTAAGTTAATAAGTTTAGGGGGAGAAATCTTGGTTAATTATAATCTAATTTCTATAATAGTAATTGCTTTTGTAGTAATTGTGGTCGGAGTAATCATTCAGGCACCAACCAGTCCTGCAGAAACTGTTAGTCCTTCTGGTAAAGTAGTAGCCACTTATGGTGAGGGAAAACTATACCAGTACGGTCCTCTTTACTTGGTTGAATTAAATGGGGATTATCGTGAGATGGGCCGGCAGTACGGGGCTCTAAGAAATGATACTCTGCATGATATTTACAACAAGATGAGCAGTGATCCTAATTTTTTTAATATCCTCAATTCCAGCGGAATTCAGGTAAATAATTATGAAGAACTTAATAGTATTCTTAAGCAAACTTATGCTTCCTATCCTAAGTATGATGAGATAATTATGGGAATATCTGAAACCACAGGCCTGGGAAATAATACCTACCTAACCTGCAGTATAATCAAAGAACTTTATTATATGGAATCTAACCAGTCATCAAACAGTCAATGTTCATTTGCAGCTGCCTGGGGACCTTACACTACAGATTCATCCTTAGTAGCCGGGCGTAACTATGATTTAAGTACGAATATGGCTAACTATACAGAGATAGTTGTCTATAATCCTAATGATGGCAGCATACCCGTGGCAAATCTGGGATATACTGGTTCAATATATTTTACATCAGGAGTTAACAGTGATGGGCTGTTTATAGAGTTAAATAGTGGTACCACCCCTGATCAATGGCTAAAAATCCGAGATATTTATAGGAACACAAGCAGACCCACTCCAAATAATAGTGCTGACACCAATCTAGAACTATTCCAACTACTGCAAAATTCTTCCAACATGAATGAACTGGAAACAAACTTCAATAATGCGAGTACCAGTGTTGGAACTATTATTAACGCAGCAGACAAAGAGCAAGCTTATTCCTTTGAATGGATGCCCTATACCTATAGGGTAAGACCTCCCCAACATAACGGTTTTATGGCTGCCACCAATCTATATATTGATCCAGCATGGGGTCTCTTCCATCCAGTCCAGGGAAGTCTTTTTGATGCTGGTAAAAGTATTGTGAGGATTGATAATCTCTTAAACCTGGGCCAAAAAAATAAGGGTAAAATAACTCCGGAAATAATGATGCAGATGATGAGCACCCCCATACCTAATGGCGGCCCATTATTCCCTAATTATACCAGTTACGAAATGGTGGTAGTGCCTTCAGATCTTAAAGTATGGTTTAAGGTTCCCCAATACTATAACTGGACCGGTGTTGACCTAAAAAAACACTTTAGATAAGAAAATAAGATTATAATACCTATTCGTAGAAATATTTAAATTAACTAAATATTTAGCCGGTCAACGGCCCATATGAATTAACTTACCTGGTCTTTTATGGTGTTATTAGCACTATGGCGTCATATTTTAGATTATGTATCGCTAAATTTCCTATAAATATTCTATCGTAAAGATAAGGGGTGAAGTTAATTAAAAAACTAAAATTTAATGAAAAGAATAATATTAAACATGATTATATTTCTAATATTATATATTAAAATGGGTATAGAGATATATATTTTAAGGGTGAATAAAAATGTCAAAAAAAGTTATAATGGTTTTATTAATACTTGTATCTTTGGTGGTAGCAGTATCCGGATGTATGGCTTCAAATGTAAAGCTGGTTGTAAATTATACTGACAGCTGGAACGGAACCATAACTGATTCATCGGGAACACGTACAATCGAAGGTACTGGTAATGAAACAATTGATTTAGGCAGTGTTACAGGTAGTCTGAGAATTATAGTTGAAAAGAAGGAACCTAGCAATGAAACACTGACCATATCCTTAGTAAGAGGGGAAGAAACAATTAATACAATGAGTAGCTCAGTTCCATCTGGTGGAGAATTAGATGATGCACGTATAAGCGTATATTTAACACCGTAAATTAATCAGGAAATTTATTTCCTATTCCTTTTTTTATTATTTAACCATAAATTTATTTCCAATTTTTGGTTTTAAAATTCTATTAAAGAGTTCTGAGTATTTATCCTTATATTTTTTTCCTCCAAGCAGGTATTTTGGCTTGAAGGAGGGTGCAGTTATTTCCAGGTAAGTATTCCAATAGCTGGTGTATAGTTCGGCTTTTTCAATTTCATTGTAGGCGATTATCTTCATTTCCGGATACTTTTGCTTAATATCATTGATATCTATTTTTTCACTAATCTCCTGACTACTTTCTCTCTTAATAAAGTCGTCCATAAACATATTCTTACCTGCAAAAGCAGTACGAGAACCTTTATCCTCTAAAATATAATTAGTTGTTAAAAAAATGTTTTTTGGTTCTCCTACAGATTTTTGGGCCTGATCAGATACAGTGAATGTGGCTATTATTAATTCTTCATCAGAACTTGTACTGTGGGTTTTTCCAGTATGTTCTAGTTTTTCAATAATATCTATAATTTGCTTTCCACAGTTTATGCAATAGTTTTGTTTTGGCGTTTTTTTCCCGCAGAAAGGGCAGAATATACTATTTTCAGTCAAATTACCAAGATCCTATATATATTTTTATAATACTTCCGGTAAAATGTCCAATATATTTTTTTATAATGCTTCCGGTATCATTTCCAATATACATTTTTTAATACTTCGGCACAGTATCTAATATATTTTTTATAATACTTTCGGCAAATATCTCCATAATAAAAATAGACCTGCCAGTGCAAATACCAAAGCCAGGAATATTAATAAGAGATTGGTCCCTAAACTCTCCAGTGATGAGGATAACTGGGAAAATAGGTAAGATACTATGGCCAGAACTATTAAAACAAACCCAATAACAACTTTAATTTTATCATCCATTTCATCATCTCCTTAAATTAAGATTTTCTCATAGTGGCTAAGCCAAGCAATATAATTACTGCAGCAATTATAGTTATTATATAGCTTCTCCAAGCACTAAAAAGTTTGATATTAAAATTAGAAGGCCCACAATAAGTAAAATATAGCCTGACTTACTTGTCTGTCCCTCCTTTTTCTTCAAGTCTATAATGGAATCTTTCTTTGAAGGAATATTTTTTTCTTCATTTTCATCCATCTGATCTTCCATACTAACTAATTCAGCACCACACTTTTCACAAAATTTGGCATCTTCCTGGTTTTCGGTTCCACAATTGGGACAGTACATCACACACCCTCCTCAAATATTAAGCCTAACATTTCTTTGAAATAATCGATTAATGGATTTTTATTAATAAATAATGCCATTTTCTTATTTAATCATTTTTTCAAGGATATAAACTGAATAAATGATTCTTATATTGTATTTAACTATTCTTTTTAAATAATATAAATTTAACTATGTTCTTTTCTAAAAATGGAACTGTTTATTAGGGATTTAGTATAAAAAAAAATATCTATTAATAGGGACATATTATATCTACAATAATAATGCTGGGGATAAGTGATTATATGGACTATTATCATGATGGAAAGATGCGTAAACTTTTTGCTATCCTAAAAGAGCCTAAATCTCTTGATGAAATTGATCTTTCTACCTCTTTTATCAAAAATTTAGTATTAAAAGTGGTTTCAACCTATGGAAATATTAAGGTAAGCCAGATCAATGAAATTACTGGCTTAAATTTTGATATACTGGAAGAGATTCTTAAAATGTTGGAAACTGATGACTTATGCGCCCCTACAGGCGGAGGATTTCTTTTTCCCAGTGTGGAATTTACTATAAAGAAGAAAGGACACGAAAATGCTTCTAAACTCTTAAGTGAGAATCATTATGTGGGATTGGCCCCAGTGTCATATGATATTTATTATAAGATAATGGAAGTTCAGTTGAAAGACAGATTCCCATTAAATATTCCATTTGAAGTTATTGAAAAAGCGTTCCAAGACGTTGTTGGTGTGGATAGAGCTAAAAATACGCTGGTAGAATCTTCCATTGGTGGGAAGGGTCTGTTCATATATGGGGCTCCCGGTACAGGTAAAACTTTTCTAACCAGTAAAATGTCTGAGCTTTTACCTCCCATAATAATTCCTAAATTTATTGAGTTTAGTGAGATGGTTATACAGTTATATGATCCAGATTTCCACCGACCAACTAAGGAACAGCCAGAAGATCCTAGATGGATAAAAATTCATGCACCATTTGTATTTACTGGTTCAGAATTAAACACGGAAAAACTGGAAACAAATTATGACCCAAATAAGGGAGTATATGAAACTTCTCCCATTATAAAGGCCAACGGCGGAGTACTTCTATTAGATGATCTGGGCCGACAAAAAGAGGATCATAATGCTCTTCTAAACAGACTTATAGTCCCTTTAGAAAATAAAAAAGATGTTATTTATGTTAAAGGGGCCCCTATAGTGGTTCACACTCATTTTATACCAGCATTTTCCACTAACTTGGAAATAACCATAATGGACGAGGCTCATTTAAGAAGAGCTCCCTTACATATTTTCCTGGAAAACCCTTCAACGGATGAGATTTTGGAGGTTTTCAAACGCAACCTGGATGAACTTAATGAAGAATACGACGAAAATATTCTAAATAGATTTGAAAAGGTTTACAAAAAATCTTCAGAGGGTGGGGAGAACCTTCAACCAACCTTTGCCCATGCAAGAGATATAGCTCAGATTGCCCAGGCTATTCGGATAAGGAAGGGTGATGAAAAAATAACGGAACAGACTTTAGAAGAAGCATTGGAACAGCATATTTTAATAGCACTACAGAGAAAATTTACACCGGAAATATTTAAACAAATTGTAGGTCCAAGATAACCTATTCCAAACTTAAACTATTTAATAAGGCCAATTTTTTTTGAATATTGATGTTTTTTACTTAATCTAAATTATTTTATTTTTATTTGATATTTTTAAATGGAAAAGTTTTTAAGAAATCTTTTTTAATATAAAAGAGGTTATAATATATGGAGTATTTCACATGACATGTAGTGTATTAGTTGGAGGTGGATGGGGTGACGAAGGCAAAGGCAAGTGTATCACTTATCTTTGTGACAACGATAAACCCGACATCATAGCAAGAGCAGGAGTAGGTCCCAACGCAGGGCATTCTGTGGAATTTCACGGCGAAAAATATGGATTAAGATTAACTCCTTCTGGATTTGTTCATACTGGGGCGAGGCTGCTTATTGGAGCCGGTGTGCTGGTAGATCCTGAAGTTTTTTTACATGAATTAGATTATCTAAATAAATATAATGTTAAAGGCAGGACTTTTGCCGATTATCGGTGCGCAATAATAGAGAAGAAGCATAAAGAACAGGATCAAGCATCAGATTACCTTTCTAAAAAGATTGGAAGTACTGGTACAGGTTGTGGTCCAGCAAACTCCGACCGGGTAATGAGGGTGGCTAAACTTGCCGAAGATATTGATGAAATGGAGCCTTACATAACTGATGTTCCTAAAGAAGTTAACCAGGCCTTAGATAATGATCAAAATGTTTTCATAGAAGGATCCCAGGGTTTTGGTCTATCCCTTTATTATGGTACTTACCCGTTTGTAACCAGTAAAGACACCACTGCCAGCACAGCCTCAGCCGATGTGGGTGTGGGCCCTACCAGAGTGGATGATGTGATAGTAGTATTCAAATCATATATAACCCGGGTAGGTGAAGGACCCTTCACAACTGAGATGAGCCAAAAACAAGCAGAAGAAATGGGCTTAGAAGAATATGGAACAGTAACGGGTCGAAGAAGAAGAGTGGGTCTTTTTGATATGGAACTGGCCAAAGAATCATGCATGATTAATGGGGCAACCCAGATAGCATTAACATGCGTGGACAAACTTTATCCGCAATGTGAAAGAGTACAAGATTACTCGAAACTATCTCAGGAAATTAAAAGGTTCATTGACGAAATAGAAGGCGAAACAGGTGTTCCAGTAACTATAATTTCCACAGGACCAGATCTAGAAGACACCATAGATTTAAGAGACGAAATTCTCTAGAATTAGTATCAATTCATTTTTTTTTTTAAATATCTCGTATTAAAATGAGATATTTACCACAATATTTTTTTTCTACGCACGGTCACAGAAATTTTTTTCTATATCTGGCTACAGATTTTTTTTCTATTTTTTCTATATTATAAGTATAGATTTGTTTTTAATATTTCCTAATAATAAATTCTAATCTTTTTTTGTATTATATTAACACTATTAACGGCACTATCACATGTAATACTATATCTGCTGAAAAATGGGATATCATGGCAGATTCTAAACCTTTCTTCCAGTATAGCCAGCCAAAAATTACTCCACCAATACCATTTAAAACTATGGCCCTTAAAATAATTCCGGGAGTAATCGCAGTTATGGCGCTGGTAATGGGTAAATGACCGATACCAAATAATACTGCAGTAATGATAATAGCTAACCATACACCTATTTTTGTTGGTTTTCCCTCAGAAGTCTTTTTTATTTTATAGAATATCCAGACGAAAATACTCATCAAGAACAGTCTCATGCTTATCTCTTCATTTATACCACCATAGAATGATGCCAGAAATCCCTGCCAGGCTGGAGGATTAACTTGGTTTGAGGATACTGTGGATAGTGTTACCCCCATAATTGAAAAAAGAGCATCAAATCCAACAATTAATATTCCTACCAGAATACCAAGACCTATTGAAATTCCCAAAATTGATTTAAAATATGATTTTACTTCCTTTCCCTCTAACCAACCTTCTATTATAGGAAGACCAAAACCAATCTTTTTGGATACGAATAAACCTACCCATATTAAAATTGCAAATAAAACAATGTTCTGCCCAATCTGGGCAATTAATAAAACGTATAATGGAACCGGAAGATCTGCAGGTAATCCTCCTTGTAAGGTTAATGAATAGGGAATTACGGCAACAATTCCTATAATGCTCATTATTAACAATATTATGAATAACTTCCAATTGGTTTTCATGATTTTCACCCCTTATTATCATTTTTATTAAATTTAAGATAGTAATTCAGTTACAATTATGAAATTATATTTTATAAATATAATAAGTATTTTCATATCTTATCCAATTTCCAAAACTGGTTCAAAGTACCTTTATAACCATTTCTTATGCTTTCACGGACAAAATGCCCTGCTTTTTTGATTGAATCATCCAGATTGTAACTTCTAAGGAGATAGGCAGTTATTGCAGATGAATAGGCACATCCGCTTCCATGAGTATTTTTAGTTTTTATTAGTTCTCCTGAAATTATCTTAATCTCACCATCATAAAATATGTCATTTCCTCCCAGATGACCACCAGTAATAACCACGTTACATAATTTACCTATCTTTACTGCAGCGTCTATTGCATCATCTTCATTTCCTATTTTTATTCCAGATAATGTTTCAGCTTCGAATATATTGGGAGTAGTTAAAATAGCATCAGCAAGAAGATGTTTTTTAAGAGACTTACTAAAATCTCTTTTGGATAGAAAACCTCCTGAACCAGCCACCATAACCGGATCTACCACTACCTTCAATCCATAGTCCGAGATCTTATCTGAGACACATTTAACAATATCCTTAGAATAAAGCATTCCAGTTTTAACATATTCAATTATTTCCTGTTCTAAAACTAGATCAATCTCTCTTTCAATAAAAACCGGGTCAACTGGTATTATATCGGCTACTTCATAAATATTTTGAGCAGTAATCGCGGTTATAACAGCAGTTCCATAAACACCAAGAGCAGTAAATGTTTTAATATCATTTAAAACACCCGCACCACCAGAAGGATCATAGCCTGCAATAGACATGGCAGATTTAAGCTTCATCTTTAGACACTCTTTTAACTTCTAATCTTTCTGACCCATGATTAGAACTTATTTTTAAGGGTAAAGTCGTTAAAAATTCCCGAGTTCGCGTTCCATTCCCGTGTAAAAGGATTTCTCCAAGATCTTCAGCGGTGTTAACATCCATGGATAAATAAAATGAATCGTATATTCCATAAGACAAATTTTTTAATTCGGATTCTTTTATGTGTTCGAAAAAACTGTAGTCTCCAAACTTAGTATCTATGGGGGTGTTGAAGAGTATTGCATTAGTCCCCCCTCCTTTAGATGGAGCAATAACCATATCAAATTTTTCTCCCATTTTTAACATATCTTCTATGTGGGCTTTTTTAATAAGGGGAACGTCAGACGGTGTAATTAAAACACGGTCACATCTTCTAAAACACCATTCTATGGCCTGTCCCAGGGCACCGTTTAAATCTGTTTTTCCCTTTTCTTTTAATGTAGATACATTAAGTTTTTCTACATATGATAATACTTCATCATCTGCACTAATAACTAAAACATTTTGTACAGATTCATTTAAAGAAGTAATAACATCTTTAAGCATAGACTTTAACAGATTTTCACGTTCTTTAACCGTTAAAGTTGGTGAAAGTCTGGTTTTAGCATGGTAAAACCGGGATACAGGGATTATTGCATAGGTTTCTTGATTCATATTAACCTCTAAAATCTGAATTTAATATATAATAATTATCTAAAAATATGTAGAAATAGTCTAAATTCCTATATTCGTCCTTATCCATATTATAATCCCATCAATCCAACTCTGGCTTTGATCTGTATCGTTTAAATTAAAATTATTCAACTGTTCTGAGGTCATGTTGAATTTGGTCATAACCTCAATTTTTGCCTCAGAGACATTATTACGCATCTCCGTAAATGTAAGGCCCTGGGTTTGAACAACTGCGTATGGTTCTGCCCGGTATATATTTAAGTTATCTCCAGAAACCAACACCCATATACGAATCTGAGCTTTAAGTGCTTCTTCTGGATTTTGTATATTTGATTCCTTGATGATTTGAATAATACGGCTGGAACTATTGTTGGAAGGAATTAATTTATCACCAACCACAGCCCTTTGGGCAGGTTCTATACAGTAAGCTTGAATATTGGATGTGGTATTAGGATTAATTATCTTATCTTCTGCTATTACCAGATCCTGGGTTTGGGGACTTTTAAGCGTATCACCCACCTTAATTTTAACCGAATCTGCCCGGTTATTTTTTATGGTAACTTGGTGGGGAACAGTACCGGCAGTAGTATTTTGAACTATTTCAATATTCCCAGCATCATAGGCCTGATTAAGATTTAATCCTTGTAGTGATTGATAACTCCAGATTCCAGTGCCTAAAGCAAAGGCAAATATCAAAAAAACTACAAATACTACTCTTATATTCATCTTAAATCCTCATTACACTACAATTGGCATACATCATGATTAAATATTGATCTTTTTATAAATCATAAATTTCCAGTAAGCTAATAATCTTTGCTTTGTATTAATATGTTTTAGCTATTAAAGTCTTGTATTTTGCCTTACTGCCACAGTTAATGCACTCACCATCTTTCTGATATTCTTCTTGTATCCCTAAAATATCCACATGCACCTTTTCTTCTAGATCTTTTCCACAAGTCTCCTGGCCACACCATAGAAATGAAACAATAC
This sequence comes from Methanomicrobiales archaeon, assembly GCA_049975245.1. Taxonomy (GTDB): domain Archaea; phylum Methanobacteriota; class Methanobacteria; order Methanobacteriales; family Methanobacteriaceae; genus UBA117. Next base: position 28,278 of record JBNGDB010000002.1, read on the forward strand.
CTCTATGTTCTTTGATTTGATTTTTTGCTTCTTCTACCGTTTTAACATCAACAATATGTTGATTAAATCTCTCTTCTGCTTCATTCTTCATATTTTCAGATATTTTAGTTAATAATTGCTTAACTTGAGATGTTAAATCCTCATCAATTGGCAGTGACTCTTTTTCTAGATTATCTCTTCTAAATGCAACCAGAGTATTATTTTCTAAATCTCTGGGTCCTAGTTCTATGCGTAAAGGAATGCCCCTCATTTCCCATTCATAAAATTTCTTACCGGCTCTGATGTCACGGTCATCCAAGTAGACATTCAGATTTCCTTCTTTTTCTAGCAATTCTTTGATTTCTTCACAGTATTTTAATATTTTTTCAGCACCCTTTTTGAAGATGATTGGTACAATAACAACTTGATATGGTGCTACATTTGGGGTTAAGCACAGCCCCTTTTCATCCCCATGAATACCAATAACTGAAGCTATAATACGGTCAGATAATCCATATGATGTCTGGTAAACGTATTCATGTTCTCCAGAATCTGTTTCGTAGGTTATATCAAACGTCCGTGCAAAGGTTTGGCCCAAGTTATGTACAGTACCTATCTGTAAGGTCTTACCGTCAGGCATTATGGTGTCAAAAGCCATGGTATAATCTGCACCTGGGAATTTGTCCCACACAGGTCTCTGGGTAACTACGTAGGGTATGGCCAATGAATCGAAAAATCTTTTATATATTTCTATGGCGTCTTCAACCTGTTTTTCAGCTTCTTCTCTACTAGAATGAATAGTATGGGCTTCTTTAAATGTTGTTATCTCTCTAACTCTTATTAAGGGCCGTGTATGTTTTGTTTCGTACCGGAAGGTATTAACTATTTGATAGTACTTTAATGGCAAATCAGTGTGGGACCTAACCCATAATGAAAACATAGGATACATTGCAGTTTCACTGGTGGGCCTAAGGGCTAATTTCTTATTCAATTTAGTTAAACCGCCATGAGTAACCCAGTAAACTTCAGATTCAAATCCCTTAACGTGTATACCTTCTTTTGCAAGCTCATCTTCAGGAATTAGTAATGGGAATAATACTTCTTCATGTTCTTCGTCCAAGATATCTCTGAGTATGCTTAGTACGTTTTTTCTTATTTTAAATCCTTGAGGCAGCCAAACATGCATCCCCTTAATTGGATAACGAATATCGATTATTTCTGCTTCTTCTAAAATATTATGAAACCACTCACTGAATTCTGACATTATTTCACCGTAAATATAATCGTAATACAAATTAATATAATATTTCAATTATTAAAACTTTAAATTGATATAAGTATTTCTTTTATTGGAACTTTACAAATTGATATAAGTATTTCTTTTATTGGAACTTAAATAATATAAGATTATGTAGTATTGAAATTAAATAATAATTTGTAACAGTAGTATTTTAAGCATATTTTGTAGTTAGAAAATTTTAGAGAGGAAAAATTATAAATTTTCTTAGAATTTCTTAGATTAAAAACACAATTATTTTATTGAAGTATTTTTAAATTTATAATGATATATTTTGAAGGTAATAAAATGGATACTAAAAAAATTCAATTCCCCCGGGAAATTCACACCGGTTCTGGAGTAATTAATAAAACAGGAACTATATGTAAAGATCTTCGTTTTTCTGGTAAGGTTTTAGTGGTTACCGGACCCAAAACCCTTAAAATAGGGGGCGAAAAGGTAATGGAAAGCTTACAGAATGCAGGATTTGATTTAGATTCAGTAAAAATTTATGAAGCTTCTGAAAAAGCTGTTTCTAAGGTGGAAGATTTAATTGATAATTGTTCAGCTGTACTGGGTGTGGGAGGGGGTAAAGTTATTGATGTGGCAAAAATTGCATCCACTAAATCCAACGTCCATTTTATAAGTGTCCCCACTGCAGCTTCTCACGACGGCATCGCATCTCCAAGAGCGTCTATTAGAAATAAAAAAGGTACAGTATCTCTACAAGCCCAACCACCGATTGGAGTTATTGCAGATACAGAGATTATTAGTAAAGCACCTTTCAAACTTTTAGCTGCTGGATGTGGAGATATAATCTCAAATTATACTGCTATCATGGACTGGAAGTTAGCTAATAGGTTATTAAATGAGTATTATAGTAGTTCTGCTTCTGCACTCTCTTTAATGACTGCAAAATTGATCATTAATTCTTCAGATGCTATAAAAGAGGGATTGGAGGAAAGTTCTAGAATGGTGGTAAAATCACTAATCAGTAGTGGTATTGCCATAAGTATTGCAGGCACCAGTAGGCCTGCAAGCGGTTCTGAACATAAATTCAGCCACGCATTAGACGTAGTATGCCCTAAACCTGCATTACATGGAGAACAATGTGGTGTAGGTACAATAATGATGATGCATTTACACGGCGGTGATTGGAAGTTTATAAGAGATGCTTTAAAAAATTTAAAAGCCCCTACGACTGCCTATGAAATGGATATAGAACCTGAATATATTATTGAAGCATTAACTATAGCGCACAGTATTAGAAAAGAACGATATACTATATTAGGGGATCGTGGACTTACTAAGGAAGCTGCTGAGAAATTAGCTACTACTACTGGGGTGATTTAAATGATAACACTTATTGGGCAAAATTTAGCAAAGAAAGGGACTCAATTTTTACATATCGGTGCTGCGAAGGAATGTGAAACTTGTCGTTTTAAGAATACTTGCATAGATTCCCTAGAAGTTGGTAGGATGTATATTGTGAAAAATGTTAAAGAAACACAGCATAACTGCCCTCTACATGAGGGAGGGAGAGTTAAAGTAGTAGAGGTAGAAAAAGCAGTTATTGATACTTTGGTAGATTCTAAAAAAGCTTTTGAAGGATCAATGTTGGTTTTTGAATTTCCTAATTGCGAAGAAGAATGTTTAATGAGAGATTTATGTTTCCCAGAAGGTTTGAAAAGTGGGGATAAGTGTAAAATAATAAAAAATAAGGGAAAACCAAAAAATAAATGTATAAAAGGGTTTGATCTTACTAAAGTTAGTTTGAGCTTATGAATTTAGAAGAACTTTCGATTAATTATTTTATTATGATAAGGAGTATTTATTATGGATCAAAAAAGAATTGCTGCTTATGAAGCAGCCCAGATGATTGAAGATGGTAATGTGGTCGGTTTAGGTACTGGTTCAACCACTCATCATTTCATTAAAAAATTAGGTGAACGGATAAATAATGAAGAAATAGAAATCATGGGAATTCCAACATCATACCAATCATTCTTCATAGCAAGAGACGCTAATATTCCTTTAACTACTCTGGAGGAACATGATATTGATATTGCCGTTGACGGGGCTGATGAAGTTGATCCTGATCTTAACCTAATTAAAGGGGGAGGAGCCGCCCATACTATGGAAAAGATAGTGGATGGTGCTGCAGATAAATTTGTAGTGATCGTGGATGAATCAAAAATTGTTGAAAAATTAGGTAATTTCCCAGTGCCGGTCGAAGTAATACCCCTGGCCCTTAAAGTTGTTAAAAATAAATTAAACGCATTTGATGGATTACCCTCTTTAAGAATGGCCGTTAAAAAGGACGGACCAGTAATAACCGATAATGGTAACTTCATCCTTGATGCTAAATTTGATAAAATTGAAGACCCATCAACATTAGAAAAAGAGATAAATAACATACCTGGCGTGGTAGAAAACGGTATATTTTCTGGCATGGCCCATGAAGTTATTATAGGAACTTCTGAAGGGTTAAAAAGATTAAAATAAATTATTATTTTTAGTTTCGAAATAATTTTTTTTTATATTTGTTTAGGATAGTTTAGAAATTAAATTTTTTTAATAATTGGTAGGATATTTTTTTTAATTTAATTTACTTTTTAAAACTCTATGGATATAATATATTTAAATGGGATAAGAACTGATGTTTTATCTTTACCGCCCCTTAATTTTAAATCTAATATAAGATAATCCTTTTTTACCAATTTAACTTCACCATAATATGTTTTTCCCGGCATTATGGTTATGGTTATATAATCCCCTTCAGCGGTTTTAAGAGTGTCTGCAATATCTGCACTGAAAATCATTTTTTACCTCAATATTATCTATTAGTCTTGATCTTCTATTTAGACATAAAGTTTAATGGATTTATAAATTTTAGAGTAAAATTCTATCTTGATCTTAATAGGATGATTATTATAATAATTAAAATTACCACAATCCCAGTAATTAACCACCAATAGTCATTTAGATTAAATTCTTCTCTTGAAGGTTCAGGTAAGACATTTTGGTTATTAATAATTTCATCTTGTTTAGAACCATCTTCAAATGTGTAAACAATTTTTGATTTTTTGATTTCCAGATTTGTTGAATTTAATTCTTCGATCTCTAAGATTATAGTTGCTTCTTTCAATGGATTGCTTATTTTAACATTACCAAAACTTCCATCAAGGGTAATATTTGATTTTATCAATTGATTATTATTCTGGAAAAATGCTTCAACCTCTTCTGAAGTACCATTAACGATATTTTGATTAAAATCTGTTTTTTTAATGGCATATATAGTAGCTGAACTAAGTTTATAAAAGCTAAATTCGCTAGAATTTATAATTTGAATATTTGGCGAGGGAGTACCCCTTAACAAGAAGATATAATCTGGAAAATCGTTAATATTAGAAATTTGATATTTAAGATTAACATCTTTCATACCCGGTTCTACAACATCAGCATAGGCGATAGAACTGGAACTTAATAATGAGATCAAAAATAAGATAAAAAATAGAGTTTTATATTTCATAAAGGTATTATTCTCTTAAATTATTAAAAAAGTTATCTATATTTCTAATATTTCAAACATTATAAAAAATAAATATTCTCTCCTCACCATTTTTAAGGTAAAATGATAATATCAACCATAAAAAAATCACCAATATAATTCTTATTAACAATCACGGCTATTTTAATTTATTTTTTTAATAAATGATGTTAAAACAAATGCTAATCCCAAAACTATTACAATAGTAGCCCCTGAGGCAAGATTAAAAATATAGGATGACCATAATCCGATAAACGTTAATATTATTCCAGTTAATGTTGAGTATGCCATTAATTTATTGATATTATGTGTGAAATTCTTACTGATGGCTGCCGGTATGGTTAACAGAGCTATTATCAATATAATTCCCACAGCTTTTATTAAAACCACTACACTCAGAGCCACCAGACATAAAAGTAATAGGTACATGATATCCGAGGGTATACCCACTACCTTGGAAAATTCTTCGTCAAAAGATATGGCTGTAAATTCTCTACGAAAAAGAAATACAGTAAAAATAATAATTACATCCAGAATTAACATTATTATTAGATCTGATCCTGGAACAGTCAATATACTTCCAAACAAGTAACTTAACAAGTCTGGTGCGTATCCTGGACTTAAATTAACAAAAAGAATACCTAATGCCATTCCTACAGACCATAAAATTCCAATTGCTGTGTCTTCGCTAACTTCAACCTTTTTACTTAAGGCCCCGATACTTAATGCCGATAGAATACTGAATGGAATGGCGGTAATAATTGGATTTATACCCAGTAAATATCCTAATCCTATACCTCCAAAGGCGGCGTGGGAGATCCCTCCACTTATAAAAACAATTTTTTTTATAACAACATAGGTCCCAACTATTCCGCAGGCAATGCTCACCAGGATTGCAGCTATAAATGCATTCTGCATAAATCCGTATTGAAGAATTTCCAACATCTGCGTTTCCTCAAGTATAATATAGCATCCTCATGTATTAGGTAAATATAAATTTTAAATTTTTCAGGATTTTAGATTTTATTAACCGTATTTCAGAAATTAAGTTTTAATATATCTCTAATTATTATTTAGATTTATCATGATTGTTCTTATTGTTTTCATGTTCCTCTAGAACTCGGTGAGGTATACCATGGGCAATTAACTCCACCGGACATTGGTAAACATCACCCAAAGCTTTAACTGCTATTTCAGGGGTGCCGTGACAGAATAATTTACGGTTTAAGCATGCAATTTTTTCAACATATGCTGAAACAACCCCAACATCATGGGTTACCAGTATTATTGTCATATCTTTGTTTATTCTTGCTAAAAGTTTATAAAATTCGTTTTGCATTTCTGGATCTATGCTGGCCATAGGCTCGTCTAATAGGAGCAGTTTAGGTTCTCTAACAATAGTTCTTGCTATAAAAACCCTTTGTATTTGACCCCCGGACAGTTTACCAATTTGACGATCCTTATACTCTTCCATTTTAACAGTTTTTAACGCTTTTAAAACAGCTAATTTGTCTTCTTGAGAATAATCATTGAATAATCCATTATATCTTCCCATTAAGACACATTCAAACACGTTCATGGGAAATTTATGATCAAAGTAAGTATGCTGTGGTAAATATCCTATTTTGTCCCGGGCATCCTCCGGTTTTTTATCTAGAACTTTCACACTACCAGTATCAGGTGAAATTAATCCTAAGATAATCTTTAATAAAGTACTTTTCCCCCCACCGTTAGGACCTATTATTGCAAGAAATTCATTTTTTTCAATTGAAAGATTAATATTAGACAAAATAGGAGCCTTATTATAATTCAGGGAAACATTACTTATTTCAACAACATTTTCTGTCATATTCTGCCTTTAGGAATTTTTAAATGCTTCAACAACCTGGTATAAATTTTCCACATAATTTTTGGCTAATGGATCAATTTTAACCACTTTACCATCGATATTGTTAGCAATAACTTCTGCGCTTTGTGAACTGAATTGGGGGGATACAAAGATTACTGTAATGTTTTCTTCACGTGCTTGTTTTATTAAACTTGCTATACCTTGTGGAGTGGGTTCTTTTCCTTCATTTTGAATTGCAATCTGTTTCAGAGAGTAATCACGGCAAAAATAAGCCCATGCGGGATGGTAGACCATGATATTTCTATTAGTTTTATTTTCAAGACTTTTAGATATATCCGAATCTAATTCATCCAACTCTTTTATATAATTGTCCTTATTTACTCGGTAATATTCTCGGTTAACAGGATCAATTTCAGCTAACTTTTGATAAATATTCTCCACCATAATTTTAGCATTTCTAGGTGAAACCCATACATGGGGGTCTGTGCTAGATCCGTGAATGTCACCTTCCGAGGATTGGTTGTCTTCAATAAATACTATATTTTCTGAACTATTTACAACTTCCATATCATGGTTCATAGAGGTGAATTTATCCATCCAAACTAATTCAAAGTCAATTCCCGATCCTACCATAATATATAAATCTGCAGAACTTAATTCTTTTAACTGTTCGGGCACTGGTTCGTAGGTATGGGGATCTGCACCAGGAGGTACCATGGTTGTTACTTTTACTTTATCTCCACCAACTTTTTCCACAAATTCTGCCAAGGGGAGTATTGAAACTATCACTCCCATTTTATTATCTGAATCGGACTGGTTAATACTGGGGGATGAGGAGTAATAAACAATAAAAACAGAAATAATAACTATGAAAACCACTAACAAGACTAATAATCTTTTAACCAGTTGTTTCATTGTTATAGTATGTGATTATTAATATTTAAATATTATCTTAATAAATTTTTTGAAAATCGATATATTAACTTATTAATTTATATATTCACCTGCCAATTAGGAGTGTTTCATTAAACGAAAAACTCCTGAATGAATTGGATGAACTACAAGAGGAGTTAGGATTTTATGGTAGATCAGAAATTACTAGAACAGGCGCCAGAATGCTTCTGGGAAATAACATGGAAAAAAAGCTTTGAAAGGAAAAATCAATTCAATACTAGTTTGAATCCGTCCACAGGAATGGGAAGAGTAGGTAAAGTAAATAAAACATGATTTTGAAGATATAATAAATACCCAGATCCACAGCCACCTCAAGAATAGCAAGTTTTTAGAATTATTTATTATAGATTGAATAGGTCAGCGATGAACGAATAATCTGGTATTTTCAAAACTTGCCTTAAGATGGACTATGTTAAATTAATAGTTGTTTAATCTTATTTGAAAGATTTTGACTTTAGATATCTCTAAAAATTTCAAAATTCATCCTCAATAGAACAATATTTATGGTGACATATACCCACTACTTTTGAAACATCCAATACAAATGCTAATCCTTTTCCAGGCTCTTCTAGGTGTCCTGCTTCCATAATAGCTTCAAGAACTGCATCTACTTGTGACTTTTTAATTAGGATCATTATTATCTCTTTGGCAGGTTCAATAGGTATTCCCAGAATCTTTTCATGTTCATGTATTCCAGTTCCTCTGCCAAAAAATACGGTACCACCTTCAGCTCCTGCTTCCTGAGCTTTTTTCAGGATATCAGTTCCTTTTTCAGCCTCTACGATGGCGAATATTATCTGGAAATTGTCTTGTTTACTCAAATTTTCATCCTCCTTTTCAGTAAAATGCCGAATATTAGTATAAACATAATGGGACACATGGCTATCACTCCAATGGTTCCCAGTCCAAAAACACCTGATCTATCTCCCAGCACATTAATGGCAATACTGGTTATTATGGGCAGGGCAAAGGTCACCACCACAGGACCGGTGGCCACAGCCCCCGAATCAAATGCTATTGGAATTATATCACGTGGTGCTATGTAAGTTAAAATCATTATTAAAATATACCCTGGTATTAAGATGTAGCCTATGGATATTTCAAAGTAGATCCGTAATACAATAAGAAGTAGTGAAACTCCAACTCCCAGGGCAATTATGGGAGTTATGTACTTCTTTCTTAGAAAACCAGACGAAACATTTTCAATTTCGTAGGCCAGTAAACTTACTGCTGGTTCAGCAAAAATTACGATAATTCCAACTATAAATATGATAAAAATAACCAGTAACTGATTAGTCCCTGATAAAACAGCCCCGATCTTCTCACCCATGGGAATTAAACTAATACGAACTCCTAACATGAAGAGGAAAAATCCCATGGTGGTCATGAATACACCTACTATAATGCTCCTGGCATTGGCTGGAACTTTTTTCAGAACAAATAATTGGAAAAAGACAAAAAGCACTACCACTGGAATTATTGCTTCGATAACCTCTATAAAAATTTTTAGAGGTAAATTGAGATCCATTCTAGATCCCTCCTTTTATAAATCCATATATAAGTAGGGCCATTATGGGACCTATTGATCCTATAGCCATAAATCCAAAACCAGTAGTTAGTCGATCCCTACCACCCAAAACAGAGGCAATACCCACTCCAAATGCAATTAAAAAAGGCACAGTCATGGGACCTGTGGTTACACCACCCATATCAAAGGCAGTGGTTAGAAATTCCTCATTAGAGAATAGGGCCAGCACTAAATTGATGGTATAACCGGGTATTAAAATATATTTAATGGAGATATTTAAAATAATTCTTAAAATTGCTACAATGGCAAAAATTCCAAGCCCCAATGCCGTTACCAAAATAATTTCTTGTTGGGTTAGAATGAAGAGAACTACATTTTCAATCTGATAAGCCAGTATTCTTACGTCTGGTTCGGCTATGGTTAGGGTCACTCCTAAAAGAAATCCGAATAATAATATCATGAAAAGAGCTTTTCTCTCTATAAAAGTGGCACCTATCTGTTCACCCATGGGTAAAAGCCCTATTTTTGCCCCTTGAATGAAAATTACAAACCCCAACAAGGTGAAAATAAGACCAATTACAACGGGCAGGAATTCTAAAAGATCCATTTTTATAAAAAATATTTGAAAAATTAAAATCAGTGCTATGGCTGGAGAGAATGATTTCAAGGTAGATATAAATTCCTTTTTTAAGTTATTAAGTTTCATAATATTCTTATATCTATTTATAGAATTTAGTATCCAGTTTTTTAATGTCTATTGTTATGATTTACTTTTAAACGAATATGGATATTAAATAATTTCATTTATTTTTATCCCAATGATTATTAGTATTTTATAGCATGGTCATTAATTTTATTATTAATTTTTCATTTTTTCTTTCGGTATTCATGTGAAAAATCTTTATCATAAAGTTTGGAAGGGGTTATTTCTCCAGGATCAAGCACATTACCCACCACAATAATCGCAGTCTTTTTAATGCCGGCGGATTTAACTTTTTCTTCAATATCTTCTAATGTTCCTTTAATTACTAACTCGTCAGTCCATGAGGCCTTTTTAACTACAGCAACAGGAGTTTGAGGAGGATAATATTTAAGCAGATCTTTAACTACTTTATCAATCATATGTATACCTAGAAATATGCACATGGTAGCATTATGCTGGGCCAGAAGCGAAATAGATTCCTTTGACGGTTTGGGCGTTCTTCCTTCAGGGCGTGTAATGATCACTGTTTGAGATATTTCGGGTAGTGTTAATTCAGATTCAAGGGCAGCTGCAACGGCAAAAAGGGAACTTACCCCGGGGATTATTTCATAATCTACTCCTTTTTTATTTAAAATTTCTATTTGTTCACCGATAGCCCCATATATTGACGGGTCTCCGGTATGAACTCTTGCAATAATTTTGTCCTGATTAAAACCTTCCTCCATAATTTCAATTATTTCGGTTAGATCCATTGATGCACTATTGTAAATTTGAGAATCCTTCTTATTATAACTTAATATTTCTTTATTAACCAAAGAACCGGCGTAAATTATAATATCTGCCTTTTTTAAAACATTTAAAGCCTTTAAGGTTATTAGTTCAGGGTCTCCCGGGCCTGCTCCAATAAATATAACTTTGCCTTTCATAGTTTTCAACTCTTAGATTTATAGATTTTAATTTAATCAACATATCCCATATTAACTTATTTTAATTTAATCATTTCACTTAAATTCGTGTATTGAATAATTATTTTATTCAGGAATTCAATATAACCTACCTATTACCAATTTGTCTTTTTTTGATTATTATTTTTCTCAAATTTTTTTAGATCCACTTTTTCACTGATTATTTCAACAGCTCCAAAAGGGCATTCTTTAACGCATAATTCGCAGCATCCACATGTGGCAGGGTCAATTTCTGCTTTTTCATCATCTTTTTTATAAATAGTTTTATCTCCAATTTTGACAGTGGGGCAGACATCAATGCAGGGGTAGTCGCAGTTTTCTCCCCCTTGACAAACTTCTGGATCAATTTTGGCAGTGTTAAATGCAAATCCTAAACCATTCTTAACAGCTTCTTTACTTTTATATCCTGCCAGATGCATTATAGTATCTCCTATAGCCGGGTCTGTATCCATGGAAGCTAAACATGGATAATTATGAAATTTGTCACCTGTCACAAATTCTGCTTCATCTAAAGGTATACCCTCTAATTTTTCTGCAATAAACCATGTTGATCCGCAAGGAGCTCCTCTTAAAACCTTAATTTTACCAATTCTTTTATTAAATTCTATCATTAACTCTGGTTTTCCAAATAATTTAGCAAATTTATCCACATATTTGTCTCCTACTTCGGTTAAAGAGCAAAATGGTTTGGGAAAGACCACAGTAGCATTATTCAGGCTATCTATAATTTCTTGTTGAAGACCGGCAGGGATCTGTTTAGGGTGGTAAATAGGAATAATTATGGATTTACAATTAGTAATAGACGATATCATGGGGATCACCATATTTATATCTCCAAATAGTCCTATTGATATTATTAGATCACATTCGGGCAGATTTTCGGGTATAAATTCATCAAAATCGTCAATTAACTCAGGTAAATCTTCATCAAATTCGTATAATCCTACTATAAATGGAGCTAAACCTCTGCTTGCAATATTATTTACTATTCTAGATCCATATTTTCCGGATGTCAATATTACAATACGCATAATATAATCTCCTACTACTCAATTATGATAATTTATAATTAATTAAGTCTATTTGTTTATAAGAAATAGACAAATTTAATATCTATTTATATAAATCCTATTTTCAATCGGTAAGTTAAAAGTAACTTGATTTTAAAAAATTATTTTATGTTAGATAAATTAAAAAATTATTTTATGGTAGAAATTGTCTGTAAAATAAGAAATAAGAAATAATCATCAAGATAATAGCTAAAACTATGGCGATAATGGTAAACGATTTATCTGTTCCAAATATAATGGGAACAGGTCCAATCATAATCACTCCTCCCGCTTTAACATTTCCCTCTTTAGAATTAGTACTCTGTAAGGCAGTTCCAGCGAATATGATAATAATTCCAATGAAAATAACAATTATTCCTAAAATAGTCAGTGTTCCAGCTTTAATCATTTTTGTATCCTTAAACGGTACTTAACTTCATCTATTTTATTCTGCATATCTATTAATTCAATTGTATACATATCCATTAGTATTTCATCCAGGTTATCTTTGGCACAAAATTCACTTGAATTATGGCAATTTATAATACAGGGACATTTTAAATATTTTTCCAGATCTTTTTTTCCCATCCATTTATTGGATTTACTTAGAATATCATAGATAGTCAAATAAGAGATTAACTCAGCTTTTTTTTCAGATTCTATATCGGTTTCAAAGATCATACCCTTTATTTCATGAGCCAATTTACTCACATTAACTATTTCATTAACGGGCAAAATAAGGGGAACCGTAATCTCTTCTGATAAAAAATAAATTCCTCGGCTAATTTCTAGATGATCCTTTTTAAGTACCAAACCACCAAGGTCTTCTACCAATTCTTTAAATTCATCAAATTTATAAACCCCACCTTTGAAAATTACAATCTCATACATGCTACTTAATAACTATTCCCATTGGAAATAGTCTCCTTTAATAATTAATTTGTAATATTTTTAGTAAAGAAAATAAATAATTTAATTAATCCTTTTTTATAATATCCGCTGGTTTTGAGACGCTTATCCCGGTGTTCTCCCCAATAATTTCAATTTGTATTATCCAGTCTGGATTATCATCATTTTCTATAATATTTAAATTTTCAATTACTTCCCTTGATACGTATTCTTTAAGTTCTTCTTTTGATTCGATGTATTTACGTCCTCTCAAATCACATCTTACAACAAAACTTTGTCCTGAATTTATTTTATCATCTGCAATCTGCAAGACCTTATCTTTAATTAATTTAGGGCGTGTTCTTACCACTTCATCTATTACTACAATTTTGGAGATCACAGTTGTGTTAGCATTTCTTAAAATTTCTAATGCTTGTTTAGGTTTGATGCTTAGATCTAAGAGAATAACATTAGCAAATTCTGAATCTTTAATATTCAATATTGATTCGTGTGGTTGTAGTGCTAATTCTATTTCTTCCATTCCAAGTAATTCTTCCCCTACATTATTAGCTTTTTGACCTTTTAGGGTAACCAGAAGGTTAAAATTTATTGTTGGTTTCATATGCACACCTTTCTTACTACTAACATACCATTTATATGTCATTTAATCTATTAATTATTATGGATCAAGTAGGAACTTTTAGCTTAGATTTATTATTTTCTATAATTTTATTTTTTATTATCACAACATCCATGATAAATGTTATAGAAGAACGTCTAGGAACTGCCCAAGAAACAGAGTGCATGGCCAATGCCCGAATTTTAGCAGAAAAGATAGCTAATAACATTAATTTAGTTCATGCTGCTGGAGAAGGACATAAAATAAATATGAGTTTACCATCCCATATTGGAGGTCAAGATTACAAGGTTAAGGTAAACTCATCCGGGGTGTATATATATGTAGATGGTAAGATGGGTCGGTCCAGCATAATTCCGCAAAACATAGTGGATAATTTGCCTCCTGAAAGTACACAAATTATTTTGTATCCTGGAAATTCATATACTATCTGTAATTCAAGGTTCGGAGAAAATAGTAACTGTATTATTATTAATTAAGCTTAAACATAAAAATTTGAAAATTTCCAATTATCATTAAATTTATGTTAATCATTAGAGGTTTAATATGGACTTTATAGGCCAAACATCTGCAGAATATTTATTTCTACTTGGTTTTATTCTTTCAGTATCTCTTATAGTATTCTCTGCTGCTGCTGATGCCAATGAATTAAACTTAGCCATGACTGCTGCAAGAAGTGGTTCCATTGAGGGTTCAAGTAGTAATAGTTTTGCAATATATTCTGAAGACACTTTTGAAGATTATGAAATTAATAAGCCCAGACTATTATATGCATCATCAATTAAAATTGTCAAAATCCATTACCAAAATCAGGGTTTTAGCAAGGTTTATAATAAAACAAAGATCCAACTAATAATACACGCATCCTGTCCCATGATATGCAAGTATGAAGATAAAAATTCTTATGGGGATAGAATCAATTATTATGCTAGAAAAAGCATTACAGATACTTTTAATACTCATAATCTAACAAATATATTTCATAATCCTGCATTTTCAGATAATTATGTATTTACCACAGCAGATGTTAAATGGATATAGTTATCTAATAAAAGAGATGTAAATTAATATGTTCATCTGTAAAAATATACAGATATAAAATGGTGAGGGGGATATAACATATTTTTAAATTTATTAAAAAACCAAATTATTAGGGGTTTTATCCATATATTCCGTGGCCGAGGTTTGATATAATGGTTTATAGTCTGGGTTTTCCCGCAATTACCAGTAAAATACCACCGGGTACGAATATTTTACTTTCTGGAGATCTATTTTCGGGCAAAGATATTTTTTCAAAAAAATTTATCACCGAAGGTTTAGAAGACGGAGAAGCCTGCATATATATCTCCACCAACGAGTCCGCTGAAAAAATATTGGATGATCTGCAAGGATCTAAACTGGAAAACTTCAGTATTATTGATTGTGTTTCCAGTAGATTTGGAGCCACAGTTGAATTACCCTTCTCTGAACAGATACGTTACGTAGAGAGTCCTGTTGATTTAACTATGATGATGGTAGCCACCAATGAATTCTTAGATCTATATAATAAGCAAAAAAATATAAAAAAAATTAGAATAGTACTAGATTCTATTTCAACTCTGCTAATGTATTCCAGTCTCAGAACAATTTTTAAATTTTTACACGTTTTAACCACCAGAGTTAAAACTTCCGGGGCAATTTGCATGGTTTTAATGGAAGAAGGTGCTCATGATGAGATAGAAGTAAAAACTATTCAACAACTAATGCATGGTTTAATAAATTTGAATGGGAATGAACTAAAAATCAAAGGCTTTACTAATCTGGAAATGAAATATTCCATTAAAAACGGGGATATAATCATATAAAACTATTTTAGTCCTTTTTTATATTAATAATAATTTTTAAGGTTAAATAGTATCTCTAAGGAGGATGGTAAAATAAACATGAGCTTTGTACTATTAATTGGTTATATTTTAATGTTTTTGGTTGCAATACTCATAGTTTACTATTCTATCCTTTTATATAAAGGTTTAGAGAATGAGGATATTTCTTTATCAATGATTTTTTTGAATGAAAAAAGAATTCTAATCATATTTAAAGTTTTGGTTGTAGCATCTATTATCTTTCTTTTGGGAGGGTTTAGTCTGGTTATTTATGGGGAAACTACTTTAATGGTCAGATTAGCTTCCATAATATATTCTGTAGGACTACTCTATTTTGTTTATTCATTACAGAAAATTATCAGGATGGGTGTTGTTAAATGAATATTTTAGCATCCATATTCTTCCTAATTCTCTTTATATTGCTCTTTTATTATCCTTTAAGAGTTTTCCTGGTTCTTAATAAATATGGAAAAGCTGCACTAGGTTTGTTGTTTACCCGCAGAAGTGAAACGGTTAAAATTTTCAAAATTTTTGTGGTAGCCATGTTGATACTGGTAATAAATATGTTTGCAGGAATTTTATATGCAATATACCCTCTCTTCGGTATTTCCATGCTTAACATGGTAACAAGTCCATTGATGACAATCCTAATGATTTATGTATTCTATAAATTATTTAAAATTATTAAATTAGATTACTAATAAGCAAACAAATTTAGAATAGTATATCTTTTATATGTAGCTCAATAAAATATATTTAGGTGAGGGCATGACAAAAACAAAGAAAGAAAAGCTTGATGATGAATTAACTGGCCTCATGCAAGTAGGTCAGATCAAGGCTTCAGGCATAGTTTCCAAGGAGGGTCTCTTAATAAATTCTCGAACTCCGCCTGATGTAGATGCCAGAATATTTTCTGCATTATGTTCAACCATTATGGGTGCAGCCGAGGCAGCTTCGGGACAAATGAATACGGGAACTGTTAGTGAGATTTCTGTGAAAACAGAAAAAGGCACTATAGTGTTAATACCTGCTGGGGAAAAAGCAATTTTAACTGCTTTAACAGAACCAGAAGCTCAGCTTGGCTTAATCTTATTTGAAATGGAATCTAGAGCTAATAAAGTTGATCAAGTTCTCAAGGAGATGTAATAAATGAAAAAAACTCATATTCCTAAACTTGACGATTTATTAGGTGGAGGTATACCGGCAGGTTCATCAATAATGTTCTGCGCCTATCCTGGAATTGACTGTGAAGCTTTTGGTTATCAGATGCTAAACGGTAGATTACAAAATAATGATAATGGATTTATTTTCACTAATGTAGCTGAACCAGATAGCGTATTATACGAATTTGATTCATATGGATGGGATATTGTATCTCACATGGAAAAAAATAATGTTTTCTTTATTGATAGTAGCTCAAATTTTTTAGGTGCTCCCTCAAAAGGCAAATATTCAATTTCTGATTATTCAGAAATTGAAGACACAGTATCTGCGGCTATTAAAGACATACCAGATGGTATAGGTATTATTAACAACTTATCCATACTTATTGATTATTTAGGCAATGGCAATACCATTGATATTGTTAAAAAATGGAATGATTTAGCCCAAGAGTACAACACTACCTTAGTATACATTTTTACTGAATGGGATTATGAAAAAGCTCTTATCGAAAAATTAAAAAGTTCTGTAGATTGTGTTGTAGAGCTGAAAACAATAGAAGAACGGGTGATAATTGGACAAGGATTTATGGTAGCATCTTCCTCATGGAGTAAACCAGTAGATACCATGATTTTATTTTTTATTGTTCAACCGGGTGGAGTAAAAGTATATATACCTAAAATATTAGTTACCGGACCTTATAACGCAGGTAAATCCACCTTTGTAAAGAACATTTCTACTGAATCTGTTTCTGTGGACAGAAAAGCGCTCGGTGCATTTCCAACTACTATTGCCATGGACATTGGCCATTTAGATTACAAAGGATTTTTTGCAGATATATTTGGAACACCAGGCCAGGAACGCTTTGACTTGATATTGGATGTATTATCTAAAGAGGCCGTTGGTGCATTTATTGTAATTGATTCAGCAGCTCCTCAAACATTTGCCAGGGCCAAGGAAATGATCAGAAAAACTAGAGCTGAAGCAATTCCTAAGATAATAGTTGCTAACAAACAGGATGTAGAAGGAGCTCTTTCTCCTGCAGAAATAAGAGAAAAAATGAAAATAGGTAAAGATATTCCAATTATCCCTGCAGTAGTTACTGAGGGAAAAGGAACAAATGAATCGTTAGACGCTCTTTTAAAACTATTATATGGTGATTAATTTGATTGTAAGGATAGAATCGGGAATCCAGGGATTGGATCAACTGATGGCTGATGATAAATCTGGCTTGGGAGGTTTCCCTGAAAATACAGCTACTTTAGTTTACGGACCACCTAAAGTTGGAAAATCAATATTTTGCTATCAATTTATGCACAGCGGATTATTGTTGGAGGAACCATGTCTTTACATATTGACTGATTATGGAATTAAGCAATTACAACAAAATACATCAGATTTTGGTTGGTATCTAGACGATTATATTGAAAATGACTTATTATATATAGTGGATGCTATTTCCAGCATTTCAGGCACAAAAATTGTTAATACAAAAAATTATGCTGCAACTTCTGTACATAATCCAACGGATATAATGGTAAAATTAGGCGTGGGAACACGCTACATCTCTAATAAGTCACCTAGGTTTCGGTCTATTTTAGATTCATTAACTACACTTTTTGCATTTAACCAGGAATTATTAATTGTACGGGTGTTAACTGCCTATATAATGCGTATAAGAGAAGCAGGAGGCACAGCTATTATAACTTATACTGAAGGTTCTGCAGATATTAAAGTAGAAACAATGTTAAAAGCTGTAGTTGATAATGTAATTAAGCTCGATGGGGAATATATTACCATAGAAGCGATGGTGGGCTGTGGCACAAAGAAAGCTCCCTATAAAATAACTGCTGACGGCATAATAATTGAATGATTATTAGGACTGATATAATATGATTCCCCTGGTTGAAACAGGAATTCAAGGATTTGAAAGATTAATTCAAGATGAAGAATCTGGTTTTGAAGGTGTTCCTGAAAATTCCACAACACTTCTTTATGGGCCACCTAATGTGGGTAAATCAATATTCTGCTACCAATTCATGTATAACGGTCTTTTAAAAAATGAACCATGTCTATACATCACTGCAGATTATGGAATTAAGCAACTTCAACAGAGGACCATGGATTTCAATTGGTTTATACAGAGTTACTCAAAAAATGAGATGTTGTATGTTATTGACGCTTTATCAAACTTTTCAGGTGTTAAAATAGCTGATACTAAAAATTATAAAACAACAGCAGTTCATAATCCCACAGACTTAATGGTTAAAGTGGGTATTGGGACCAGGTTCGTATTTCAAAAATCACCCAAATTTAGATCCATATTTGATTCACTTACCATTCCCTTTGCATTTAATCCAGATAAATTAGTAATACGTGTATTAAAGGCTTTTGTTAAGAGGGTTAAGGAAGCTGGAGGAGTAGCTATAATAACTCATACTGAGGGAACAGTTAATCAAGAAATTGAAGATTCAATCAAAGACATAGTGGATAATGTTTTTAAAATGGACGGTAAAAATTTTTATATTGAAAAGTTAGCTGGTTCCGGACGGAATGAATCTAAATATGAAATATCAGACCAAGGAATTATCATTGGATAATTTATAAAGATAAATTAATGCCACTAAAGGATATTACAATAAAATGGGATTCAAATTCGTTAAAAATTTTTTTAAACATTAAATAATAAAAATTTAATTATTTAGAGGAAGTAAATGCTCAAAACTATATTCATACTAGGTTTATTTGATCTTCTCAAAAAAAAGGAGGAATCAGTAGATTACTACATTCAGAGACTTCAAGATCTTCGAGAAGAAGAAATAGAAACCTTAATAAACCTGGGCGCGATTTATGCAGACGAGGAAAAATTTGATGAATCTTTACAATATTTAGAGCAAGCATTAATAATTTATAAATCAATGAATGATGAGGTAGGTCAAGCTTTTGTTTTAGACACAATTGGAGATGTATATCTAAATATGAGAAGAATTAGCACGGCATTAGAATATTATCAGGAAGCTTTTAAGTTATACTCATCAGCCAAGTCACTTTCATCTAAAGAAGAAATGTTGGAAAAAATAAAAGAAGTTGAAAAGATCAGAACCGCGGTAGAAATTGTTGACCAACATAAAACTGAAGAAATCCCTCCCAAATTCCCTGTTGAAGAGGAATACGTTGCTGATTTCCAAAAGATTAGTGATAAATTAGAAGAATTGATTAAAGTTATTGAAGCTACAAGAATTTATGACATGTATTTTAGAAAAAAAGATGCCATGGATCATCTTCAAGAAGCTTATACCATATCTAAGGAGATAGGTGATGATAAAGGTGAAGCAGCTCTCCTTTTAATGATGGGAAATATATTATTACGAGAAGAAAATGTTAGAATGGCTCTAAATTATTTTAAGGATGCTCATAGCATATTTGATAAGATCGGAGATGAAACAGGTAAAGCTATTGCCTTGTTATTGATCGGGACAGTATATTTCATCTTAGGGGATATGGGTAAAGTATCCGCCAGTTTCAGAAAATCGGTAGAGAAATTTCAGGAGCTAGGGGATAAAAATTCCGAGTCAATGGCCATTGAATTATTAAATACATTATATAATGAATAACAAATTAATACTCTTTTTATATTCAATTTTATTATTTAACAATTGAATCATATTAGTACGCTTCTAATGGCAGAATAAATGCTAATATAATACCTATAGCTCCAAATAATATTCCAATTAACCATACAATTAATACAACCGTCTTTTCTTTCATAGGTTTACGGAGAATTGATCTAATAAGTGATTTAAAACCATCTGGCGGAGCAATAAGTTTTCCATCTTCTCTTACTTGAGTAGGGGTGTGTTTTTGTCTTTCCATCACACCAGCACTGTAAAATTTTAAAATTCCATCTATTATATTGGGCAATAAAATTATAAAAGCTATAATTTTAACCCGACCAATAAATGCTACCGATGCTATAGTGGCTCCGATTATTAATGTTCCCACATCACCAGGAAAAACACGTGACGGATGTTTATTATAAATTAAAAATGCAATCAAAGCACCTAACATTGAAATAGTTATAATTGAAACATTATACTTACTCATTATTATACAGGACGCCGTTAATGATATCATGGCAATGATGCCAAGTCCAGATTCAATTCCGTTTAGTCCTGCTAACATATTAGTTAGGTTAGATGCTATAGAAACTGCTATGGGAATCATTATCATATATAAAATTCCAACTTCAGGAGGAGAAACCCATATTAAAGGCAAACCTGCTAAAAAAAGAAGAAATAACTTTTCTTTAGAGGATAATCTTATTAAATCATCCACCATACCCACCATACCTACCAGTAGAATTACAAGTAATGTAATCAGCAACTCATATTGTAGTGGGGGATATATCCAAATTGCAATAAACATTCCAATAGTAAAACCAAATAAAATTCCTATACCACCCATTTCAGCAACGGGAACTGCGTGAAGCTTATGCAAATCTTTACCGACAACGTTAGCGTTCTTTAATTTATGGATAAGACGTGGCATAACCAAATATGTGGAAAAGAATGCTAAAATTCCACAGATCGTGGATATCATTAAAATGGTCTGATATCCGGATGATAATTCTAAACTCATAGATTAACCTCTTAATAGGTAATAAACAGTCCTTAAAGGTATATTAAGTTTTTCAGATATTTCTTTTGCTTTTACACCTTTTTTGAACATATTTTTTACTTCTTTTATCGTTTTTTCATCATACTTGGCTTTTCTACCAGGCGTTAGCTTTACATCTTTCAGATAATAAACGGATTTAAGGGGTATTTCTAAATTTTTTGAGATATCTTTGGGAGAATATCCCCTTTTTAGCAAATCTTTAACCCTTTCCGCATCATCCTCTTTATATTTTGGTGGTCTGCCCTTTCTTTCTACAGTTTCCACTTCAATACCCAGTTCCTGAAGGGCATCTAAATATTTTTTTGAAGTTCTTTTATAAAGACTAGGGGGGCATTGGATTATTTTCACATTTGGATGTTTATCTAATAGTTCCATTATCACTCTGGAGGATAATTGTTCATCAACATATACTATTTCATCCAAATTATCACCAAATCGTCAACATATACTAATCATTAAGATATATTTCATCCAAATTATCACCAAATAATTTAATGACTTTTATAAAACTATTCTTTATACCAAATAAGTCAAGAATTATGAAAAAACCTATTTTTTTTATAAAATTAAATTTATGAGTTATATAAAAACCCTTTTTTAAATAGTATTTTATTTCCTATTTTATGATTTAATATTATTTATTTTTTGATAATTTCCAGGAATTTCCTAGCTTTTTTAGAAGTAGGCTTTCCAAAAGTTTCTAAAACTTTAATTTCATCTGAGACCTCTTTAGGACTAACAGAAAAAACTTTGGCCGCAGTTTCAATATCTAATTCATTTTTTAATTTTAAAACCGCAGCACCAAATGCTACTGGATTAGTTCGAAGATGGATTCCTTTAGTATGCTTTTCCATTTTAAATTTCTCGGCTAAAACTTCACTAAAATTGTTAATCATAACAATTTCTTCTTCCAAATATTTTCTCAACACATTAACCACATCTTCATCAAAGTCCTCAAATGCCTTTAATTGATTACGGTCCAGGTTTGGTCGGAGATATGGAAAAGGGCCAGAATATTTAATTCTACGGTCATATGAAGTGGTAAGATAATATTTACCAATATCCCAAAGTACTAATACTCTCGGAATTTCAATAAAAAGTTTATTTTTCAGATTTTTTCTTCTTTCTAAATCCTTGCCAAGTTCTAAATCAATGGAATCATCAGAATTTATTAAGCCTTGTTCCAATAATATATGTCTTAAGCGCTGTTTTTTCAATAATTTAAGTTCATCTTCAGTTAAATTATCATCCGTCAAGTTATTAGTCAGATCCTTAGACTCATCATAAATTTTTACTTTTTCCAAGTTGTTCAAATGATTTAGGAGGATTTTATCAAATATTTTCTTAATAGAATCCTCAGCATACTTGACATAGGCCAGTGAAATTGAAGTCCGGGTGTGTTTGTCATTAAGTATGGCTGGTTTTTTCCGGTGAAATTGCAAAAATTCTATTCTTACATTGGAACCATATTTCTTTTGTAGTTCCTTTTCATAGTTTTCTCCGTCATCTGCATCTAAACTAACCCGTTTCCTGATCCACCTATCATCTTCAAGAACTCTGATAACCAGGGATACAGTTTTAATAGCTCCTCTTTTTTCGTGTTTTAAAATATTCATTATTTTTTTATAAGCGTCCCTACCTAATAGAGATAAATCAGACATTTTGACCATGTAATCTCCAGAAAGAGGTAGATATTTTAAAACTCTAAGTCTATAAACTCCTATTTGATTAATTTCAAGGTCTAAATCAATAGAACCGCATTCACATCTAAAAGGATGGTTTAATATTAGAGATATTTCATGTCCTTTGTACTTTTTGCCACATGATCGGCAATTTATTACTGCATACTCTTCTAGATGACCAATAGCTATCCTATGGGAGGATATGGCAGAGTTTATACGGTCTAATATATTTTTTTTAGCAGCTGCTTTCATTCTGAAGTATTGATTATGCCTTGTGACGTCTTGGATATCTTCTATTTGAATTTCGCCAGCTGTATGAGGCCCTAAACGGGCTAATGATCTATAAGGTGCCTTATAACCCTTTAGTTCCATTACTTCTTTGAATTCTTGTAATTTCCCTAAATTCTTAGTTAATAAGTTATATGATTGACTAAAACTTTCAAGATCGACTAAATCATCTGTATTTAATTCATTGCGTTTTATTTCATCAAGAAATTTTTCAGCATCCCCAATTAATACAGATTCGTTCATTTTATTCTTTCACCAATTTCTGCTTTTTTTGATGTTAATATGCTCATATTTTTTTCTGTTGCCAGGATCATTCCCTCGGATTTAATTCCAAAAAGTTTAGCTGGTTCTAAATTCACCAGAACTATAACTTTTTCATTTAAGATTTCTTCAGGGGAATATTTTTGGGCAATCCCCGCAACTACCTGTAATTTTTTATCTTTAATATCTACCATTAATTTAAGTAAATTTTTAGACCCTTTAACTGATTCAGCACCTATAACTTTACCTACTCTAAGATCTATTTTAGCAAAATCATCAATAGTAATTATATCTTTCATGTCAAATCCACCTTCCAAATTTTTATAGAGTAATTCTTTTTGCTTGATTATAACATCATCATCTATTTTATTAAATAGAGGCTTTGGTTTGTTAATCTCATGACCCGGTGGAATAAAATCGTTAAGGTTAGTCCAAGCCTGATTCAAACCAGATAAATTCATTATTTCTAATATTTTAGCAGATTTAGATGGCATATAAGGGTATAACATTACAGCTAAATTTTTAGCCAGCTGATTGCATAGATACAAACAATTAGAGGCTGATTCGGGATTGGATTTGATTGTCTTCCAGGGTTCTTTATCATTAAAATATTTATTGCCTAATTTGGCCAGTTTAACAATTTCCACTAAAGCCTCTCTAAACTTGTAATTATCTATATTCTCTGAAACAGTTTTAGGAGTATCTATTATTTTTGTTTTAAATTCCAAGTCCATTTCATCTAATTGAGTTATTTCCGGGATTTTTCCATTAAAAAAGCGTTTAGTAAAGGAAAAAGTCCGGTGTAAGAAGTTTCCCACCACATCTGCCAGTTCGTCATTCACTCTTCTTTGAAAGTCATCCCATGAAAAATCAGTATCTCTACTTAAGGGAGCGTTTATCACTAAATAATATCTAAGAATGTCAGCTTCAAAATCTTTGAGAAAATCTGAGGCCCATATAACCCAATTTTTACTGGTGGACATTTTACTTCCTTCTAATGAGAGGTATTCGCCGGCAACAATGGCATCTGGTAACTTACAACCATAGCCCATTAGTAATGCTGGCCAGAATATGGTGTGATGGTAGATTATATCTTTTCCTATAAAGTGTATTGCATGATCATTCCAGTACTCTTTCCATGATGAATTATTCCTGTGGGCCCATTGGGCGGCTGATGAGATATAGCCCAGAAAAGCTTCTCCCCATACATAGATAATTTTACCTTCTGCATCCTCCAGAGGAACTGGAACTCCCCATTCCATATCCCGGGTTAGTATCCAGTCTTTCAAACCTTCTTTTATCCATTGTAATGCATAGTTTTTAACATTTGGAGGTAGATTATCATTATCTTGAATCCAATGATCTAATTCGTCCTGGAAATGGCTTAACTTAAAAAAATATTGTTTGGACTCTCTTATCTGGGGAGTGGAATCACATATTAAACATTTAGGTTCAATCAATTGGATAGGATCTAAATGCCGGCCACAAGTTTCACAATGGTCTCCACGGGCACCTTCACCCTTACAGTGGGGGCATATTCCTTCAACATATCTATCTGGTAAAAATCTTTTACATTCTGCACAGTAGGGTTGTTTAATTATTTTTTCATAAATAAATCCTTTATTATAAAGGTCTAAAAAGAAGTTCTGAGCTATTTCATAATGTAAAGGGTCAGATGTCCTAGAAAAATTATCAAAAGAAATATCGCAGGCATCTAGATCATTTTTGATCATCTTGTAATATCTGCTGGCTACTTCTAACGGTTCTTTCCCTTCTTCTTCTGCTCTAACTGCTATGGGGGTTCCATGCTCATCAGTAGCACATACAAACAATACATCAATGTTATTCATTCTTTTGTAACGGGCATAAATATCAGCAGGGATGTAGGTGGATCTTAAATGTCCTAAATGACAGGGGCCATTAGCATAGGGCAGTGCACATGTGATAAATACTTTGTCCAACTTAGATTCCTCCTATTAAATAATATATACGTTATTTTTAAATATTTAATCTTATTTTATAATCTTATTCGAAACACGTTTATTCGAATTTTATTAAACATCAAAACAGTAAACTTAAGAATGTATTTATTATCTAAGAATACTTTATGGGAAATAAATAGTTAAATAAGATTAATCTTATTATCTATTTAAATTTTAATATAAATCTCTAAAAATGGAAATTTAAAGTTTAAATAAGTATGATTTGTGAGATATTTTAAGTCTGTAATAATATTCATCATTAACTTATAAATAATTAAATTTTACCATGGCATGTAATTTTTTGATATAAATGGATTTATACGTTAAAAATCGGATTTATACGTTTAAAAATCAAAAAATGGGAATCAAATCTATATAAGCATGCTCAGATAACTTTACTAAGTGAAATGTTTTCTAATTAATTTCATTTAACTGGATAAATATTTTTATAATGATTTCCAAAGGATAATCATGGTTTCAGTATCATTTTTAAATCCACTATCCCTTGAAGGGGAACAGATTGTAAGGGACATGGGCAATTTAACAGGGATTTTTGAAAAAAATCCTGGTTTAATTCATGCGGTTGATAGTAGTAAATCACAAATTATCTCTGATAACCAGAACATACCTGAAAATTATGTTGAATTGGCAATTAAACGTTTAGAATGGTATCTTAAGAAAAAAAATGATAAAAATTATAATTATAAGGATTATGCTTTTTTATTTGACCCATCAATCACTCAATTTGATGTTATTGCTTTTTTTATATTGGCCCAGGCTATTGGAATTAAATTCAATCCCAACTCCAGGGAATCTAAACTTTTAGTTGATTCACAGGGAAGTATTATTGAAGATAGACTGGAAGAATTACCCCTTAGTGACCGGAGAGATCTGACTCAACAGATTTTGGATGATCTGCTAATTCATGAAAACATTAATTGGATGTTTCTGGAGGAGATACTCAGTTCCAAAAAGATCAATTTATATGAATTAATTTTAGATGATGGAGAAATTGTACTAGACAAAGAAGATTTTATAGAAAGATTTTCTGACAAAATAAAGCATAGGAATCCGGAAAGAATGTATGATCTTTTGATTGGAGATCAGCTAAAAGAACTTATCATGATTAAAATGATAATGCAACAAGCAGAAGATTACATTAAAAAGGTAAGCGAAATGTCTGGTAAGGTGGAACCGCACCCTTATATTTTAGAAGTGGGAGATAGAATATCAAAGGTTTTAACAAATAATCTCCGCCATTATACTGCTTTTAAAGGTGGAATTAAAGGTTTCAGACTAAATCCTGATGCATTTCCGCCGTGTATTAAACTTACATTAAATGGTGTTGGATCAGGGAATCGTAATGATGCCATTGTTCTTCTTTTAACATCCTTTTTATCCTATGCCAGATTATATCCTTCTATTTTCAGGGACAATGTTTCTGTTAAAGTATCTGACGTTGACCCTCAACTGGAAGTTATTAAAAATGAAATATTGCCCTTAATTTATGATGCAGCAGACCGATGTAACCCTCCACTTTTTGAAGACGATCCCCAGGAAAAGTTGAATATAACAGCAAAATTAGGATTTGGTGTACACAAAGACCCAGAACTCCAACATGAAGGTGAGAGTAAATGGTATACTCCTATGAGTTGTGATAAAATTAAAATCCATCTACCAGCATTATGTAAACCAGATAATATATGTAAAAAGATTGGAAACCCCTTATCATATTATAAAAGTAAATCATGGCAGTTAAAAAAGGAATCTGAGAATAAAAAATCATCTAAAAATAATGATACTGACGAAAAACATCAATCAGATAACTCAAGCAACCTTAAATCTGATGAAAATGGCTTCAAAGAGGTAGTAGACGAAAGGTTTGCTAAATATTCCAAAGGTAGTGATACTAATGAATGAACCAGCTACCTTAGAAGAACGTAGGAAATATTATAGAGAAGAGTGGAATGTAAAAGAAATCCCGGATTTTATAAAAAACCGTATGGAACAACGTGAATTTGGTTTTGATCATTTGGGAAAAGGACCTAACGACCGTTACAAGATTTTCAGATCCCTGGAATATTTGAAAAGATTTATCAGATATAAATCACCTTTTGCAGCATATTGCTCGGTGGCTTTTTATGATAAACCATTTAAAAGAGCTGATTGGATAAAATCTGAGCTGGTTTTTGATGTTGATGCTAAAGATATTCCCATAAGAACATGTAATTGTGATAATGTATGCGAAATTTGTCTTAACCAAGCAAAGGATATAGTTTCAAATTTAATGGATACATTAACCGGAGATCTTGGACTAAAAAATATTCATGTTGTATATTCTGGAAGAGGATATCATTTAAGGGTGTTGGATGAGGAAGTAATGGGAATGGATAGTGAGATAAGAGCTCAAATATTAAAATACATTGTAGGTAGCGAAGTTCCTAAAAGCGAATATGGAACTGAAGGAGAAAAATATAAACTTGAACACTTTTCTATACCATTCGGCTACCCTAAAGTCTTCACCAAACGGGTAAAATATGATATATTACATTTAAATCAGGATACAAAACTAGAAAACCTAAGTAAACCATTAATAAAAAAGGTTTTAAATAACAGGAAATATTTAAATAATGATCAGTGGGGTTTATTTAGAAAAAATGTAGGCCCTGTTAATTATAAAAAGTTAATAAAAGAGCTATCAGACTTGAATATGAGTCTGGTTGATGCAAAAGTATCAATTGATCTTAAAAGAATTTTACGACTTCCCACTTCTTTACATTCTAAAGTGAGCATGAAATGCATGGAAGTAAAAAATATTGAAAATTTCGACCCCTTTAAACATGCAGTACCTAATTTTGTATACGAAAGAGATGATTAAATCAACTGAATCAATAATAATTAGTACTAATCATAAACATTTTTTCAGAAAGGATTGAATTTTTTTTGGATATAGATGACAGTTAAATTTTCCATTTATCTCCAAATATTATGACTTTTATTTAGATAATTAAATAGGAAATCTATAACCTCATCATTACATTCTTCAGATTTTAAAAACTTTTTTACATCAATTATTTCCACGTTTTTAATAATTTCCTTTTTCACGTGTTTACCTAATTTAAGGTAATTTATTTTCTCAGCACTTAAAAGATCTTTAAACATAGATCCAATATCAATATATTCTCTTTCAACATTTACAACCCATTGATCATTATTTATCCAGGCATGGTGACCGTACTTTTCTAAAAATTTTTCCTGATGACTCTTATTCCATACATATGGTCCTAAATGTTTTCTTATTGATGGAAGTTCCCAGACACACATTTCTAATAGGATGATTGCGATACGGGTCTCATCAGTCCAACTATCACTACCATAAACATTAAATTCTTCCCTTTGGGCGATTTTTTTCAATGAGTTTTCAGTTTTTTTAAGCTGGGGATAAACAGCATCCGCAGGTACAGAAGGCGGCCTAAAAGTTAAAAGAATTGTCCTGGTCCCTCTTTTAACAAATTCGTTCATAATTTTATCTTGATCTGTTTCAATAATTTTTGGCTGGAAATATTCTAATTCTGGCTTTTCAATAAAATTTCTGGATGCAACTACAAATTCTGCCATTTTTTGTTTAGTCAATGCTGCTGCCACATTTCTATTTTTATCCACAGGATCTATCACCACCAGGGGTTCGGTGAAATATTTTCCAGTCCCATACTCCTCCATATCAATTACATATCCCGGACACCATTTATCGCCAGCTGCTCTTAATACGGCGTTAAATGAACCATAATACAATACTAAAAGTTCACAAAGATATCCAGCAAACCCACCTACTTTAAATTCTGATCCATACGTATTTATTGATTCCATGAATTTTTTAAGAAGTATAACATCATTTTTTTGACTGTTAAGTAGATTGCTTTTAACATAAAGTGTATGTAGTATAGTACGATCCACCGCAGATTTGAGTTCGTCAGCATTTTCGATGGAGTAACATGGCACAAAATCAATCTCGAATCCATCTATCAATCCAGTGACATAAGGGTGGGATGCATATCTTAACTCATAATCTCCATTTAGTATTTCAATACATTTATGTCCCAGAAATAATCCTTTTTCCTTAAGATCAGTTTCATCAGTGCTTAATGGAAACTTAATAAAAATATCAATATCTGCTTTCCCGGAAAGCCAAGTGTCTTTAGCTACAGATCCTACCAGCACAGCTTCAGCATTAATATTATTATCAGATGCAATTTTTTTAATTATACTTATTAATTCGTCTGCTAATTTATTAACTGTTCTGTACTCATTAGGGTCTGGTTTTATTTTTTCCAATACTTTTTCGTATTCCAGTTTTTTCATAATATCCACTAATTTTTTCAAAATTTAGAATAAAAACTAATTATTTTAAATAAATCAAAGTTTATTTAACTATTCCTCATTGACCAGTTCAAATTCTTTCAGATTGGTGTAAATAGGTCCGGAAGGTGTTAACTCACTTTTTTTGAGAATTAATTTATTAACACTCATTTTTCCAATTTCAACTTCATTTAATTCTTCTATTTTGGATACTAATGCTTCCTTATTTTGAGCTCCTTTAAGCCTTCCAATAGTAAGATGAGGTATGTAACTTCTTTCTTTTTTAAATCCCATTTTTACAAATTCTTCATCAAAACCTTTTAACATTTCTGAGAATAATTCTGGGTCATCTACACCCAACCATAATACTCTAATGTATCTTAGATTTGGAAAAACTCCCATTCCATTTATAGATAATTCAAATGGTTCAAATTCTTTTATCTTATTTTCAGTGGTTTTTGTAATTTCATCTATTTTGTCTTGTGTAATCTCGCCGAAAAATTTGAAGGTAAAATGAAGATTCTGCCCTTCAACTAATTTTAAAGGTGCTTCTGTTTCCATTAATTGTTTTTGTATATTAACTACTTTTTCTACAAGATTTTCATCAATATCTATCCCCAAAAATGTTCTCATTTAATCACCTCGTGGCAAGAATTATTGTATCAATATCTTTATTTAATCCAAATTACATCCCTTAATAATCAAGTTATACAAATCTACTCAAAATTATCTTATTTGAAACCTTGAATACTTATGAAATGTTTTTTTCAAATTTAAAGTTTTTTAGACATTTTTTCAGATGTTTATTTGTTATTATAGATTTCAAATCAAAATTACAGTTATAAATTTTCTATTTTTTTAACACTTATCTCAAAATATTTTTTAGTTAAGTCCTCTTAGACAATCAAATTAACATTTTTTAGAAGAGGAGTAATCCTACTGTATTTATATGTCATCTTTTATGTATTAATTTTTCTTAAATTATACAAAATAACCATCTTATTCAGATTATAACTATTAATTATTTTTTTTAAATAAAACCAATACAAAATGAGAAAAAAAGTCTATAATCATCCCCGTTACCCCAAATCTCAACCATATCATTTACGATAGATGAAAAATATTACTTCAAGGGTATATTGACAAAAATTTACTATTTAAACTTTTTTTAAGTTAGATTTAAGTTATTATGTGCATAAAATTCTAATATTAATATAAACTGTATAAAATTTTATGTTAAAATAGTAATATTCTATATTAATCTCTCTTTTTATATATTTTTTTAATTTATTTGGTTAATTTTTCAATGAAAGTATATAAATGGCAATATTATATCCATTATATTATTTTAAAGTGAATAATAAGAATAGCTTATGCAATAATTTCTTTAAAATATAAAAATTTATATATTAATAATTCTAAAGATGATTATTGGTAAACATCAGGTTTACTTTAGCAACCCCTTCAAATCAAACTTTGTGTGATCCTCCAAATATATTGGATCATATTCTGTTGCCCTAAATTTGTAAAACCATGTCCCAACTGATACGAAGGGGTTGTTAAAATTTAAAATTAGAATTTTAGCAAACATTCTAAACTCAAAAATCCTGATTCATGTTAGCGAATCCTTCACATCAAAAAACAAAAATAATCTTTTATAAAAGAATATAACGATTATATATTGCTAAAATTTTAAATAAATTAGAAATATTCCTAAATTGATAAAATAAAGGAAATTCGTTTTCATATTTAACAAAATAAAAGGAGGTGAAAAAAATCATGAATAACAAGCAAAAATGGATACTAATGATTACACTGACCATAATGATCACAGTGGTAATATCTGACGAGGTCTCTGCAGCGGAAGGTGATACAATTTATGTGAATGGTTCATCTGGAAATGATAGTAATGATGGTCTTTCATGGGAAACTGCTAAAAGCAGTATTAAAAATGCTACAGGAACAGTGAATTCAAATGGAACTATCAACATAGCAAACGGGACATATACTGGAATTAACAACACTAACATCACCATTAACAAGAGTATAGAAATTGTAGGCCAGAGTAAGAAGGGCACTATAATTGATGCACTAGGCAAAACAGGAATTTTCATCATTAATAGCGGATATACCATTTCAATAAGAAATTTAACCCTCCAAAACGGAAAATCAGAAAACTATGGTGGAGCAATCTACAACAGGGGAAGCGTAATTACTGTTACCGACTGCATCTTTAAAGGCAACAGTGCAAAAGATGGTGGTGCAATCGCAAACCATCATGGTGTATTATATGTATATAAAAGCACTTTCCAGGAAAATAATGCAGAATTTGGGGGTGCAATCGTAAACCAATGGGTTTCTATTTTAAACATTGCACACTGTAATTTCAATGGAAACAGCGCATCAGTTGATGGAGGGGCATTATACAATGATAATAGTTGTACAATAGTATACACTACCTTTGAGAACAATTATGCATTAAGAGAAGGTGGAGCCATCTTAAATTGGAGACGTAATGCTAATTTAAAAATTTCCCATAGCAACTTCACAGAAAACAATGCAACTCAGGGAGGGGCAATTTCTAATAAATGGGATTGCATCCTTTTAAATGTGGAAAACAGCACTTTCACTGGTAATAATGCAACTGTTGATGGTGGTGCAATATATAACATAGGTGGGGCTAATTTTCTTACAATTAAAAATTGTGAATTCATTAACAATCTTGCTCAAGACGACGGAGGCGCAATCTACAGTTCAGATAATTTGAATATAAACGAAACCAACTTTACACATAATAGTGCAAATGGTAGCGGTGGAGCAATCTGTATTCTAGCTAGAGGCCCATATGAAGATAACTTAATAAACAAATGTCAATTTTTAAACAATAGTGCAGTAGGTGGCGGAGCAATTTCAAATCAATGGGATAGTCTATTAATTGTGACTGAAAGCATCTTCCAAGAAAATAATGCAGGTTGGGGTGGTGCTCTCTCTAATAGAGGAAATTGTACTGTTAATGGATGTGAATTTATCCGTAACTATGTAAAAAATTTTAGTGGAGCCAGTGGAGGAGCCATATATACTGAAGGTATTTGTACCGTTACTAAAAGCAAATTCAATTTTAACAAATCTATCGACGAGGGTGGCGCAATCAGCAACTGGTTTGGTACATGTATCATTACAGAAAGCTCATTTACCTACAACATAGCAAATGCTAAAGCAGCTAACACAAGCGATAGTTATCCACATGGTAACGCAGGTGCTATTTTCAATAGTGGTCCTCACGGTCATTGTTTACCACACATTTCTCCTCCTACTAGTCATCCTAGTGGTACTTTATATGTTGCTGATTGTAATTTTCATGGAAATATTGCATCTGGCGATTATCCTCAAGCAGTAGATGACAATTATACTGCCGATGAAGACACTAAATTATCTGATAATGTTTCAGTTAATGATTATCTCCCTGGAAATGGTGGCGCTATATACAATGAGGGCATTGCCAATATCAATAACTGCAATTTCACAGATAACAGTGCATCTGGACATGGTGGCGCTATCCAAGACTATGGTACTGCCTATATCAACAATTGTACATTCAAAGATAACATTGAACAATATGTTTACATCTGGAAGTTAGAAAATACTCCAAATCATGGAAATATAACATTCCAAAAAGACGGTACATTCATTTACATACCATATGCTAATTGGAATGGTATTGACAGTTTCACTTATACTATAAGTGATGGTAATGGTGGATTTGCTACGGCCATGGTAACAATTACGGTAAATCCAGTGAATGATGCCCCTACTGATAATATCATTAATCCTAATGATGGGGTTGATAATGATGGGGTTGATATTAAAACAGAGAATGTAAATACAATTGCTAAAAGCGAAGATATTGATGATTTAGATGCTCCACTAACCGGTTTAGCAATAGCAGGCGTGTCTTTATGGCCATCATTAACAACTAAATCACCACCAAGCCCTATAGGAGGTTTAAATTGGCTAATAATTATGGTGTTATTATTAGTCTCAGTACTCCTAACTATTGGCTTAATGTCTAGAAGAACAAAAGAATAATTTCCCAAATTTTAGGGAGATTTATCTCCCCTTTTTTTATTTTTTCAAATTAAACTTCTATAAATCATCATTTTTAAATTAGAGGTGAATAAATTATGAAAAAAAGTATAGAATTTAAATCTAATAATAAAAAATTAATTAAAATTTCCTTTTATTTAATGATTTCTCTAATATTTTTTATAGCAGTAAGTTCAGTTACTGCAGCTGAAACAAATGAAATTCCAAGCACCAATACAACAATAAATACTGTTACTGCAGCTGAAACAAATGAAATTCCAAACACCAATACAACAATAAATCCTGTTAACCTAACCAATAGTACTGGGAACAATACATCCTCAGAAATAGAAGATTAAATCCCAAAATTAAAACAGCCAAAATTAAAACAGAAAAGAATACAATATATGTGGACGCCTCTATTGGAAAAGACAAGTATACTGGTTTTACACCTACTGTAGAGTATGGATGGCATATTCCTATTAGAAACGGCCCTAAAAGCTCGATAAATGGGGCTTTAGTAGAACTATTCAGATTAAAAAATGATGGTTATGATATTAGTAAGTGGAAAATATTTCTAACTGATGGACAGCACAAAGTCTATTCAACTATGGGCATAACTGATTACGTTAAGATTGTAGGTCGAAAAAAGGGAAGTGCTAAAATCATAGGCTATATGAATAAGAACAAAAGACTATTTCATGTAACAAATGGTAAGCTATTACTCTATAATCTCGATGTTTACAAAAAAGGAACTGGAGGAGCTATTTATAGTACAAATTCTGAATTATATATCGAAAATTGTATTTTCAATAATAACGCAGCTGTAACTGGAGGTGCCATACACGCAAGAACTTCAAAAGTAACTATTAAAGACAGTTCATTTGAATCTAATTCAGCACAGGAAGGAGGTGCAATTTATATTGGAGGAGTGGGATTAGATGATTATTTTAAAACTATTAGAATTGAAAACTGTCAGTTCAATCATAATTATGCATTTAAAAACGGCGGGGCCGTGATGATTTCTTATTTGAGTTCCATCATGAGTGGTAACCGTTGTGGTAACATTTATTTTGTAAAAAACAAATTCCATATGAACACTATAAGTTTATATAATCGGGGTGAAGCTTGTGGAGGAGCAATTTGTATCAATTATAGAGTTAATGCTAAGGACCATATGTTGAGATTTATTCAAGTAATGGATTGTGAATTTGACCGTAACTTTGCAGATTATGGTGCTGCAATCTACAATAATATAGACTATGGTAATTTAGAAATTAATGGTTCGATTTTTTCCAATAATACAGCCTATATAGGGGGAGGAGCCATATACAACAAGAGAGGCAGAAACAAATTTAAGGTTATAAACAGTGAATTTAAAAATAACCTGGCAAAAGTTGGAGGATGTATATACAATGAATTCATCAGAAACCCATACGATATACTAGTAAAGGACTGTAAATTCATCGATAACAGTACTAACTGCACCTATAACCATGATGAGAAAGATGAGAATGGAGGAGTATTTTATAATAAAGGCCACTTAATCATTGAATCATGTACATTCCTAAACAATAATAGTCATTCAGGCGGCGTAATATACAGTACTGACAAAGAAACAATAACAACTATAAAAAAATGCGAATTCAACGGTAACCATGCAAATTATGGGGGTGCAATATACAACACCAGTGGCAGTTCTATAATTGTAAATCAATGTAAATTCACCGAGAACAATTCTAAAATTCTGGGAGGTGCTATTTACAACTGTGGAAGTGAAATAAAAGTCTATAATTCCACCTTCAGTAAAAACATTACCGATTATGGAGGTGCAGTCTACAACACTATGGGCAGTTCTCTATTTTTAAATGAATGTGAATTGACCGAGAACAATTCTAGAATTCGTGGAGGTGCTATTTACAATTCAGGGAGTGAATTAACAGTTTACAATTCCATCTTCACTAAAAACAGGGCAATTCAAGGAGGAGTTATCTATAACTGGGAACATGGTTTGGTAATTGTTAATGACAGTGATTTTACAATAAACAGTGCATCAGACGCAAGTGTATTTCACAACAGTGCAGAAAAAACAAATGCAACCTTTAACAATTGTACATTTACAGGTAACACCGCAGACCTAGATGGAGGTGTTATGATTAATAGGGGTGAATTAAAAATAGTTAAATGCACATTCGACAATAATAAAGCTCAAAACAATGGTGGAGCAATTTTTAGTTCGGGTACATTAACTATTGATGAATCAAATTTCACCCAGAACCAGGCAACAAATGGGGGTGCTATTTACAATTCAGGGAGTGAATTAACAGTTTACAATTCCATCTTCACTAAAAACAGGGCAATTCAAGGAGGAG
Source organism: Methanomicrobiales archaeon (assembly GCA_049975245.1). Taxonomy (GTDB): domain Archaea; phylum Methanobacteriota; class Methanobacteria; order Methanobacteriales; family Methanobacteriaceae; genus UBA117. Next base: position 64,380 of record JBNGDB010000002.1, read on the forward strand.
TTATCTATAACTGGGAACATGGTTTGGTAATTGTTAATGACAGTGATTTTACAATAAACAGTGCATCAGACGCAAGTGTATTTCACAACAGTGCAGAAAAAACAAATGCAACCTTTAACAATTGTACATTTACAGGTAACACCGCAGACCTAGATGGAGGTGTTATGATTAATAGGGGTGTATTAAAAATAGTTAAATGTACATTCTACAATAATAAAGCTCAAAACAATGGTGGAGCAATTTTTAATTCGGGTAAATTAACTATTGATGAATCAAATTTTATCAAGAACCAGGCAACATATGGTGGAGTACTATACAACTGTGATAATGCATCAGTAAATATATTAAAATGTAGTTTCATCCAAAATAGTGCAGAGCAGGGTGGAGTTATTCATAATTCAGAGGGTGTGTCAGTTTTTTTAACAGATAGCAACTTCACGGGAAATGAATCAATATATAATGGTGGAGCTATCTATAACAGTGGATTAGGAACCACAACTACTATTGAAAATTGTGAATTTAATAGTAATAGTTCTAATTATGGAGGAGCATTTTACAACTGTATGGGTGGTTCTATAGTTGTAACTGGAAGCCGATTCAATGAAAATATCGCAACAGTCTACGGAGGTGCTATATACAATCAAGGCCCCTATTCAATTATAACAATTAATAACAGTAACTTCACAGAAAACAGTGCAGAACAGGGCGAAGATATCTATAACTGTGAGGATGGTGTAATTGAAACAGAAGATCCTATTGACGCGGATTCCGATATAATAATGCAACTATTTCCAACCCCCACTGTATTCTTAAATAATATCAGATGATAATTTATCGAAAGTTAGAGCAGAAAGCAATAATATACCCAATATAGATACGCCACTAACCGGGTTAGCAATAGCAGGAGAGTCTTTATGGCCATTATTAGCAAATAAATTGCCACCAAGCCCAATAGGGGGTATAAATTGGCTAATAATTATGCCGTTATTGATAGTCGTAGTACTCCTAATTGTTGGCTTAATGTCTAGAAGTAAAAAAGAATAATTTCCCAATTTTGGGGGAGATTTGTCTCCTCCTCATTTTTATTTTTGAATATACTGCATGAAATATCTTAATTTTTAAAAAAATACATATAGAATCAATATTACTATTATAACTAACACAATTATTAATATTAAAACCTTTTGGTCAATTCCCATAGATCCTATGTAAATTGTTGACGGAGTAGTCCTGCTCTTATATCTTTTCTCGTAAACCACATCTAAAAGTTTATCCTGGTCTTCTTTAAACGTTTCAAGAATTTCCCTCTTTATCTCTAAATCTGCTTCTTCTTCATTAATTATATCCTGTAAAACTAACTTTTGTTCACTTATATTTTTAGTTAAATTTTTTTCATCTATTTCTTCTAAAAGTGATGATTTTTCTTGTATAATTTTATTTAATAGATCTTCTTGTACCTCAACCCTCTTTGATAGTTCGGTAAATATTTCTTTTCTCTTTTCTGCTTTAGAAGTTAAATTATTTATTACAGAAAACATGTCATCATTTTTTATATCTTCATAAGATGGGTTAAAGTTTGTTTCATCTGGATAAAATTCTTCAATTGTTTCAAAATATTGCAGATCTCCTCCACATTCACATTGTGCAAAATCTCCAGGAGATTCACCTGATCTAAGTTTGTAATATCCCCCACAATTATAACAAACTAAATATCCATATTTTTCTTCAGAAGAATCTAATAATAATGATTTGTTAATATTATCGTTTAATGCCATAACCCCCTTAAACCTCAATTATGGAATTATTAAAATTACATTTTTAGCATTTAAATGTTATCAAGTTATTTTATTAGATTTATTAAATAATTAATACTTAATTTTTATTATTAATAAATTTGTTGATTAAAATTAATAATAAGAATATTTTGACATTTCATTTTGATATTAAAAACAAAATATAGAAAATGTAAGAAAAAAAGGTGGATTTGAATTTTAATACGAAGTTAGGTAACTCCACTCAAACCACTGGACATAACAAATTGAATAAAAGCTCCCTGCGGTATAACCACTATATTACCCTGACTATATTGGGAGATAGCCGCCTGTACTAATGCTAAATATTTAGTTTTATCCTTGGAAGCCTCAGCAATAGCCTTCATTACAGATTCAATAGCGTTACCCCTTGAAAGTCCTCCCACATCTTGTTCCGATCTTAGAAATTCAATGGAGCTACCATTTATATTGCCAGATCCTTCCACATAAATTGGGCCAACAGCCTGAATCATGGCATCCACAGCTTCGGGGGTAACAACAACTACGATATCGGTTTTTTCACCGGTATTGTATTCTACTATTTCCTGAGCTAGTTTTGCATTTTTGTCATTGTCTTCGGACCAAAATGAATCATGCAGTAATAGTCGACTCACACCCTGTTTTTGTACTTCAAGCGGCGCTGCTTCAGTTGGATGGGCCATCCCCCCGGGATATACGGGAGTATTGTTTAAAATTTTTCCATCTTTAACTGTGATAATAAAACCCATGTCTATAGCACCAATGCCGGGCCTAGGTTCGGATGGATCTGCTGCTAAAAGCAATACTTTATGTTCTCCTTGCATAACATTCTGCTGAGCAGACGTGTTAAATTGATAAGCTATAAATCCTAATCCTACGATAAGGAAGAATAGAATTACGATTATGTAGTCCTTTTTTGACATTTATTCACCTAAATTAGTTATTTGATTATAATTTTTATTTAAATTTTATTTAAGAAGATTTTATAATATTTAATGAAAAATGTAGAAAATAATTGTTCACTATATATTCATTGAATTTAATAAGTTTAGATATTATATAAATATATTTATCATAGGTATCTTTTTGTTAGTTGATGATATTATGTCTATCGGAGTTGGAGTAGGAAAAAATCAAAATATTCTGAAAGCTTTAGAAGAAGTAGATTTTGAAGTTATTGCTGTAGAAGATGAAAATACTCTGGTTGATCTACTATTAGACGAGAAGGTAGATGCTATTGTGCGAGGTACACTTAGTGCCTCTAAAATTATTAACAAGTTAAGAAAAACATTCAATAATAAATTTTATAGGGCGTCTTTTTTAGAAATAAATGGTCATAAATTTTTATTAGCACCAGTAGGTATCGATGAAGGTGATTCGGTTATAGATAAGGTAAGTATTATAGAGTATGCATCAGAGTTTCTTATAAACATGGGCATTACTCCGAAAATTGCAGTTCTTTCTGGTGGAAGATCACAAGATTATGGTCGCAGCATCAAAATTAATGAATCTATTAACCAAGGTAATGAGGTTACCACGATCACAAAGAATAAATATCCAGTTAAACATTATTATATATTAATTGAAGATGCAATTAAAGATGGATGTAATCTTATTTTAGCACCAGATGGGATTTCTGGAAATTTAATATTCAGAACTCTAATTTTTTTAGGTTCAGGTATCAGTCACGGTGCTGTAACATTGGGAATGGACAAAATTTTCATTGATACCTCCAGATCTCAAAGCATCAAAGGATATGTTAGAGCTTTAAAATTTGCAAATTATTTAGTTGAATTAAGTAGGAATAAAGATGTCAATATTAACTCCAGTTTATAAAGTCTATGAATGGTATATATCACGTAATCTTAGTCCAGAAAATATGCCAAAACACATTGCAATAATAATGGACGGTAATCGTAGGTATTCCAGACTACAGGGTAAAAAGGAAGCTATCGAAGGTCATAAACGCGGGATAAATACTCTGGAAAGCGTTTTAGATTGGTGTGTGGATTTAGGAATAGAGATTGTAACAGTTTATGCCTTTTCTACTGAAAATTTCAATAGGCCAGCTGAGGAAGTAAAGGGATTAATGAAGCTATTCCAAGAAAATTTTGAAGGAATAGCCAAGAACAAAAAAATACACAACAATCAAGTTAGAGTAAAAGCAGTAGGTCAATTAGATCTCCTACCAGAAAATGTTAGAAATGCCATAAAAATTGCTGAAGAATCTACTGCTGCTTACGATAAAAGATTAGTAAATATTGCTATTGGTTATGATGGACGTTTAGAGATAATTGATGCTATAAAAAAGATAGCTACAGATGTTAAAAATGGAAATTTAAATACTGACCAGATTGATGAAGATTTAGTGAATAAGAATCTTTACACCGCAGGATTAGAAGATCCAAACCTCATAATCAGGACCAGTGGAGAAGAAAGACTAAGCGGATTTTTATTATGGCAATCTTCATATTCAGAATTATATTTTTGTGATAGTTTATGGCCCCAGTTAAGAAAAGTTGATTTTTTAAGGGCTCTAAGATCTTATCAACAAAGAGAAAGACGTTTCGGCATATGAATGTTTAATACACTTTTTTTTTTATTTTATTATTAAATTCCTTTTATTGGAGGTAAATAATGATTGATACGCACTGTCATGTAGACTTTAAGGATTACAACAAAAACAGAGAAGAAGTTATTCAACGAGCAAAAGAGGAATTAACTTGTTTAATTAATTCAGGGGCAACTTTAGGTGGAAATAGAAGAACTCTACAACTTATCGAAGATTATAATGGTTTTATTTATGGTACTTTAGGTTTTCACCCTGTAAACGCTGCTAAATCTGATGCTGTTGTAATAGAAGAGGCTAAAAAAGAGATTATTTCTAATTTAGATAGTGCAGTAGCTTTAGGTGAAACTGGTTTAGATTTCCATCATACCCAGGATGTTGAGGGAAGAAAAAAACAAGTTAAAGTATTTAACTCCTTCATTGATATGGCAGCAGAATATGATATGCCCATAGTAATCCATGCCCGGGATTCTGAAAAAAAAGCATATGAATTGATTAAACAAAATTCAAATATACCCAATGTAATATTTCATTGTTACAGTGGTGACATTTCAACTGCTGAGCAAATAATTGAAGAAGGCTATTTTTTATCAACTTCCACCATGATATGTTTCTCAGAACATCATCAAAAATTATTTAAGGATCAGCCCCTGTCAAATATTCTTACTGAAACTGACAGTCCCTACTTATCCCCATATAAAGGTAAAAAAAACGAACCAGCTTTTGTTCGCGAAGTTGTAAATAAAATTGCAGAAATTAAAGGTATAACATTTAAAAAGGTAGATAAAATAACTGAAAAGAATGCTAAAAGAATTTTTAATATATGAATTATCTATTTTTTATCAATAGATTCAAAAACTTCTTTAGCTGCATATATTCCATTTATTGCCGCTGGAAAACCAGCATAGGCAGATATTTGGATCATTATTTCTACCACTTCTTCACGGGTACACCCTGCATTCAAAGCAGCCGTTATATGGCTTTTTAATTGATTTTCTGCATTTCCTAGCGCAGTTAACACGGCTACAGTTATCATTTCTCGATTCTTCATTTCCAGACCCGGTCTGGAATAAATATCACCATAAGGAAATTCAACAACGTATCTGGCTAAATCAGGAGCTATATCGCTTAAATCTTCCTTTAAAGTATTAAAAGAATCAGGATTATACTTTTCTAATATTTTCAAACCTTTTTCAAATCTTTCTTCTCTCATAAAAATCAAAACCTATTAATTCTTTATTATTGATATTTGGAAAATGTAACTAACCAATATATAGATTATAAACTATAGATTAGTATATAATATGATTATATAATTTAAATGTGATTGAAAATATTTCATATTATTAGAAATGAAATTTAAGTAGTGGTGGTTAATTTGAATCTAAAAATTTTATCATTTACTTTGATAAGTTTATTTTTATTATTATCTGGTTTTCTTAATGTGGCATTTGCAGATACTGGTCCAGATTTGAGCGAATTAGAAGGAATTGTAAATTTAGATGAAATTAAAAATTGGACCAATGAAACACTATCAAACGCCACCAATATTTCAGAACAAACTGCAGAAGATGTTGAAGCAACTTTAGATCCTATACAACAAATTTTAGACAGTATTATATCAATCATCCAACAAATAGAGGAACTTTGGTGGAGTTTAACTGGACAAAATTAAATATATAAAATCTTAGATATTATTTATTTTAGCTTTATTAAGTGATAATATGAGACCTTATGTGATTTTAAATGCTGCTATGACATTAGATGGCAAAATTGCCACCAAGAAGGGAAGTTCTGAGATCTCCGGTCCAAAAGACTTGGAAAGGGTCCATGAACTTAGAAAGGAATGTGATGCAATTATGGTGGGGATTAATACTGTGTTGGTGGATGACCCTCGTCTCACGGTTCATAAAATATCTTCAAATAAAGAGGATAACCCCACCAGAATTATTGTGGACAGTAAAGCTAGAACCCCTCTTAATTCACGAATACTCAACGACGATGCTCCAACTATTATTGCATTATCAGAAAGTGCCAGTTCAATCAATATCAAAAATTTTAAAAAAAAAGCTGAAGTATTAATTTGTGGTAAAAAAAGAGTTGATCTCAAAAAATTAATGGATGAACTAGGATTTAAGGGATTTAAAACTTTAATGTTAGAAGGGGGTTCCACATTAAATTTTTCTATGTTTAATGATGGTTTGGTAGATGAGGTACGAGTATGCATTGCACCTATGATTGCCGGAGGAAAAGATGCCAAAACATTGGTGGATGGTTCTGGAGTTAATATTATGGATGAGGCATTTAAATTAAAATTTAAAAGAAGTTACAACTTGGATGAGGATTTGATAGTTGAATATTTGGTAAAAAAAGAAAATTAGCTTTCCTTCTTTATTAATAAAAATAATCCAACAATAATCAGCACGGCTACTAAGAACCATTTAATTATTTCAGTGACATTAGCTGGAACTAAAAAAGGCCATATAACTATTAAAATAGCCACTACTATCATCAAAACTCCAATAAACTTTGTGCTGTAACTGTTAATAGTAAAACCTCCATTTTAAAGCATTATTATACATATCTATAATTATGATTGAATAAATTTATATAATTATTTTGAAGTGTATAACACATTACTCTTACTATTTATTTAGTGATTTCAATAAATATTGTGGTATAAAATAATTCTAAAAAAATAATTCTTTATTATATAAAATAATAATAGTTTGATAAATATTATCTTTGAGGCTTAAAATGGAGATTCCCCTATTACAAGATGCTGTTGTTATACTAGGGCTTTCTGTGCTGGTCCTTTTTGTATTCCAGAAAATAAAAATTCCCAGCATAGTTGGATTTTTATTAACGGGTATAATTGCAGGGCCTAGTGTGTTGGGTTTAGTGAGCGCCACCGGCGAAGTGGAGACCATTGCTGAAATTGGGATAATATTCTTGCTATTTACAATAGGGATAGAGTTCTCTTTGGACCGTTTTTCAAAGATGAAAAGATCAGTATTAGTAGGAGGTTCACTTCAAGTTTTTATAACGTTTATAATCTTTTACTTAGTAGCTTTAGGATATGGATTATCAAATAATGAATCCATATTTATTGGTCTTTTAGTATCTCTAAGCAGTACGGCTATAGTATTAAAAATGTTACAAGAAAGAGGAGAAATAGATAGTATACAGGGACGCACCGCATTTGGAATTCTAATATTCCAGGATATAGCAGTGGTTCCCATGATGCTATTAGTACCAATAATTGCAGGTACCACTACCAATATGGGCAGTTCATTAATTCTGCTATTTTTCGAAGGAATAGCCATTATCTTCCTTACAATTATAAGTGCTAAATGGATAGTGCCGCGAATTTTATATCAAATTGCACGTTTAAAAAATCGTGAATTATTCCTGCTAAGCGTTATTGTCATGTGTTTTGCAGTGACATGGTTAACATCGATTATAGGTTTATCAACAGCTTTAGGAGCTTTTTTAGCAGGTTTGATTATTTCTGAATCAGAATACAGTCACCAAGCCTTGGGTAATATCATTCCCTTTCAAGATCTATTCACCAGCATTTTTTTCATCTCCATTGGAATGCTATTAGATGTAAACTTCTTTATACAAAATCCCCTTGTCATAATATTACTGGCATTAACCGTTTTAGTGGTAAAATCATCGATATCTGGCATTGTAACAGGTTTTTTAGGTTATTCTTTTCGGATTATGGTTCTTACAGGGCTTATTCTCTCACAGATTGGTGAATTTTCATTCATTTTAGCAGTTACTGGCCTTCAATATGAGTTAATCAATGGAGACACCTATCAAATATTTTTAGGTGTTTCTATTCTAACTATGGCTGTAACCCCTTTCATTGTTGGTGCTGCCCCAAAAGTAGCAGATATGATGTTAAAACTTCCAATACCTCATAAATTTAAATCAGGAGTTTATCCCATTGATTCAACTGACCAAAAAAAATTGAGCGATCATCTAATTATTATCGGATATGGAATAAATGGCCAAAATGTAGCAAAAGCTGCTCAAAAGTCATTAATCCCCTACACAGTTATTGAAATTAATCCGGATGCTGTAAAAAGTGCTAAAATTGTTGAAGAGTCAGTAGTTTATGGTGATGCCTCCCATGGAACAATCTTAAAAAAGGCCAATATTGAATCGGCAAAGGTGGTAGTGGTTGCTATTTCTGATCCTATTGGAAGTAGAAAAATAACTGATAGGGCCAAAAAACTGAATCCAAATACGTATTTAATTGTAAGAACAAGATATATGAGAGAGATGGATGCCTTATACAAATTAGGGGCAGATGAAGTAATACCTGAAGAATTTGAAACTTCGGTTGAAATTTTCAGCAGGGTATTGGATAGGTATGGAGTTTCTCCTAGAAAAATTGACGATTATATTACAAAAATTCGTTCAGATAAGTATGAAATGTTTAGAAACATTTCTAGTAGCAATTTTAATACTTGTGATTTCAATGTGGAAAATTCAAATTTAGAAATTAGAAACCTGAAAATTGAAGAAAATTCTGATCTTATCGGTAAAAATCTGTCAGAAATTGGATTCGAAGAGAGATATAACGTTAATATTCTGTTTATACAGAGAAAATCTGAGGTAATATCTAAACCTCCCCTGGAGACAATTATTGAACCTGAGGATTTACTAGTAGTCATGGGGGTTATTGAAGATATTGAGTATCTAAAAGAAAGAATTCAAATGTAAATGAATACTTAGAAAAAAATTGTAACATTATCATAGCGTCTTAAAATATTGTATAAAAATTGGATTGAAGAGAGAATTTTAAAGATTTATATAGAATTTTATAGTATGTTTTTCTTTTTGAGAATATTTTGAGGATTATCCTCTAAAACTTTCTTTATGTCTTTATCTTTCAATCCTGCACCCAAAGCAATTTTATAGGCCGTATCATAGGATATTAAGTCTTCAGGAGAGTGTGTATCCGTATCGACCAAAAGATTAGCTCCTACTTGAGTAGCTATGTCTGCCACATAACCATTAGCTAAACTATGTCCTCTTCTCGCACTAATTTCTAAGGCTATCTCATTTTCTCGCGCAATTTCGGCTTCTTCTAATGTTATTAAGCCGGGGTGGGCCAGTATATCAACTTCAGGACATTGAACAGCATGTAAATTAGTACCTTCTATAACTGGTTCAGCCAGTGTTTCGCCGTGAACAACAATAATTTCCGCACCTAATTTACGGGCCCTATCTGCAAGTTTTCCAATTACTTGAACAGGTGTGTGGGTGATTTCAACACCTGGAACAACAACTATGTCCCAATTATCTTGAATATCATTAATTGCATTTATTACCCTTTCAACACAGTCTATATTAGACGCATCCACATGATCAGTTATAGCTATAGCTTTATGATTCAAAACTTCAGCTCTTCTTGCTATTTCAGATGGTAATAGTTCGCCGTCGCTAAATAAACTGTGTATATGAAGATCTATCCTTTTCTTAATTTATTATCCCCCAGTATTTGGTTAAAATATTATGATTTTTTTATATAATAAATATTGGTAATATGTATAGTTTTGGAAATAATTATATTTGGTTCTTTTTTAAATTAAATATAGATATAAATGATGAAATTCCTTTAAATTAAAATATAATAGAATTATATGGTTAATGATTCATCATTATTTGTAGAAAATAAATGCCTTAAAATTGATAGTGATTATAATGAATACCTCCATTTTTGTCCCAGCACATATAACTGGTTTCTTTGAAATTATTGATAATTTTAATCCATTAAAAAAAGGTTCCCGTGGAGCTGGCGTAGTCTTAGACAAAGGAGTTACCACCCATCTTAAAATCAAAACAGGTAATGATAAGCTTAAAATTAAGATTAATAATAGACTAGACCATGATAATACTTCTGTTACAAGAAAAACTGTAGACTTATTAAAAAGAATTTTTAGTTTAAATGATTTGGTAATAGAAATTAATCATGACATAAATGTGCCCATAGGCGCAGGTTTCGGAACCAGCGCATCTGGAGCTATGGGAACAGCATTAACCATAACCAAGGCATTAAATCTGCCATTATCATTTTATCAAGCTGCAAGCATAGCACATGTTGCTGAAGTGGAGATGATGAGCGGTTTAGGGGATGTAATAGCAGAAACAATGGGAGGCATAGTAATCAGAACAAAAGAGGGTGCTCCTGGAATTGGCCAGGTTGATGGAATAGTTTGTGATGAATTATTTGTCATAACCAAAACTTTAGGAAAAGTTGACACAGCCAGTATAATTGAAGATCCTATCATGAAAGAAAAAATAAGCAATACTGGAAGATTAATGATAGGGGAACTACTTAAAAACCCTTATCCAGAGAAATTCATGGAGCTATCCTATAAATTTGCTCAAGAATCTACTCTAATTAATTCTGAAGTTATGGAGATAGTGAATATAATGAATGAAGAAACTATAGGTTCTTCCATGGCCATGCTAGGCAATACAGCATTTGCACTATCCAAATCTGATGAAATTAGTGTTGAAAATGTATTAACATCCAAAATTGATTTTAATGGACCCCGATTTTTAAATAAATAATTTATAGTACATTTAATTTATAATAAAAAATTTAGGCTAGGATTTTAATGATCAAAGCAGTATACAATATAAAACACTACAGAAAACTTTTGAAATCTGTTTTAAAAGAAAATGATAATGTAGTTGAACTGGGATGTCATATTGGCAATTCAAGTAAAATCATAGCCCAAACAGCCAGTAAAGGTCGTGTTATTTCTGTTGATAACAGTCCAGAATCTATTGAGAAAATGAAAAAAGTTGTAAATGATTATTCTAACATTGAATTTATCAGTGCTGATGTCCGGCTACATGAAACTTTAGAAGTTGTTGCCAGAAAAATTGAAAATTGTGACATTTTATCAGTAGATTTAGGCGGCGGATACCATCCTGACACAACTTTTAAAGTTTTTTTCATTTACTCATCCACGTTAAAACCTAGAGATACTATAATTCGAAATAGAGGCTTAATTGATTTTGTAAATTCGACAAAAACCATTGAAGATTTTGAATCTAAGGAAGGTTGGTTAGAATCCTCTGGAGATGACGGTATCCCTCCCCGATTAAAAGAATTTAAGCTGTGGTCTCCTAAATTAAAATAATTCTATTAAATAAATGGGAGAATATATTTTAAATAATAATTTAGTCATGTCTAAAATCTTCGGGTATAACCAGCTCTGCTTCTCCTGCAGAACATTTTGGAATAGCACGGATTAAATTACCTATTCTCTCATAGGGTATAGATACGAATAGAATGTCAGATTCAAATTTTTGGTTACGTCGTGCAGTCCAATCTCCAGTTGATATATTAGAAAAACCAGTTACAATTGAATAACTTATTGTAGTGTGGCATAATGCACCTATAACCTCTTGTTTAGGAGGTATTCCATCAAAATAGGTATCTAAAGTAATTAATCTGCAGGCTTGTTCGGGGTTGCATAAAAATAGAACCAGATCTGGCCTGATTTTTGTCTTATCTAAAGGTGTAATGACCAGAAAGTCTGCCATTCCAGTGGGTAATGGAGAAGTTAATTTTCGCATTCTTTCAAAAGTTACTATAGAGCTGAATAATTTTTCGCCCTTAGTTAAAAACCACTGTAATCTTCTCTTTTGTTGGTCAGAAGCAGGTTCGGTAAAACCACAATACATACTACCACCAGGACAGGTGGAAGTCTCTTGATCAATAACAAAAGTTTCCCCTTCTCCAGCAAGTTTTAAAGCCCGACAAATAGAAATTTTTTGTTTTTTTACAGAGGACATATCTTCATTAGTAAAAGATATTGCCAAAGGTTCTTTTTTTAAACCTAAAACATTTTTAAAAATAGATGATTGCTCTTGAAAATTCATATCATCACCATTATAAATTTATTTAACCATCTAAATCAATTTTATCATATAAAATTTTAATATATCATAAAATTAAAAAAAGGAAATAAGTAGGTTATACAGGACAAAATGGGGCTAGTGAATAATAAAAATATATAAAAAAACTAAAAAACACTTTAAAACACCTTCTATTATTATATAACAATTTAAATTAAATAGAGTGAAAATAAATAAAGTTATAAAACCTTTGCGATAATTTCTACTTAATAAATAATATTACATCTTGGTTAAATAATAGAACATTTTTTATATTTCGTATGCTAAAATCTTAGTATAATAAAAAAATGTTGATAAGTTGTTAATAAAAATCTTCTAACCTTGTCTTCAAAATTTAGGAGGGTGTCTATGATAGGTAAAAAAATCAGGATCGAAAGAATAATCGACAGGAAAACCGGACGTAGTGTGATAGTACCCATGGATCACGGTGTTTCTATCGGACCCGTCAAAGGAATAATAAAGATGGCACATACAATAGATGAAGTTGCTAGTGGTGGGGCCAACGCGGTTTTAATGCATAAAGGAATGGTTGGAAGTGGTCATAGGGGATATGGAAGAGATATAGGTCTTATCATACATTTATCAGCCAGTACATCTCTGGGGCCAGATCCAGACCACAAAGTTCTGGTTACATCAGTTGAAAAGGCCATAAAAATTGGTGCTGACGCTGTTTCAGTACATGTAAATGTTGGTTCAGAAAGGGAGCCGGAAATGCTTATAAAATTAGGAACTATCTCTGAAATTTGTGATGATTGGGGAATGCCACTTATAGCTATGATGTACCCTAGAGGAAAGAAAATAAAAGATGAACACGACGCAGATGTGGTTAAACTTGCTGCTCGTGCTGGGGCAGAGCTAGGTGCTGACATAATTAAAACAAATTACACTGGAGATCCAGATACATTTAAAGAGGTAATAGATGGATGTCCCATACCTCTGGTTATAGCAGGCGGACCTAAAGTAGAAACTGATGAAGAACTTTTACAAATGGTTAAAAACGCAGTAGATGTAGGTGGTGCTGGTGTTGCTATAGGAAGAAATATCTTTCAGGCTAAATCACCCCAGAAAACAACCAGAGCCATATCAGAAATTGTTCATAACAACTTAGAAGTCGAAGAAGCACTAAGGATATTGCAGAGTTAAAAGGAAGATACTTATGAAATTTGCATGGATAATGGTTGAAAAGCCAGAATGGGATGAAAAAAAAGCTTTTATTACCGCTGCTTTAGAATCAGGTATCGATCATGTTTTAGATTTTGCTGATGTACAAAACATAAAAAAATTGGGTAATATAACAATAGTATCTGATACAGATGATTCAGACATTGTTCTAGTTGGTAAAAATGGTGAAGGGGACGGAACACTCAAAATTCCTGATAATCTACCAGAATCTAAAGATTTAGCTGCTATAATGGGCCTTAAAAGAAAAGATAAAACTGTTGCGGCTTATGTTGAAATTTTGAGTAAAAAACATGAAGAACTCGCATCTGAGCTAGGTCTTATAGCAGACTATCTAATATTAGTTGGCAAAGATTGGACCGTGATACCCTTAGAAAACTTAATTGCCGATCTTCAAAAGGAATCCGTCAAAATAATAGCTGCTGTAACAGATTATGAAGAAGCTAAAGTTGCTTTAGAAACCCTGGAGCAGGGAACAGACGGTATATTGCTTTGTCCAACTGAAATTTCCCAGATTAAAAAGGTAGCAGAATTAATTGAAAAAATTGAATCTGAAAACTACCAATTAAAGCCCGCCACCATAACCAAAATAACTCCGGTAGGTACTGGAGATAGAGTTTGTGTGGACACATGTTCAATGATGAATGTGGGTGAAGGCATGTTAATTGGTTCCTACTCTAAAGGTTTATTTTTAGTGCACAGCGAATCACTCGAAAGTGAATATGTTGCATCAAGACCATTCCGTGTTAACGCTGGCCCAGTCCATGCTTACGTAATGGGCCCTGGAAATAAAACTAAATATCTATCTGAAATCGAAACTGGCGACGAAATTTTAACTGTTGATAAGGATGGAAATACAAGACCGGCAATTGTAGGAAGGGTTAAAATAGAAAAAAGACCATTAATGCTAATTGAAGCAGAATATGAAGGTGTTAAACTTAAAACATTACTTCAAAATGCGGAGACCATAAGATTAGTTGGAGAAGATGGTACACCAATATCTGTAGCCGAATTAGAAGTTGGAGATAAAATAATGGTCTATTTAGAAAAAAGTGCCCGTCATTTTGGAATGGCAATCGAAGAGAGTATTATAGAAAAATAGATTTAAAATATTATTTATTCTATAATTTTTCAAATCGCATTTTTTTTATATTGTAAATCTAAAACTATATTTTTTTAAAGATCAATCCCTCCTCGTCAATTTGGGAATTTGATATGCTTAATTAAACACTTTTAAGTAGTTGGGGGGTGTTTGATTAAACTTGGGGGGGGGGGTATCCCATATCTGACTTGAAGGGATTGAAAGTGTTAAACATTCTGCTACATAAACATCCTGTTCAATAATACTAATTAAACATATGTATATATAAATTTTTCTATTTTTTAGAGAAATTCGCATTAATTTTAATTATTTAAATTTAACTTTGTTAATATTAATTTAATAATTTATTATTTTTTAAATCAAAATTACTAATGGTTATTAATTTGAATTTGAGTCTTTAAATAATCTTTAAAATAGTTTGTTATTTGTAATTTTTTTTTATCATATTTTTTTACATTTCCAATGATGATCTTGAGAATATTTTATAGAAATTTTTGCAAAAAAGAGATTATTTCGATCTTTGAGATAAAACAGTATAATATCAGATAATAATATTTTAAAATACTTAAAAAAATTGTATGACTATTTAAAATATAAAATAATTAGTTAAAATATTTTCAAATAATAATTCTGGGTAATAAAGAAGCAAAAAGAAAAATAATAATTTAATTTTTTTTTTTTTTTTTTATCCTGGATATACTTTATAGAAATTAAAAAAGTATAGAGCTATTAATTCATTTAATAGCTACTTCTATAGCTTCAACTGTTTTCTGCAAGTCCTGATTAGTATGCATAACTGATATGAAACAGCATTCAAACTGAGAAGGAGGGATAAAAATACCATGGTCTAGAAGCGAGTGGAAATAATTTGAAAATTTTTCTGTATCTGCAGTCTTAGCACCTTTATAATCTATTACCTCATTTCCTGTGAAATATATCTGAAACATGGAACCTAAACCAGCTACTTGATAATTTAGTTTAGAATCATCAATAATATCTGCCAGGGCACTTCTAAGATAATTTCCTTTTTTCTCTAATTTAGCATATACTGGATTATTTAATTCTTTTAGAGTAGTAAGTCCGGCAGTTATGGATATTGGATTTCCATTAAATGTACCTGCCTGATATACATTCCCAGAAGGTGCTATCATTTCCATTAATCCTTTTTTCCCTGCTAATGCACCTATAGGAAAGCCACCACCCAAAATTTTACCAAAAGTAACAAGATCGGGCGTTATATTATAATATTCTTGTGCTCCTCCTTCAGCTATTCTAAAACCAGTGATTACTTCGTCAAATATTAATATTATATCGTTTTCCCTAGTTATTTCACGCAAAAACTGCAAGTAATTTTCGCGGGGAGGAATGCAACCAACATTCCCCATTACTGGTTCAACAATAATAGCAGCAATATTCCCATCTTCCTTGTTAATAACGTCTTTAAGGCTTTCCTCATCATTAAATGGAATTAAAATAGTATTTTTAGTAGTTTCTACAGGTACTCCGGGAGAATCTGGCATTCCAACTGCCCCTGACCCTGATTTAACCAGCACATAATCATGAGCACCGTGGTATGATCCTTCAAATTTAATGATTTTATCTTTATTGGTAAATGCTCTTGCTAACCTAATAGCGCTCATGGTGGCCTCTGTACCAGAATTTACAAATCTTACCATATCTGCACAAGGAACCTTCTTTATTACAAGCTTGGCTAATTCAACTTCTTTTTCAGTGGGTACTCCGTACGTTGAACCTAGTTTTAATTGTTCGGTCACCTCTTCAACCACTAAGGGATGGGCGTGACCTAAAATTAGTGGTCCGTAGGCTAAACAATAGTCAATATAATTATTTCCGTCAATATCCATTATAATAGATCCTGACCCTTTTTTTGCAAAGAAAGGATATGGTTTATATGCTCGAACTGGTGAATCTACTCCTCCTGGGAGGTATTTTTGGGCTTGGTTAAAAATTTCTTCTGAATTCATTTATTTCAACTCCTTACTTAGACGAATAATTGAATTGGTTACTGCAACTGCAACTGGAGTTCCACCTTTAGGTCCTACAGTTACCAGGTGGGGTATGGAAGTTTTATGAAGCTTCTTCTTAGATTCTGCAGCACCTACAAATCCTACTGGCACTCCAATAACAGATTTAACATTCATATCTCCATTTTTGACTAGATTCATAACTTCAAATAGGGCAGTAGGAGAATTTCCTATAACTACCACTCCTCTAAAATCATTCAAAGCAGCATACCTCATTGCAGCAGCTGCACGGGTTATTTCATCTTTATTAGCTATATCTAATGTTTTTTTATCATTAATATAACATTTGATGTTACCTTCATATTGGTTGATACCAGATTTTACCATGGTAATGTCGGTCAAAATATCTTCAGCATTTCGGACTGACTTTAAGCTTTCTTCTAAAAAATTTTTACTCATTCTGGTTATATCTGCATATTCAACATCAGCAGTGGAATGCACAATCCTTTCAACTATGCTTTGCTCTTCAAGTGATAAATGTGAAATTTTATTACCTATAAGGGATTTGACAATTTTTCTACTTTTTAAAGCTATATCATAGCCTTGTTTTGTGGATGCACCCATAAAATTGGTATTTTCAGAAGATTTAGAACCTTTTTCCATATTTTCACACGCGTTAACATTTTATTATTAAAGATACTATATCAATAATCTATATATAGTTTACAACCATATATCTAAAATGCAAAAAGAAGGTTTACATGGTGTCCATTATCATCTCATGTTACCTCTTTTTGTTTAAAATAATAATTAATTATATTTTTATCTTTTAAATTAAGAATTAAATAATCTTCCTATTAATTAAAAAACCTATATTATTTAATTTTTTATATTGTTTGAAATCTTATTTTGTTATTTATATTTATATCCAAAATTATTTTAAAAAAAATTATTTTACTTTCTTTAGAAATTTTAGGATGGAAATAGTAAGTAAAATCAAAAATATCTAATTTTAAGTTTATTAATTAAATTAAAATAATGATTATAAATTTTTAAATTAATTCCAAAAAAAAATATAAAAAAAATCAACCGATATAGTTGATTAAGGAGTAAGTCTTCTTCGATCACGTGGGAATAAAACTGTCTCTCTGATATTTTGCGCTCTGGTGATGCACATGGTAAACCTTTCAGCTCCCAGTCCCCATCCAGCATGAGGAGGCATACCATATTCAAATGCTGCAAGATATCTTCCAAATGACTTGGGGTTCAGGCCCTGATTTTTTATTCTATCAACCA
This sequence comes from Methanomicrobiales archaeon, assembly GCA_049975245.1. Lineage (GTDB taxonomy): Archaea > Methanobacteriota > Methanobacteria > Methanobacteriales > Methanobacteriaceae > UBA117. The sequence continues at coordinate 82,254 of JBNGDB010000002.1, forward strand.
GTAAGTCGTGTTTATGAACCCTCATGGCGCCAGAGGATATTTCCAAGTCTTTGTACATCAAATCAAATGCTAAACTTTTTTCTGGTTCGTTTTCATCTGGCATAACATAGAATGGTTTAATCTCAGTTGGCCATCGGGTAATAAAGTAATAATCATCCATAATCTCCCCTATAGCTTTTTCAGCAGCACGAGATAAATCTTCTCCATGTCTCATAGGAACATCCTTGGAATTTACCAGATCTACCACTTCATCATACTCTATTCTAGGGAAAGATCCTTCTGGTAGGTTAAGATCTATTCCTAATATTTCAAGATCATCACTGCAATGATTATAAACATCGTTAAGCGCTGTTTTAACCAATCTTTCTAGGGTATCCATAACATCTTTTTCATTGGAAAATGAAGATTCAATATCAATAGAAATAACTTCATTAAGGTGCCTTAAGGTATCATGCTCTTCAGCCCTGAATATTGGGGCAATTTCATAAACTCTGTCAAAACCTGCAGACATCATTATCTGCTTGTACAATTGAGGACTTTGTCCTAAAAATGCTTCTCGTTCAAAGTATGTAATTGGAAAAAGCTCTGTACCTCCTTCAGTTGCAGAAGCAACAAGTTTAGGTGTATTAACCTCAATAAAACCATTCTTCTCCAGGAATACTCTTACCGAGTGAAGCATCCGACTTTTAATTTTAAATATGGCACTCACACTAGGTTTTCTAAGATCAAGAAATCTAGAATCAAGTCTAGTGTCAATTTCTGCTCTAACCTTCTCTGTAGGATCAAGTGGAAGCGGTAATTTGGATTCGTTTAGCACTTTCAATTCTTCAGGAATAATCTCCACTCCGCCAGGTGCTTTGGGAGATTCCTGTACTTTACCTCTAAATGCCACAACAGATTCTTTCTTTAATTTACGAATTTCTTCAAATAAATCAGTATCAATTTTCTTACTAGGAGCTGTAATCTGTATAATGCCATCACGGTCTCTTAATAATATAAATATTATACCGCCAAGATCTCTAATTTCATGTACCCAACCCATTAAAGTAACATTTTCATCTTTCAAGTTACTATTTACTTGTTTTGAATAATGTGTTCTTCTCCAATCTCCTAATGAATATGTCAAATTTATTCACCTCTTAATTATTAAATCAAATTATCTTTAACAGAATAAACTTAATGAAAGTCTATTTTAATTATTTTCATGGACTATATAAAAATAAAGATTATTTTTAATTCTTGTTTCTAATTCATATACTATTAAATTTTATAAAAAGGTATTTAAATTTTAATTTATTTATTTAAATGTTCTTTCTGGGACCTTATCCTAAAGGATTCTGCATGTGCGTAAAGGCCTTCACATTCAGCCAAGGTTATTACCACATCTTCTAAATTTTTTAATCCATCTATATTTAGTTGTTGTACAGTTGGTTTTTTTATAAAAGATTCTGTAGAAAGTCCTGAATACATTCTAGCACACCCCGCAGTGGGTAATACATGGTTTGTCCCTGATCCGTAATCTCCAGCTGCAACTGGCGTATTCTCACCCAAAAATATGGATCCTGCATTTTTTATATTTTTTAAGATATCTTCCGGATTTTTGGTCATGATGATTAAATGTTCTGATGCATATTCATTGGCAAAATCAACAGCTTCACTTAACGAAGGGACCACGATAATTTTACCATATTTCTCTAAAGCTTCTTCAATAATATCCTTTCGCTTCATATCCCCAATTTTTCCTGATATTATTTGGTTAACGTTATCTGCTAAATTTTCAGATGTAGTAACCAGTACCGATGCAGAATTAGGGTCATGTTCTGATTGGGCCATTAAATCGTAGGCAATATACTCGGAATTGGCAGAATCGTCGGCAATAATAAGAACTTCTGAAGGTCCTGCTGGAAAATCTATATCTACCTTGCCATATACTAATTTTTTAGCTGCGGTTACGAATATGTTTCCAGGGCCTACTATTTTTTCAACGGGGGGAATGCTTTCGGTTCCATATGCCATGGCCGCTATGGCTTGAGCGCCACCAACACAGTATATCTGATCTGCACCAGCAATGTCTGCCGCTGCTAGAACCATATCATTTACATTACCATCGGGCATGGGGGGCGTGCAGCAGATAACTTTTTCTACTCCAGCAATTTTTGCTGGTATTATGGTCATTAATATGGTGGAGGGGTATATGGCACGACCACCTGGTATGTAACATCCAACCGTTTCCAGGGCCCTGATAATCTGCCCGGCCCGAATTCCTTTATCCACTTCCATAAACCATTCTTCTGGAATTTGAGCTTGATGGAACTTTTTTATATTTTCTGCTGCCTTTTTAAGTGAATCTATTAGCTCTTGATCCAATTTATTATAACTCTGTTTAATTTTATCGTCTGATACTCTGAATTTATTGGGGCTAACTTTGTCAAATTTTTCAGTGTAATACTTTAATGAATCATCTCCATTATCTTTAATATCGTTGATGATGATGTTTACAGTTGTAATAATTTTTTCTATGTCAATCTCTGACCTTTTAATAATTTTTTTTATATTATTATCAGTATTTTTAATAATTTCCATCCAATCATCTCTTTTGATTATTATCAGTTTACAGTATCATTATTGTAAAGATTTTATTACTAACAATTATTATTTCAGCAAAAACATTTATTTATGTTGATTTTCAATATATGGTATGCAGTTGAAATCTGTTGCATATACTTATTAATAAGGTAATAAATAACAATAGCTACCCATGATTTAGGGCCTGATAATTATTGAATGTATTGTGTTAATTTAAATTTATATTAGAAAAATATATTACTCCAATTAATTTAATTTTTTTAGAAGGATAAGAGGCTGAAATATGTATAAGGATGAGATGATACAACTACATCAATTTTTGGTATATATTTTAAAATATCTGGAAAATGGTTATGAAATTAGAATGGAATGTGACGAATATTTAAGTCTTAATATAAGCCCCCACCATATTCACCGAACGAAAGCTGAACATAAATATGCTATTTTTGTTTTATCCAGCGCTATTTCAGAAATTATTGCAAAGGAAAACACTGACACATTACCATCAAACGTGGTTAATGGATTATCAGAACTAGCTAAGAGATCTAAAAAGGAAATGATCAACGCTCAAATTATTAAAGCTTAAAATTAAAGTTTAAGGAAATTTTCCATTTCAATATTAGCTTGCTTTATGTTTAATTTATTCTTATACGATTAATGGATATTTTAAAATCAATTTTAAATAATTTTCCCATTTAAAAAAATCATCTAAAGAATATATAATCATTATTTTAAAAATCAGTTAGAATGAGATTAACATCATCATTCATATTATTTTTTTATAAATCATAATTTATTAATTAATTCATTTTTATTACCCTAAAAGAAATAATGTAGAATATATATAAAAATAAATAGAAATAATATTATTTGTAATATCTTTTAGTATACAATATTTTAATGTAGGTGGGATAAATGAAATCAATGAAAAGAATGTTATGTTTGGTGGATGGAGAGCATTATTTACCTGTTACAAAATCTGCAATTGATACTTTGGATAATATAGAACATATTGAGATAGTGGCAGTTGTTTTTATAGGGGGGACTGAAAAGTTAAGAGAATTTTCTGAAGAAGCATACAGCAAAAAATTAGGAAGACCAGTCCATTTCGGACCCCATTCTAATAAAATTCCCTATGATTTAATTAAAGACGCTGTAAAAAACTATGATGTTAATGTAGTAATGGATTTGAGTGACGAGCCAGTTGTTGATTATTCTAAAAGGTTTAAAATAGCATCAATAGTTTTGGGCTTGGGAGTGCCATACGAAGGACCTGATTTTAAATTTTACCCAGTTTCAGAATATGATGTTTTAAGTAAACCCTCCCTTAAGATTCTGGGAACGGGTAAACGTATTGGAAAGACTGCCGTATCTGCCTATGCTGCCCGGTTGATCCATGATAAAAATTTCAATCCCTGCGTAGTTGCCATGGGTAGGGGAGGTCCTGAAGATCCGGAAATTGTTAGAGGAGATTTATTAGAGATTACTCCTGAATTTTTAATGGAACAATCTGAAAAAGGGGTTCACGCTGCATCAGACCATTGGGAAGATGCACTTATGAGTCGTATATTAACTATAGGATGTAGAAGGTGTGGTGGTGGAATGGTTGGTGATGTTTTCATAACCAATATGAAACAAGGAGCAAAATTAGCCAATGAAGTTGATGCTGACTTTGTGATTATGGAAGGAAGTGGTGCAGCCATACCCCCAATCAAAACTGATAAACACATAGTTTTAGTAGGTGTGAACCAGCCTATAATTAATATTGAAAGATTTTTCGGGCCTTACAGGATTAACCTTGCGGATCTGGTAATTTTAACTATGTGTGAAGAACCTATGGCCAGCCCTAAAAAGGTTAAAAGAGTTGAAAATTTCATAAAAGAACTCAATCCCCATGCTATTGTAATACCTACCGTATTTAGACCAAAGCCATTAGATGATATTGAAAATAAAAGAGTTCTTTTTGCAACTACTGCTCCCGATTCTATTAAGGACATATTGGTCCAACACCTTGAAGAAACATACAACTGTAAAGTGGTTGGTACAACTTCCCATCTATCTAATAGACCACTGCTTCAAAAGGACATTGAAAAATACATCGAAGAAGCAGATATAATGTTAACAGAATTAAAAGCAGCGGCAGTTGATGTTGCTACTAAAGATGCGCTTGAAGCAGGATTAGGTGTAGTATACTGTGACAATATACCTATTGTAACTGAAGGTGAATCAGATGATCTTCCAAAGGCCATTGTAAAGGTTGTGGAGGACGCTATATCGGACTTTAATTCTAAATAACTATAATCAAATTTTTTTCTCTTTTATTTTTTAAAATCTAATTTAAAAACATAATATTACTTTTTATTTTTAATAACGTGATTGAAAGGTTTTATTTCATCCAAATCATTAATTTTAAACTATATTTTTATATATTATTTATTATTGGATTATTTTATAAATAGAAAAATTTTAATGATTATAACGTATAAATATATTATAAAAGTTGTGTGATGTGAAAAAAATGAAAGCAGATGCTAAGAAAATTTCAGATGGAGTTTATTGGGTCGGAGTTTTAGATTGGGATTTAAGAGCCTATCATGGATACACCTTGAAAGGAACTACTTATAATGCATTTTTAGTATTTGGTTCTAGTAAAACTGTATTGATTGATAACACCTATCCGGGAACCTTCCCTCAGATGTGGGGTAGAATTAAAGATGCATTTGAAAAAGAAGGTAAGGATTTAAATATTGATATTATTGTTCAGAACCATATCGAAAGGGACCATAGCGGTGCTTTAGTTCAAATTCACAAAAAATTCCCTGACGCCCCTATATACTGTACTCAAAAGGCGTTTGAAGGTCTAAAAAATCATTATCCTTCCATAGAAAGCGCGGAATTTAATGTGGTAAAAACTGGTGATGCAGTGGATATTGGTGATAGACAACTTGCATTTTTAGAAGCGCCAATGCTTCACTGGCCAGACAGCATGTTTACATTGCTGTTGGATGATGGTATATTATTCTCAAACGATGCTTTTGGACAGCATTTGTGTTTAACTCAACGTTTAGATAGCGAAATAAGTGAAGATATTTTAATGGAAGCTGCTCAAAAGTTTTATGCTAATTTGGTAACACCATTTGCTCCCATGGTCATTAGGAAATTTGAAGAGGTTAAAAGTTTAGGTTTACTGGAAAAAATTAAAATGATCGCCCCTTCACATGGCCAGATATGGACAGATCCTATGAAAATTATTGGAGCTTATACCAGCTGGTCTACAGGTCAGTGTAAAGATAAGGTTACCATAATCTATGATACAATGCATCAATCTACACAGAAAATGGCGCATGCATTTGCTGAGGGAATTATGGGTCAAGATGTAGAAGTATCCATGTTCTTTTTACATGCAGATGAGCGAAGCGAAATTGTTAAAGATGTATTGGACAGCAAAGCTATCTTGTTTGGAAGTCCTACCATATTTAACGGACCTTATCCCAGCACAGGAGATATTATATTCTATTTAACTGGTTTGACATTTAATCGTACTGGTTCTAAAAAATTAGCCATTACTTTTGGTTCTAAAGGATGGGGTGGTGGAGCAACCCGGAAACTTGCCGAGGATCTGGAAAAATGTGGATTTGAAATATTTGAAAAATACGAAGTTACATATGTACCTACTGATAGTGAACTGGATGAATGCTACGAACTGGGTAAAAAACTGGCAGAGCAGATAAAAGAAAATTAAGAGAATAGCTTTTTGCATAAATTGGAATTTGATTCCAATTTTTATTTTATTTTAAAAGGATTATAAATTAGAATTCTAAATATCCTATTTGAGCATTTTTTATTTATTGAGGAATATTTTTAGTATTGAATCAATAATTTTTTTAAAAATCTATTTACATTTTAAACTACATATTAATTTTAATTAGGATTTTAAAAAATCTCGGGGGTTAAACTATGAAATATTTAAAGATCAAAACTGACATGGATTCTAAGCAAAGATTAATTTTGAGTTTATTCTGGACAAATCGTAAGGCCGCTCGTGCTGAAGGCTGCGCGCCTTTTTTAGTAAAAAAAATAGTCACAGAAAACAATACTTATGTTCCAGATGAGGGAAAATTACTTAAATTATCTGATAATATTTTGGATGATATTCTGGATAATATGAAATCCGGTAAAAGAGTAAATTTAGACCTGGAACTTGGTGAAGAATCTTTCAGCGCATGGATTGGTGAAGATTGTTTTTCTATAACTGCAACTAAAGACCCAGAATTAGAGGATGAAATCATTGAAAAACTAGAATCTGAACTTAACCGAAAATATCCCAATTTCTGTGAGACCTTTATTCCAAGGGTTATGCCACAAAAATAAATTATTAATTACATTTCATTTTTCTTTATTATTCTCTTAGATTAGATAAAGTTATTTATATGCTCTTTTATCGATTTTTGAATAACAAATATATGTAATAATACTATATTTTATTTTTAAAACACAGAATATTTTTTCAGAAGGTCTAATTAATCTATTTATTGAACTTAAATTAATTTTTTAAGAATTGCGTTATAATTACTATTGTTAGTTTGTTTTAGTAGGTTTTGATAAAACCAGATATACGAAAAATATTTATAGAACCTCTAACCCATCGATAAATTACAAAGAATGAGGTGAAATAATGGCACAATTAGGTGGCGCAGGCCAACCAATATTAATATTACCAGAAGGTACTAACAGATTTATAGGGCGAGATGCTCAAAGAATGAACATATACGCTGGAAAAATCCTTGCAGAGACTATTAGAACTACTTTAGGTCCTAAAGGAATGGATAAAATGTTAGTAGATTCCTTGGGTGACATAGTCGTAACTAATGATGGAGTTACTATACTAAAGGAAATGGACATTGAACACCCAGCAGCTAAAATGTTAGTTGAAGTGGCAAAGACCCAGGAAGATGAAGTGGGCGACGGTACTACAACTGCAGTAATTATTGCTGGAGAACTTTTAAAAAAGGCAGAAGATTTATTAGAAATGGACATTCATCCAACCGTAATAGCAATGGGTTACCGACAAGCTGCACTTAAATCAATGGAAATTCTAGAAAAAATAACCATTAATGCAGATGACCGTGAAACCTTAATGAAAGTGGCAATGACCGCGATGACTGGTAAGGGCAGTGAAAAAGCTAAAGAACCATTAGCTGAACTAGTTGTAGATGCAGTTATCCAGGTTGAAGAAGAGGGTGAAGTAGACAAAGATAACATTAACATTCACAGAATTCAAGGCGCAGCTGTAGGCGATTCACAAATAGTTAACGGAGTGGTAATTGACAAAAGCAGAGCAGATCCTGCTATGCCTAAAAAGGTAGAAGATGCCAAAATAGCTTTACTAAAATACCCTATTGAAGTAAAAGACTTAGAAACTGACGCTAAAATAAAATTAACTGATCCTTCACAAATGCAGGCTTTCATAGATAACGAAGAACAAATGATAAAAGACATGGTTAATAAAGTTGTAGACTCTGGTGCCAATATTCTATTCTGTCAAAAAGGTATAGATGATTTAGCACAACATTATTTAGCAAAAGAAGGAATATTAGCTGTTAAACGTGTTAAAAAGTCTGATATGTCACGTTTAGAAAAAGCAACAGGTGCTCAACTTGTCACCAATATCGATGATTTAGAATCTGATTCATTAGGTTCAGCTGGACTAGTATATGAAAAGAAAATATTTGATGAAGTCATGATCTTCGTGGAGGAATGTGCAGAACCTAAGGCAGTTTCCATCATAATTAGAGGTAGTACTAAACACGTTGCTCAAGAAATGGAAAGAGCACTTGAAGATGCAATTGGAGTAGTTGCAGCCACCATGGAAGATAAAAAGGTAGTTATAGGCGGCGGAGCTCCAGAAATTGCAATATCAAAAGAATTAAAAGAATACTCATCATCTATTAGCGGTAGGGAGCAGTTAGCTGTTGTAGCATTTGCTGAAGCTTTAGAAGTTGTCCCTAAAACTTTAGCTGAAAATGCCGGTTTAGATAGTATTGATTCTTTAGTAGATTTAAGGGCTGCTCAAGAAACTTCAACTTCAATGGGTCTTGATGTATTTGCTGGTGAAGTAGCAGATATGAAAATAAAAGGCGTAGTTGAACCTCAAAGAGTCAAAAAACAAGCAATAAATTCTGCAGCTGAAGCAGCTGAAATGATTCTAAGAATCGATGATGTAATTGCAACCACTAGCAGCGGAAGTGCCCCTGATATGGCGGGTATGGAAGGAATGGGTGGTATGCCTGGAGGAATGCCTCCAATGATGTAATAAAGGTTCTAAACCTTTATCTTTTATTTTTTTATATTAAATTCGTACTTTAACTATTTTTTTTAATAATTTTTCCCCAAACTGAAACTTATTCTACAAAAAATAATTTATAATGATTAATAATTATTTATAATGATTAATAATAGAAAAATATATATACTAAGAAAAACTTAGACAATATCAAATTATAGAAAGAAGTAATGGTAGGGAAAGAAATGACTCAAGACACTACAGTTCTTCTTAATGAAAGAAGGATTTTTAAGCCCGGAAAAAAAGTATTAGAAAGAGCACATATTAAAGATTGGGAATCCGAAATAGAAAAAGGAAAAGATATTGAAAAATTTTGGTCTGAAAAGGCTGAACAATTTGAATGGTTTAAAAAATATGACAAAGTGCTAGATGATAGTAATAAACCATTTTATAAATGGTTTGTAAATGGAAAAATTAACCTGGCATATAACGCAGTAGATAGATGGATAGATACTGATAAAAGGAATCAAGTAGCCATTTTATATGTTAATGAACGGGGTGAAGAGAAAAAAATAACTTACTATGAACTATACCGCGAAGTTAACAAATTGGCCAACGCTTTTATTAATTTAGGAGTTAAAAAGGGAGATAAAGTATCCACCTATCTGCCAATGTGTCCTGAGCTTATTTACACACTATTGGCATGTACTAAAATTGGGGCTATTCACAGTGTTATTTATTCTGGTCTAAGCGTCGGAGCTTTTGTAGATAGGGTAAATGATGCTAATGCTAAAGTATTAGTCACAGCCGATGGAACTTACCGAAGAGGAAAAATTATTGATCTAAAAAAGATATCAGATGAAGCAGTTTTACGATGTCCAACTGTAGAAACCATTGTGGTGGTTAATCACACTGGAATTCCTATTAAAATATCTGAATTGAGCGGCAGGGAAATATTTTATGATAGGTTAATCGCTGGAGAACCTGCAGAATGCGAACCTGAACCTATGGACTCCGAAGATCCTTTATTCATATTATATACTTCAGGAAGTACAGGTAAACCTAAAGGAGTACTGCACTCAACTGCCGGATATATGGTGGGTGTTGCAACAACTTTAGAATACATTTTTGACATTCACGAAGATGATCTATGGTGGTGCACAGGTGATATTGGATGGATCACGGGTCACAGCTATGTACTGTACGGACCACTCCTTTTAGGTACAACTACTGTGGTATACGAAGGAGCCCCCGATTATCCTGATCCCGGAGTATGGTGGAATATTGTGGAGAGATATGGTGTAACAAAATTCTACACCGCACCTACAGCTATAAGACATTTAATGAGATTTGGTAGCAGATATCCAAACCTATATAACCTTTCATCCCTAAAAATATTGGGCACAGTAGGAGAACCCATAAATCCAGAGGCTTGGATATGGTATTATAAAAATGTGGGTAAAGAAAATACTCCAATAATGGATACTTGGTGGCAGACTGAAACTGGTATGCATATGATTTCCCCATTACCTGCATCCGACCTTAAACCAGGATCAGCCACTAAACCATTCCCAGGAATAGAAGCTGATGTTGTTGACGAAAACGGAAAATCAGTACCAATTGGCAAGGGAGGGTTGCTAGTAATAAAAACTCCTTGGCCTTCCATGTTTAGAACATTATACAAGGACGAACAACGGTTTTTAGATGTTTACTGGACAGATGTTCCTGGAGGTGTTTATAGCGCAGGAGATATGGCTAGAAAAGATGAAGATGGATATTTCTGGATACAAGGACGTTCCGATGATGTCTTGAAAATAGCAGGACATAGAATTGGAACATCAGAAGTTGAATCTGCCTTTGTCAGTCACCCAGCAGTTGCAGAAGCAGCTGTAATAGGTAAATCAGATCCAATTAAAGGAGAAGTAATTAAAGCATTCCTTATATTAAGGGAAGGAAACAAGCTTGATACTAATCTAATAGAAGAACTTTCCCGTCATGTTAGATATGAATTAGGGCCAGTTGCAGTTCTAGGTGAAATGGAACAAGTTGAAAAACTTCCTAAAACCCGAAGTGGTAAAATTATGAGGAGAATTTTAAGAGCAAAAGAAGAAGGAAAAGATTTAGGAGATACATCAACTCTAGAAGAATAAAATATTTAAATAAATTAGAAGTGGGGAATAAAAATGGTTAAAGACATAATGTCAAACATGGAAATAAAAGATACAACTGCAAATCCTGCTCCTCTAGGACTTTTAGGATTCGGACTTACCACAGTCCTACTAAATCTCCATAATGCAGGATTTTTTGAGTTGAACAGTATGATATTGGCAATGGGAATAGCTTATGGGGGAATAGCTCAAATTATTGCCAGTGCTATGGAATATAAAAAAGGTAATACCTTTGCAACAGTTGCTTTCGGTTCTTATGGACTATTCTGGTGGTCACTAGTATTGTTAATTATATTACCAAAATTAGGGCTAGCAGCAGAATCAGATCCAGTTTCAATAGCTTCATACCTATTCATGTGGGGAATATTTACAATGGTAATGTTCATAGGTACTCTAAAATTAACCAGAGGGCTGCAAGTAATATTCTTCTCATTAACTGTACTGTTCTTCCTGTTAGCCTTAGGTGATATAACTGGAAACTCCACAATAACCTTGATTGCAGGTTTTGAAGGAATATTTACCGGAGCAAGTGCTATATATGTAGGACTTGCAGAAGTACTTAATGAAACCTACGGTAAAAAAGTAATGCCAGTATAATGTTTACAGAAATGTAAAAATTAATCGCTACCGCCTCCAAAATAGCGATTAAATGTTAAGCTATCGGATGATATTTTTTTCAAATGAAGATAGTTTAACATTTCTTTATTATTTTTAAATTATATATGGGGATAATAACAATATTTTTTAAATATTATTCCATGTTCTATGAATAAAGGATGTTTAATCCATTCTCCACATGATCTAAATCCTAATTTTTCCCAGAAAATGCTTGAAGTATTTCTTGCTATTACATGGGCTATTTTATCAGGGATTTCATTTAAAACACGATTTACTAACGATTTTCCTACATTTATGCCTTGAAATTGTGTTTTAACTGCTAAATGTTTGATTTCTAAATTAAATGATTCAAGATTAATGACAATGCATCCTAAAATATCAAGATCTGCTTCTTTAATAGCTATAAAAAAATGATTATCTGGTCTGGTTATTTCAAAAATTTCTCTAGTTTTTTCACGGGATATATTATAAGGAGCCCATAAAACGTTATATAATAGATCTTCAGCTAATTTTTTTAGATTATTTTCATCATTTTTTATTTTGATTATTTTATACATTTTTCTCATAAATTCTTTTGATATAAAATCATAATTGAATTAAATAGGCATTATTAAGGATTTTTCAGTTAGTCTTAATTTAAGATATAAGATCTTTTTAGGATATCCACACTCTTTTTATATTGATATGCCTATATTCATTCAAAGTTACTTATTTTGTATTTGATTATCTAAATTTTTCTATTATGGTTAAATCGGAAAAAATATAATATATTGGTATATTATGATGGTTAGATTATTTTTAATGTATATTTCTTAATATTTGGCTATAATTTAAATTAATTTTAGTATAAATAAAAAGTTATAAACACTTTAAATAATAAAATATTATTGAAAAAAAATTATATCTAAATATACATATCTACCTGTGGACATGGGGATTGATATTATTAATAAAAGTTGTAAGATAGCTGTTTTTATTGCAATATCCTTAATTTTTAGCGGGTTTTCCTTTGCAGCAGACCCTGATATTGATAGTTACTACACCGATGATGTTGGCCAAAAAACTAATACGGCTAAAGTAGGTGACACAGTTCAGTTCTATGTTGAAGTATACAATGGTGATCAGGAGAGCAAGGATAACGTATTACTAGAAATGGATGTTAAATCAGCTTTATTATATGATGATTGGAGTTACTATGTTACAAGGGACGGTGGACAAACATGGAAAGAAAATGATCCTTCTGTCGATTTTGATTTTAATAAAGTTACTTGGAATATTGGTACAATCGGATCTGGAGACTTATATGGTTTTAACTGGATCGGGGTACCTATAATTACAGGACGTGAAGAAGTATATTCCACTTTGAAAATTAATGATTTAATAGTGGGTGAATCTTCAGCTTTTCTAGTTGTTTCTGAAACTAATACTACTTCAAAACATTATGCCGGAAGATCGTCTGGGATATCAGTACCAATGCAAGAAACTGGGGTTGGACTACAATTTTTAGGGATTGCAATGACACTTTTAATTGGAGGAATAGTCATTCCTAAACTATGATAATAGTCTGGTTTAAAATCGTTTTTAATTAAAATTAATTAATTTTTCAGATGTAATCTTATTTTTATTTATTAAAATGGTTTTTTTGATATCAATAGTTGAAATATAGTAAAGTTTATATATAATGTAATGTTAGTTTAAACTAACATTAAACTATTTCTTAATATATTACATGGTTAGCACATGGTTAGCTTACACAAAGAAGGTATAATCTATGAAAAATTTAACCCAAGTAAAATCTGGAAAAAAAGTGGTTATCAAAGAAATAAGCGGCGGTTTCGGACTTAAAAATCGTTTCAAATCTTTAAATATAAGGGAAGGCAAAGAAATTCAAGTTATATCCTCCGGACCTTTTAGAGGACCTCTAGTATTGAATATTGATGGATGTAAAGTAGCTGTGGGTCGTGGTATGGCTGCCAAGATATTAGTGGAGGAAGTTAATGAAAATACTTCTAATGGGTAACCCAAATGTTGGTAAAAGTGTAGTTTTTTCTAGATTGACCGGTGTAAATGTAATGGCCTCCAATTACCCTGGTACAACCGTAGGTTTTACTAAAGGTTCTTTAAAAATAGGAAAAAAATCATTAGAAATTATTGATGTCCCTGGAACATATTCATTAACCCCTTCCTGTAAAGCAGAAGAAGTAGCAAGGGATATGTTTTTAAATGAGAACCCTGATTTAATAATTAATGTTATAGATGCCACTAACCTTGAGAGAAATTTATATTTAACCCTTCAAATATTGGAGCAAGATATTCCCACCATAATAGTATTGAATATGTGGGATGCTGCAAAAAGAAAAGGAATTCATATAAATATTGAAAAACTTGAAAAAGAGTTAGGAACTATTATAATACCCTCAGTAGCAGTAACTGGTGAAGGTATTATTAAAGTTGTGGATTCAATAACTAAATTTTTAGATAATAAGGATAAATTCAATCCAAAATTTGAAAAAATGACTGATGCTGAAAAATGGGCATTTATTGGAAACGTATTAACACATCTACAAAAAATAGAACATCGACATCCAACAATTCTGGAAAGACTTGAAGATGCATCCGTCCACCCTATTTCTGGATTTATAATAGCATTATTAGTTATATTTATAACATTACAAGTTGTGGTAGGTGTAGGGGAGTTATTAATTGATTATATCCTTGATCCTATCTACTACAATTATTATGGTCCGTTCATAACCAATGTTATAGGTTCAATTTTCCCAGAAGGATTTATATATGATGTGTTAATAGGAACGGGTTATGATTACAGTGAATCTTTTGGTATATTGACGACAGGTGTTTATGTCATATTTGCAGTGGTACTGCCGTTTATACTAACTTTTTATCTAATGTTAGGTTTTCTGGAAGATTTTGGATACTTACCTAGATTAGCTGTTCTAATAGATAGTATAATGCACAAATTAGGACTTCACGGCTATTCAATAATACCAGTGATACTGGGCTTTGGATGCAATGTACCGGCAGTATTATCAACCCGAATATTAGAGGGAAAAAGAGAGAAATTTATAGCCTCGGCTATAATAGCACTTTCAGTTCCTTGCATGGCACAAACTGCGGTAATAATTGGTTTACTTGGTAGATACGGTATTCAATATATAGCAATAGTTTATGGAACTTTATTACTCTTATTTGTTATTTTGGGTATTATTCTAAACAAAATTTTAAAAGGGGAAAGTCCGGAAATTTTTTTGGAAATTCCTCCCTATAGGATACCTCATCTAAAAACACTTCTTAAAAAGACTTGGATAAGAGTTAAAGGTTTTTTAATAGAAGCCATACCGTTTGTACTATTGGGAATCTTATTAATCAATATTTTATACATTATTGGCTTTATGGACCTTTTAACCAATTTATTATCACCAATCATATCCACAATGCTGGGGCTGCCAAATGATGCTGTAGGTGCACTTTTACTAGGATTTTTAAGGAAAGATTTAGCAACAGCTATGTTGGCACCATTAAATCTAACTGCCAACCAGTTAGTTGTAGCATGTACTGTATTGGCTGTTAGTTTTCCATGTATTGCCACATTTGTAGTATTATTAAAAGAATTAGGGATAAAAGACTTGTTGAAGATACTTGCGTTAATGATAATTCTTGCAATAAGCGTAGGTTCTCTATTAAATTTAATATTGGGAGCTTTATTATGAATTTAAAAAAGATTATAGGAAGAATATTTAGTCATAACTGTAATAATTGCGGTATGTGTGTGAATAGTTCATCCAAAATAAAAATAATAAATCATGAAGATAAACACAAAAAAATACTGATGAATTAGAAAAATAGTTGATTTTACTAAGAAATTAATAATCTATAGATAGAAGAAGTTGATTGGATGGTTGAAAAACCTATTAAGCTCACAGAGAGTATTGAAGATTACTTAGAAGTAATGTATATTCTAAAAAAATCTAAAGGTTCAATAAAAGTAAAAGATATTGCTAGTAGACTAGATGTTAAACCCCCAAGCGTAGTTCAAGCAATACAAAGACTTTCAGATAAAGGTTTGTTAACATATCAACGTTATGGTGACATAAATTTAACTGAAAAAGGACTGAAACTTGCCAAAGAAATTGTACATAAACACCATATATTAAGGGATTTCCTAATCACTTTTGGAATTGATAAGGAAACAGCCGAAAAAGATGCTTGTGCAATGGAACATATTTTAAGTCCTTTAACTATAAAGAAAATGAATAAATTCGTGAAATTTATAAATCAAAAACCAGAAGCAGCAGAAATTATTCAATCTTTCCAAGAATTTGAATTGGATAACTAATTAAATATCTTAAAATCATGATGAAAACCTATACTATAATATATATTATATAATTATCATTTTTTTCATAGTTTACAATATTAGGTTAGGCATATATTTTTTTTGATCATTCCAAAAATGCTTAATCACTTATATTCCAGTATTTCCAGAATATTAATATCATAATAATGGTAAGTTTAGTGTGGGATAAAATGAAAAATATAAAAATCGTTTCCTGGAATGTTAATGGACTAAGAGCAGTATACCGAAAAGGATTTTATGAATGGTTTTTGGATTATAAACCAGATGTTCTATGCTTACAAGAGATTAAGGCTAATCAAGAACAACTCCCTAAAAAATTGAGAAATGTTAACGATTACGATAGTTTTTTTAACTCTGCAGAAAGAAAAGGTTACAGTGGGGTGGCATTATACTCCCAAATTAAACCTGAAGAAATAGGTGAGGGGATGGGTATTGAAAAGTTTGATAAAGAGGGAAGAGTTCAAGTTGTTGATTATAAGGATTTCATGCTTTTAAATGTGTATTTTCCTAATGGAAAAATGTCAGATGACCGCCTGAAATATAAACTAGATTTTTATGATGCTTTTCTTGATTATGTTAATGATTTAAGAGATGAAGGTAGAAATTTGGTTATATGTGGCGATTTGAATACAGCCCATAAAGAAATAGATCTAGCCCGGCCAAAAGAAAATAGTAAGATATCTGGATTTTTACCTGTTGAGAGAGCTTGGATAGATAAATTTCTTGATAATGGGTATGTAGATACTTTTAGAATGTTTAACCAGGAAGCTGATCAGTATACTTGGTGGAGTTACCGGACAAGAGCTCGAGAGCGAAATGTAGGGTGGAGATTAGACTATTTCTTTGTTAATGAAGAATTCAAAGATAATATTAAAGATTCTTACATTTTATCAGAAGTTATGGGTTCAGACCATGCTCCAATAGCAATTGAAATAAAAATATAGCACTTTTTTATTATTATTTCTTAAAAAAAATTCAACAATTAATTTTTAATTTTATGACTTTTTAATAAGTTATTTCTTAGAATTCGCTTTCTATAATTGTTCTTCTAAGTTCCTTTTCTGATTCTGCTAGCAATTCAACTTTTTCAACTGTTACACCGTTTTCACCTAAAAATTCAACTAAATGGGTTGGAGTAATACTTTCTTCTAAATCTACAATTAATGCCTCAGATTCAGATGAAATACGAAGTGCTCCTAAGTGATTTAATATTTTAGGGATTTTTTCTAGAGAATCTGATTTGATCCTATATGTTCTAATTTTTTTAGCAATTTGAGCAACATCTATGTTCATCCTCTGAAGTGCAATTAGAACATGTTTGTTTAAAGCTTCTTCCAATATTTCATTATTTATAATGTCCATGTTCTGATTAATACGTGCTGCTTGAGCAATCTGGGCCACGTCCCGGGCATGTGCAAAACTTGGCTGAAGACCTTCACCACCATGGCTAATGGGACTATAAACTTGTTTGAACCTTTCAATAACATTTACATCATAATTTTCATCTAATTCATCAAGATTTCTCTTAAAAACTTCGGCTACTTCATTTACAGAAGGATCTTTTAGAAATATGTGTAATGGTGCTCTTCTAAGGTGAGCTTCATCCATTATACTTATATCTACATTAGTTGAAAAGGCAGGTATGAAGTTACTGTGAACGGTGATAGGAACTCCTCTAACATATATGACATCCTTCTTATTCTCCATGGGGATAATGAGCCGATTAAGGATTAGTTCATGGTCATCGCGCTGCCTTCCTAAATCATCTAATAATAATATTCCTCCGTTAGCTTTAATAATTGGGGATGTTTCATATGCTCCTTTGTTCGGATTATAAACAGTTTCTAATTCTTTTAAACTAAGTTCTGCCCCTGTGAATACAAATGGAGCGAATATTTTTATCCATCTAGTGTCTTGTGGTTGTTCCTCACACATTTTATGGAAGTCCTGATCATAGAGGTGAATAACTCTGCCACCAAACTCAATGTATTTAGGAATTATTAGAGGAGGAAGCAGATCTGCCATTTTGCTTATAATAAATGTTTTACCAGTTCCAGGTGCTCCGTAAGCAAATATCCCTTTACCTATGGTGCAGGATTCTATTAAAGATTCTTTAGCATATTTCACTCCAATAACATCTTCAAAGGCATTAATTTGTATTTCTTTAGGTATGTGGATTGGATATCTGTCTTTCATTTGTTCGTCCATTATTTCTAGATAATTTTCATAGGATACTGGAGCGGTACCGATATAGGGATTTTCTTCCATTATTCTTTTAGCCTTTTCTCTGCCTTTCTTGGTGATCGTATATTCTATACTGGAGAAAAGAAATCCTCCACTAACTGGGGCGCAAAAACCATCATCTTCCAATTTTCTTATAATTTCTTCTAGAATATCCCAATGTATGCTGGTCATATCGTTAATTCTACTGGTTTTAACTGTCCCATAACTTGATATTATTTTTAAAATTAAATCTGTTACAAAAACCTCCGAAAGTCTTAGTTCTTCCAAAGTTTTTGGTTGTTTTAAACGCTCTAGAATACTTTGCATTTGATGGTTGTGATAATATTTTTCCATTTTATCCCCTTAAATACAATACTTCTTAATTTAATTTGATAGAATACTTTTTTAGCGGATTATTATTTATTTAATTTGATAGAATACTTTTTTAGCGGATTATTATTTATTTAATTTGATAGA
>JBNGDB010000002.1:101083-161193 GCA_049975245.1 Methanomicrobiales archaeon
ATACTTTTTTACTATTTATAATATATCTTTTAATTCGCCTATATCTGATAAAACTTCTAATTCAATTTTTTCTTTTTTAATAAAGTCTTTCTCAGATTCTTCTAATTTAGAATTCACTAATATAGCTGACATTCCCGCATTTATTGCTCCCATTATATCTTCACTAAACTTATTACCTACCATAACCGATTTATCTGATTTACAGCCCATGTTACTTAAAGCTAATTCAAATATTTTAGGGTCGGGTTTTTCAACTCCTGCTTCCTGTGAAGTAATTACTTGATCAAAAAAATGATACAAACCTAGTCTAATTAATTTTTCCCATTGTTTAATGGTTATTCCATTTGAGACTACTCCTAAATGATAACCTTTTTTATTTAAATGGAGTAATGTTGAATTAGTTTCGGGAAAAGGTCTAAGAAGCGCAAATTTAACATTGTGGTAAGTAATCATACCTAAAGCTATAAGGAGCGGATTTTCTTTTCCTAATACTTCTTGGGTCAACACATTAAAATGTTTATCATAATTTGAACCTTTTTCTTTTATAATTCTTCTCAAATGGAGGTAAGGTTCATGAGGTTCTAAAGGCAAACCACCTTCAATCATTACATTTAGAGCGGCTTTTCTCGCCAGTTTGGCAAATCCGGAAGTATCATATAAAGTATCGTCAATATCAAATAGTACTCCTTTAAACATAATCAAACCTCTTCTGAAGATGAATATTAAATAAAATTCTTTTTAAGGATATTTCTAGTGATACTATTTAATAAGTGATTTCAACTATAAATAAAATAGTATATTATATTTTGAAAAAGTAAAATAAGAAAGAAATTAGAATATTATTTTTATTATATTTTGAAAAAGTAAAATAAGAAAGAAATTAGAATATTATTTTTATTAATTTAAAAAAAGAAATAGAATTAGGATAATATTAAATAGTATCTATTATAATAAATTTAAAATAAAATTATTTAAAAAAATGCGTCTAAACTACTCTGTTTTTCGCTATGAGCTATCTCATCCTTTGAATATCCGAGAGCATCTAATATTCTGGAAACCGCTGGGAGTAACTGGTTGTCAATATAATATGAAGGATCATAATTATTGATATTTGCATCTTCAATAGGTTCTGCCCGTTTACTAATTGCTTCTTTACCTTTAACTACAATGTAACGGATTATTGATCCTCTTTCAATTTTTCTTCCTCTTTTTATAGCTTTTTGAGCTGCCAAAACGTGAGGAGCTTTTTGAACGTATTCATTTGGATTACGAGTCAGTTGGGTATGTATAACCAAGTCTTCTAGTTGTACATTACCTTTTTTAATGTCCTGAATTACTTCTTTAATGATTTTTATGGCCTTTTCAGGGGAACCATCTTTGAGTATAGCAAACAAAACTTTTTCCTGTGTTTTTTTTGCTATCGGGGCCCAGTCTCTTCGTACAAGTTCTAAGCCCTTAACTACAATATTGTTATTTTCTATTAAGGCGTATCTTTTTTTAGTTACAAAGAAACCCCGGTTATAAAATCCTTCAAACTCAAGTTCCATCCCTTCAGGCAATTCACTGTTAATGAAGTACAGGAAATTGTCTGCTTTTTCTTTTATTTCATTATACAATCAATACACCATTGATAAGGCCGTCCTGTCCAGGTCTTGATGTAACTTTGACTTTTCCAATACTGGTTTCCACTACAGCGCCTTTATTGATTATGTTACGACGTACAAATTGTGTGTTAGCCGGGTTTTCAATAACAGTTAAAATTTCAGCAATTTCCATTTTATTGTTTTCAGGATTAACTACATTTATTTTATCGTCATTGGAGAGCCTTACTTTGCTGTTTCCACCTTTTGTTCTAATTTTTTTACTTCTTCTTTCACCAATTTTGGTTTCTGCAGCTTCTCTTCCCAGTTCACTCTTTCTTTTTCCACGGTTCATTTTGCTCCTTCCACCAGTGGATTTTTTTAATGATTTTCCTTGCCAAATTGCCATTATTTCACCTCTGTGTTGATATAAATTTAATCTTTTTTAAGTTAATTAGAAAACCTTAATTGTTACTACCAATTTTTAAATTTCATTATATTTAAAAATCTTTTTGGACGAATTTTTATTTAGATAATATAAAAAGTATTCCCAATTTGGTTACTATATTAGTTCATCCAACCTTTAAAAAGGTTTCTTAAAAGATAAGTTAAGATTTATATAGTTTATCACTAAACAAAATTCCTATTTTTTAGTATTAACATATAAATATTCGTATTCAGTACTTAATATTTATAAAATACTAACCTTAACTTGATTTGATTATAAACTGTTTTTAGAAATAGAATCTAAAAATTTTTACAGCTATAACATATCAATTATATTAGAAAACAGTATATATAATCTTATCTATACTCCATTATTAATTACAAAAAGTACTAATTATTTTTAAAGTACTAGTTATTGTAAATATAAGATAATGTTAGGAAATAATTCCTTAATAGTTCTATCCTATAAAAAAACTAAAAAGTTCTAAAATTATAATACAATATAAACAATTGGTGAATCTATGAGCAATGAATCAAATAAAATCGACATGTCACATGGTGCTGGCGGAGAAATGATGCAGAGTTTAATCTCTGGCATGATACTAAAAAACATTCAAAACAAAAATGTTAACGGAGGAATAGGTTTAGAAGAACTGGATGATGGTGCCACAATTCCCTTAGACGGTTATGAAATTGTCATGAGTACTGATGGCCATACAGTTGATCCTATATTTTTTCCAGGTGGTGATATAGGTCGAATTTCAATTGCCGGAACAGTTAATGATATTGCAGTAATGGGTGCTAAGCCGGTGGCTCTGTCCAACTCTATGATTATCAGTGAAGGATTTCCAATGGAAGACCTTGAAAAAATAATAAAATCAATGGATGAAACATGCATTGAATCAGATGTCTCCATAGTAACTGGTGATACTAAAGTAATGGAAAAAGATAAACTGGATAAATTAGTTATTTCAACTACCGGTATTGGAATAGTAAAAAAAGGCGAGGTAATAACTGATTCTGGATTAGAAGTTGGAGATAAGATAATATTAAGTGGAAGTATAGGGGATCATGGAATAGCTATAATGTCTTACCGTGAAGGGTTCGGATTTGAAACTGATCTAAAATCAGATGTGGCACCTATATGGGGAATAGTTAAAGAAGCTCTGGAGATAGGTGGTGTAAAAGCCATGAAGGATCCAACAAGGGGCGGTTTGGCCAATACTTTAAATGAAATAGCATCTAAATCTAAACTAGGAATGCTCATAGACGAAGATAAAGTACCCATCAAGGAACCAGTAATAGCAGCATCAGAAATGTTAGGTATTGATCCATACGAAGTGGCCAATGAAGGTAAAGTAGTATTTGGTGTGAAACCTGATAAAGCAGAAGAAATACTGGAAGCAGTTAGAAAAACAAAATATGGAAAAGATGCACAAATAATAGGAGAAGTCATCGACGATAAACATGTAATTATGGAAACTTCTCTAGGTGGTAAAAGGATTTTAGAAGCTCCAATAGCAGATCCAGTACCCCGGGTCTGTTAATTTTATTTAATAAGAAGTGATTAAAATGGCAGGAATATTTGTAAAACGTACATTGGCCTTTATAATTGATGCACTTATTATAACTGGGAGTATATGGATAATAAGTGCTTTAGTATACCCTTTAATTATTATAACTGGATTATTCCCAATTTTTAATTTATGGCTGTTAATTCTTGCTATAATCATAATGTTTTATTTCACCTATTTGGAAAAAAATAAAGGTGCTACCTTAGGTAAAAATGTAATGAATTTAAAAGTCGTTGCTCTTGAAGGAGAACTAACCTATAAAAAGGCATTCATACGTAATATTTCAAAAATATTGTGGTTTCCAATAATTTTTGATTTAATAGCAGGATCCTTATCTACCCGCAATAAGATTAGATATTTAGATAATGTTGCTGGTACAGACGTTTTGGAATCTGAACCGGAAAAATGAATTTTTTTAATCTTAATTTTTAATATTATGATGATTAAAATGTATAAAAAATCAATTTTAATTGTTATAATTCTTTTTACTTTTATCTTATCATTTAACATTTCTTTTGCCACTTCCGATCTGGTATCTCACGTAGAGTTTATTTCTAAAAATATCGGCCCCCGACCTGCAGGTTCATTAAACGAAGTAAAAACAGCGGATTATATTGCTGAAAAGTTCCGTAGCAACGGATTAGAAACTCAAATACAGGAATTTAAATATTATACTATTACTTCCAGTGAGGTTAAAACATCTCGAAATGTCATTGGAGTAATAAAAGGTGTTTCCGATAAAGAGATTATTATATGCGCTGATCTAGATACCGTTAAAGATTATAATACTGGAAATTACACCACTGGGGCTAGTGATGCTTTAGTTCCTCTATCATTGCTGATTGGCCTGGCAGAAAAATATAAAAATAAAAAACCATACTATACAATAAAACTCATCGGATTCGGAGCAGGGGAGGATGGATTTACATATCCCCTTATATTACCTAGAAGAACTAATTTAAAGGCTAATAGTTATTATCAGATAATGTACTTGCCTTATTTAGTTGGATCACGTTATTATATTTTATCAAATCAGGGCTTAGTTAATAATACAGTGGCGGTTCTAAGTTTAGAGGCATTAGGAATTGGGGATCCTTTTTTAGTATCTCAAGATTATTATGCAGTGAATGATCAAAATTATATAAATTTTTTAATATTTTATAGTAATTTAAAAGATTATAACTTGAAAAAAATAGATTTTATGGCCTCAAAAATGGTTTCTGGTAATGAAGCACCTATTAGTCATGTTTATTTGCCTTTCTCAATAGCTAATATCCCATCCACCTTTTTAACCTCTATGAAAAATCCTAATATTTCCTCAGGGGTACATGATACTCAAAATGAGATGCCGAACTATTTAAGCTCCCAAGATACATACGAAAATCTTTTAAAAGAAAACGGTGGCAGAGAACAATTAGAGAAAAATTTGGAATATAAATTGGATTTGGTGGATAATTTGATAATAGGTACTACAGTTTATAATTTACTAAAAATTAACTATTTATATCATCCCTAAAAAATTAAAAAAAATAATATTATGGTTGTTCTGGTATCTCTGCGCCAACTTTTGAAAGTGCCCGGGCAATGATAAAAGTTGCTAATACAGCGATTATAGTAACAATTACAGCGTATACCAACAGCCCAATAATAGCATTGCCTGCCTTAAATAATTCAAGTATTACAGCTTTTATAGCTTCGTTCCAAGCTAAAGCAGCAACTAAACCAAAAGCAGCTGTTATAAGTCCTGCAAATGTTTCTAAGAAAAGTATTTTAGTGCTTTTTTCACTCATTTTCACCCTCCTATAATAAAAATTTGTTAATTATCTTTTTGTTAAAATATATATATAATATTTAGTTATTTCCACTAAACGGCCTTTTACCTCTTTAAAAATTCTATAATATTTAAAGTTAAGTAGAATTTTAATAATTTAAGAAATAGTAATTTTTAAATTCACATTAGACATCAAAAAAATGTGGGGGAATATAAATTTTTACTATCCAAAATAAAAAATTGAATAAATTATAGTTTATATTAATTAATAGTAAATCCATTAAAATATTATTGAACAGAATATAAACTAAAATTTCTAAATCTTAATTTAATATTATTATTTGATGTCTTAAATATATAGAAATAGTTACAAGGTGATCTATTTGACAGCTTTAAACTGGAAAGAAATTGTTATTGGACTAATTATTGGCATCTTGTTAACTATTATTATTAGAATTGCTTCCGAGAGGCTAACTTCAAATTTGGTGTTATCGGTTATGTTTTAAATTAAAATTCTAATCATGGAATGGATAACATGTTAAAAGATCTAGAATATAAAAATCATCCCCAAATCTCAGAAGTGAAAATTGTAGATGGTAAGAATAATTTTCCCATAAGTTGGCTTAATAAACAAGGGTATTGTGAATATTCTATATATTTGGAGAATTTTAAGCAGCTTAAAGTAAAACCAACTAAGGAAATGGTTAAAGGTCACAGAGAACATTCTATTTTAGAAGGTAAATTCCAAGAAGATGCTGAACCAGCAACATTTAGTGAAATGATGGAAACTTCAAAATCTACTGAAATATTTTCCAGAGAATTCTACGTTATATCGATTAAAAATGGTATCAGAGGATTTATTGATGAAATATGGATGACCCCTGATGAATTTGTTATAATAGATGATAAACCAGGGACTATTCCCTATCCTTCTAATATCAACCAAGTTTATGGATATTGTTTAGCATTCAAGGAAATGGTTGATGATGAGCGAAATATTGTGGCCGCACTTCGTGAGAGAGGTAGTGATAATATTTACTGGGCCAACAATTTCGATCAAAATGCTGAGAAACAAATAATCAATCTAATTAATCACATGCATATATTAATAGAAGGTAGAAAACCTTTTATACCTACTAATAATCCTAATAAGTGCAGAAAATGCAGATTCAATAGTGTTTGTGATGGTAAAACTATTTTTTAACAACATTGATCTACTATAATGATTTTATAAGACATTTACAATTTTTTAAAATAAAAATAGTATAATTTTTTTTAATGTTTTG
Organism: Methanomicrobiales archaeon; assembly: GCA_049975245.1. Lineage (GTDB taxonomy): Archaea > Methanobacteriota > Methanobacteria > Methanobacteriales > Methanobacteriaceae > UBA117. The sequence continues at coordinate 107,742 of JBNGDB010000002.1, forward strand.
AATATATCTAATATATTTCATGTTTATATCCTATTTTTTGGCAAGAGAGGCGAATATTCCGGCAAAACATAGTATTGTAAAAATTATAAATGCTATTTTTATACTTTCTAATAATGCGGGATAATGCTGAGGCATTATCTGCACATTACCAATAAACAGTGAAAATATCAGTATAACTATTCCCATACTCATAGTTTGTCCAATTAATCGCATGGTGCTTACTGATGCAGATGCTACACCAAAAAATCTTCTTTCAACTGATCCCATGATGGCATTTGTATTGGGCGATGAAAATAAACCAAATCCAAGCCCTAAAAGGGCTAAACCCATTATAATAAAGTTTATACTGGTCTGGTCATTAATAAAGGTGAATACGAAAAGGCCTAATGTTACTATTGCCATACCAATAGATGCTATTAGGCGGGGTTCATATTTATCAGATAATCTTCCCGCTAAAGGTGCCATTATAGCCATAATTATGGGTTGAGCAACTAAAATTAGTCCAGCAGATTGAGGATCAAATCCTTTCAAGTACTGTAGATATAAGCTCAAAAGAAAAGTCACACCAAAAGTAGCACTGTAGTTGATTAATGCGGCTAAATTAGAAAAAGCAAAAGTAGCGTTCTTAAAAAAGAGTTTCATATCCAAAACAGGACTTTCGGCTTTTAATTCCCACTTAATAAAACCTATTATTCCCACTATTCCTGCAATTATCAACAACAAACCAAGTGTTCCAGGTAGCAGTGAAAATCCATATATTAAAATTAGTAGGGAGAAACTGTAAAAAATTGATCCAGGCATGTCAAATTTTTCACCTTTACACACGGCCCATTCCATCTTAAGCTTCCATAATGTTAAGAAAATTACCAACAAACCTAAAGGCACCATTAAAATGAAAAGACTTCTCCAACCAATAAATTGTGTTAAAAAACCCCCTAAAAAGGGACCTAAAGAAAGACCCACATAAACTGATGCTATATTTATCCCTATAGCTTTTCCCCTATCTTTTGGTGGGAATACGTGGGTTATGATTGCCAGTCCAGTAACAAATATCATTGCTGAACCAATTCCCTGTAAAACTCTAAATATGATGAGGGTTAATGCAGAGGGTGCCAGTGCCGAAAGTAATGATGAAATTGTAAATATTATGATACCATAGATAAATACCTTTTTCATTCCAAATATGTCTGCAATTCTTCCAAAAGGTACAGCAAACATGGCAGCTGCTAATAAATATGAGGTTGCCACCCAGCTTAACAGTATGGCGTCTGTGGCAAATTCCATACCAATAGAGGGGAGAGCGATATTTATTGAAGAGCCCATAAAGGGTGTAATAAAAGATGTTATTGATGCAATTATTATAGCAGATAATTTTATAGCATTGTTATCCATTGTATTATCTATTTTTTCCATAAATTCTTCCCCAATAAAATTAATGGTTAACTTTTATAAGATTATTTATTCTAATTATGACTTTCCATGATTAAACTCAATTGAAATTGGTTAATACTAAATTATAATTTCAATAATATAATTCTTATTGTATGTTGAATTTATTATCTTTTAAAAATAAAAAAAATGATGGAATTGATCCATCAGAATTTAACTGGAGATTCTAAACCAGCCATTTTAACTCCTGTTAAGGCTGATGCTTCCACACTTAGCGATCTTAGATCATCTTTTTCTAATTTGAAAACATCAGTGTTTCCTGCCTGTTGAGTTAACATGCATATTTCTTCAGTCATAGCTTCTATGTATCTTGCCACTCTTTTACCGCCTTCTATATAATCTAAACGTCTTCTAAGTTGCGGGTTTTGTGTAGCAATACCTTTCCTACAAGTACCTGCATAACACATCTGGCAAACTCTACAACCAATGGAAACTAGTGCTGAAGTCCCTATGTAAACAGCATCCGCGCCAAGGGCTATTGCCTTTGCAACATCAGCACCACTACGTATACCACCAGCAGCAACAAGACTTACCTTTTCACGTAAATTTATATGTTTTAGAGCTTCATCTGCTTCAACAATTGCTGCTATGGTTGGTACTCCTGAATGTTCAGTGACCACATCTGGACCAGCTCCAGTTCCGCCTTGCATTCCATCCACTACTATAATATCTGCTCCACCTTTAGCTGCAATTTTAACATCGTCACTTACCCTTCCTGATGTAAATTTAACAATAATAGGAACTTTCCAATCGGTAATTTCCCTTAATTGGGAAATCTTCATACTTAAGTCCTCTGGTCCTACAATGTCCATGTGTCTTGCTGGACTCAAGGCATCAGTTCCTTCAGGAATCATTCTAATCTTAGATACTTCTGCTGTGACTTTTTCTCCAAGTAAATGGCCGCCCATACCAGATTTAGCACCTTGACCTATTTTTATTTCTATTGCATCTGAATTATTGAGGTAATCCGCTGATACACCAAATCTACCAGATGCATATTGTGCTATGAGTTTTGAGGCGTATTTTCGTTCTTCAGGCAGCATACCCCCTTCACCAGTATTTGTAGCAGTACCAGAAAGTGTAGCACCCATGGCTAAAGCTATTTTGGCTTCTTTGCTTAGAGCACCAAATGACATGGCAGCAATCATTATAGGAGTATCAATTATCAGAGGATTTTCTGCATATCTATTACCTAAAACCACTTTGGTATTACAAGGTTCCCGGTATTTGTCTATAGGTGGTCTAGAAACTTGAGCTGGAACAATAACCAGATCGTCAAAGGTGGGTATTACCCTGGTTGCTCCACAACCTCTTACTTTGTAGGATCCTTCAGATGATTTACGATTAATTTCCACTAAATCATTAAAGGACCAAACATTCCTTCTATCTTCTGGAACAGCATTAACCTCAATTGCATTATTAGGACACATTTCTTCACAAATTCTGCATCCTACACAGTTTTCATGATGTATAGGGTAAGGTTCACCGTCGATAATTTCATAAACGTCATGTGGACAGTTATTGTAACAAGAGAAACAGTTTTTACATAGTTCTTCATTACGATTATCACAAAGATACCAGCAGCATCCAGGCCGGTCAAAGTTTCTCATACAGAGATCTTTGCTTCTTTCGACTTTAAATGGCATTATTTACCCCCATTATCTTTTTTATCATTCTTATTCTTCATAGATTTAAATATGGGACATGCTGCATATTTAGTTCCTGAAGCTTTTAATACGTCGGCAACATTATCTGTTATTTTGGGTATTGGTTTCCATGGCTCTGAAGGACTTTTGTCAACCACCATAACTTTATCAACTATTTTATTGGCCAGGGCATAACTTAATAATGCTGTAGCCACTCCACCATCTTGTCCATTTATCATTGGTGCTTTAGCTGACATAATTTTTATATAATTCCCAAAGGGATTTCTTTCAGATTCTTCTTTACTTACTATATCTTCAGAAACATAGGTTCGAGGACATGCCACATAACAAGCATTACATCCTTCGGGACATTCTCCTTTAATTTCCGGTTTACGATCCTCTATTTTAATAATATCTTCTGGACATGCCCAATAACAAGCACCGCATAATACGCAAGCACCAATATCGATCACATCACCTTTTAAATCTTTAAATTGACATGAACTTACTTCTGATATAAAATCTTCGTCAGGTATAAATCTTCTAGAAATTACAGGCCTTCCAACCTTTTCTCTATTTTTTATTTCCAATTTATTAGCATTTTTCTTTTCAACTGCTAATCGATCCATTAACACTAATCCTTTATCAGAAATAGGCTGAGTTTTAATGTAATAATCTTTTTCTGCATTTTCTACTAATTCTAAACCTTTATCAGTCCTTATTATAATAGTAGACCATCCATCAGGTGAACCTACCGAACCAACTGATATATCTGATTGTTCAGAAGTAAAATCCATACATATCTGACAGCTTTTACGAATACATTTTTTTGCCTCATCTAGAGGAATTTTAAACACTTTATCTTGAGTTAAATAGAACCATAAATATCCCTTTTCGATCCTACACTCTTCAATATCTTTCATATCAATATTGTATTGATTTAATAACTCTTTCATGTAATTATAGGAAAAGTTTTCCATACAAAAAAGTCCAATAGTTAAATCTACTGGAAAATCACCTATATTATCGTGATATTTTTCCATTTTGGATGCGGCAAGAATCTGACAAGGTGTTCCAATCATGGCCACATTGTCTTGATTATTTTTAATCTGATTAATTTCTTTCATCATCCTTCCTCCGATTCTTTTCCATAAAACGGACGTTTACTTAATGGAACAATTTTCTTGAATTTTTTATATTCATTTTCCTCTAAATTGAAGCCGTAGTTTAGCAAAATTTCTTGAAGTTCATTTTTATCAGAATCATCAATCTCTATAACTTTAGCATTTTTTCCGAGGCTCTTTATAGTGCCCAAAACATAAATAGCTCCACGAATGATTGATTCACCAGCGTCTTCGGCAATATCTCCTAAAATGATAATACGTCCACCCATCATAAAAAGACCAGTCATAAAACCAGAGTTTCCACCTATTATAATGGTTCCATCTTTCATAATTTCTCCAGTTCTTGAGCCTACATCCCTTTTTACCACAACTGTACCACCGTAAATTCCCTGACCTACACCATCACCGGCAGATCCGTCAATAACTATTTCCCCAGCAGTCATATTATCTGCAGGGAACCATCCGGCATTGCCTTTAATATGAATTTTGGACTCATGTATCATGGTCCCTACGAAGTATCCTGCACTACCATCAACTATTAATTCAACAGGTTCAGTTAATCCAGCAATGAGATAGTGCATAGCATTAGGATTCTTAATTATAATCCGATCATACTCTGTGGCTGCCTTTTTAATTTCTCTATTTACGTCCCGGGGTTCTTTCATATTAGCGTCTATTTCAATTTCCCGCATGAAAATCACCTATATCTTAATAAATTTCGTAAACCCTTACTTCTCCTGGAGATATTTGTTCAACATCGTGGGTATCCATCACTTCTCTTAGAGCTACCTCTTCAGATGCAATAGCAAAAACTTCGTCATTTTCTGCCATAACACCGGGCCTTAATCCTAATTGGTCTTTGGCTATACCAACCCCATTAGGAGTCCCTACCACATATGAAAACGGACCATCCATATCCTTTACAGATTGTTGTAGTGCTTCTTCCAGAGAGTATCCTTCTGATAATTTATCTGCTACATAATGTACTATACATTCAGTATCGTTATTTGTTTCGAAAATATGACCCTTCCTTTCCAGAGGGTCTCTTATTTTCCAGTAATTGGTAATTTGACCGTTATGAACCACAGTTATATCAGGAATTATATAGGTCTGGAAGGGATGGGCATGATATCGGTCTACAATACTTTCTGTTGAGAATCTAGTATGGCCAATAGCATGAGTTCCCATTTTTGTCCGTGTATCATATCTTTGGGCTATTTCTTCCACAGAACCAACGTCTTTAATCATTTCGAAAGAATGACTACCGTTTAATACTATAACATCCACTATTTTATCAATATCCATTATTAACGGTTTTAATTGAGAAAAAGATTCCAAACCGATTTTGCAGCGGTAAATATTGTAATTTTCTACAGAAGGAATAATTTCATCATTTTTTATAGGGCTGGCTAGTTGAACCACTTCTTTAACTTGTTCTAAAAGACCTTTTCTTTCTTTAACTTCAATATTTAGTAAGTAATCGTTGTCTTCTAATCCTAAACCTCCGTAAATAGCAAAACCTGCTGAATCTGGCCCTCTGTGTTGTAGGGCTTTAAGCATTTTTGTCATAGCGTCACCTACATGATGAAGCTTTTTATCTTTAAATACGACTCCTGCTATTCCACACAATTTAATACCTCCTTTATGAAGTATTCATGGATTCTTGTATCGCCAGTGAGTTCAGGGTGGAACGCTGTAGCGATATATTTCCCTTTCTTTACTCCAACTATCTTTTCATTAAATTTAGCAATTATTTGAGTATCATGACCAATTTCTTCTACATATGGTGCTCTTATAAAGATTCCCATAAATTTATGTCCTAATAAATTTATTTCTTCTTCAAAAGATTCTTTTTGACTTCCAAAACCATTTCGTTTAACTTTCATATCAATTAATCCTAGTAGGGGTTGATTATAATCTGTTTCAGTTGAAAGTAAAACCAATCCTGCACATGTTCCTAATATGGGAATTTTTTTTTGGAGAATAGCATTTTTAACTCCATTTTTTACCATTAGTTTTCCGATGGTTGTGCTTTCTCCCCCTGAAATGATTAAACCGTCACAATTAAATATTTGAGAGGATTCTTTTACTTTAATAACTTCAGAATCTATTCCCAATTTTTTTAAAGTTTTCATAGTTATTAATTCATGTTCTGAAACGTCTCCTTGAAGATCTAAAATTCCTATGGTTATCATTTTTCATTCCTTCGAATATAGATGTGATAATTTTTAATAGTATGTTGCTGTTTATGGTTATTATTAGGATTATATTATATAAATTTACCGGAAATTTGTTTCCGATACACTTTATTTATTGAAAATTTTATTTTTAAAAACGAATAAAATATACAATGTTCAAAAATCTAGTCTAAATATTATTATAACTGAACAAAGATATAAATTTTTTGGAGTTAACTTCAATAGGAAAAAAACGAATTAACATTAATGTTCTCATACAGTATCTTAATTAATTATAAAAATTAAATTGATAAAATTAAATGAATAATTATAAAATTATTAAATGAATTGTTAAATTAAATATAAATAGCTAAAAATTATCTATTGTTCAATAAATTTAATGTCGAATTCTTCACAAATTCAGCAGCTTTCATAAAATCTTCTCTTTCATTTTCGTTCATGCTAATAGGTATTATTCCTTCTACCCCTTCTCTTCCTAGTTTAACCGGAACACCCAAACATATATCATTTATTCCTTCAATTTCACCTTCGAGATAAGCAGAAACAGTTAATATCTTTTTTTCATCATTTAAAATTGTTGTTACCAGGTTAGATATGGCAAAAGCAGGTCCATATTCAGTTGCTCCTTTCTTACTAATTATATCGCTCCCAGCGTTTATAACCTTTTGAATGGTAGCCTTCATGTCAATTGATTTATAACCAGTAAAATAATCCCAAGTAGAATAACTTTCTAATGGTATCCCTCCAATGGAGGTTAAACTAATAAGGGGCACCATATGTTTTCCATGCTGACCAATCACTCTGGTGTGAATTTCACTTACGTGAACGTTAAAGTGTTTAGCCATAAAATTTCTAAGTCTTAAAGAATCTAAGTGGTTTCCCAAGCCGATAACTCTATTTTTTTCAAAACCTGATTTTTTGTATGCAACATAGGTCATTACATCAACAGGATTGGTCACAACTAATATAATTGAATCAGGCGCATGTCTAGCTATTTGTTCAGCATAATTAGCAATTATTTTTCCATTTGTTGCGGAAAGTTCTATACGATCCATATCAGGTGTTCTAGGTACTCCCGCAGTTAAAACTACTATGTCAGAATTTTCTACAGATTCAATATTATGTGATGAATCAATTTTAACATCCACACCTTTAGCAGCTAACGCATCATTTATATCAAGCATATGACCCTCTACTTTGCCAATGCTATCTTCTCGAGAAATAAGTGTTAATTCAGCCACTGAATTCTCTTCTGCTAAACAGAAAGCAGCTTCACTACCTACTCTACCGGAAGCTCCAACTATACTAACCTTCAAAATTTCACCTACTGCCATTATAAAATTCTATTAAAAAATAAACTAAGTTAACTAATAATTAAATATATTAACTAAATGCTTATTAATTCAATTTATTTATCTGTATTAATTATTTATTTTATTTCAATCTTTTATTGATTATTTATCCCCTATCCCCAAAAATATTGATATTATTTATTTATCAACCAGTATAGGTTATTAATAAATTTTCTAAAATTTCTTAAGATACTCTTCAGAAACTTTTCTAACGTATCCACTTTTATCCTTCAAAGCTTCTTTAAGAGGTTCAATTGCGCGACTATCTCCTATATTTCCCAATGCCCAGGCAGCACCTCCACGTACAAATCCGCTTGTGTCTTTAAGCGCATTTATCAGTGGTTCAACTGCACGTTTATCTTTAATATTTCCCAATGCCCAGGCAGCACCTCCACGTACTCGCCAATCTTCATCATTTAATAATTCAATTAGAGGTTCAACAGCATCTTCTCCCATTTTTGAAAGTGCTCCTGAACCTTCTCTTCTAACCCATTTATTTTCATCCTCTAAAGTATTTATTAGAGGTTCTATAGCTTTAGTATCTCCAATATTTCCAAGTACGTGCGCAGCTCCTCGTCTAACATTTTTATTAGCATCATCTAAAGCTTCTATTAAAGGATCAACTGCGGGTTCCCCAATTTCAGTAAGAAGATCTGAAACTTGAACTCTAACATGTTCATCGTCGTCTTTCATAGTTTCAATCAGTCTTTCTACATTTTTTTTCTTCTCCATTTTTTCACGCTCAAAAATAATCAATAAATTGTAATCCCATATTAATATTATCTCTGCGATTTAATATTGTTTTCTATGCAATTTAAACTTGACTAATTTTGATTAATCTTTAGAAGTAATAACAATATATTCATTAATTTAATTCAATTTAAGTAAATATACCGGAAAAATAAATATAAACTTATCAAATGTTCATTATGCTAAAACTTAATGATATAAATTGAACATCCTAATTTAATTTATAAAATTAAATAATTTATGATTATACTTTATAAAAATAAATGATTAAAATTTATAAAAATAATTAGAGTTATGGGCTTTTATAGAGGGTATTTATCAGTTCTATAGCAACTGACTCTCCTTTATGGTCATCTAATTTTTTAAATATGCCCAATGATTTTTTGAATACTCCATACATGGTTTTTTGATCGTCTAATACGTAACAAACGCTTCCAATTAGAAGTAAACATAGAGCTTCTCCTTTTTGATCTTTATTTTCATGAAATATATTAAAAGAATCTTTAAATGATTTAAGTGCTTTCGAGGTTTCTCCCTTCTTTAAAAGTATATCACCAATTAATAAACCAATGGTTGCTTTCCCGGTTTTATCATCTATTAATTCAGCATTGAGGTAAGCATCTTTAAGATAATTAATTGGATTATCATCATTAGAATAAGGATCGTACATATCTACATTTTCTAACATCTTAATAACATCTTCTAATTTTACACTCAAACTTTCAAAATCAATTTCAGATTTATTTTTTCCAGAAGAGGTATTAACTTGATTAATATTTATTTTACTTTCACTATCTGGAATTTTGACCATATTTTCAAAATCTTCAACGGATTCTTGTTTTATTTCATCAAAAAGTTGTTTTCTTTGCTTTTTAAGATCTTCAATATTTTTTTTAGGTACTTGATTTGTCTGTGATTTTTTATATTCTTGCAAATCTGCAATATCATTAATTTTTTCTTGTATATCTTCCATTAAAGGTGATTGAATTGAGTAATAAATATCAAAAGATTTTTGGTAGTGGTTTAAAGCTAATTTTAGTTTATGTTTAGTAAGGTAGCTATCTCCAATTAAGTTTTGAGTGTATGCTTCGCCTTCGGGGAATTCAAGTTTTCGATATAATTTCAAGGCTTCATTGAAGTTTTCTAATGCTTTTTCAATTTGCTCATCTTCCAAGTGAAGTACTCCAATGTCTATTAGTGTATCTGCTTCGTGTTCCTGATATTCATGGAGTTTTTTTTCATAATTTTTTAAAACACTATTTTTACCTTTCAATGAATCAAATATTCCCAGTATTAACATATTTTTCCACATAATATCCTCAATAATAAATTATAAATAATATCTTATGATTTATTTATTAGTTCTAATGCTTCTTTAGCTTTTTCAGTTTCCTTGATCTTTTTTAATAGTTCATTTTTAAGATCCGATCTAATTGAAGAATATAACTTAAATGATTTTTGATAATGTTTTAGGCCCTTATCCATATTTCTTGCGGTTATATAAGCATCTCCAATAAGATTATAAGTGTAAGCTTCCCCTTCCGTGAATTCTAGTTTTTGATACAATTTTAATGCTGATTTGAAATCTATTAAAGCATTTTCTAAGTCATCATTTTCCAGTTTTAAAACTCCCATATCTATAAGTATATCAGCTTCATATTCTCTATAAATACTTAATTGTTTTTTATAATACTTTAATGATCCTCTTTCGCCTTTAAAAACGTCAAATATACCAATTAAGAATATGAATTCCCGCATTATATCCCCTGAATTTAATTCGTATAATAATTATATTTTATCCAACAATACATATATAGAATATATATGAATTATAATTTCATGATAATTAGAAATTATGTAATTTTAATGTTATGAGAATATACAGTATATTTAGTAATTTTATTATTTAGAATAATTTACCATATTGGATGAAAAATAATGTACAATATCACAATTATTCCCGGGGACGGGATAGGTGTAGAAGTTATGGGCGCCTGTTTAGAAGTTTTAGAATCTTTAGATATAAATTTTAATTTTACAATGGCCTATGCAGGTAATGAATGCTTTCTAAATACTGGTACTACAATTCCAGATGAAACAATTAATTTGTCAAAAAAATCCGACTCCACTCTCTTTGGTGCAGTAACTACTGTTCCTGGCCAAAAAAGTGCTATCATTACCTTAAGAAAAAAATTAGATCTTTTTGCAAATGTTAGACCAGTTAAATCATTTGAAGGTATAAATTCGGTATATGATGATCTTGATTTTGTAATTATTCGTGAAAATAGCGAAGGACTCTATTCTGGAATAGAAGAAAGTAATGAAAATGGTGCTACGGCACTTAGAATTGTTACTAGAAACGCATCTGAGAGAATTTCGAGATTTGCATTCGAATATGCGGTTACCCATAATCGAAATAAAGTTACAGCTGTTCATAAAGCAAATGTGCTCAAAAAAACAGACGGAATATTCAAAGATAGCTTTTATAATGTTGCAGAAGATTATAAACAGATTAAAACTGAAGATAAATATGTGGATGCCATGGCCATGTTTCTGGTAACTAAACCACAAAATTTCGATGTTATTGTAACCACCAATCTTTTTGGAGACATTTTATCAGATGAGGGCGCAGGATTGGTGGGGGGCTTAGGATTAGCACCATCGGCAAATATAGGGACATATAACGCTTTATTTGAGCCAGTTCATGGTTCAGCTCCAGACATTGCGGGGAAAAATATTTCAAATCCTTTAGCAATGATATTTTCATCAATAATGATGTTAAATTATTTAAAAGAAAATAATGAGGCTAAAAGACTTGAAAATGCAGTTATTGAATTATTGAGGGAAAGTAAAATATTAACACCTGATTTAGGTGGCAACTATTCAACGACCGATATGGTTAAGGAAATTAAAAAGAAATTAAAATAATTATAGCGTAGTTTTATATAAGTATTTAGGGTATTGGAGATCATTTATTGGTTATCATGGTACCTATACCTTGCTTTGTGAATATTTCAAGTAAAATTGAATGCTGAATTCTTCCATCAATAATATGGGCTGATTTAACTCCGCCTTCCAGCGCATCTATACATGTTAAAGTTTTTGGAAGCATTCCCTCTTTTATTATCCCATTTTCTATTAGTTCCTTTACTTCGTCAATATTTATTTTCTTAATTAAGGAATCTGGATTAGACGGGTCTTCTAATATTCCGGGGACATCTGTGAGTATTATAAGTTTCTCAGCATCTATTTTAGCCGCTATATCTCCTGCTACAGTATCGGCATTTAAGTTTAAAGCATTTGCATTAGTATCAACACCTATTGGGGAAATAATAGGGATATAGTTGTTTTCTGTGAGCATTTCTATGATTTCTGGATTTATAGATTCTATTTTTCCAACTAATCCTAAATCCACATACTTTTCTTCACCAGTAATCTTATCCAGTATCATATGAGGATCTTTTTTCTTAGCCAAAAGAAGACGACTATCTTTTCCAGATAAGCCCACGCCTTTACCACCGTGTAGACAAATTTTTGAAACTATTTCGGTATTTATTTTACCTACAAGAACCATTTTTACGATATCCATAGTTTCTTGGTCTGTAATTCTTAAACCTTCAATAAATTGAGGTTCTTTACCTAACTTCCCCATAGATCTGGAAATTTCAGGACCTCCTCCATGCACTACAATTGGTTCCATTCCCACGTACTTTAATAGAACAGTATCCCGTGCAGTAGATTCCATTGCCCCTTCATCAATCATGGCGTGACCTCCATACTTAATTAAAATCTTTTTTTTGTGGAATTTTTTGATGTATGGAAGTGCCTCAATTAAAATATTCACCGTTTTCATATTATCCCCATAAGAATTTTTAAATAGACTATTATTTTTAAAGTCATTAATTATTATGTTGTGTATTCTGCATTAATTTTTACATAGTCATAACTCAAGTCACAGCCATAAGCAACTGCGGATTTTTCTCCAAGTCCTAGGTCTATAATAATTTTAATTTCATTATTTTTCATAATCTTCTCAGCCATTTGTAGTTCCGGCGAACCTTGATAAGCCAGTACTTTCCCTTTTTTTACAATTTCAACCGCAGATTCTGCAGACTCCAATGTTACACTTATAATATTTTCATCCATTTTTGCTCCAGAATAACCTACAGCGGCTACAATTCTTCCCCAATTTGGATCGGCACCAAAAAAAGCAGTCTTTACTAGAGGTGATTTTGCCACAGATTTAGCTGCCATTTTAGCATCTTCAAATGTTACAGCCCCCTCTAAAACTACTTCCATGTATTTGGTAGCTCCTTCTCCATCTTGGGCTGTCATTTTTGTTAATTCTTTACATACATATTCTAGGGCTTCTTGGAAGTTTTGATCTATTGGGCCAGATGTTCCATCTGCCATCAATACTAACATATCATTGGTACTTTCATCACCATCTATAACCAACATATTAAAAGACACATCAACTGCTTTTTTAAGAGATTCTTGGAGCTGTGAATGAGTTGCTTTAACATCAGTGGTAATGTAACATAGTAATGTCCCCATGTTAGGTTCTATCATACCCGAACCTTTAACTATACCACCTATATGTGCTTTTGAACCATCTTTCAAAGTTGTTTCAACAGAAATTTCTTTTGGACGAGTATCAGTGGTTAAAATTGCTTTAGCTGCTTTTTTGGATGCTTCAGCGGAATTTTCAAGATTTTCTAAACATTTATCTATTAAACTGTTAATTGTTTCCATTGGCATTTTCCTGCCAATAACACCGGTTGATCCTACTGCAACATCTCGAGAGTCTAGGTTTAACTTTTCTGCAACGGTATGTATCATGCTTTCTGCATCTTTTAGACCTTCGTCACCCGTGAAACAGTTAGCATTACCACTATTTACTACTATTGCAGATAAATTACCATCTGAACAATTTTCTTTGGATATAACTATGGGTGCTGCTACAACTTTATTACTGGTGAAAACAGCTGCACATCTACTATTAGGATTTACAATTATCGCAACCCCATATTTGCCCTTACGCTTTCCACAAGTTATTACATTATCTACAGAGCATAATCCACCTTCTATAATCTTCATGAAAATCACTTATTAATTTATTTTAAATATTCCATATAATACTAATTATTCTAATCTTTTTAAAAAAGAAAGATAAAAAAATAGAAATTGTTATCAATTATCATTATTTGATTCGTCAGTCTGCGTATTTGTTGGTTCTTGATTGTTTGTGTCTGTGTTTGTATCTGTATTGGGTTTTGTGGGATTTTCCACATAAACTTCTTGATAGTTTCCTCCATTAGAGGGATTTGCTGGTTTATTATCTGTTGTTACTTGATTTGGACTAATTGGTGTTAGGTTAGGATCTTTGTCTTCAGTAAAATTTAAAGAAAACGGGGAAGAGCTATCATTTTGTGATAAACCAATAACTATGCCCACACCAGATCCGCAACTAAAAGCAATCAAAGAAATAATGAATGCAACCATTATTTTTCCTTCAGTTTCAGGCCTCATAATTCCTACCCCTATTATTTTTTCTAATTCACTATTTAAATAGATTTCTATTGATTTTACTAACGAGATACTGCATATACTATGGAAAGTAAGATGGCTAATATACCGAAGACCCATCCATATTCTGGATTAAGATTCCATCCTAAAAAGGTGGCTATAAATACAAATATAAAGATTAAAGCTACTTTACCTTTGTTATAGAATACAAAGTCTATTACTGCTTTGGTAAATTCTGAAGGAACAAAATAAGCATATACTCCGTCAGCTATATCAAAAACCATAACTGAACTATTATTCCATATTTTAATATCATCAGCCATCTGTGCTCGCTCTCCAGCTTCTCTTCTACTTTTACCTATGCCTGATCTTATCTCTACTCCTCTATTAAGACCATACCATAATGAGTCAATACCGGCTCTTAAAGCTGCATCTTTAGTGGGTAAATTTGCTATTAAGTCATCACCACCTTCTCGGTATCCCTCTATTTTTCCTTTACAGTCAGATTCTATGAATTGTTTAATTTCATTCATAATATCCACTAGCTTATCTCTTCCCTCTTCCTCAATGAAGTGGGTGGAATCAATAACATCAATGAATAAATAATTATCATAGTGAACTGGTTTTCCTTTAAGTTTCCCGAATTTTGAGGAAAATACTATGGCGTATTCGCCACCAAGTTTGGTAAAACCAACTCCAGATATTTCTCCAATTTCTTTATTAAGATTTATGGCTCTTTCTATTGCAGCAGCTCCAGTCATACCTACTGCAGCCCGAATGCTCATGTCTTTTTCCATTCCAAGTCTGATGAGTTTTATGGCAATTCTTATTGCATCGTTTTTAGATAACATTCGGGCAACAATTTCACTGGCACTTTCTTCTATAATAGTACCTCTTTCTCTGACAATCAAATCTACAAAATCTTTAATTATGCTGCCATGGTTAAAAACCTCAATATATAAAAATCGGTCACTTCCCATAATTATATTACTTAACAAAGCGTATTCATCAACTTTATTTTCAGCTGGTTTTAATTCGATGAATTTACGGGTTTCTGGAATGTTTTCAGATCCTACTTCGTTAATAAGATTTTTAAATATATTATTCGTATTAATGTGGGCTGGTTCAATTTCAAGAAGCATGGTCTGAGTGTAATTAATCATTTCCACATATTCACGTTCTCTATTATTTGTGGGATAATATTTAGTGCCTATGCTTAAAACCTTTCTTTTGAGAAAAAAACCAAAAATAGCTTTCATTAAATAATTTGCCATTACTTTTCTCCTCCTTTTTCTAGGATTATGTCGAAATGTCCTGGTTTTTCCATAAGCATACTGGGCTTAACGGAAACTATTGGGAATTTCCAAGTTCCAAGCCTAGCAGCTATGGTGCTGGCAATATTTCTGGAATTTTTCTTAACAAAAGCATAATCATGATCATTTATTGTTATATTAACATTGTAAGGAGACTCTTCTTCCACTTCATCAGAGTACATAATATTTAATTCAAAAGTACCAGGTTTAATGTATAAGTCATTACGTACTGCTACTAATGGGGCGTGTTCTAATTTTAACCTATCTCCCACTGTTACTGCAATATTTCCTGCATTTTTGACTGCATCCTTATAATTTTTAGGATGAACCAGTACGAATATAATAAAGTCACTGGTTTTTTCTGCTTCTTCCACCATATTCATAACTTTATCAAAAAGAGGTATCTTAAGAAAAACACTTTCCAATTTTGGTTCCAAACCTTCCTCTTTACTTTTAGTAATTCTATCAATAGCTTCCTTTGCTATTGCAATTCCACTAATTTTTTTACCTTTTTTTAATTTATAAGAGTCCATATTCTTTTTTTCAAATTCAGAAAGGATTTTATTACAGATCTTTTGTAAAATATTTTTTACTTTTTTAGGCTCTGAAGACTTTCCAATTACAATTTCACCATTTTTAAAGTCATATGGAATTCTTCGGCTGTTAATATCATGGAATTCGTCAAAAAATTCCCGGAATACATCGTTAGATAATATTTTAGCATTTTCATCTTCCGCATATTTCAATATAAAATGGTCGGCAGTTGTACCAGATGGAACTTGATGTATTTTCCCTTCAGCAATGAGTTGATTAAATTTCTCTTTTTCATCTATTTCATGCCTTAAAGATGCATCGGCAACTATGACTGGTTCATATCCTAATTCTTTAAGAGATTCTACACTATTTATTATATTACCTAAAAGAGGACTTCCATCCTTTTTACCGAAATGGGCCACATTTGATGCATCAACTATAACTTTCAAATAACCACCTATAATGGTTTAAATTATTATCTGTAATGATCATGAAATCTTTAATTTATTTTTAAAAATTTTCTAATAGATTCTTTTTTAGACTAATTAATGTTTTTGTTAAAGGACTAGAATAATTTATTTTAAACTTATTTCTATTTATTGCTTAGTATATTATTAATTTATTTTACATGAATTTTTATATTTTGCTAGAAGTTTAGACTTTCCTCCAAGTTCATTCAAAACAATTTTTATAGTGTCCTTTTTAATGCTGATTGTATTGAATGAAGGAAGATCTTTACCACGAAGTTTAAGAGAGGAAACAGTACCTGCTGTTACAAATGCAGTGTTTTCCACTAACCATACATGGGGAACGTGTTTATGTCCTGAAAGGACAAGATCAGCTTTTCCCCCTATAACTGATTGCAATATATCTCCAGCATCAGTTAAAACATTCCTTTCTCTTCCAGTTTTAGGCACGGGAATAATGTGATGATGAAGAGCAATTACTTTATATAAGTTTTTTTTAACAGCCTTTTTCAACTCATTTTCCATTCGATGTTGTTGGGATCGACCAATTTTACCATAATTTAAATCAGGTTCACTACTATCCAATCCAATTACTTTCATATCGCTATTTTTAAGGTTTAAGGTCCCGTACTGTTCCTGGATAATTTCTTTAAAGGATTCATTACCCACATGCCGGGCGTCATGATTTCCAGGCACAACCAGCAGGGGACTTTCTATCATTTTTAGAAATTCTTCAGCCCGTTGAAACTCCATATGATATCCATTTTCTGTGACATCCCCGGTAAGTATTACCACATCCGGATTTATTTCATTTATAGAATGAATAGCATCAAATAATAGGCTTTCTCTAAAATTATAGGCCCCCACATGGAGATCTGATATATGGGCAATTAGAACCATTTACTCTATACTCTCCCTGATCTTCATAATGGCTGCTGCTAGATCACCATCCGATTCCCTAAGAGCTTTTTCAGCTTCTTCTAAACTAGCTCCTGATGAGTTTGCTACCATTTCTATATCATCTTGAGGTATTTCTAATTCTACTTCAAGTTTTCTCTCTTGAGGTTTACCAGTTACTTGGTAAGTAATTTGTCCCATAAAATCCATTATATTGATTTTCGGATTATTAATCACAATTTCTTTATCTTTAAATTTGATTATAGCTTCTTTGGCGCCTTTAACCTCCTTCATATCCATGCCCATTTGTTTCATAGCACGTTGCATTTGTTTCAATTGTTTCGGATTCATACCAGCAGTAGGTAACATTATATTCCTCCTTTTCTTGTTTTCACTGCTTGGCCTACATTAAAGTCCATTATTTCTTTACCATTCAAGATGGACTTACCATAGGCCAACAATTTATCATCACTATTTACAATTAGTACTTCATCATTAGCTCTTATATTCTTATCACAATCTATAACGAATTTAGCAAATATACTTTTTCCTTCCACTGCAAATGGTTCTGCATCTTCATTTATAACAACTCTATTATTAGGATATTCAAGACATTCATGGAGTCTTCGAGCACCTCTACTACTTAGTACAAAAACCCCATCACTGGCACGCAGTGTAGCTATAAGATCATCACCATCATACACGTGTCGAATTTTACCTGTTTTTCGACTTTTTTCAATTCTAATATTCCCAGAAAAAAGAGATTCACCACAACCAGAACCAAATTGATAATCTGCAATCATTTTTATTTTCTTTTGATCATCAATTTCCATATTAAATTTTTCCTTACCAGAATATTCCTGTATAAAATCTAAATCAAAGGTATCAACTACCTCTTTTGAGGCAATTATTTCGTTATAATGGCCTAAATATTCCTCAACATTTTCACCAACTATGTTCTTAGCATCCTCATCAATAATATAAGGTGTTTCATTTTGTGCTAAAGGATAAACTTCGTCAATATAAATTGGGATAATTCCAAAAGGAATATCTACAATGGCTATGTCTAATTCATGGGATATTTCGTCATTTTCATTGTTGTTTTTAATCATCAATGGCCCTATATACTCTGGAATATACTTATGGTAAGGTTTTTTACTTCTAGGGAGTAATAATAATCTTTTACTTTTAGGAAGTCGATCTAATCGTTTAATATGTCTGAAAACTTCTGGACGATTCATGGATTCTGGGCCAGAATAAAAGAATGCAGATTTTTTATTGGCCGGATCATATTCCTCCATTAAAGTTACATAATTTTCCAATTTTCTCAGTGCATTTAATAGGTTAGGATGAACTCTGCATCGTTGTTCAACTAATTCCAGAAGGTTACCATCAACAATGGATTGTTTTATTTTTCTAATCTCCGCAAAACTAATGTTTAAATTATGTTGGGCAATGAGCTTGGATCTTTCACTCTTATCCATATTTCTTAAATCTTCGGGACGGTATTCTGTGCAGATATTACATGAGCATGGCATTTCTACTAAATTTTCCAATTTAAAAGTACCGTTAGGCATCATAAGCCTATCATTTTCAGCGTATAAAATGTAAGCCGCTGAATCAAAAAGATCACAACCCATAGCAACCGACAATGCAAATACCATGGGATGTCCAGCTCCCATCAGATGTCGTGGTTTGGAATCAGGAAGATGGCTAACCGAAGCCATTACAACATCCACCAATTCACCATATTTATAAGATTCTAAAAGAGGAACAACCGCCCCGATAGGATAAACATCAAAATTCATTTTACCAATGGTTTCAGCACAATAAGATCTTAAATCGGGGAAGGTAGATCCTTGAACCACAGAGTTTAACATTAACTTATTTCTAACTTCCAGGGCTTCTTTAGCTCTCTCAATGGTAATTTTTAGATCATCCTCAGCTTTTCTTCGATGCACAAATGGTGGTGTTGGTATGTCTAGAGATGTTCCAATATCAGTTCCTATCTCTTCCTGAAACTCTATAATTTCCTGATTACTAACATCAATATCACCATACTCCGAAAGCTGAAAAGACCCTGAATCAGTTATTACTGGTCCTGAAAAATTAATTAACTTATGAACGCCGTCTTTTAAAGCTTTTTCTTTTAATTCTTCGTTTTTATAGATGATATAAGCATTGGTAATAACCAATTCTGCACCAAAATTTTTCACATCTATGGTCTGTTTTCCTGGATGAATCACTGGCATTAATGCAGGTGTTTTTATATTACCATGAGGAGTTTTTAATGTACCTATTCTGCCCATGGCATCTTTATATTTTATTTCGAACATAATGATCTTCCCTTAATATTTTGGTAATAATATTTTCATATATTTAAGTAATTAATTAATAATAATTTCTAATCTTTTTTTCATTTCCTCAATTCTATCTTTGGAACTTCCAAGTCGTCCAATACCACAGCCACAAAAACACTCCTGGAATTGAGGACATACTAAATATCGTGCTTTTATTGATTTTAAACCACTAATATTCATTTTATTCAAATTCTTCAAAACTCTCCTCTTTAAACGTTGATTATCAATATCTTCGCCTAGATAAACTGGAGTTTTAACAGTTGAAGGTAATTTTTCAATACCTCTAACCATTCTCCTTTTTTTATCACGTAATTTTATTATCTCTTTACTGGAACTTCCAAGTTTATAGTCACTAAAAGGTATCCCCGCATCTGATAATGCTATCATTCGTTCATCTGCAATGGAAAGAGGTTTTTTAATATTATCTAAAGATAGGGATGCTAAAGTTCCTCCAATTCTCCCAAAAGATGGTCCTTCTCCCACATGAAAACCCGCTTCTATAAAGGCTGATCTTATAGGGGCAGCTGATGTATAAGTAGATATAATGCCATCTTTTTTAACATTATCCTTTAAATATTTAAAGAACTCAACTGTGTAAAGTTCAGGTGATTTACTTGGACTAAAAGGATCAAGAAAAACAGCGTCATAATCAAACCTTTCAAGGTCTTTTATCACCATCCGTGCATCATCATAGAAGATATTAATTTTAACATTTGCAAATGAGTTTCTTTTCTCATTTTTCACTTGCTTGTATTTCAAAAAACCCTCATTGTATAAACTATCTTCTACATTCTTTTTAATGATCTGATAGGATGGGAGGGGATTTGGGATTAGTAGAGATGCTGCAAGTGTTTCTTTGGATATTTCAACCATATCAATTTCAATAGCAACGTTAGGATTTATTTTTTTCAAATAGTCTATAGCTGCAGCGGCATTATAGCCTAATCCACTGCAAATATCTAGAATTTTAACCTGGTCTTTATTTTCGAGCTTGGAGGGTATAACAAATTTATTTAAAGATTCTTCTATTGCTCCATGATGGGTATGCATGGTTTCACAGTTACCTTGTATTTGGGCTGATTCCAGTGTGTAAGACCCATCTTTTGTTAGGATCAGATGATCCTTAAGAATCTTCATAGCATTTCTTCTAGCAGTAGTATCTCCCTTATTTTCCAGGTAAAAACAGTAGGATATAATATCTAATACTTCCTTGGAAGGTTTTAAAGGAAGATAATTATTGTTAAAACTCATTGAAAATAGTATATCTTTTTTATTAAATAAGTAGTATATATAAATAGGCTTAATATGATTCTTATTAAGAATAATAATTAAAATCCAGTATATCGTATTTAAATTGTTGATCAAAATGAGGATATGTATTGTTTCAGATTTTTTCACCCCCCATTATCATGGAGGAGGAGAAAGACGTTACTATGAAATTGCCAAAAGACTGGTGGAGAAGGGACACTCAGTAGATGTAATCTGTATGAAAATTAAGGGTGTAAATTCCACTGAAAATATTGATGGGATAAAAGTACGCCATGTAGGTCCGACTATTAAAAAACCACCATATAGAAATTTATTTGATTTCATTTATTTTATTTTATCAGCATTTTGGTGGATTATTAGACATGATTATGATATTATTGATGCTCAAACATATGTCCCATTAATTCCTGCATTTTTTGCAGCTAAAATAAAAGGAATAAAGGTTATAGGAACGATTCATGATGTTAGTTCTGGTGAAAAGGATCAGTGGTTAATATTTCCCCGATTGGCATCTACTTTTGAGAAGATTCTTGTAAAATTGCCATACAACAGAATCATAACTGTAAGTAACTACACAAAAAAGGCTTTAATTAAGAATTATAATGTAAATCCGGGAAGAATTGTTGTTATACATAATGGTGTTGATATTGATTTAATAGATTCAATAAAGATCGATGAAAAATATGATAACTCCATAATATATGTGGGACGTTTAGCGCCTCATAAACATGTGGATGATCTGATTCAATCAGTAAAGTTATTGGAGACGGACTGGCCAAAAATAAAATTAAGGATAATTGGCCATGGAACTGAGAAGGATACATTGATTGAACTGGTAAAAGATCTTAAACTAGATAAAAAAGTTAAATTTTTGGGTGAAATTGTTTATAAAGATGTTATAATGGAGATAAAAAAATCTAATTTATTGGTTCTACCATCTACACGTGAAGGTTTTGGCATGGTACTGGCTGAGGCTGGTGCTTGTAAAATTCCAGTGGTAGCTTATAAATCTGGCGGAGTTGTTGAAGTAGTAGAGAATGGAAAAAATGGTTTTTTAGTTGAACCCCGTAATATTACTGAATTCTCCTCTAAAATAAAATATTTAATAAATAATAAAAAAATTGCCATAAAGATGGGCAAGATAGGAAGGAAACGAGTAAAAAATCTATTTTATTGGAACAAAATTGTTGATCAGATATATTCAATCTATAAATAATATTTGGAGTCTTAATATGGATATAGCATGTATAATCCCTAAATTAAATACAATTGGTGGTGGTGAAAAATTTTTAATAGAATGTATAAAGCGTTGGCAGAAAAAAAATGAAATAACATTATATACTACCTCTTTAGATCAAAAAATTATAGATGAATACTCTTTAGAAATCCAAGTTAAATTATTAGATACATTCTTTTCGACTAATAGTAAAAAAGGTTTTTTAACTTTACCTTTGGAAATTAGAAGATTCAAAAATCAGATTAATGATCACGAAATTTACAATCCACATCTTTTCCCAACAAATTTAATTGATATCCATCCATCTATTTGGTATCCTCATGAACCTCCTAGGGTTTTGTATGATCTTAATCAGTTTTTTTTTAAACGTAAAGATATAAATTTATCTGAAAAGTTATTAGGACGTTTTTATTTTCCTATATTAAGATTTATGAATGAAAATTATACTAAAATTGATAATATTGTTGCTAATAGTCATTTTTCGAAAGTTTATCTAGAAAAAGTTTATAAAAAAGATATAAATAATGTTGTATATCCTGGAGTAGACACTAAAAATTTCAATTATTCAAAAAAGTTTAATAACGTACTTTTAACAGTTAATAGGCTCTTTCCAGAAAAGAGGGTTGATTTATCCATTAAAGCAATGCAATATATTGATGATTTTGAACTTTGGATAGTAGGTGAAGGTAGTTTCAAAACTTATTTAAAAAAACTATCTGAAAAATTAGAAGTTTCAGATAGAGTAAAATTCTGTGGTTTTGTTGATGAAAAAGAGTTATTTAGAATTTACGCTAAATGCTTTTGTACATTATATACTCCCTTGAGAGAACCATTTGGAATGGTCGCATTGGAATCTATGGCTGCTGGAAAACCTTTAATTGCATGCAAAGATGGAGGATTTACAGAGATAGTTCAAAATGGTATACATGGTTTTTTAGTTGATAACAACCCCAAAATAATTGCTGAAAAAGTTAATTATTTGATAAATAATATTGATTTATATAATAACATGTGTAAAGCATGTAGAAAAGATTCAAAAAAATATTCGTGGGATTCAACTTCAAATAAGTTGTTAAACTTATTTAAAAAAAATGTTTACAATAAGGAGATTAAGATTTGAAAGTGAATATAGTATCAAAATTTCCACCGGATTTATGTGGAATAGCAGACTATTCGGAAGCATTGTTTAAAGAAATGAATAAATTTGAAGATTCAGTTGTAAATATAGAAAAAATACGTATTGAACCAACTATTAATATATTATATTATATAAAATTAGCTTTTAAAGCAAGAAAAGCTGATATTGTACATATACAATTTGATTATTCTTATTTTTATAAATTTGGTATATATTCCCCTATTTTTTATTTGTTTTTAAAATTTCCATATTTTTCAAAAAATATTATTACCACAATGCATGAAATAATCGATATCAATCAATATACTGGTTTTAAAGGTTTTATCACTAAATTTTATGGTAAAATCATTAACTTCATATTGTTTAAGTTTTCCACTAAGGTAATAGTTCATAATGAATTATCCAGAGATAAATTAATAAAACAAAAAGTTGAACCGAGTAAAATTATTGTAATTCCACATGCATCATATACTGAGTCTAAACCATTAAATAAAAAATTAGCTAAAGATCAGTTAAATCTTCCTGAAAAAAAGATTTTATTGTTATTCGGTTTCATTCATCCTCAAAAAGGATATGATCAAGTTATAGATATTTTAAACTATCTTGATGAAGAAATAACAATATTAATTTGTGGCAAGTCAAATAAAGAGCATGATGATTATTTTGAAGAATTGATGAACTTAATAAAGAAATACGAAATAAAGAAAAAAATCAGATATTATGGTTATGTTAAAAAAGAAGATATCCATGTTGTTTTTAGTTCTGCAGATATAGTTATTTTACCTTATTTGCGGATAGAACAATCAGGTATATTATCACGATCATTAGCTTATAAATCAACGGTTTTAGCTTCAAATTTATCATATTTTAAAGAGATAAGTAATAAATATGGGTGTATTCTAACTTTCAGAAATTTTGACAAAGAGGATCTACTAAAAAAGATTTATTTGTTATTAAATGATAATAATTTACGTAGACATCTGAAAGAAAACATTAAAGATTATCTTAATGATACAAATTTGAACTTAATTTCCAGAAAACATATGGAACTATATTATTTTTTGTCAGAAGGTGGGCATCCAGACTCTATTTACACAGATAAAAAACAAATTGAAAGAATAGATTGGCTAAAAACCAAAAAGAAAGGTAAAACTTTAGAAGTTGGATGTTCTACAGGATATGTAACAAATTATGTTGATGCTGATGTAGGAATTGATATTGATCAATTTCGTATAATGTTGGCCCAGAATAAATATCCCTATAAAAAATTTTTGAAATCGGATGCATCTAATTTACCTTTCAAAGATAATAGTTTGATACAGTATTAATCCCTGAAATATTAGAACATGTTACATTTAAAAATGCATCCAAAATTTTAGATGAATGTTTAAGAGTAGGTAAAAAAGTCTTAATTACATTACCTAACGCGGGATGGAAACATTATTGGAATGATAGTAATATTGGGGCAAAAAATCCTGAACATTTATGGCATCCTACTAAAAAAAATGTTAATTCATTATTTAGTGGTTTAGATTGTAAAAAAATAACTTCAAAAAATAAAGAATTCCTTTTCATCGAAATTTTAAATTAATATTGAAAAAATAGTTGAAAAAGCATAGATCAAGCTATAATTGGATATATACCTCTTTAGGAAATTATAACACATTCTGGCCTCTTCAATTTCAGAAAATAATGAAAAAAATTCTTACTCCCATTTTAAAGAAGTTAGGTTTATGGAGATATTGAATTATCCCAATTTAATATCCCAATTTAATAAAATAATTTATTTTATTAAAATTAATTCTATTTAATTTTTAAAGTTTGGTAAAGAATTTTATGGTGTATAATCCATAAGAATTAATTTACATTTCGATAATTTGTCATAATTTTTGCTATTTTAGAATTTTAAATATTATTATGTTATTAAAAAATTTATTACAATTCGATATGTTTATATATTCATATCGTATAATTATTGTATTAACTTGTTAAACTGATGGTGATAATCATGCCAGTAGAAATAGATAAGGAAAAATGTGGAAAAATCAAAGACTGTCCTGGTGAAGGATTGTGTATAAAACTCTGTGAACAAGGTGCATTAGTTGAAGAAGATGGAGAACTAGTTTTATATCTGGATAAATGTGATGATTGTGATTTATGTATCACTAACTGCCCAAATCGGGCCATATCAAAGATCTAGTAAAAAACTGGAGAATGGTATTATGAGCACAGTAGAAAGAGATGGAAACGAAAAACGTTCCCTTGAATATGTTAACGATAAATGTGTAGGATGTGGCATATGTACAGAGATATGTCCCACAGAATCTTTGAGACTTGGTCCTGTACTGCCTATTGCTAGAGGTTTGGTGAATATGGACTATGTTAATGTAAAAAAAGATACTTGTGTTTTGTGCGGTTTATGTGCATCAGCATGTCCTTTTCAAGCATTAGAATTCAAAATAAATGATAAAAATATTAGAGATATTGATTTATATCCGCAATGGAAGCATTCTGCATCAATTGACAATGAAAAATGTTTATATTGTAAGGCTTGTGAAATTGCATGTCCTCAAGATGCAATAACAGTCAAAAGGGAATTACCTAAACGTTCTAATCTTGTTACAGGAGAAATTGAAATAAATAAAGAAGAATGCATATATTGTGGAATATGTGAGGAGATGTGCCCACCCCAGGCCATATCAATTAGTAGGAAAACACCCTTGGATCGTGACATTAAAGTTGATGAAGAGAAATGTGTTTATTGTTTAGTTTGTAAGAGATTTTGTCCAGTTAATGCCATTAAAGCCGCGTGTACTTCCTGTTCTTATGGTGAATACATGTTAAATCCAGAAGATGCAAAAATCAAAGGAACAACAATTTTACAAGAAGATTTGTGCGTTAATTGTGGCTGGTGTGAGGATGTCTGCCCAGTTGACGCAGTTGAGGTTGTAAAACCATTCGAAGGAGAAATTTTACTGGACACCTCTGAATGTAAAGGTGAATCGTGCCATGCTTGTGTGGATGTGTGTCCTTGCAATGCAGCCAGCATTGTTGATGATAAATCTTCTATTGAAAATAAATTTTGTATCCTTTGTGGAGCTTGTACTAATGTGTGTCCACAAAATTGTATAAGTATAAAAAGGGATAAGCTGAATTTAGAAAACATTCGTTCCAAATCATGGCAGGATAAGTTAGGTAGCTTGATTGATTAAAGTTTCCCTTAAATTTTTCTTTATTTCAATCAAAAATCTTATTTTATGCATTTACAGCGTGCTTATATAATTTTATCCCCATAATTAAGGACAAAGACTTAAAATATATATTTTTTTAAACTGACAAAATCATGGATAAGTAAATAATATGTGGGGTATTGAATGGATATTACAAAAAATGGGCCACAATATAGGTTAAAACTTTATGAAAAAATTATATTAATAGATAAAAGAAAGTTTGAGCTTTTAAAATATATAGATGAATATGGTTCCATCATGCAAGCTTCTAAGCATGTTAATATGCCATATCGTAGTGCCCATAAGTACATAGAAAATTTAGAAACGGATTTAAATAAGTCAATTGTTTTCACGAAAAGAGGAGGTAAAGGTGGTGGTGGAGAAAGTAGTTTAACAGATGCAGGTAAACAAATACTAAAAGAATATACAAAAGTTGATAGTATTTTAAAGATGCATTCTGATGTAAATGAAATTGAAAGTGAAATTGCAGATATAAACGTAGAAAATAAAATTGTTAATATTTATTTAAACAAAAAAAAGGTTATTCTTCCATTACGGGGAAATTTAAAAATTGGAGATAAAGTTTTAGTTTTAATAAGTCCAGAAGATATTTTTGTAGTGTTAGAACCCAGTGAATCAAATGTTAGAAACGTTTTTGAAGGAAAAATAACAAGCATGAAATTGAAGGATAGTTCAGTACGGATATCTGTAAATATTGGTGAAACTGATCTTTTTTTTGATTTAAATGGACATGTTAGTGAACAATTAAATTTAAATCTTAATAAAAAAGTTTATATAGGATTTAAAGCTGCAGCCGTAATTATGGTTAAAATCTAATAAAATTATAACTATATTTTATCTACTGTTGATAAATTTTTGAATCTCTCACTCAATTTTAATATTAAATCCATCATCCCTTATTTTATAACTGCTTGTTTTATGAACTCCGATTTTTTTACTTATTTTTTTATTTTAATAGAATAAAGTTAGTTTATTTATTGATTATTGAAAAAAATTTAAATTATTTGAAAAAATAAATATAATAAATGTTATCATAGTAGGATTAACATAATATTTGGGGGATTAATTTGAACCAGATAAATTTATATATATTCGTAGTTATTTTAATTGTTATTTTTTCAGGTCTTTTATACCAGGAAAACCTAAACACGGCAAAAAAGAACGAAATTGTCTCAAATGTGAATGCGGCTGTTAAACTAGTAGAATCTAAAGGTGAAGCTTCTTTTTCAGAATTTTATACAAACAAATGGTTTAAAGGCGATGATTACATATTCATCTGGCAGTTGGACGGTATAAGAGTGGTATACCCTCCTGATACATCAGGTGTAGGTAAAAATATGACTGATCTTAAGGATTACGACGGTAAACCTATAGGTAAACTCTTTATTGAAACTGCACAGAAAGGAGAAGGTTGGGTGGAGTATAGATGGCCCAAGCCTGGCGAAAAAAATCCATCAACAAAACTTACATTTATTAAAAAAGCAGTTTATGGAGATAAGGCTTACTTGGTAGGATCTGGAGTTTACCTGGACTAATATACTAAAAATAATGTTATATTATTCTACAGTAACACATTTAGCCAGATTTTTGGGTTTATCTGGATCTATACCTTTAGCAACGCTTATGTGATATGATAGAAGTTGCAGTGGAATAATATATGGTATAGCTGAAAACATTTCGTCAATAACATCATCAAAGCCAATTAAATCTTTGGTTTCGGATATTAAGACTTCATCGTCCTTTGTTCCCAAGCCTATTACATGGGCTCCCCGGGCCCTAACCTCTTCCACATTACTTAGAGTCTTTTCATGACTATATCCTGGAGGAACAACTGCCACTACTGGTACTTCATCATCAATAAGTGCTAATGGGCCGTGTTTTAATTCTCCAGCAGCGTATCCCTCGGCGTGTATATAAGTGATCTCTTTTAATTTTAATGCTCCTTCCATGGCAGTGGGATAAGAGAATCCTCTTCCTATAAAGAAGAAGTCATGGACATTTTTATATTTTTGTGCTATGGAAATAATCTGATTTTCTTTTTCAAGTATGTTATCCATGTAATCAGGTATTTTATTCAGAGTTTCGAGCAATTCTTCTTTTTTGCTCATGTAGATTGCTAATAGATATATACAGGCCAGTTGGCTTACATAGGTTTTTGTGGCTGCCACACCGATTTCTGGACCGGCTCGAGTATAAATCACATGTTTTGCTTCACGGGTGGCCCTACTTCCAAGAACATTAACTATTGCCAGTGTTTCTGATTTTTTATTTGCAATTCTCAAAGATTTTAACGTATCAGCAGTTTCACCTGATTGGGTTATTAAAATTACCAGTGTATCTTTATCCAATGTTTTGGAGGAATATTCGAATTCTGAAGCAAGTAATACGTCAATAGGAATATCCATTACACTTTCAAATAGATATTTGCCAATTAGAGAGGCATGGTAAGATGTTCCACATGCAACAAAACATATTCGCTTAATGGATGGGATCTTTTCTACTACCTTTTTTATTTCATCTGCTTCCAATAGGGTGTCTCTAACTGCTTTTGGCTGTTCATGTATTTCTTTAAGCATGAAATGATCGTAACCACCTTTTTCAGCCATTTCTGGTGTCCAGTCAATGATGTGTACATCTTTTTCTACAACATTTCCATTGGCATCCTTTACAGTAACTCCCTTATCTTTGTCTAATATAACCAGTTCCCCATCTTTAAGGTATATGATGTTATTGGTATGTTTTAGGATAGCAGGTACATCGGAAGCTAGAAAATATTCTGATTCATTTTTCCCAGCTATGAGCGGGCTGTCCTTTAAGATACCAATTATTTTTCCAGGCTCGTCTAGAGAGAAAACAGCCAATGCATAACTGCCTTGGAGATCATTAGTAGCCATTCGAACTGAATTTTCAAGGTTATGTCCCATGTCCATGTATTTTTCTATTAAGTGAGGTATTACTTCCGTATCTGTTTCAGATTTAAATAAGTGTCCTTCCCGTATAAGATTATCTTTTAATTCTTTATAATTCTCTATTATACCATTGTGAACTACTGAAATCCTATTTTTACAATCAGTATGTGGATGAGAATTTTCTTGGGTAGGTATTCCATGGGTGGCCCATCTAACGTGGGCTATACCCATACTACCGGGTAGATCTCCTAAATTTAATTCAAGGTCAACTTCATCAATTTTACCCTTATCTTTTTTAAGTTCTATATTATTGTAGGGTGTTGCAATACCTACAGAATCATAACCTCTGTACTCCAACCTTCTTACACATTCTAAGAGCACCGGGGCAGCTTTTTCATCATTCAATATACATCCTACTATTCCACACATAATTTCACCTTGTATGGTGTAATAAATATTGATTAGTAAAAATCAATACATTTTATTAACTTATTAATTAATTAAATATATTTAATCAAATCTTAGATTAAATTCAAATTATATATCAGTAATTGAATTTACATCTATATAAGTATTTGATCATAAATTCAAAATGGAGATAAAATGAATAAAAAAGTTGGTAAGCTGTTATATACTGGTAAAGCAAAGGATGTGTACGAAACCGATGATCCCGATATAGTTATTGTAAAGTTTAGGGATGATATTACTGCAGGGGACGGTGAAAAAAAAGATAATATTGAAATGAAGGGTTATTACAATTCAATTATTTCTGCGAAACTTTTCCAGATATTGGAAGATGATGGTATTAAAACACAGTTTATAGAACTTCTCCAACCTAAATACATGGTATCCCATCGATTAGAAATGATACCTCTAGAGGTAATTGCTCGAAATAAGGCTGCTGGAAGTTTATTAAGGAGATTTCCATTTGAAGATGGTCAGGAATTTGTACCTCCTCTAATTCAGATAGATTATAAAAGTGACGAATTCGGGGACCCCATGTTAAATGATGAGATTGCTATTGCACTGGGTTTGGTAAATAGGGAAGAAATAAGAAAAATAAAAGAGATTACATTAAAGATAAATAACACTCTAAAGAAATTCATGGAGGAGAAAGGAATTTCTCTAGTTGATTTTAAGATCGAATTTGGATTTGATAAAGACAGAAATATAATTTTAGGTGATGAGATAAGTCCTGACACTTGCAGATTCTGGGATATTGAGACTTGTGATATACTGGATAAGGATTTATTCCGTAAAGGCGAAAATGGAGTTATAGAAGCATATAGAAAAGTAACTTTTATGTTACTAGATGAAGAAGAAATAGATAGATGGGGATTAAAATAATTATAGATTAAAATGAGTATTAAAATAATTAAAGAGTTATAAATTCTTTCTTAGGTGATGGTGGTTTGATGAAGTTTGATGTTCAAGTTAAAATTAGCTTAAAAAAAGGCATGTTAAATCCAGAAGCTTCTACCATACAAAGAGCTTTAGCTCTTTTAGGTTACGAAGTAGAAGATACAGATACAATTGAAATTATTAAATTTAAGATGGATGAAGATAATGAGGAAATTGCACGAAAAGAAGTTGACGACATGTGTCAACGACTATTATGTAATCCTGTAATACATGACTATGAAATTGGATTAAACATTGAGGAAAAATAATGAAAGTTGGAATTATTAGATTTCCTGGATCTAACTGTGACAGAGACGTTTATCACGCACTGGAACTGGCTGGGGGTGTTCCAGAATATATCTGGTGGGATCAAAACGATCTTTCCAGAATAGATGCAGTTGTTATACCCGGCGGATTTTCATACGGAGATTATCTTCGTGCAGGGGCCATAGCAGCCATAACACCTGTTATTGAAGGTATTAAATCATTGGTAGCTGAGGATAAACCAGTTCTAGGAATATGTAATGGTGCTCAAATTCTTGCAGAAGTAGGTCTGGTACCAGGAGTTTTCACTGTAAACAGCAATTCAAAGTTTATCTGCCAATGGACCGATCTAAAGGTAGAAACAACTCGAACTCCGTTTACAAATTTTTACAAGAAAGGAGAAGTTATTAAGATGCCTATTGCTCATGCAGAAGGACGATATTATACTAAAAATATTGAGAAACTACAAGACAATGATCAAATTGTATTAAAATTCGCTTCTGAAAATCCCAATGGTTCATTAGAATCAATAACAGGAGTATGTGATGAAACAGGATTAATATGTGCTGTCATGCCGCATCCAGAACGTGCTTCTGAGGCAATTCTTGGATCCAGTGATGGAATCAATTTCTTTAAAGGAATCGTCAATTACTAAATTAATACTTAATAAATCATTTTTCGATATAATTAGTAACAGATACTTTATTTTAATAAAAATTATAATGGTGAAGATATGGTAGTATACTTAATAGGAGCTGGGCCAGGTGATCCTGATTTAATCACTCTGAAAGCTGTTAATATTTTAAAAGAAGCTGATGTAGTAATTTATGATAGGTTAGCCAATGAAAAAATTCTTGAATATGCTTCAGGGGCCGAATTTATTTATGTTGGTAAAAAAGCTGGAGAACATTATAAAAGTCAAGATGAAATTAATGAAATCCTGATTAAACAGGGAAAAAAACATGATATGGTAGTGAGGCTTAAAGGAGGAGATCCATTCGTTTTCGGAAGAGGTGGAGAGGAGATGTTGGCTCTACTAGAAGAAGGAATAGAAGTGGATTTCGTACCGGGTGTGACATCTGCAATTGGAGTGCCAACAGCAACAGGTTTACCAGTAACCCACAGGGGAATTGCCACGTCATTCACCATAGTAACAGGTCATGAAGACCCTACAAAAAAAGAGAAACAAGTTAAATGGGATTACACTGCAGATACACTTATTATATTAATGGGTGTGGGACATTTAAAAGATAATATCAATGAAATTATGAAATTTAGAAATCCTGAAACACCAGTATGCGTTATTGAAAATGGAACATTACCTAAGCAAAAAGTGATAATAGGCACTTTGGGTGATATAACAGAAAAAGAAATTAACCCACCTGCTTTGGTGATTGTGGGTAATGTTGTTGAAATATATAAGAAGGCATCATTATGAATGGATTTAAAGGTAAAGTTATAGGTATAACCCGTCCACAAGAAAGAGTAAAAGAAGCAGTGGATTTTATTGAGGAGAAGGGTGGTAAATCAATGGTAGCACCTACTCTGGAACTGAAAATTTCCAACTCAGAATCTCTGGTTAATCTATGCAAAATGACCCCAAAACTAGATTGGCTAATTTTTACATCTCCCACTGCTATTATTTCATTATATAAACATTGTCCTGATTTAAATGAAAGGTTAAGTAGTAATTGTAGAATTGCAGTTATTGGGCCCCGTACCGCTAAATTCCTATCAGAATATGGTATAAAAGCCCAGATAGTTCCAGATGATTATACTGCCGAGGGACTTCTTGAAGCTTTAAAGGATGAAACAGTTAAAGACAAAAATATAGGTATTCCACGCACCATGGTGGCCCGTGACGTTTTACCAGAAGGTCTAAAAAGCAGAGGAGCACATGTTTTCCTGGCCGAAGCTTATAAATCAACCATTCCTGAAGATATAAGTAAAGTTCAAAAATTGATAGAATCTATCATTAATGGAGAGGTTGATGCTGTTACTTTTACCAGTCCCTTAACTGTTAACAATTTTTTTAAAATTGCAAAAGATGGCCAAAGAGACGAATTAACTGGAATACTTTCGGGTGGAAATGTTTTAGTTGCTGCTATAGGTCCTATTACAGCCCAACCTTTAATCGAAAAAGGTATAAAACCTATTACTCCCCATGAGTATACTGTGACAGCCATGTTAACCAAGTTAATGGAAAGATTCTAATTCATTAATAAATTATATCTGATTATTTTTTAAGGAGGAACTCTATGAAAACTGTAATCTGGCCAGTTTATTTAGACGTTGAAAAATCAAAGAAACAGGGACGAAAAGTTGCAAAAAAATATGCTGTGCCCTCACCAAAGCTTAATGAAATATCAAACGCTGCCAAAAAATTAAAATTAAACCCTGTAGTTGAAAAATCCAAGTCATATCCATCATTATGGTGGGAATCTTCGGGGAGAGTTTTAGTTGATAAAGAATTATCTAAAAGAGAGATTCTAAAAAAGTTAGGTAATTTCATAAAATCATCT
Source organism: Methanomicrobiales archaeon (assembly GCA_049975245.1). GTDB lineage: Archaea > Methanobacteriota > Methanobacteria > Methanobacteriales > Methanobacteriaceae > UBA117. The sequence goes on from JBNGDB010000002.1 coordinate 141,352, forward strand.
AGATCAAAAAAATAATTATTTTTCAATTTCTCTTTAAATGCTTCAATAAAAATACCATAAAGAAGTTTTTAGGAAGATAATTAAAATATCTTATTATTTTTCCTTATTAGCTAACATTTTTAATCAGATTAATTATATTGAGTCAGTAAATATTTATATAGATTATTTAAAAATTTTAAATAGTAATTATAAAATATATATAATGTGAAATGATTAAGGAGTTAAGTGATGAGTGAAAATCTTCCAGAGCCCATGAATAAAGCTTTACACAAGGCTAAAGAAATGGTAAGAAATTCAGAGGACATAAAATTATACAGCCATATTGATTGTGACGGAATATCTGCAGCAGCCATACTCTCAAAAATGTTAGACCGTCTGGAAAAAGACCATGAAATTGAATTCATAACCCTTGATCAGATCCCTGATATTAAAATAGAAAATGAGCTTACTATATTCTCTGATCTGGCATCGGGACAGGATTTAGATCATATTTTCACTGATCTTGCAGTAAGAAATGGTTTGTATAAAAATCTAGAAGAAAAGAGCACTTCCACCTCAAAAATACTCATATTAGATCATCACCCTCCACTGAGAAATTTAGGTTTTAAACCTGCTTTTAATGGAGAATTTATAGAAATAAATCCTCATCATTACGGTATTGATGGTTCTTTTAATGTATCTGGCGGAGGAATGTGTTATTTACTAGCCCGCACATTTGGATTTAACGAATTAAGCTGGATAGGTGTTTTAAGTGCTGTAGGTGACATGCAAAACAATATTTCTGGAAAATTAACCGGTATAAACAAGTTTATATTAAAAGATGCTGTTGATATAAATTTGATAGAATCTATAAACGATCTTTCCATATATGGACGCCAGACCAGACCCATATTTGTAGCTTTATCCTATTTTGGTGATGTTAATCTACCTATAACTAACAATAGAACTGAATGTATTTTAATGTTGAAGAATCTGGATATACCGAGAAAAAATGGTCGAAAAAACCGTTCTTTATGTGATTTAACCCAAGATGAGAAAAGTAAAATATTTTCTGAATTGATGAGAATGCTCAGTCGGGAGGTTCCACCTAAATATGTTAAACACATCCCTAAACTGATCACCGGCGAATCATATGACTTTTTACAGGAAAAAAAGTACACACCTCTTAGAGATGCATCTGAATTTTCTACTGCAGTAAATGCTTGCAGTCGTAATAAAAACCCTGAAATAGCTCTTGATGTTCTTAAAGGTGATAGGGGACTAATTTTAGATTCTATGGAAGAGTTATCTTATCAGCACAGGAGATATCTTGCACAAAAAATAGAATGGGTTGAAAGTGAAGATAGAATAACACACCTTAAAAATCTACAATATTTCAATGGCAATGAAATCAAACAAGAAGTTGTAGGCACTATAGCTGGGATGATTTTAAGCCATGGTGACTGGAAAAAACCTATTATAGGATTTACCAATATTGGAGGCGAAAAAAGTGGAGTGAAAGTTTCACTTAGATGCAGCCGTCTTCTAGCCTATGATGGCATACATTTTGGTAATATAATAAAGAAGGTAGCAGAAAAAGTTGGAGGTACTGGTGGGGGACATTCAGTGGCTTGCGGTGCTTATATACCTGAAGATCAAACTGACAAATTCTTAAAATTATTCAATGAAACTTTAAATGGTAAATTAGCATGAATAGAGTCTGAAAATATATATTAACTATCTAAATAAATATAAACTATTTAAATTTAAAATCTGTTACTAATAATCTCTTATCTAGTATGGGTGAATTTATGAATGTTTTTAAGAAAAAAGGGGAACTAACACAGTTTCAAATACTGGCTGAAATTGCTAAAAATGAACCCCATTTAAGACAAAAAGATATCGCCGAAAAATTGGACATTACTGTTCAAGCTGTATCTGAAAATTTAAAGAACCTGGCGGATGCAGGATATGTGGAAACAAAGATGGGCCGTTCTAAATATAAAATTACAAAAAGAGGGATAGATAAGGTTAAAATGGAGGCAAGTAATCTAAAAAGATTTGCTGATGAGGTTTTAGACACTATAAGCACTTATAAATCCATCTGGCCCGCGATAGCTAAGGAGGATCTTAAATCTGGAGATAGAGTAGGGCTGGCTATGGATAATGGAACTTTATATGCTGCTAAAGTTGAATCATCGGCCCATGCAGAAGTACTTTCTGACGCTGCCAAGGATGAAGATGTGGCATTAGTTAAATTAGGGGGAACTATAGATCTTGAACCAGGTAAAGTTTCAATTTTAATACTACCCACAATTAATCAGGGAGGATCTAGATCCTGTGACTATGAAAAATTGAAAAACCTCCTTAAAATTGATTATGACAAAGTGGGAGTAATGGGCACAGTTTCCCGGGCTGTTGTGGATAAATTGAATATAAAACCTGACTTTGAGTTTGCAACACCTAGTGCTACAGTGGCTGCGTCAAGAAGAGGACTTAATGTTTTAGTTTTTACCGTGGGCAAGATGAATCGAAGTATTACACGTAAACTTGATAATGAAGGAATAGAATACACTTTATACGATATAACTAAAGATAATGCAGTTAATTTTACAGAATAAATCAATAAAAAAAAATATTTTGAATAAAGAAATTAGATAATAATTTAAAAATTAGATGTTTTAAACGTAAAAAATAATCTCCATTTAAAACTAAAGATTATATACATATTCTGGAGGAGCTATTACAGCATTACCATCTTTTAATACTTTAATAGTCTCATCTAATCTTTCAGTTCGAAGTATAACAATTGCTTTTTCTTCTTTTTCATCTACAAACGCATATAAATATTCTAAATTAATATCTGAGTTATTGAGAATTTTTAGAACTGATGCCAAACCACCTGGACTGTCTGATAATTCAACGGCAATTACCTCATTCATTTTAACAATAAAATTATGTTCTTCCAGTATTTTCCGGGCCACTTCTGGTTCTGGTACAATAAGTCTCAAAATACCAAAATCAGAGGTATCTGCAATAGATAATGCCCTAATATTTATCCCAGCTTCACCTAAAACATTAATGGCTTTCCAAAGTCTACCTTTTTTGTTTTCTAAAAATATGGATAATTGTTTTAATTTCATGATAATACCTTCAAATTTTTTTTATTTAATCATTAAATTAATATGTATAAGTAAAATTATATTTCTCTTTTATCAATAACTCTTACAGCTTTTCCTTCACTTCTAGGAATGGTTTTAGGTTCTACTAAAGTAACCTTCACTCTTAATCCTATTTCATCTTCAATATAACTTTCAATAGTTTTTTTAATACCAATTAGCTCTTTTACTTCGTCAGAGAAAAGTTTAGGTGATGCTTCAACCTTCACTTCCAGTTCATCCATTAGATGCGGACGTGTTACAATAATTTGATAATGTGGCTCAATACCGTCAATTTTAAGTAATGCTTTTTCTATTTGGGATGGAAATACTGAAACTCCTCTTATCTTCAGCATATCATCTGTACGCCCTGTTATTCGTTCCATTTTGATTAATGTTCTTCCACAACCACATTTTTCCTTTTTTAGAGAGGTAATGTCTTTTGTTCTAAACCTAATAATAGGAGTTCCTTCCCTAGTAAGTGTGGTAAGTACTAATTCTCCCTTTTCTCCAACTGGAAGAGTTTCCAGTGTATTAGAATCAATTATTTCAGGATAGAAATGATCTTCAAAAATATGCAGGCCACTCTTTTGATTACATTCAATAGCAACACCAGGCCCTATAATTTCAGTTAAACCATAAATATTAAAAGCAGGGACTCCAAACCTTTTTTCAATCTCCTGTCTCATTTCTTCAGTCCACATTTCCGCTCCAAACCCTACGGCGTTTAATTCAGAATTTTCAGGTTTCAATCCTTCGCTATCGGCAACTTCAGCCAAGTAAAGTCCATAAGATGGTGTAAATATCATTAAAGTAGAGCCAAAGTCATTTAATATTTCAATCTGCCTTTTTGTCTGTCCAGTGGATATTGGAATTATAGTTGCTCCTATTTTTTGAGCTCCATAATGTACTCCGAAGCCACCAGTGAAAAGTCCATAACCATGAGTATTTTGTATAATATCATCATCAGTAACTCCCATCATGGTTAAACCCCGAGCCATTACTTCACTCCAGATCTCAATATCTTTTTCAGTATAACCTGAAACAACAGGCTTTCCAGTTGTTCCTGATGACGTATGAACTTCTATAATCTCTTTCCGAGGAACTGCAAACATTCCGAAGGGATATGCTGTTCTTAAATCTGTTTTAGTAGTAAGGGGGAGTTTTTCTATGTCTTTCAGGGATTTTATATCTTCGGGTTTAAGATTAATATCATCAAACTTTTTGCGGTAGTAAGGCACATTTTCATAGGCAGTTTTAACAATTTCTTGTAATCTTTTGAGTTGTAAATCCTCTAATTCATCTCTTTTCATGCATTCTATATCTTCGTTCCAGATCATATTATCAACCTGATTTTCATATGAGTTTTAATATAGTAATTAAAATACTAATTAACGATTACAAAATGATTTTATTAATAAAATTTTTATATTAGTACTATTTATTGAATTTATATAAAATTTACTAAAAAAGAATAAATTTTTCATGAAATTTTAGCTACTTTTAGTATTTATTTACTTTTTCAACGTTAATAATTACAAAATCGGTTATAATTCTTAATTGATCTATTTTGAAAAAAATTAAAAAAATAAAAAGGGAATTAGGGTGAACTAAGCCATATTTCAGTTCTTTTGTTTACTTCATCCCAGTTTACGATATTCCAAAATGCTTCCACAAAATCAGTTCTTACATTTTTGTAATCTAAGTAGTAAGCATGTTCCCATACATCCAGTACCATTAGGATTCTAAAGTTAGGGATAACATTAACATTGTGTTTTTCAATTTGCATGATGAAAAGTCGATCAGTACCTCTGCACAGTGTTAGCGCCGCCCATCCAGAACCCTCAACACCATTTGCAGCTTGTGAAAACTCTTTTTTAAATCTTTCAAAAGTTCCGAAGTCTTTTTTGATATATTCTGCTAGAATGCCTACTGGTTCTCCACCACATTTGTTGGCAGGACCCATGTTCTCCCAGAATAACTTGTGCATCATGAATCCTCCTACATGGAAGGACAATTCTTTGGCCACAGCCTTCACATCAAATTCAATATTTTCATCCCTTTTATCAAATTTTTCAAGCAAGGCATTTGCACCGTTCACATAACCCTGGTGATGTATAGTATGGTGAATTTTTAACTGTTCCTCTGAAATGTATGGCTCAAGATCTTTGTATTCATAGGGCAATTCTGGCAGTTCATAAAAGTTTTTTTCCATTATACCCACTCCTTTTTAATTACCATTTGTAGTAGGTTCGGTAACAAAGCCACCAATCATAGCAAGTATACTGGTCAGGTCTTTTTTTAGCAGTTTCAACATCTGCTGCCGGTGGAATTATCAATCCTTTGCCTATTAATTCATTCTCTGGCCAATTAGCAGGTATAGCCACACCTTTAGTATCAGCAGTATTGAAACCTTCCAGCATTCTTAATATTTCGTCCATATTACGGCCTAATTCTTGTGGATAATAAAGAATAGCACGTATGGTTCCTTCTGGATCCACTATGAAAACGGCCCGGACGGTATTAGTTCCTTTTGAAGGATGTATAAGTCCGAGTATTTCGGCTACATTTCCAGTATCAGCAATTATTGGAAATGTTATTTCTGTGTCTAAATTGTCTTTTATCCATTCAGTCCATTTTATATGAGAAAATACTTGATCAACACTTAAACCAATAAGTTCACAGTTTAAATCTCTAAATTTGTCATATCTTTTTTGGAAAGATACGAACTCAGTAGTACAAACAGGCGTAAAATCACCTGGATGGCTAAATAGTATAAACCATTTTCCTTCGAACTCTTTTGGTAATTTCATCATGCCATGAGTGGTCTGAACCTCAACTTTAGGGAACTTATCCCCAATTAATGGCATTCCTCTATCTTTTTTCTTAATCTTTTTTAATTCGTATATTTTTTCTCCCATGATAGACCCCCATTTTTAATTAAATAGAAATACTACCCTAAATTTATGTTTTTTATATTTATTTAATTCTTTGGAAAAAAATTGATTAAAAATATTTATAAGAAATAAAGAATCAGGCATCATCATAATTTAAGAATAAGGTGGATACATATAATTTAAATTAATAATCTAACATGAAATAAAATAAATCGTAATAAAAATTTGATGTAAATAAAAATTATAGAATTACTTATAAAATATCAGCTAATATAAAAAAATAAGAAAAAAATTATTCTGTTGACGGAGGATTAAACACTCTCTGGCCTAATTCATTATCTAACATGAACAAACTACCAGAATCCCCACCTGCAAGTTTAACTTTTTGTAAAACTCCACTGGAAGACTCTTCTTCTTCTACTTGTTCTGCAACAAACCACTGTAAAAAGTTATTAGTGGCATGGTCCTTTTCTTCTATGGCTAAATTAACCAAATCGTTAATTAAACCTGTAACCTTCTGTTCATGTTCATATACCTGTTCAAAAACACTCAGAGGTGATCCCCACTCAGTTTTTGGTTTTTCTATTTCTTCCAGTATAACTCTACCTCCCCTTTGAACAATATAGTCGTGTATTTTCATGGCATGGGAAAGTTCTTCTTGAGCTTGTATTTTCATCCAATTTGCAAATCCACTCATATCAATTGACTCAAAATATGCATTCATAGCCAGATATAAATATCCAGAATATAGTTCTGCATTCAATTGACTATTTAACGCATTCTCTATTTTCTCTCCAAGCATATTAAAATCTCCTTTCATTTTTTTATTTAATTTCATTAAGATTCATTTTTTCTAACTATTTCGTCAGCTAATTTTTCGATTTTTATTAAATCTTCAGATTGAGGGATTCCTTTAATTAAAACAGGGTCAATAACATCCACGTTAAGATTAGGGATCATAGACTGCAATTGTTCAACTGTTCTACCACCCCAACCATAGGACCCTATAATCGATATGTATTTGATTTTAGGTTTTAAAATATTAGTTAAATATGCCACATAAACTGCTAAAGGATGCGGCCCAGTTAAAACAGTAGGGGTGGCAATAATTAACGTTGAAGCATCCACTAAAGCTTCAGCAATATCACCTATATCAGCATTAGATAGATTGAATGGTTTAACCACAAAATTTTTCTCTAATAATCTTTCTATAAGATGATCTACCATTATCCTAGTGCTACCATGCATAGATACAAAAGGAAGCACTACTTCCTGTTTAGTTTCATCAGAAACCCATTCTTTATACAAATCTAAAACAAATTCCACATTTTTATGCAGAGGCCCGTGACTGGGAGCAATAATATCTATATCTATTTTATTTATTTTTTTTAAATTTCCAGAAATAATTTTGCGAAATGGCATCATAATTTCTGCAAAATAACGTTTGATAGAGCCATATACTTCTTTTTCATTTTCTACGAACAAATTACTGCTAGCAAGATGAGAACCAAAGAAATCACAGGTGAATAAAACCTTATCTTCTTTAAGATAGGTAACCATGGTTTCAGGCCAGTGAACCCATGGCGTAAAAATAAATTCCAAAGTCTTATCTCCTAGTGATAAGTTATCACCATCTTGAACTGTTAGAAATTTTTCTTCAGGGATAATTAAAAGATTTTTAAGAAATTCTTTACATTTTTGATTTGTAACTACTTGAGCTTGTGGGCATAGTTGAATAACTGGGGGTAAAGAGCCGGAATGATCTTGTTCCGCATGATTTACAATGATATAGTCAATTTTAACATTTAATTTTTTAATCTTTTCAATCAGTTCCTGGGTTTTTCTCGGATCAACTGTATCAATTAGCGCATTTTTTTTATTACCTAAAATAAGGTAAGAATTATAGCTAGTTCCATCAGGTAGAGGTATTAACTCATCAAATAGTGTTCTATCCCAGTCTTGTGAACCTAAAAAATAAATATTTGGTTTAATTGTCCTTAAAGACATATTAATCCATCTTCAAAATTTTTAATTTAATCGATTTTTTTAAATTGATCCTTACCTACTCCACATAGGGGGCAGCACCAATCGTCAGGCAGATCTTCAAAAGAGGTCCCTGGTTCAATGCCTGTAGTAGAATCGCCTTCAGCAGGGTCGTATACATATCCACACATTTCACATAGATATTTATCCATATTATTCCTCCGATACTTTATAAAAACTCAATATTTATAGGCATATAATATTTTAAATGTATTGTTAATAAAATTTTTTATTTAATCTATAACTTAACAAATGATCTTTTCGGTGCGCCGCAGGAAGGACATCTCCAATCTTCAGGTAGATCTTCGAAGGGTGTGCCAGGTTTAATTTCAGATCTTTTATCGCCTACATCGGGATCATATATATAGCCGCAAATTTTACATTTATACCGGTCCATTAAATTCACCTTTAACCTTTTCTGCCTCAATATATACTATTCAATTTTTTAAAACGTATTTGTCCAGCTCCACAGTGAGGACATACCCAGCTTTCTGGTAAGTTTTCAAAATCTGTCCCAGCTTCAATTCCGGACCTTGGTTCACCAGCTTCTGGATCATATATAATCCACATACACCACATTTATAGGACGTCATACATAACTCCCCTCCTTTTAAAATTAAAATATACCTATATATTTAACCTTTTATATATTTATATATTTCCCCTTTTTTATTTAATTAATTACATGTACCTTTTCATTCATTATTACCGTATTTATAATAATCATTTTATATTTAAAAGTAATTTTAGCCCCTATTTTTATTTAAAAATTAATTTAATCTAAAAAAAAGAATATTAAAAATAATTGAATATATAAATTTTGTGTTTTAAAAAATTTATTACTAAAATATTTCATTCTTACTTTTAAATGCAATACTCCAACTAGAAATTTGAGCTTAATTTATATCTATTTATTTATTTTTAACAAGTAAAACTGGAATGTTTGTTGATTTAACCGTATTTTCTGCAACACTTCCCATTAAAAGTTTCTCTAAACCACTTTTACCATGAGTTCCAATAACAATTATGTCTGCATTTGATTTTCTGGCTATTTTGTCCATGTCATGAACAGGATCTCCCACGATTAAAATTTCATCTACGTTCACACCCTTTTTTTCACCTTTAGATTGTACATTTTTTAGAATATTCTTTCCCTCCTCTTCCAGTACGGAATAAGGATAAATAAGCTTTTCGTCTATAACATAGACCGCAACAATGTTAGCATCTACTTTACTTGCAATTTCGATGGCTACATCTTCTGCTTTAGCGGCATATTTTGAACCATCAGTTGGAACTAATATATTCTCAAACATTATTTCACTTTCCTTAAATGATCGCCCACAACAAAATCTTTTCCACCAAGATGAAGAACTGGTTTAACTAATTCCACATTTAAAAGCCCATTCTTAAGCGCATTCTTGTGAACGTCGGTATTAACCACTTTGCCCACCACAATACTATGATCTCCTGCCTCTTTAATCCATTCAACTTTACACTCTATATGGCCTGAGCATTCCTTGATTTTAGGAGGTTTAATTTTATCTGAAGGTATCTGGGTTAATCCTGCCTTTTCTATTTCATTTACTCCATAGGGAAACTTTTCTCCAGTGATCCATAGTTTTTCTAAAATATCTTCACCAGGAATATTGACTACAAATTCTTCATTTTCACTAATATTTCTGTAAGTATCGTGACTGGTAACTGATGCAAAGGCTATAAGTGGAGGATTCATTGACACAGGCATTGTAAATGAAAAGGGAGCAGCATTAACTTCTTTTTTTTGATTAATTGTTGTAACAATAATTGTTGGTCTGGGGGCTAATATTCTATATGCACTTTCGTTATCTACATTCTCAAAGGACATTTTTTACATCTCTTCAATTTTTTCTTATTAGAAATAATATATGATTAAAGAATGTATTATATTTTCTAAAATAAATCCTAATAATCTTTTTAAGTTAAGATTTTAAACTAGTTTTATTTTTCAGGTATTCAGCTTCACTGATATTGATAAATTCGCTGCACAACTTCTCTGGTTTGCCTTCCATAACTAAATTTCCATCCTGAATCATGAGAGCTCTTGTGGATACTTCTTCTATAAAATCAACATGATGACTAACCATGACAATGGTAGTATTGAATTTTTTATTTATTTTTTTAAGTGCATTTGAAACATTTCTTAAAGTAATAGGGTCTAAATCTCCAAATGGTTCATCAAGTATTAGTACTTCAGGGTTGGAGGTTAATACTAAAGCTAAAGTTGCCCTGACCTTTTGGCCTCCAGATAGTTCATAGGACTTTCTATCCAAAATTTCGAGAGGTAAATCCAAAGCATCAAAAATTGGTTCTGCATACTTTTTAACTTCTTTCTCGGGGAAACTGGGGAATAATTCATTTAAAATTTCAGGATCTAATCCTATGTTCTCTAAACGGTATTTTGCTTCATTTTCTGGAAGGTCAGTTAATTGATAAAGAACATCCAGTATAATATCACTAATGCCCATTTCCTTTGCTCTTTTTTTAGCTTCAGATACAACATTTTCACCTTTAACACCTAAACGTGATGCAATTTGTTCTTTTACAGTGGAATGATGAACTAATGAGAATTCCTGGTGCATGAATCCAATTTTTCTTCTTAAAGTCATTCTAAGTAGTCCTGGTTCGTGCATGTTGATCCAGTCATTATTTAATCTGAAATAAACTTCGCCTAGATCTGGCGAATCAAGACCGGCAATCATTCGAAGTAAAACTGTTTTTCCCGAGCCACTCGGACCAATTATGGACAATATTTCCCCTTTTTTAATTTCAAAATTAATATTTTCCATTTCCAGTACATTTCCACCTTTTAAAAGGAAAAATTTACGTTTTAAATCTTTAACTTTTATAATTGGTTTACCTATTAAAGATTGATCTATCTCCTCAGTTTCAGTGTTTATATCTTCTAAAAATTTTTTAACAATTTTTTCAGGATTTCCCTGGTCAACTATCTTACCATTTTCCATTAAAATTAATTTATCAGCCAGATATTCGTGAATTTCGGGTAAATGGGATACCAATATTACGGTAACACCTAACTTCTTGTTAATATTTTTTATTGCATCAAGAATTTCTTGTTTTGTACGGGGACAGGACATGGTAGCTGGTTCGTCCAATAATAGGACTTTTGGTTTTTTAGCAAGTTGGCGGGCCATAATTAAACGTTGTTTCTCTCCCCCGCTTAAAACTGGTGCAAAGTGATCTATTTTTTCCTCTAGACCCACTACTTTCAGAATATCTATTGCTTCTTCTCCAAACTCATCAAATGCATTATCAAAATCAGTTAAAGCTTCGTCACCATATTTGGTTCCGTATAACTTTCTTAATACATTTTGGAGGGCGGTTTCTGACCACAATCCAAAGGATCTTTGTAGGTGGATAGCTGTTGCTTTTTTTAGTTTAGTAAAGTAGTAAGGTGTTGAGTCTGGAGTTAATTTAATATCGTCCAGAATAATTTCTCCAGAATCAAATGGTTCCACACCTCTAAGTATTCTTAAAATGGTACTTTTCCCTGATCCACTCATTCCAATTATTCCCACGATTTCTCCTTCATTAACTTTGAAATTAATGTCCTCTAATGCCTTTATTTCTCCACCATTTTTTATTTGATAAGTTTTGGATAAATTTTTAACTTCTATCATTGTTATCACCGTTAATACTGAAATATGACTTTTATTTATTGAATTTAATTTTTTTTATTGAATTTAATTTATCAATAAACTATAATAGATTTTCTATAATACACTAGCAAATATCTATAATTAACTGGCACATAATATTTATAAGATTTAATAGTTTTATAAATAGATTGTTTTATATCTTAATAAATTAAAAATTAATTATAATATACAGAATATGGTGGTTTTATGAGGGGTTTACTTGTCGGCAGAATGCAACCAGTACATGAAGGTCATCTTCAAGTAATAAAACGAATTCTTGAAGAAGTTGATGAAATAATTATTTGTGTGGGAAGTGCTCAGCTAAGTCATACTCTAAAAGATCCTTTTACTGCAGGGGAGAGGATTATGATGTTAACTAAAGCTTTAAGTGAAAACAACATATCTGCTTCAAAGAATTATATTATCCCAGTTCAAGATATAGAGTGCAACTCCGTTTGGTCTGCCCATATAAAAATGTTAACTCCTCCCTTTGACCATGTATATTCTGGAAATCCTTTGGTTCAAAGATTATTTATTGAAGATGATGTTGATGTTACTGAACCTCCACTTTTTAATCGCACACTCTATTCTGGGACTGAAGTTAGAAGAAGAATACTTAAAGATGAAGAATGGGAATCATTGGTTCCAAAATCTGTAATTAGTGTTATAAATGAAATTGATGGTGTTAAACGGATGAAACATCTTGCAAAAAAAGAAATTCCTTAATTATATTTAATTAAACGAGTTAGATAGTATGTTTATTAAAATTATTGAAAAAGGCGATGATATTGTCACAATTCATGATTTAATCAGTCATGTGGAGGATAATTCTTATATTGATGAATGTGGTGCAGTTTTCACATTTCAAGGTATAGTGAGAGGGATTGAAGATAATAAAAATGTTAGTAGGATAGATTTAAGCACTCCTAATCCTGAAAAAACCCAAGACCAACTTATAGAAATTGTCAAGGATGTAAAAAATAAATACAAAGTAAAAGACATCGCAGTTGTTCATTATATCGGAGAATTTTATGTGGGTGAACCTTTATTTTTAGTTGCCATCGCTGGTTCTCATAGACAGGAAACTGGTGAAGCATTAAATGAAGTAATAGAAAGAACAAAACATGATTTAGATTTTAAAAAAGAGGAATATACTGATAGTGGGAAGAATATCATAATGTCTGGAGGATAATAAACAAATATATGCATTATCTGCTAATTTGGAGCAGATATAATGGTTTAAATTTTAAGGTCGGTTTTATTGCAGCTTAAAATTATTTAAAAATATTATAAGGGGAATTTGTTTGAAATTTATAAGGGATAGTGTTCATGGAAATCTCCATTTAGAAAATTTTGAGGTTAAATTAGTGGATACACCACAAGTTCAAAGACTAAGAAGAATTAAACAGTTAGGCTTCACTTATCTTGTATATCCTGGAGCAAATCACACCAGATTTGAACATTCTATGGGTACCATGTATTTAGCATCTAAATTAGCTGATAATCTGGATTTAGATGAAGATGAATTAGAGATAGTAAGACTAAGTGCTATTCTACATGATTTAGGACATGGACCTTTTTCCCACGTGTCTGAAGCTGTTTTAGATAATTCACATGAATTTTTCACGGCAAGGGTAATTAAAAGATCTCAAATTGCAGATATATTATCCGAATCTTTTGATCCTAAAGAAATTATAGATGTTATAAATGGGAAGGGGCCCCTTGGACAAATTATTTCTGGAGAGTTAGATGTAGATAGAATGGATTATCTATTAAGAGATTCGCACTATACTGGAGTAGCTTATGGAGTAATTGATGTAGAACGTCTTATTTATAATATAAAACTTAAAAAAAATTTAGTATTGGATATTAAAGGGGTTCAAGCTGCAGAATCTACTTTGGTGGCTCGTTATTTCATGTATCCCAGTGTTTATCAGCATCATACCACCCGTATTGTTAATTCCATGTTTAGAAGGTGCTTACGCAAACTTTTTGATTCCGGTGAAGTTAATCAGAATTATATATATGAATACGATGATACGGATATTATTTCTATAGCTAGGTCTCAGAAAGGATTTATTAAAGAGATCATTTATAGACTGGACAATAGAGATCTATTTAAAAATGTATATTGTTTAAAACTGAACGATCTGGAATATCCTGAGGAAATATTTAAAATTAAAACTAAACAGATAAAAAAATATGAACACGAAATAGCAGAAGATCTAGGCATATCTGAAGACTACGTTATTATTGATGTACCTGAATATCCTGCTTTTGATGAAATGCGTACTTTAGTAGCAGTTAATAATGAAATTGTTAAGCTAAGTGAAATATCCAGCATAGTAGGAGCTTTAAAGGATGCTAGATTTAATCATGCAGATTTATGTATTTATCTTCCTGAAGAATATGCACTAAAGGCATCTAAGTTATCATATGAAAACTATCTTAATTTAAAATGATATAATGTACTGGATATTATTAAAAAAATTAAATATTATTAACAACTATTTATTAATAAATAAAATTTGAAGTGATAATATGATAATTGTAGCTATAACTGGTGCCAGTGGAGTTATATATGGATTAAATCTTCTAAAGGCTTTAAAAAAACTTAAAAAAGATACTTCTCTTGTTATTACCGGACCTGCCGGCATAATTTTGGAGCACGAATTAGGAATGGATGAAAATGATCTTAAAACTCTAGCTACACGATTTTATGATGCAAATGATCTTACCTCCTCTATTAATAGTGGATCGTGCCGTTTCAATTCCATGGTAATAGTTCCGTGCACAATGAAAACATTATCAGCTATTGCAACAGGTTACGCAAGTAATGCCATAACCAGAGCCGCAGATGTAGCACTAAAAGAAAATAGAAAATTAATACTGGTACCAAGAGAAACACCCCTTAGATCGGTCCATTTAGAAAACATGTTAAAAATATCCAATGAAGGAGGCATAATTCTTCCAGCAATGCCTGGTTTTTATCATAACCCAGAAAGTATTGATGATATGGCGAATTTTATCTCGGGTAAAATTCTAGATGTTCTGGGAATAGAAAATAACATGTTCAAACGTTGGCATGGTGAAAAACCATGAATAAAGGGATAGAATTAAAAACTTCTGACGATGTTCCCGGCCCAACCAAGGAAGAAATAAGATGTCTGGTTATGTGCAAATCCCTCGTTGACAAAGATGACGTTGTTCTTGAGATAGGAAGCGGATCTGGCGGTTTAACTGTTGAATTTGCATTAAAGGCTGGAAAAGTATATTCGATTGATAAAAATCCTCAGGCCATTAATTTAACTTTGAAAAATCTTGAGTTAAACCAAGTGATTAAAAAAGTGGAAATGTTCCATGGAGATGCCCTTCAGGAAATGGATAAAATCCCTAATTTTGATATTTTAATGGTAGGAGGTAGTAGTGGTGATCTTACCCCCATTTTAGAAAAGGGATTTTCTAAACTAAATGAAGGGGGTAGGATAATTATAACCGCCATATTAATTGAAACCCGTGCAGAGGCAATTAAATCATTACAAAAAATAGGACTTAAACCTTCTATTATAGATGTATCCATTTCAAAGGGCAAAATTATAGAAAGAGGATCTATGATGTATGCCCAAAACCCGGTGGCAATAATATACGCATATAAATAATAATCTTAAATAATATTATAAAACAGGTTTTTATTGAGTTAATCGCAATTTTAATGTTTAAAATTTATTAAAAATAATTTTTTAGAATTTAAATTTAGGAGATTTAAATGAGAGAATTTGGTTGGAGATTTCGTTTAGGCGTTTTTTTAGTGGTATTATCTGTAATTTTTTATATTATTCAGTATATTATTTTTCATAAACTTGACACTGAACTTTTCTATATAGGAATTGACCTTTCATTTTTACCAATAGAAGTACTCGTTGTGGTTCTTGTTATAGAAAGAGCTATAAATGAAAAAGAAAAACAGATCATGCTAGAAAAGTTGAACATGGTCATTGGGGCTTTTTTTAGTGATGTTGGAACCGATCTTATAAAAAATATTGGATTTTTGGATCCTAATATTGAAGAAATAAGGAAAAATTTGAAAGTTGATAATGAATGGGTTGAATCTGATTTTTTAAGAACTACAGAAAAACTGAAAAATCTTGATTATGAAATAAGGTTAGACAGTATAGATACCAACTCATTAGTGGTATTAAATAATATAAAAAAGTTTCTGGTTACAAAAAGAGAGTTTTTGTTGCGTTTACTTGAAAATCCAAACTTATTGGAGCATGACAGTTTCACTGACATGCTTTGGGCAGTATTTCATTTAACTGAAGAGTTGGAAAAAAGAGACAATCTCTACAAATTATCAAAAAATGACTATGAACATATTACTGGAGACATTAAACGTGCATACAGCTTATTGATATATGAATGGTTACAATATATGGAACACCTTATGGATAATTATCCCTATTTATTTTCACTGGCCATAAGAACAAATCCATTTGATCCAGATGCTAAAGTAGAATTCAAAGATTAACTGGTTCTAATGTACATAGAGGCTATCCAAATTATTTGGATATCCAAATCATTTATATACCAGTAATAATATAATTCTAAAAAACTCAAGGTTGGTATTAATGAAGAGACTAACTTTAGAACAATATAGAGAAATGGTTGATGCAGTAATAGAATTTAAAAAGCTAAATGGTGAAATGCCTGAATTCACCATGATAAACGGACATAAAATTGAAAGGGAGAATTATATAGATATCATAGAACGTGTAAACAAGTTTGTTCTCGAGATGGGTAGAAATCCCCGTACAGTGGATATTACATCTTTTGAAACAGAACAATATTGTCTAGTTAATATGAAATAATGTCTTCTGGTTTGTTAATATTACTAAAACTATTAGTCGATTTGTCTAGGCGTTCTACATTAACATATAATACGTTCAAGTTTTGTATCAAAGATTTTACATCATTAACTCCATTTTTAAGGAGTTTATCCATTTTATTTATAGCCTTTTTTTTATAGATAGCGTGCAGTGGCTCTAAATTACCGTTATCCCATTGGGGTACTAAGGCGTCATATTGAAGATTTTTTTTCTTATCTAGATTTTTAGATTCATAATAATTAAATATATTTTTTAAAAAAGAATCAGAAATATAAGGTGCATCACACGGTAATACGAGTGCATAATCAGAATTAATATAAAATAAACCAGTCATAATTCCCATTAGAGGGCCCTGATCCTTTTTAATGTCTTTGAAAAATCTTAAAGATGTCTTTGGATATTTTTGATCATCAATGATCTGCTTATACTCTTTAGTCTGTTTATCATCTCTAAGGATAATCAGTATCTCATCGAAAAAATCGTTCAAAGCGTCTAAAAGTTTTACAATCATTGGTTTATCATTTAGGATCAAAGAACCTTTATCCTGTCCCATTCTAGTGCTTTTGCCACCGCATAGAATTATACATGATTTCATAAATTAAATCCCTGATTTTAATTCATTAAATTTATAATTTTATTTATTTAAAAAATAGGAATATTTATGCTTACATTAGACGGGTACTGGGATAATTAGGACTTTCATTGGTTATTAAAAGATCATGGGGATGGCTTTCAGTAATACCGCTGGCAGTTATTCGCACAAATCTGGCTTTTTCCTGCATTTTTTTAATATTGGCCGCTCCACTATATCCCATTGATGCTTTAAGACCACCAACTAACTGGAATAAAATTTCACTCACTGGGCCCTTGTAAGGTACTACTCCTTCAACACCCTCTGGGACTAATTTAGCGTGTTTCATAGGTCCTTTTACTTCCTGGAAGTATCTATCTGTACCAGCACCAAATCCGCCGGTCATGGCTCCTAAAGATCCCATGCCACGGTACTGTTTATATTTACGTCCATTCATTATTACTACGTCACCTGGTGCTTCATAGGTTCCAGCAAGAAGATTACCAAGCATTACAGAATCAGCACCAACTGCAATTGCCTTAGCTATGTCACCTGAGTATCTCAATCCTCCATCAGCAATAATTGGAACATCATTTTCACTTGCTATGTCTGCAACATCCGATACTGCTGTGAGTTGTGGAACTCCTACTCCTGCGATTATTCGGGTGGTACACATTGATCCTGGCCCAATTCCAACTTTTAATCCATCTACTCCTTGGGAGATTAGATCTTCTGCAGCCTCCCTAGTTGCTATGTTGCCCACAATAAGGTCGGCGTCAATATTTTCTTTAATAGTTTTAGAAAAGTCAACTACGTTTAAGTTATGGGCGTGAGCACAGTCTACCGCTATAATATCAGCACCTGCCTGGTCAAGTGCCATGGCACGCTCAAGGTCAAATGGTCCGGTTGCTGCTGCTACTAAAAATCTTCCTTTACGGTCTCTAGATGCATTGGGATATTTTTTCCTTTCCAATATATCTTTGATAGTGACAATTCCTACCAACTTATCATTTCGAACCACAGGGAGACGTTCAACT
Organism: Methanomicrobiales archaeon; assembly: GCA_049975245.1. Lineage (GTDB taxonomy): Archaea > Methanobacteriota > Methanobacteria > Methanobacteriales > Methanobacteriaceae > UBA117. The sequence goes on from JBNGDB010000002.1 coordinate 159,618, forward strand.
TTATTTTCATAAGCAATATCTAATGCCTTCTCTGGAGTAATGTCTTCAGATATGGTTACTACACTCTCAGTCATAATTTCTTTAACTTTTTTCAAAGCATCAGAGTTAATAATAGGTTTAATATCCCTTCTACTTATTATTCCTATTAATTTTTCATTTTCAACTACTGGTAAACCGCTAATTTCTTGTGAATCCATTATTTCGTGCGCTTTTTTTAATGTAACATCAGGGTCAGTGGTTATAACATCTCTTATAGTCAGGTCACTTGATCTTTTTACTTTTTTGACCTCATCCACCTGTTCATTAATGGTCATGTTTCGGTGAATAACACCTAGACCTCCTTCTTGGGCAATGGCAATAGCCATTTCAGACTCTGTAACCGTATCCATGGCAGAACTAACAATAGGTATATTCAAGTTATGATTTTTAGAAACTCTAGCTTTGGTTGTGACATCTTTTGGTTCTACAGATGATGGACTGGGAATTATTAAAAAATCATCAAATGTATAGCCAACTTTTGCATTTTCTAATTTCTTGGAGTACATTAAAGCACCTCATAATCATCTAAACTTAATCAATAATGAATAATATTAATATAATAGGAAAAATTATTATTTTTCAATTTATTTTTATTAATAATTAATATATTATATCCGTTCTGTTTATTTAATGCTATTATTAAATAATGACTAGAAATTATCTATCATTTCTTTTAATCCTGCAACCGCACTGCTTCTTATTGTTCCAGAATTCCTGTCACCGTCGGTACAAGCAGCTCCCCTAATACCTACCACATCGCAATTTAAGTTATATAATTCAGCTAACTGTTCTTTTTGTATTGAACCTGCTAGAGCTGACTTTAAACCAAAATCATGAGTATTTTCTACAAATTTTTCCAGCAATTCAGTGTTCATAAAATCAAATAAGGTGGTACCATCTTTAATTGCAGTGTCAACCATTGCCAGATCTGCACCGGAATCGGCAGCTACTTGGGGTATTTCCATAGGATCAACAGCTCCAACTCTATGTGCATCAGCATATCCTGATGCAACCACCAATGCTTCATCATTTAAATCTTTAACTGCTTTTACCACATTTTTCATAACTTCATGAGCTTGATCATAATTTTTTGTTCCGTACAATCCTACTTTAATATAATCTGCCCCGGAAACTACTGCACCTGCTGCTGCCAGAGAGACTGTACCAGGTTTATAGGGCACATCCCCTAATGTGGCACTTACACTCATATCTTCTGGGGTAATTTCTTTAATACTTTTAATAATCCATGGAAAATTTGCACCTAATGATCCTTCTTTCGGATTTTTGACATCTACTATATCTGCACCGCCTTTAATAGATTCCAGTGCTTCTTCAGAGTTTATTGGGCTTATCAACAGAAGCAAATCATATACCTCCTATTATTATTCAAGTCTTAAATCTAATATTTAAATCTATGGAATAAATCAATTTAAATCATTCTCTTAAATAAATATAAACTATATTCTTATCCTTTATTAATGTTATAAGGCACTGTCAAAAACTTGGTGGTTGATTTTGGAAAAGGTTTTTGTGTGTT
>JBNGDB010000003.1:0-71830 GCA_049975245.1 Methanomicrobiales archaeon
AATAATCCTAAAAATATTCTACTAATTTATAGCTGATCTAATTTTTGATTATAATATTATTATGAAGATAAACTTATTCAATTATTAAATAAACGATCGAGTAAAATGCACCATATAAATATATCATCAATATCTGTGATGTTAAAATTCATATTCTTTAAACTTTCAATTATAATGGCGATTATTACAAATTCTGTCTCTCTATATATGTATAATATATCTTCATTATTTATTTTAGATATTACAACCATTTCAAACAAATTCATTAAAGGATTAAAAAGAAATATATAACCCCTTAATCCAAGATAAAATTAATAATGATTTTTTAATGTGCTGAGGGGTTATTGGAATGGGTAATGAGAAAGAAGTAAAATTTAACAAACTTAGATGGTCTCTTATTGTAATATTTTTAATTGTCAATATATTGTTGATCTTCACCTATAGAAACCCAAACTTGCTGGCCATAGACAGTTTTTTGGTAACGGCAATTCTGTTTATACTGGCAGTACTTCATGGAGTATCCCGCTATGGTAAGAAAAATATAGCAATATTCTTCCTTATAACATGGGCTGTGAGTTTCTTCTTTGAAAACTTGAGCATAGCCACTGGATTTCCATTCGGTTTCTATCGTTATTCACCAAGTCTGGGGCTCTTAACCGTTCCGTTAATAATAATATTTGCTTATTTTGCCATAGGATACCTATCATGGGTTTTATCACACATATTAACCGGTCACTACACCAAAAAACTTGAAGGAAAACAGATCTTTATAGTGCCATTTATTGCAGCATTTATCATGGTTATGTGGGATTTAACTGTTGATCCCATATCATCAACTTTACAAGGATTGTGGGTGTGGACTTATCCGGGAGCTTATTTTGGTGTCCCTATATCCAACTTCTTTGGATGGTTTCTGGTAGTGTATCTATTCTTCCAGATATTTGCCCTATATTTATCTAAATATGATAATATAACTCCAGAAAAAGCTGAAAAAATTGCAAATAAACCTTACTGGAGTGAAGCATGTGCAGTTTATGGTATCACTGCTCTGGGCACAATATTATCTGTATTCTACCAGTACAATGACATTACTATATCTATGGCCCTGATCACTGTATTTACCATGATATTTGTAACCATACTAGCCTTGATAAAAATCTGGGACAATAAAGATTTAGACTAAAGAATGGAAGATTATTATATTGAATTTAGAATAAAAAATGCATGAATATCATATTGAACAAATATTATCTAATTTAATTTAGTATTTTTCCCTTTTAAATATTAATAGATAAAGGAAATGATTTGATTCAAATTAACATAAAATCAATTTTTTATAACTTTTGAAGCAATTTTTGTTTCACGGCCCTGTTTATAGCGAAAATCACACTTAGATGATCCTTCAGCCAGATTACCTGTGCGGTGCAAACCTATATCCCCATATTTGCTTTCAGGTATGTCAGTTGCACAAATGTAAGGTACGAATTCGTCTGCATTCTTCTGGTGGAAAAATTTACAGATAGCACATTCAGTAAAATCCAATCCAAAATCAAAATCTTCCCCCTCTACAAAGTCATATACATAGTCTTCAGGGTATTTACGTTTTTTTGATTCTGCTGCCATATATTTTAGATAGTTGATTGCTTGAGGGTTATCCATAGACATTATTTTATCCGAATTATTTTTAAGATAGTCGTCGGCGTATTGGTAACAAATTTCTCCAATTTCAGTGACATCTTTACCCATCCGCTTCAAAACCAGGTAAACTGCAAGATCTCGGGTTGATGAGGTGAGAGTTACAGTTAAAGGATTTTCATCACCACCAATATAGGGCATTTCTTCAATAAGTGATTTGAACTCTTTTTTAATCATTTTACTGGCTTTTTTGGCAAATTCTGTTCCATATTTCTCTTGGATTAACTTTTCAATTCTTTTGTTATAGCTTCTAAAATCCCTTAAGAATCTAAGCTTATCTTGTGAGGAGTAGCCTTTCATATCATATAATATGTATTTTATTCATTAAAATTAATACCATCTATTTAGATCTAAAATTTGAATATTAAACTATGATATTATCAATTATTATTGGTGAGAAATTAATGTTGAATAAGGTTAAAGAATCAGGTTTTGAAGAAAAACAGTTTTTCACTGGTGAAATTAAACTAAATTATGTTGTAGGTCCGGCTAATGGATTACCACTTATTTTAATACCAGGACAGGCGGCAACTTGGGAGAATTATCAAAAGGTATTAGTTCCTCTCTCGGAAAAATTCCATGTATTCGCCTTAGATATAAGGGGACATGGAAAATCCGAATGGGCCACGGGGAACTATTCATTTAAAAGCATAGGGCAGGATATGCTAATATTTTTAGAAAAAGTTGTTAAAAGGCCGGCAATTATTTCTGGAAATTCTTCAGGAGGACTCATAGCTGTATGGATGGCTGCAAATATTCCCGAATATGTATTGGGAATCATTGCTGAGGATGCTCCCTTATTTTCTGCTGATTGGCCCAGAATAAAGAATGAATTTGTATATAGGGTTTTAACAAGTACAGTGGAAATTGTTAATGTACTGAAGGAATCAAATAGTATAAAAGAATTATCTGATGCTCTAAAAAAGATTGAAAGGCCTATAAAAGGAACTAAAAAGACTCGGAAATTACCTGGAATAATAACCTATATAGTTGCAGTTATTATCCGGTTTAATCAATTATTAACTGGTAAAAAATCTATAAAAGCATCAATACTGCCAGGAAAACTAAAATTAGTGATAGAAACGTTATTAAACTATGACCCTGATTTTTCAAAATCATGGGTTGATGGACGTATCTATGAAGGTTTGAACCATGAAGAAGCCCTGAAAAAGGTGGAATGTCCCATGCTAATATTACACGCTAACTGGTTTAGACACGCCGAGTATGGATTAGTAGGGGCCATGGATGATAAAGATGCTAAACACGCTTGTGAACTGGTAAAAAATTGTCAATATAAAAGAATTGAATCTGATCATGTAATCCATTCTGACAAACCCCTGATTTTTATCCATGAAATTGAAGAATTTATACAAAAAGACATAATAAAAAAAGCTTAATAAAAAATAAGGGATAATTAATCCCTAATTTATTGGGAGTTTTCTAAAATTCCACTTATGAGAGTGGGAACCTTTTTGTCAATTCCATCATTATTATGCGCCTGTATACCCTCGTATACACCATAAACATTAAATTTATCCCCGGGATTAATGTTTTCGGGTTTTATATTTTGAGAATTAGTATCTAATTTTACATAGGCAAAGTTTTGTGGATTACCTCCGTGGATGGTTACCCATCCATCACCCTTCTTAGAAATTAGTTTGATATTATGCAAATTTTTAATTCGTGAATGTTTGTATGTAAAAAAACTTACCAACTCTCTTTAGAGACAATGGTGTCATTTTTATTATTTCCTGCATTTCCTGAGGAGATACCCGCATATCTTGTGGTGGGCCAAACGGAGTTTCTTTTTTCTCAATTTCAACCATAGCTAATTTCCCTTTTGGCTTTAAAATACGTTTAACTTCATTTAAAAAGTTTTCTTTTTCTTCCTTGGAAAAAATATGTAATACAGTAGAAAGATATACTAGATCTATTGATGAATCTTTTATTCCAGTTTTTTTGGTTATATCTACATTTATAGGAAAAATATTTGTTCCTTTGGTCTTTTTCTTAAGTTTTTCTATAGCCTCTTGGGATCTATCAATAGCATAAACTTTTCCAGTATTATCCACTAGATCTGAGAACTCCTTTGTCATGTAACCATTACCACACCCTACATCCATTATCGTCTGTCCGGGTGATATATCAAGTTCTTGGAGAATAACTTCTTTATCTAACAATTTTTCAGTCGAATTTCCCTTATGATGTCCAGTTTGACTTTTATTCATTTAATGCCGCCTTAATTGAATCAAAATAATATTTATAGTTTTATTTATAATATTCATCTATGCTCTTTATACTAGATATCATATTTTATTAAAAATTTATTTATTTATTTTTTAACCATCTAACTATTCCAAGTATAAAATTGGTTCTGGGCACTTCTTTCATGTATTGTACGTATTCATCGCCAAATTTCTCGATTTCATACTTATCTGTCATTAAAATGTCTATATACAACAATATAATTATTATTATACCTATGGTTGTAACAAACAAATTTTGTGAGATTAAAATTAGTGCCAGGCTGAATAGTATTCCCGCAGTATATTGGGGATGTCTAACAATTGCATAAATATTCGTCTTTACTAGGGTGGTGGTATTAATATAGCTTTTTCCTTCTTCAACACCACCTTCTCGCTTTAAGACAATTATGGGCAGCCAACCAAATATGAGTGAAATTACCCAAACTATCCATCCAGCGTACATCACTAAATTTAGACCAGCTTCATTTACAAATCCTAATAAAAAAACTAATAAGAATTGTATTACCAGCAGCGGGCCCCAAATGAAAGATAGAATGTAACTTTTCCAATTTTCCATTGTTTAATCTCCATAAGCATCTTTTGGTGAATATGGATTTAATGGTCTAAAAATTTATTCTTACTCTTTATAATATATGTGATGATGATTATTAAGGCTCTTAATATTTTAGTGTCTTTTTTAACTAATATTTTACTATGGAAATTTTGTAGGACAAATAATTTATTGGATCTAAGATACCCAAATATTAATCACATTAATTGTATAATATTAATAGTAAAGGATTTATTAAGACATTGAAAATAATTTATCGGAGTTTTTAATATCACGCTAACAAATACTTTCTGGGTACAAATGGCTGCTTTTAATGAGGCTACATTACCTTTACAGATAATTCTGATAATAATTGCTTTAATTCTAATCTACATGGTATTTAAAAAGCATTCAAAGGTAATTAATAATCTTATGAAGGTATTTTTAGCCTTTGTCTTCGCTTGGAATGGAATAGTTTATTTCCTTTTTTTTGCCCAAAATCAAATAGCTACTTTTGTTGGGGCACCATTATTTATTATTGTGGCCATTCTTTTTATTCTGGACATAAAACAGAATAGAACACATTTTAAACTTCCTGAGTTGAAATGGTTAAGATTTTTTACCATCTTGTGGATAGCATTAGCATTCTTGTATCCTTTACTAGGACTAATTTTGGGCCGTTTTTACCCTGAAATCTGCCTGCCTATGGCTCCCTGTCCATTAACAGTACTAGCTATAGCATTGGTTTCTGCTGCAATACCTGATGTGGACAAAAAAGTCTATATATTTCTGCTACCATGGGCTTTAATTAGTCTTCCAAAATGTTTTGGTGTCTATAGCTGTTTTGAGGATTGTATACTGTTTTTTGCAGGATTATATGGTTTAATAATACTTATAAAAAATTGGAAAAATATAACATAAATAATTTCTACCATAGATTATACAAAATATTATCTTTGATTAAAGATAATCAATTCCAAGATTTGAAATATTTTATCAATAATATTAGTACATCCAATTTTCAATAGATATTTATAAAAAAAGATATTAAAATTTTAACAATTTGCTCTCTACAGATTCAATATATAAGTATTCTAATTTTATTTTCAGCCGGGATAGTCTAGTCAGGTAAGGCGCAGGATTCGAAATCCTGTTTGAGCATTGCTCTTCCTGGGTTCAAATCCCAGTCCCGGCGTTAAATATAATTCATATTTCTTATTTAATTTTTTAATTGATAATTTGTCCCCTTGGGTCAATAAAATTAAAAGATTATCCTCTATAATTAAAAATTAGAATAAATAAAAATATTTTGATTCATAATTCATTATAAAATTTTTTTGGATATAATCAATAAATCTATAAACTCATTTAACATATTATTAGTTAATAATATGGAGAGGATATAATGGAAATAAAAGAAAAGAGGGTTGAAGAGGTAAAAGTAGCTTATATACCTTATACTGGTAGTTACGAAAAAATTCCTGAACATATCCAAGAAGTGGGTCAACTGGTAATGGAAAAAGATATGGAAATGACAGGAATGGTTTATGGAACATATTTTAACAGTCCAGAAGATGTTCCAGAGGAACAACTGCAATATGAGATCGGTTTTTCTGTAGCTGAAGCCTTTCAACAAGTGGATAAATTAGGTTTTAAAGAGATACCAGAACATACTGTGATTGCAGCCATGCATAAAGGAGCTTATACTGAAGTAGGTCCAGTAATACATGCTGTGGTAGATTATGCAGTAAAAAATGGTTATGATATTGTAGGACCCATTACCGAAGTTTATCTTAATGACCCTAATCAAGTACCTGAAAGTGAACTATTAACTGAAGTTAGAATACCTGTTATAAAAGTATAAATCAAATTTTAGGTAGATAGTTCCAAAAGGTAACATTGGCGAGGATATAATGGTAGAACTTGCTAAAAATTCAGATTTTAAATCATTTTCCCAATTAAAAAAGGAAACACTAGTTTTTCTTGGAATACTTTCAGTTTTAACCTTGATCCATTTCGTTTGGTTCTATCTTAACTATGGTTCGTGGAGCAATGTACCAGTATATACAACATTCATACACATGCTTATCCCTGCTTCTTCAGCAATTATCTGTCTGTTTCTATTTAGGGATAAGGCACTTACCAGAGAATCTAAATTTTTCTTAGGAATATTCGTATTATATGTTGTAATCTTTTTAATTGAAAGTTTTTTTAAACCTCTTATACCATATCCTCTAATTGACATGCCTGTGGTTAAATTTACTCCCCTTTTATCATCCCTTATAGCAGTTTTTGGTTTTATAAGCATTATAATACTCAATATAAGGAAAAAATGGCGAAAAGGTCTTATAAAATCTAAGTTATGGTTCGGGGAGAATAAAAAATTTTTTATTGGATTCAGCATCCTTTTTGCCATTATAGCGTTCGCACTCAACTATCTAAACCACTTTTTCGGCTTTGGCCAAGCACTTATAGAATATAATCTTCTAAATTTCTTTAGTACTTATATTATATTAATATTATTGAGTTTTTTCATTGTTTGGCCCCAGTATTTCGGAGAAGAATTTGGTTGGAGGGTTTACTTGCAGGACAGATTATTTCCCCTCTTTGGACCATATGTTGGAGTTGTGATTTTAGGCGTGATTTGGGGAGTTTGGCATGCCGGAAATATATACATGGGCATGAACTGGCCGGGACAGCCCATAATAGGCATATTAAATATTACTTTACTTACAATAGTGCTTTCCGTTATTTATGGATACGCGGTTCTAGTAACCAAGAGTGTTTGGGTGGCTGTAGCTCTGCATTTAATTATTGATACCAGTGAAGTAGCTGCCATTTTGTATCTATCCCAATCTGAAGCCATTCTCGCATTTGGAGGAGGTTTATACAGTATAATCATATTAGGAGTGTTTGCGTTACTGCTCATCTTTCTGGGTAGAAATAGTTGGCAACAAGTAAAAAAAGTGCAAAGCCACATGTGATTTTATAATTTTTCATTTAAGAAAAATAGAATATTGTATAAAAAAATTTATAAAATATCCGGCGAGATTTGGGCATAACTATTTAATGTTTTAATGATATAATAAAAAGCAAGTTTAGATTTTATTATTTAAGAATTTGATTTAAGAAATTCATTGAAAATATCATATTATTAGAATTATATAATTTATACTAAACTGAAAGAAAGTAAATATACCTCGGAGGTATAATATGCGTCAAACTTTAAGTTCATTTAAAGATTATCTTCCTATCAAAAAAAGGAATTCTAAAAATAAAAATGTAGGGTTATTAATAGATGGACCCAACATGCTGAGAAGGGAATTTGATCTTGACTTGGATTTAGTAAAAGAAATTTTAGGGGAATATGGAAACATAAGAGTAGTTAAAGTATTTCTAAACCAATATGCATCAGATAAGCTCATAGAAGCTATAACCAATGAAGGATTTTCCCCCATAGTTGTTGCAGGAGAAACTGATGTTCATATGGCTGTGGAAGCATATGAACTTATTCACAACCCCAATATTGATATAATTGCATTAATGACTCGTGATGTTGATTTCTTCCCATTAATTAATATAGCTAAAGAAAATGGGAAAGAAACTATTGTACTAGGAGCTGAACCTGGTTTCAGCACAGCACTTAAAAATTCAGCAGACAGTGCCATTGTTTTAAACCCACCAAAACCTCATAAAACCATTTAAGCCATTAATTTTAGAAATATATTAAGTTATCTTATTTATCTATAATTTTTAGAAATAAAAAGTGAAAATTATGGACGAAGATTTCATAAGGAAATTGAAAATTATAGCTATTATAAGTTTAATTATTGGATTAATAGCTGCAATATTTTATTTAGGATATGGTTTTTTTATAATTTGGCAAGCTATGGCTGCCGGAATAATTATAGGATTTCTTTTAATTCTCGTTTTAGTACTTTTAGGTTTTTTAGTATATTTGTGGCTTAAAAATCTGTATATGAAGAGAGAGTTTAAAAAAATAGAAAAAAAATTAGAAATGTGCAGAGCAGAATTAAATCGGCAAAAAGCAAAAAAAATCCCAATTTCTAATGATCATGACTAATTATTTTTAAATTTTAATATAATATAATTTAGAATATGATAAAAATGCCAAAATTTATTGAAATTGAGTCAAAAAGCATTATTTATCGCCATAAATTTAAAGACAACTGGTTCTGGGTAAGATATGCTATAAATCCTTATCGAGGCTGTCAATTTACGTGTAATTACTGTGATGCTCTAACTGATAAATATTTAATACATAAAGACTATCATAATTTTGCCCGGGAAATATATGTTAAGACAAACGCCCCTAAACTACTTAAAAAGGATATTAAAAAATATAGACCGGATGTTGTTGGTTTATCTGGTGTTACTGATCCTTACCAGCCTGCAGAAGAAAAATATGAATTAACACGGAATTTATTAGAAATTTTAGGAAAAAATAAATTCCCAGTGCATTTAGCAACTAAAAGTGATTTAGTTTTAAGGGATATTGACATATTACAGACCATATCAGAGGATTCATGGTGTGCTGTTTCTTTTACCATTATTACTTTTGACAAAAAAATTTTACCATGCTTAGAACCCTCAGCCCCTAGCCCTGAAAATAGACTTTCAGCAATTAAAAAGCTTAAAAAAGAGGGAATACGAGTAGGGGTTAATTTTATTCCTATAATTCCCTATATTTTAGATGATAAACATAATATTGAAAATGTGATTAAAAAATCGTCCAAATATGCAGATTACATAATAATTGGTTCAGGGATGACTTTACGATCTAATCAAAGAACCCGATTTATGAAAATGCTTAACGCTAAATTCCCAGATCTTGTTGGAAAGTACAAAAAAATGTATAAAAATAGAACAGAACCACCCCATCAATATAACCTGAAAATAAATTACATAGCATTGAAGTTCTGTAAAAAGTATGGGGTTAAAAATTATATTGAACCACCTGATTTCAAAGTGGTTTCTCCCCAGCAAACCCTTGTTCCTTATGATGATTTTGAAAAACAAAACAGGGATCTGGCCCAGCATTTACTTCTAATCGCATTTTTGAAAGAGTATAAATCTGGTAATATTCATTCTAACTGGAATTATCATATTGCTGCTGAAAATATTGAAAATTTGGATGAAAATATCCTTAAATATTATCATAATGGAAAACTGACTGATATTACAGGGGTAGGGATTAAAACACAGGAAATTATTGAAGATTTCATTTTAACTGGCACCAGTAAAGTATTGGAAGAGGAAATGTCTTTATTCAAGTAGAACATAAATAGTGTTGAGGTTTTATTATGGAAATTGTAGAAAAAGTAGTTCCAGAAATACAAATAGCTTACATATTCCATACTGGAGCGCCAGAAGCTATGCCGGAGTTAATTGGTAAAGTAGTAGGATGGGTTATGGAAAAAGGAATGCAAATAGTAGGTCCTCCTTTTGGCATATATTACAACAGTCCAGAAGAGGTAGGTATGGAAAATATGCAGTACGATGTGGGAATTCCGGTTGTAGGAGAAATTTCAGACGAAGGTGATATTAAAATAAAAAAAATTCCGCAAAGAACCGTTCTCTCCACCATACATAAAGGGCCTTATAATGAAGTAGGACCAGTATACGGAAAAGTATATGAGTACTCTGTGAAGAATGGATATGCTATGGTGGGTGCTCCTGTAGAAATTTACTTAAATGATCCTATGGAAGTTTCAGAAAGCGAATTATTAACTGAAATTCAGTTTCCGGTTCAAAAAGTAAAATAATTCGAATTAAAGTTCAAAAATTTAATTTTCAATTTTTTTACTATTTTCTTCAACAATCTCCTGGAAACTGTGGGCAATATACTCCACTTGTTGGTTAGAAAATCCATATACACTGCATTTAAACCATTTTGTTTGTCCACGCTTAATTCCAACTATATTCCTTTTTTTCAGTTCTTCGTATAAAAAAAATCCTCTTCGAGGATGATTTTGAGCAATTTCATCCAATCCTGGGCTTTCAAAACGTACCAAATCATGTTCTGTTGGTTTAACTCCGATCTGCTCTATTCCATCTATCTCTTCTAGACTTTTTACAAATTTTCTACTTTTTTTGAGTTCCTCATTCCACGATGCAACGCGGACTATTACGTGGGGAAGAGAAGCCATTAAAGAAGCTATAGGAGCTCCCCTGCTGGTACAACCTAATAATTCTATTTCTTTTATTTCATGCCGGGCTGATCTTTTTAATACCTTATCTGCCCATTCTTCTTTCATTCCTAAAACACCGATAGGTCCACAGGCTGCCATGCTCTTATGCCCACTTCCCACGACAAAATCAACATTCATTTTTTTAGCATCTATAGGAAGTCTCCCCATGGAATATGCGCAGTTTAAAAGAATAGGAATATCATTATCACCGCAAATTTTACCAATTTTAGATGCATCAGTAAGGTTACCATAATTACCGTCAACATGCGTCAATACTGCTAATTTGATATCTTTTCCCTGATCAATTGATTCTTCTAAAACTTCTTGATACTTTTCAGGTTTTATTGCATATTCTGGATGATTATTATTTGGAACTTCAATTATTTCCAGTCCGCATCTTTCCGCAGAAAGATGTGTGGTGTAATGAGCATTACCATCTACAATTATTGTATCCCCTGCATCACACATGGCATGCATAACTGCAAATTTACCCTCTCTGGCACCGTGCACAGTTCTAGTTACATCTACGTTTATAAATTTTGCTAAATCTTCTAAAAATCCCGATATGGAAGGTTTAGATACTTCATCCAGCCGCCCGGCACAGTAATCACATACACTGTATCCATCTGAAAATTCGTACATGGCAATTCTTGCCTCTTTAGGCAGCACACCCCCCCTTTGTAACGGATTTAAGTTTAAATTTCTTCTTTCCGTGGCCCTATAAAGCCCATAATCTTGACATTCCACATAATCACCTTCAAAATTAATTTGATAATAATATTTTTGTAAAGATCAATAAATAAAACACCTTTATCTAATTTATTCTATTTTTATTGATAAATAACTTGTCAGTTTAGAATATTTCTTAATACTTCCCTATGAATTGTATTCCTATTCTCTTTAGTTATTTCATAAATTTCCACATCATCCCTTTTTTTAAGATTAATAATAAAAGGATTTTTAGATCTTTTATGTATAACTGCAATAACTGGTTTGGAGCTGTTAAATGCTTCTAAAACAGCTTCACAAAAATTAGGACTATTCAACTCCATAGGGGCTATTTCATCTATTAATATGAAATCAGATTCATCTAAAGCCTTGTAGATTGCTGAAGTCCCTACAGTGTCTAAATCCTTTAAATTTACCCTATACTTTCCTAATCGCGGTCCATCAATATTTATATGGGATAAAATTCCCTCATCATTAGTTATTAAATCTATAATTTTAAAGCCAATTCTTTGACCATTTTGACATAATTCAGGGCAGTATACCCCCCCAACCACCAGATTATTACCTTTAATGTAATTTTTTATACGGTTTAGAACTGTTGTTTTTCCTATTCCCGGCGGCCCGGTTAATAATATATTAATCATATCTTTTTCCTTTAATAGGATTACACAAATATTTTCATATCAGCCTAAAACATTTGTTAATCCTAATTTTTTAGCATATTTTTTGGATTCAATTATTTCCTCTGGATAAACATGTCTTCTTAATTCACGATAATTACTGGCTTGATAAACAGGCCTATACTGACCCATAATATTTATTACCGTGTCTTTTGATAAATTTTCAGCTATCCATTTTATCAATGGCTTTGTACAGCATTCCACATGCCCAGGGAGAACTAAATGCCGGATTATCAGATCACCACTTTTTTGAGCAATTTTATGATTTCTAGTTACAACTTCCCAGTAATTATCTACCCCAGAAAGCCTTTTGGCACATTTATTGTTTCCATATTTAAAATCCGTTAAAAAAAGATCCACAAAACCGTCCAACAATTGCATGGTTTCTCCAGACATGTAAAAATTACTGTTCCAAACAACTGGTATATTCTCTTTAACTAATTTCATTGTCTTCAATATATAGGGTAGATTAGGTGTGGGATCTCCCCCGACAAAATTTACATTCTTTGAACCATGATTTCTATTTTTATCAATATTTTTTGCCAGTTCTTTTTCTGTAATAAGTGCTCCAAGTTTCGGATTTTGGCTGATATCATAATTCTGGCAAAATACGCATTGAAAATTGCATCCAGAAAAAAATATGGTATGACTTGGAACTAAAACTCTTTCTTCACCCATGTGGAGAAATTCTGATGCGATTCTACTTTCTTTAACACCGCAAACACCAGTGGTTAGGTTACGATTTATTTCACATCTTTTTTCACATAAAATACACCGTTCCAAGATTAGTTGAGCAATTTCTATTTTTAAATCTAAATAAGAAAAATTAATATTTTCCAGTTTTTTATATGCTAAATCATCATATTCCAGGTTAAAATGATTTTTAATAGAATGGTGTTCTTTCCATAGTTTATTTAATGTATTTTTATTAGATGATGCAAATTTTGATGCTACTTTCGACTTAGAGAGCTTTGTGTTAAACATCACATCAAAATAGTGCTTTAACGATTCTTTAATACTCTCATCTTGTGGCATGTTAACCCAAATTATTTTTTTAGTAGATATTCATGATACAACTCTTAGAAGCCCGGCGTGAATACGTGGAATAATAAATGGTCCCATTTGTCGTGTTTTTTGTGATATGGCTTGTGAACTTTTAAGTAATTGGAAAATATTTCCCGATATCATAGCCTTTTTTATTGGATATACTATTTCCCCATTTTCGATTTTAAAAGCATTGTTAGTCTCTACTGAAAAATCTCCAGAAATGGGATTTGCTGTATGAGCTCCGAGAACATCTGTGGCTAATACACCCTCTTTAACATCGGAAATTTCAATTGAATCATTAAAATCAAGGATAAAATTACTTAAACTGATGTTAGGAGTATCAGCAAATGATGATCTCATACCATTCCCCGTACTAGTTGTATTTCCTTTTTTAGCTGAATAAAGATCATATATAAAGTTTTTAAGCACACCTCCCTCTAAAATGGTGGTTTTCTGAGAGGGCGATCCTTCATCATCACACTTAGAAGACCCCAGTCCATGGTCAAACGTACCATCATCATAAATAGTTAAATCAGATGATGCTACTTCCTGTCCTATTTTATCGGCCAGTAATGATCTTCCTCTTTGTACATTATCAGCATTTACAGAATGTGTAAAAGTAGAAATTAAACCAGAACCTGCATGATAATCTAATATTACATCCATATCTTTTGTATCAACGGTACTTCCACCTGAAGAATCCCTTGCAATTCTTGATGCTTGTCTGGCTATCCATTCCGGATCAATATCAAAATATCGGGAAGCATCTGACTCATAAGCAGTCGATAATTCATTTTCTTCATAATTAACTGATATATATCCATAAAATGCTGTAGATTTATCCTCACAGTTTAACCCATTAGAATTTGCGATCAAGCTATTAACGCATCTTGCTGAAAAACCACCGGAAGTTGGTTGGCATTTTTCTTCTTTAACCGTCCTAATCATGGATTTTGCAAATTCAATTGAGTCTTCAAGTTCCAATGACTCAATTCTAGAATCATATGTTCCCTTAACTTTTTTATAATCTGATTTAGAAGCAAAACTGTAATTTTCATCTGCCACATTTGCTCTAGCATTAAAAACAGCGCCTTCAACCATGTTATTTATATTATCCAGATTACTGGTATATGAAAACCCCATTTTATCATCAATAATGACTCTAACACCTACACCCAATACTATTAATTCTTTGGCAAAATCAACCTCATCTTTCTGAATATCAATATCCCAATTCTGTTCCATCTCTACATAAACTTCTGCAAGATCAGTATGTTTTTTTGCTAAATCTAGTGTTTCTTTGGCTAAATCTTCAAGCATGAAAAAAACCTCTTTAATAAAAACCTCTATAAAAAAAATCTTCAATTTACATAATAATGCTTTATTTTTTATTTTATGATTATTAAACAATTTATAAATTTAAATAAATAAGGGAATATTATAATGCAAATTTTTCTATGGCCTCTGCTGCCCCATTGCCATAATAATTTTTGGTAACATAATCTGCTATTTCTTTAAGTTCAGGATTTGCATTGGCCACTGCTACCTTTAATCCCGCTACCTCTAAAAATTCAATATCGTTCTCACTATCACCTATCGCCATTATATCATTTGTATCTATTCCTAAATCTCGAGCCAACATCTTGAGTGATGATCCTTTACTCACATCTGGGTCAGTTAAATGTATGGCGAATTTAGAGTCATATACTACTACTTCAAAATCTTTTAAAGTTTCTTTAACAGTTTCAACAGGAACTTTTCTGGTTATGGCAATTTCAGATACACGGTTGCTGGATAAATCAACCTTGTCAACAGGATGTTGTGATTTAAGGTAATTATATGCTTTTTCACATTTAGAAAAATCGCCAAGAATCTTTCGACCTTTAGGTGTCTCTATAACTCCCCCATTTTCAGCTACCAAGCCTCCGCTAGTGCCCAGTAATGTGGAAATCATTTTAGAACTGCACAGCATATTTCCTGTAACAATTATAACTGGAATTCCATTATCTTCTGCTTGGTGAATAGCTTTTATTGCGCTAATACAGGCTCTTCTATTTTTGTCAGTAATTGTTCCGTCAACATCTAGGGCTATGGCCTTCATTATTTACCTCAAAATCAATAATAAATTTTAGAAGGAACCATATCTAAATGCTATATTACATGTTCCTTCTTTACTAACCATACATGCACCTATAGGATTCATAGGATTACATTCCTTTCTGAAAAGTTTACATTCTTCTGGTCGTGCTACTCCTCTGAGTATTGGACCGCATATACAGCCGGTTACAACATCTTCTGACTTCTCAATGTTTATATCAAATTTTTCCCGTGCATTGAAATCCACGAATTCGTCTCTTACTTCATAGACTGAATCAGGGATGTCCGGGAAACCTCTCCACTCCCTTGTTCTTATATAAAATACTTCTTCTAGGAGTTTTTGTGCTTTTACATTTCCTTCATCTCTCACTGCACGTTTATATTCATTTTGAACCTCTGCTTTTCCATTTTTAAGTTGTTTTAGAATTAAATAAACTGCTATTAAAACATCGAATGGGTTAAAACCAGCCACAACTTGGGGGATGTTATATTTCTCTGAAAATGGAATATATGGTTTGGTTCCAATTATGGTTGAAACATGCCCTGGCTCAATTAAAGCTGTGAGATTTACTTCTCCAGATTCTATGAGAAATTTTAATGCTGGAGGTATTAATCGATGACATGAAAGTACTGAAAAGTTTTCTGGCGGTCCTGCTGCAATTTCTGATGCAGTTGTAGGGGCAGTGGTTTCAAAGCCTGCGGCCATAAAAACTACTTCATTATCTATTTTTTGAGCTATTTCTACGGCGTTATTTACTCCATATACTACTCTTACATCAGCACCCTCTGCCCTTGCATCAGCCAATGTACCATTTGATCCGGGTACTCTTAACATGTCCCCAAAAGTGGTTATGGTTATGCCTTTTCTGGCAAGTTCTAAACATTCATCTATTTCTCTGGAGGGAACACAACATACTGGACATCCTGGTCCGGCAACTACTTCCACTTCTTTTGGTATTAAAGACCTTATACCGTGCTGCATTATGGTATGTTCGTGGGATCCGCAGACATGCATTATTTTTACTGGTTGAGCAATTTCTTCTATACGTTGTACTATTTCTCTGGATAGATTCTTCATGATGTCACCTAGATTATCTTGAATATAGATTGTTTATATTATTTGTATAATATACTTTGCAATATCTAATTATAAACAAAGATAAAAAAAATTTATCTTTAATGCAAAGATTGATTAAAAAGTGTTTTGAAGTGTGAAATTTTATTATAAACCTCTAACAGACATAATATGCTAATTGATGGAAAGGTGAAAAAATGGATTATGAAATTTTGTATCAACCATCCTATGCTCTATTAAAATTAGATTTAGAAACATCTGAAGAAATAAATGCAGAAGCCGGTGCTCTAGTGAGCATGTCCAGTGGAATTTCTATAGAAACTGGAATGAAGGGAGGATTATTTGGCGGGTTAAAAAGAAGTCTGCTCGGTGGAGAAAGTTTCTTTATAAATAAATTTACAGCTACATCCCCTGGTGAAGTAACCATGGCACCTCCATTGCCTGGCGATATTCACACCATGGACTTAGAGGATCAGGTGCTTTATGTACAGTCAGGATCATTTATGTCTGCTACCATAGATATTGATATAGATACTAAATGGGGCGGCTCTAAAACCTTTTTTTCAAGAGAAGGATTGTTTTTATTAAAAATAGAAGGAACAGGCCAATTATTTGCTTCAAGTTTTGGGGCGATACATCCCATTAACTTAGAAGCTGGAGAAACCTACATAGTAGATACCGGTCACATAGTTGCATTTGATGAAGGGGTAGATTACAACGTTAAAAAAATAGGGGGAATGAAATCAACCTTATTCAGTGGAGAAGGATTAGTGGTAGAATTAACAGGACCGGGAAAAGCATGGATACAATCAAGAAGTGAAGATTCATTCCTATCATGGTTAATACCCCGATTACCGAACAAAGGTTAAATTAAAAAATTTAACTTTTATTTCTTTTTTTAAAATTAACTTGTTTTATCCCTATTCAGCTTTTCATTCATGAACAATTAAAATTTATATTTATTTTTACATATTATATTATGAATTAAATAAAGGAGGGAACTATTTTGAAAAGATATTTAATTCTATCTTTAACCATTTTAACATTAGTTATCTTGGCTTCAGGTTGCACATCAACTGATGTTAATCAAACTGGGAATGAAACTGGAGGATTTAAATTAACCAGCAGCGCCTTTACACAAGGAAAAGCTATACCTCAAAAATATACTGCTGATGGTGAAGATATATCTCCCCCTCTTTCATGGACTTCAGCTCCAGATGATACAAAAAGTTTTACCATTATCTGTGAAGATCCAGATGCACCTGGCGGGACTTTTATTCACTGGATAGTTTTTAACATACCAGGAAATGCTACTGAATTACCAGAAGGGATAACTAACCAGGAAACATTAGATAACGGGGCAATACAGGGAATTAACGATTTTAATTCAATAGGGTATGGTGGTCCAGCACCGCCCACAGGAGAAACTCATCGATATGCCTTTAAAATCTATGCATTAGATATTGAACTTAACTTAGAATCTGGAAGCACTATTCAACAAGTTAACACTGCTATGGAAGGACATATATTAGCTCAGGCCCAGCTGACTGGTAGATATGGTAGATGAAGATTTGAAGAGTTAATATTATCTAATTAGATAATATTAACCCATATTTAAAAAAAGGAGGAAAATATATGGTTTACTGTCCCAAATGTGGTAAAGAAAATGAAGAAGATGCCCAATACTGTTCTAAATGTGGATATAATCTAGGTAAAAAATGGAAAAAGCCAAAAAATAATGGATGTTTTGGTCAATCTAATGAAGATGTTAATGAAGAATGTTTTGGTGTTCCCCATGGCGGATTGATCATTGGAATATTATTTGGGATTATTCTGATCCTGCTAGGGGTTTCAGCAGCTTTTGGCTTGGATCTGGGAAGATATATCGGTCCGCTGATAATGGTAGTGATTGGTGCTCTAATCATAACTGGAGCTTATCTGGCCTATAAAAGAAGATCTTAAAAACTAAAAATATTTAAGAAAAGGAAAGGGGACATTCCCTATAATCACACTGATCACAGATCTTTTGATGTTTATATTTTGAAATAGTGGATCGTGTTATAACCAGAATAAATACCATTAAAATGGCGTATAAATATAGAACTAAGCTTTGATATAAGAATAAAACTGCTAAAAATATCAATGAATATGCCAAAACGAATAATATATTAAAAAATAGCTTAAATATATTGATAGAATTACTAATTACCATGAAATATATTAAAGAGGCAAATTCAAAAATTAAACCTGAAAAAAACATTAAACCTAAATAATAAGGAGTATAAACTCTAAAAAATCCAATTATGACCAGGATAATAGATATTACAGCGCCTATTACAAGGCCAGTACACCCCACGCAATAGGTATTGGAATTAAAATTAAAAACGTGATTTTCAAATTTTTTACATGTAGGATGATGACCTTTAATTTCTAGAGTTTTTTCATGATCTTCTATATTTAAATCTGATTTTAATATATTAGATTTATGTTTGTATTGAAAATTAAGAACTTTTGAACATTTAGCTGGAACTAAACCTGCTAATATGCCCATTATACATATAGACATATAAATAAATAGGAATATATTTTGAAGAAAAGGATTTGTTCCATTAAATGGAAAATATATATTTAAAACCATTATTAATAAAAAAATTAGACCTAAAAAACTTAAAAAGAAGAAATAGAGGGCTAATTTTAATGAATAGTTAATTTTATATTTTTGTTTAATATTCAAAATAGCTCCCTCAAAGATTGGAGTAGGCCTTGACTAGCCATATATCTATATGTTTTTCTTTTAAAAACATTTCTTGAAAATATACCTCTTAAACGACGACCCATACTTCCATAAAAGCTCCGGTAACATTCATAAAGTTCTCTTTGTACTTCTTGTGTAGATAAATATTTTGTGGGCATAATGGCATGGGCCATGTCGTAGTTAGCCCAGTTACTATCTTCTATCCATCCCTTGCTAGAAGCTTCTTCAAACAGTAATGTCCCGGGAAATGGAGTTAATATCATGAATATTGCAAGATCTGGATCTACAAAATTCACAAATTCTCTAAGATTGTTAATTGACTGTTTCGAATCATTAAATTCACCAATAATGAACGTGCCCTGGGAAAATATTCCATTATCCTCTAACATATCCATAGCTATCTTAGCTTGAGATGGTTTAGTTTTCTTTTGAAAAGCATCCAATGTAGCATCATCGTGACGTTCTAAGCCGGCCATCACCCATAAGTTGCCACTTTTTCGCATGTTAGCCAATACTTCATCATATTTTATTATATCATCACATCTGGCCTGTGCAAACCACATTATCTCATCATCTTTATATCCATGATTAATAATTTCTTGAGCTATACCATTTACTCGAGACTTATTTCCAAGTGTATCATCGGTAAGCCATAGAAAACTACTCCCATAATCATTATAAAGCTTTTCCATTTCAAAAGCTATCCTCTTGGGTGATTTTGTTCTCCATTTACCTTGCCAGTGCTTCCACTGGGAACAGAAAGTACATTGGTAATTACAACCCCTAGATGCTTCTACCAGAGCATATCCTACATCACCTGCCATCATCTTAAAATGGTATTTGTTCATGTAATCTTCCACAAAGTGGTATCCTGGTAAAGGTAGGCTATCTAAATTTTGAATTAGGGGACGATTTGGGTTGTGAATAATTTTTCCATCATGTTTAAAAGATATTCCATTTACTTTAGTTAATGGCTTTTTTTCTATAAGTGATTTGATTAAATGATTTAATGTTTCTTCACCCTCTCCACGGACGATGAAATCTATTTCTGGAAACATTTTTAGGCTTTCTTCTGCTAGGGCTGTAAAATGCTGTCCACCTACAACCGTTTTTATATCAGTGTCAATTTTTTTTGCAATTTCCAGAGCTCTTAGAACAGAATAAGTATTGCAGCTGGATAAAGCACTGGATATTAACACGTCTGGATCTTCATCTTGGATTCTATCCTTCAAATCATGCCAATCCACCTTTTCTACTTGACAATCTAAAACTTGAATATCCAAATTAGGGTTTTTATCTTCTAGATATGCAGCCAGTTCTAATATTCCTAAGGGCGGGGGTAAATATTCCCCCATTACGAACCAGACATCTTTGGGTGGTTCAACAAACATTAGCTTCATAAAATGTCCTTCCTATTATAAATCTTTTAGAAAAATATTTTTAGACATTAACACATAGTGTATTTATTGTTAACATTTATAATAAATTTTTGAAAAAAATTTCTATGATTGGGTGGTAATATGGCAAAAAATCATGAAAAAGTGGATATAGTAGGTATTTTAAGTTTCGGATTTTTCATATTACTTATTGGAACATTTTTTGTTGTTATTCCGGGTTTATCTAACATTATTCAGAACTTTTTTATTGATTTGAACCTAACCGCTATCTCATCAAATAATTTAACTACAATACCCTCTAATATCTATATTCCAAGCCCTTCAGGGGCACATCCAGTTCTTTACAATGTTTTATTCCAATTCTGTTTAATATTTGCGTTTTTCCAAATTTTTGCATTATTTCTGCGTTTTTTAATAAAGGACTTAATGAAAAGGAAGGTAAGAAACTTTACAGACATTTTTTTCTGGTTTGGAACAGCATATCTGGTATTCATTTTTTTAAATAGCCAAATTAGTTGGATAGTATTTTTAGGCTTTTTAATTACATTGCTGGGTTTAAACATAGTTTTAAGTAACGTTATTATTCTGATAATTAACTTAAGAAGAGGTAGATGAATATATTAAAAGAATTTTAATTCAAAGATTTTGTAGAAAATATTTTAAATTGTTTTATGTTCCATAATTAATTATGAGTCAAATAATTTTCTTTCTGGTAGCTTATATTGCCGAAGTAATTGGGACTAGTGCTGGTTTTGGATCCTCCACTATTTTCTTGCCTTTAGCTCTTTTTTTTGTAGATTTTCCCACTGCACTTATACTGGTGGCAATATTCCATATTTTTGGGAATTTAGGGAGGATTACCTTTTTTAGGAAAGGGATACATAAGAAATTGATATTAATCTTCGGGGTTCCCAGCATAGTTTTAACTGTTATAGGAGCTTATATGGTTCCTTTTATTTCACAAGATATTTTAAAGTTAATTTTAGGAATATTTTTAATTTTTTTCTCTATTTTATCCATATATAAACCAGATTTAAGATTTCCGGCAACAAAAAAGTCTTCAATTATGGGGGGAAGTATTTCGGGTTTCTTAGCTGGTTTAATAGGAACTGGAGGTGCTCTTCGGGGAGCATTTCTCATGGCTTTTAACTTACAAAAAGCTACATATATTGCTACAGCAGCAGTTATTGCTTTAGCCGTGGATATAACAAGAATACCCATTTATCTTTCTGAAGGTTTCTTAAATCCAGATTTATATTATTATATACCACTGCTTTTCATTGTTTCAGTTGCAGGGTCATACACAGGTAAGAGAATAGTTAACAAAATTCATCAAGAAAAATTCAAAAAATTTGTATTGATTGTGATAATCTTAATCAGTATGAAATTAATATTCGATGGGATAATCTGGTTATTTTCTGGATAAAATCAAAATTTGATTTAATTTTATGTATTAAAAAATGAAATTAAACAGTAAAATTAGTAAGATACACGTTTAACATATTTTATGTTGATGTGCTCTTGATTCTTTTTCAGTATCTTTAGCCGTGTTTAGGCGTTCTTCTGGATCTTTTTCCAAAAATTTGCAGGCATGATTAATATCATTCATTAGCATGTCGGCCATGTCTTGGCTGAAATTTTCTTTAATAACCATTCTTAATACTGCAACTTTTTCTGCCTTTTCTGGAAGAGTATATGCCGGTACAATCCATCCTTTTTCTCTAAGCTTTTCTGAAAGTTGGAATACGGTAAATTTTTCATTCTTTAATTTACAAGTCACAAGGGGAAATGTTAAATTCTTATTTATAACTTCAAAATTGCCAGATTTTTCTAACCCAGCAGCAATAGAACGGGTTACTTCCATTATATTTTCCATAATATCCCTATATCCTTCTTTACCCAATCTTAAAAAGTTGTAATACTGGGCTATTATAGTACTGCTGCCTTTGGAAAAATTCAGGGAATAATTAGGCATTAAACCTCCCAAATAGTTTACTTCAAATATTAAATCTTCTGGAAGATCTTTCTTGTCTTTAAAAACCAGCCAACCCACCCCGGGATAGACTAATCCAAATTTATGACCAGAAACATTGATTGATCTGACTTGTTCTAATCTAAAATCCCATTCCATGTCCGGCTGGGTAAACGGTACCACCATTCCTCCACTGGCCCCATCTACATGTATTGGTATATTCCAACCTTTATCATGTTTTATATCTAATAATAATTGATTAATTTCTTTAATAGGATCCATCTGGCCTGTGAAAGTAGTTCCCAATACTGCACCTACACAAATGGTGTTTTCATCTATTTCTTTGGCTACTTCATCCACGGTAACTGTGTAGGTTTCCGGTTCAAGTGGTATTAATTTAAGTTCCACATCAAAATAGCGGGCAAATTTTTCCCAAACAGTATGCACATCAGCCCCCATCACAATATTCGGTTTATCATAAGGTTTCCCCTCTTCTTGTCGGCGCTTTTTCCAAGTCCATTTATGGGCTAAAAGACCTAACATAATGGCTTCTGATGATCCTATTGTACCTGTTCCTACAGATTTACTCTCTTCTGGTGTGTTAAATAGACGGGCCAGCATATTAACCACTCTTTCTTGGATCTTTTCTGTCTGAGGATATTCATCATTATCCACAAAGTTTTTACCAATATTCTCCATTATCAGTTTATCTGCTTCTGGCTCCATCCATGTGGTTACAAAACTTGCCAAATTCAAAGCCGGATTACCATCTAAATTTAATTCATCATGAACCAACCGATAGGCAGCCTCTGGAGGCATACCTTCCTCAGACATCTCAAACTTTGGTATCTTTTTCGAGAAATAGCGTGTTCCGTAGGTGGTTGTATGTTTCTTTTCGGATTCCTTCATCTTCTTTAAGTCTACCTTTTTAGATAACATGAAAATCCATCCTAAAACTATTAAAAGATATTTAATATTTCTAAAAAGATACATTACAAAAATCTTATTTATTAGAAATATTCAATGACTTTATCTATTGATCTTCGTATTTAGTTTTTGTTTTTCTAAAATTATAGTGGCATTTGTCGTTTGATTTAGAGTTCACGTGGATGTAGATTTGGATGTAGATAAATAGAAAATATTAATTAAAAGATATGATGAATACTTAGTATTAAATATATGTAATAAAATATTATTAAATATTCATTCATAGATTTATGGTGATATGATGGACGATAGTAAAAGGAAATATCTAGAGATAATTATTTATGTTAGCATATTTTTCATCGCTTTATTTTGTAGTCAGCATATGAATGTAGTTGTTTCTAAAAGTATGGAACCAGTTTTACACAGGGGCGATGTGGTTATAATTGAAAAAACTAATTTTATGGGCATAAATGAAATAAATACTAATGATATTAAAGTAGGAGATATAGTAATTTATAATGCAACCTGGTTTACTGACGGACCCGTAATACATCGAGTTATTGCCTCTGGTATTGACAAAAATGGACTTAAATATTATATTATAAAAGGTGACAATAACCCTGCTCCCGACCCTGCAGTGGTTTACCCTGCTCAGATCATTGCAAAAGCTGTTAAAATTGGGGATAGACTGTTGATCATACCCCAAATAGGGCATATAACATTAAAAATAAGAGGTATCTAATATTTCTTTTCTTGAAAACCTTATTCTATTGTCATTAATTTATTCATGATGTGACCTATTAAACCCCCTATTGAACCGTTCAATATTTGGAAAATGATGCGTGGAAGTAAATAATAATAGATAATTTCATTATTAAACATTTCAAAGGGAAAATTGTTAGATTTTAAGAGGATAATTACAGAAAAAGTTATTATTATCATGAATGAGACTAACTCTCCTAGAAATCCAATTAAAAATCCATAAATTAAACTTTTTTTGATATTAGCATTTGAAAGCATCGAAACAACAATACTTGCTATAAAAACTAATAAAAATGAAATAAATGTATCTAAATTTACAAATATCGAGATCTGAGGGTACATGAATTCTATCAATCCTCCTATCTGCCATAATAACGTGAAAATCGTAGGTAAACTTATTCCTATTAATAAAACTTTTAAATCCAATTTCATAATTTTTCCACCTGCTGAAATTTAACCGTCCTTTAACTAATGTTAGTAATAAATTTTATTATTAATATATTACTAATTAATTTTATAATCTAAATAATATTATTTTTTAATAATTTAGTAATAATTTAAAGGAGGAAAAAGCATGAAAAAAGAAGTTGTATTGTGCATGTTTATACTGGCTGTTGGACTTTTATGTATTTCCACTAGCTTTGGAAAATACGTACCAGTTAAGGTATCCACCTACCATATAAATAAAGCAGACTCCACTATTATTCCATATATTACGGTGGGATACGGACACTCTGGATCATATACAATCCGTGGTTGCATTTACTATAAATATAATGGTTACCAAAGATGGCAGTACTCAGATAGTGGGAGAATTTACTCAATTTTCACCAAATATTGGGGTTGGAAATTCAAAGCACCATACATATATAGTTGGAGATTTTCAGGAGCTGCGTATTATTAATTATTGAGTAATAAAGTAGTTTAATTTAATTTTATTACTCCTTCTATTTTTTAAAAAATCCAAAGATTAAAAAACCAATATTTAGTTTAAAAACATGAATAATATATATTTTAAAATAAATTTTCTATTTTATTTATTCAATTTTAAGTTAAAAAAATAATAATCCTTCACATTAAACTCTGTTCCTTCTTACTGAATACATAAGCAGAAACAAATATCATCAATATAGCAAATCCAAAGATTACTATTACATTTAGATATAATGGAAGGGTTGACATGCCCAAAATAGTGTATCTTAATGCATCAACTCCATAAGTCAAGGGATTTAGATATACAGCTACTTGCAGCCAGGAAGGAAGCCCGGTAATTGGAAATAATGCTCCGCTTAAAAGGAACATTGGCAATACTATAAAGCTCAGAATAAGGTTAAATCCTTCCATACTGTCCGTGAAAGATGCAATGAGTAAACCTAACCCTGCAAGACCCATAGATATCATCACAATCAATATTGTGCTGACCAAAAAACACAAAGGAGTCATTTGGATTCCTACTATAAACGATAAAATTAGAAGTATTACCCCTTGAATTAAAGAAGCGGTGCTTATACCTAATGCCTTACCCATTACAATTGAGGGACGAGATATTGGAGCTACCAGTATTTCCTTTAGAAATCCGTATTGTCGGTCGATTATTACTGAAACGCCAGAGAAAACTGAAGTGAATAATATGGTTTGACCTACAATACCTGGGAAAATAAATTGTTGATATCCTCCAGCCATACCACCAAATCTTACAGCAGCCCCTAAACCGGTTCCAAATATAATCAGCCAGAGTAGAGGAGTTACTACAGAGGTGACTATTCTGGATCTATAACGGATATATCTTTTAGTTTCCCGCAACCATATTGTGAATATTCCCTCAAAATCACTCATTATCTCTCCCCCTTTATGCTTGAACCAGTATAATTAATAAAAACATCTTCCAGATTAGGGTGTTCTAATTCAACCGACTTAATCTGCACACCAATTTTACTTGAAAAATCAACAACTTCAGTAACTAAATTTTCTCCCCTTTCTACCATTAATTTGATCTCAGAATCAACTTTAAACACATCTTTAATAAATTCCAAGTTTTTGATGTTTTCTATAAACCTTTCAGGATCATCTACAGTTACAGTGATGGTATCTGCCTTTAATTCTCTTTTTAGATTACGCGGAGAATCAGCGGTTATAATTTGGCCCCCGCTAATTATGGCCACCTCATCACATAACTTGTCTGCCTCTTCCATATAATGAGTGGTCATTAAAACTGTTATGTCCTCAGTTTTATTAAGATTCTCAATGTAATCCCATATACTTTCCCTAGTCTGAGGATCCAATCCCAAAGTAGGTTCATCTAAAAATAAAACTTTAGGGTAATGGATAAGACCCCTGCCAATTTCCAATCTTCTTTTCATTCCACCAGAATAGGTTTTAACATATTCATCAGCTTTCTTGCCTAGAGCTATTAAATCAAGAATTTCTTCTATTCGTTTTTCCCTAAGATCCTTAGGAACACCATATAACGCTGCATGCATTTCTAAATGCTCTCTACCAGTTAATATATCGTCCAGTGCACGTGATTGGAAGACAATTCCAATGGAACTTCTTACCTCTCTAGCATTTTTAACAACGTCATAACCATTTACCAATGCTCTTCCAGAGGTAGGATGTAATATGGTACATAACATTGATATTAAGGTGGTTTTACCCGCGCCATTTGGTCCTAAAACACCATAGACACTATTTTTAGGCACTTGTAGATTTACCGAATCAACCGCTGTGAAATCATTGTATTTTTTGGTAATATCCCAGGTTTCAATTATATTTTCCATTACCATCCCCAACAATGAATTAAAATATGGAATTTTATATATTATTATTATCTGTTTATAATCTGAAATATCCCATTAATAAAGGTAATATAGTTTAAAAAATAAATTTTAAAATGAAACAAATAAATATAATATAACTATCACATTGTTTTATAATTTTAAGGGGAGTGAAAAATGTTATTTGAAATTGTAAAATCAGTAGGGATTGCCCATAAATCGTATATAATCGGCAAAGATGGACAAGCTGCAGTTATTGATCCTAGAAGAGATGTAGATATCTATTTGGATTTGGCCAGTGCTAATAATATGAAAATAACCCATATATTTGAAACACATCGTAACGAAGATTATATTATAGGGTCATTGGAACTGGCAAATGTTACTGGAGCCGAGATCTACCATGGATGTAAGATGGATTTCTACTATGGAAACTCAGTGTATGATGGAGATATTTTTAAAATAGGAAAGCTGGAATTAGAAGTTCTAGAAACCCCAGGCCATACACATGAAAGTATTTCTATATCTGTAACTGATAAAAGCGTATCCGAAGATCCTTACATGGTTTTTACTGGTGATGCCTTATTTGCAGGAGAAGTGGGTAGAACCGACTTTTTTGGAGAATCAAAAACTCCTGAAATGGCAGAAATGCTTTATAACAGCCTTTATGAGAAAATTTTGCCGTTAGGAGATAATGTTATTGTTTGCCCTGCTCATGGAGCAGGATCAGTTTGTGGAGCTGATTTAAGGGATCAAGATTTAACTACTGTAGGCTATGAAAAAAAGACTAACCCTTCGCTACAGTTAAGCTTAGATGAATTCATTAAAAATAAAAAGGAAGAAAAACTTTACATACCTCCCTATTTCAAATTTATGGAAATTAATAATCAACACGGCCCCCATATATTGGAAAGACTTCCTTACTGTCAGCCGTTAAATACTATGGAAGTTAAAAAATTGATCAAAAAGGGAGCCCAGTTAATTGACATCAGAAAACCCACCAGCTTTGGATGTGCTCACATACCCCAAACAATTAACATTTGGAGGGAAGGTTTTTCAGCTTTTATAGGCTATTTTTTAAATTATGATGATCCCATTGTCATAGTTGATGATAATGAAGGTTACATAGAAGATATTACAAGACAATTAATAAGATTAGGATTTGATAATGTATATGGTTATCTGGCAGGAGGTTTTCCATCGTGGTATATGTCCGCCCAAAAAGTGGAAAAACTTGACATGTGGTCTGTTCATGAGCTTAAAGATGTTCTAGATAGTGATGAAGATATTTTCTTATTAGATGTTCGAAAAATTGATGACTATGAAAAGATGCGCATAAAAGATTCCTACCATTTCTGGGTGGGACACCTAATACAACACTTAGATGAAATACCAAAAAATAAAAAAGTTGTAGTTTATTGTGACTCCGGGTATAAATCAACTATTGCCAGCAGCATACTAAAAAGTAATGGTTACACTCAGGTAAGTAGTGTTCTGGGAAGTATGGCTGCTTGGTTAAAGGCAGATTATCCAGTAGAAAAATAATTATAACTAAAAGTAAAAATTTAATTTATAAAAAACCTATTCTATAATTAAAATATTACTAGGTGATCCATGTGAGCTTGTATAAAATACCTTTAATGGAAAAAGAAGAGTATGATCAGTTAATAAATGAAAACTTTATGAGTAGAATTGCATTTAATGGTGAATACCCCTATATTGCTCCTTTTTTATACGTTTTTGATCAGAAATATCTATACTTCTTATCTACAAAGTATGGTAAAAAAATTCAAAGACTTAAAGAAAATCCACATGTTGCTGTTGAAATTGAAGAATATGCGCCAGATTTATCCGAATATAAATTTGTTGCACTTAGAGGACGTATTGAAGAAGAAACTGATGATGAAAAGAAAAAAGAAGTACGTAAAAAATTTGCTGACTTGATCAAATCCCGGGGACTTTCCAAAAATATCATGGCTGCACTGGGACTTGACCCAGACGACCCATTAGCCTGTCTGGTTGAAGTTGAAAGTACATTTGTGTGGAAATTAGTAGATGTTAAAGAGATAATTGCATTGGAAAATTAATAAAATCTATTTAATTTTTTTTAAATGTTATTTTTAAGACGTTTTTGTACTTTTTCGCTTCTTAACTCTCTTAGAGCATCCGAAGCTATCCATTGAGCACTTTTACTGGGAATTTTACTGATTTTATTTGCAGTTTCAATAGATTCATGGTTAAGATTAATATTTCTTTTACCAATCTGTCTTAAAGCCCAGTTTACTGCTTTTTTTACAAAATTTCGGTTATCTGTGGATTCTCTTATAATAATGGGAAATAGGTTTAGAAAGGTTTTATCATCTGATTTTTTGTCATGTACTGCTAATGTAGCAATAAGGGTGAAAGCAGCTCTTTTTACAAACTCTTCTTCTCTTTTACTCCATTCATATATCTTTTTATATGCAAAAGGTGTTTTTCTAAATAGATTCATGCAACATTGATCACATATGTCCCATGTATCAAAATCTAAAGCCCATTTATCCATTTGTTCTTCATTTACCAATTGGGGATCTTCAACTATGCTGGCAATGATTCTGGTCTCCCGATAGCCATGTTCCCAAAGTTTTTGGGCAAGATCATGATTTTTACCAATTTTTTTCGCAATAAGTCGTAGTTCAGGTATCCTAACAGCATACGTCTTTTTAGGATTTATACCAAACCTAGACATCCCCTCTACTTCCTCGGGGTTGGATAATGTTTCCAATTCTCTAATAATTTCTTCATATTCCATAATAATTCCTTGAATTAGGGCCTTATTACCTTTATTATTAACTTAATCTGGTGTATTTAAGGAGAATATTGATAACCGCAGTTTTTACATTTATATTTATACCATACTATAGGTCCATTGCATTTTGGACATTTAAATTTATCATATTGATCATTAAGCCAAGATTTTACACCTATTTCCTTAATTGCCTTTAGATTATCATATATTTCATGCCGATAGTTAAATCTAGCATCATGGGGGTGGGAATTTTTTAATTTCTCTAATAAATGGCAGGGAAACTCTTGGCAATCTATGCAGAAATTAAGATCTTTATCTAAGAAACAGCATTTTCGAATTTTACATCCCCATTTACTTTTTCTTTTCTGTTTCTGGTTATTAGAACCACACCCTAAACAACTTATTTTGTAAGAGGGACATGCTCCACAGAAAACTCCGCATGGTGCTGCATCATCCGGTATTCTTCCCATTTTAATCTTCTCAATATATTTATTATTTAATGTTAATTTTGGAAGATAATAAATAGCCATATCCAATAGTTATAGTGGGGATTATTAGATAGGTTATTCCAATATCAGCCATATAATCAACTAAGCTCATCTGCATGGGACTTGGTGGAATGAACAGCAAAAGATCTAAAGCCAGGTTTAAAATATACCAAGCAATACCAATTTTTAGCCCCTCTATAACAAAATTAGAGTCTAAATTCTTCATATAATAATAAGCCATGGTGGTTACTATCATTGAAATTACTACAGGCATTATAGATTCAAACAAAGGCCTCATTGAATCCCTTATCGGATATATAATAAAAGAAATTGCGAATGCAGTTAACCATATAATAAGGCCGAAAATTACGATTCTCAAATATTTATTCATTCAATCACCCTGCTACGGATATAGGCTGTCCTATGACAGTTTTAAGTCAATCTGGTTTGTTAATGCTATGTCACTTAAATATATTTCATGGTGTTTCTCAAATCTTTTCTACCGTCAAATTCATATATATTTTCATGAACATAATAGTTTAATCTTTCCACAGCAAGTCCCTCTTCTGAGTAGGGACCGAAATGCATTATCTGCGCCAATAAACCTTCATTTAATGCTTTAAATCGAATTTTTGGAAGTGCTACAAAATTTTTCTTTTCTTTAACTTCTTCCATAGCTTTTTTAATCATTTGATTAGTGATAAAATCTGGTTGTCTTATCATGGCCGTCCATTTCCAATTACTCTTATCTCCTATACTGAAATCTTCCCGATGTTCTATCCTCCATAGTCCTTCAAGGGGCATTACCATATAATCTTGGGATTTTTCTTCTTTAGAGATAGATTTAATCTTTAAGAAACTGGCAATAATGCTTGAATGGCATCATTATATTCCTGAGCAGTATTATGATCTCCCTTTCCATCTATCATTAGAAACTGCATAGGAGGTACATTTACCCCAGAAACTTTACTAGTTTTTGGATAATACAAATTTTTATTTTCTATCTTCAAATCAATTTTTTTTATATTATCAGCCCTCAAGGTTATTAAATTTTTTAATCGTTCCTATTAATTCATTAACCCATATTTTTTCAGCTTTTAAAAGAGCTAAGGGTCTACTAAAAAGAGCTATTACATTGAATGGGGATTTTTCATTTTCATGCCAAGCTATTAACTTTTCGAGAGATTCAATTCTCTCATCGGTAGATTTTAGATAATTTTCTAAACATTTAAGGGCTGCTTCAGGATCAATGATGTCTATATTGGCCATTCCCAGATCAAATGGTGAAATCTGTTTTTTATTTACTGATAGAACATTTTTTATCTTTTCTTCCATTGCTCGGCGGCCTTCATTAGTAATGTGGTAAACTTTACGTGAAGGCTTGCCTTCCACAGTTCTTAGTTCACTTTCTACTAATTTTTTTTCTTGCAACCTTTTTAGTACGTAATAAATAGATGAAAATCCTATGTCTGCCCAGTTACCCATTCCCCTTTTATTTATGATCTGCTCTATTCGGTAGGCATAGTGATGATGTTCATATAATATTCCTAAAATTGCCGCCTCAATATTTGATATTCTGTACATGGAATAATATTTGCCTATTCTTAATATACATAGTTTATGTTCTTTAGAACTAAATAAAAATTTAGAATATAAGCAGATTATGGATATACTACCATAAAATTCAATAACTTATATAAAATTCAATAATAATGCAAAAAAATTAATAATTAGGATATTTTTTCATGATAAATATATCCACAATTATTACAATTAAGTTTTAAGAAGCCTGATTTATTAGAACTCTGGTCAATAATTTCAACATTCTTAGAACCACATTTTGGGCATTTAACACTGTCAAAATCCCTATCAAAATAATTAACTAAAAGTTCTTCTTGACTTGTAATTATAATATACGAAAAAGAACCCAAAGATAATCCTAAAAAAAGAATTAGAATAATTATTAACGATTTTTTCATAGGATTATATATATTCTACCTTAATTATATGCATTATTAAAGTTTGTATATACTAAATACGGATATAAAACAGCTATAAATATTCATTAATTAAATTTTTATCCAAATTTGGTCCAAAATTAGAAATTCTAATAAGAACAATAATTATTCAACCCAAATTTCAATTTCCTATTTTCTCTAAATATATAATATTCAAAAAAAATAGATATTAACTTAGAGGATTAAAATATGAAATTCACTGGCTCGAAAAAAAAGTTGATTTTAATAGTATTATTAGTTATTATAGCCATTTTTGCAGCATCTTTTGCATTTTATGTTTCTGATTATTATCATGCTGATAGTACAGCTCTATCAGCCATGCAATCTAATGCTAATTACACTGTATCCAATACTTCTGAATTTATTACATTTAAACCTACTAAAAATAGTAGCAATACTGGTGTTATTATCTATCCTGGAGGTAAAGTAGAAGCAGAATCTTACTCTGTTTTAGCTTCAAAACTCGCATCTAATGGTTATACTACGATAATTGTCAAAATGCCATTTAATCTAGCATTTTTTGGTATGAATAAAGCAGATGAAGTAATTGTTAACAATCCAGAGATAAAAACTTGGGTTATTGGTGGACATTCCCTGGGGGGTGTTTTTGCCTCGGACTATGCAGTGAATAATGAAGATAAAATTGATGGAGTTATATATTTAGCTGCTTATCCTTCTGCAGACGCTTCCAATTCCACTTTTAAGGCATTGTCAATCAGGGGATCACTTGATGGGTTGACCAAAAGTAGTGACATATCGGATAATATAGATAAATTCCCTCAAAATACTACATTTATAACCATTGAAGGAGGTAATCACTATAATTTTGGTAATTATGGCATACAAGACGGAGATAATAATAGCACCATCAGTAGAGAACAACAACAGAATGCAACAATAAATTACATCCTCGAATTTCTCAAAAACCTGTGAAAAATTCAATTTAATTGAACTCTTAGTTATAAGGAGGATATTTTTAGCCATTTTAACGTGTAAATTAAAATAGTAGTGCACTTATATTGTATTCAATAAATTTTATTAAAATATTTTATATTACAAATTATCAATTACAGAATTTAAAAATTAATTAAGGAGATGACAATATGGCAAAAGAAATTAAACAATTAATAGTTGGTATCAGTCGAGAGGGCGAGATAATTGTTAAAAGTGCAAGAGGCAGAATATATCCGGTTAAAAAATCGGCAGATTTAAAATTTGGCTGTGAAGATTTATTCAAGGACGTAGAACAAGATTTATTCGCCACTATTGATACAGAAACTCAACCATGGGAATGTATATCTATAGAATCTGAGCAATGATTCATTAAAATAACTATTATTAGATTTTAATTCATTTTTTTTATTAATTTCTCAATTTCGACTCTAATTTTATGTTTTCAAAATTCTAACAAACTATACTTTTACAATAAAATATAAATTTTCTGTGGATAACGTATTTAATGCACAAATATGGCGTTAATAACCCTTTTAATTAAATATTATTAGCTTAAAAAACTTTTTCTGCTTTATATTTGACTTTAATTATAAAAAGCCATTCAAGGTAAAAAAAATATTTATTCTAATTAAACTAACTGTGTATATATCATGATGAATTTATAAAAATCTTTGAATATCGTAAATTGATGGGGGTATATTTAATGATAAAGGGTAAAAATAAGATAATTCTAAAAATTTTAATTTTTGTAGGTTTAATTTTGTTTACAGCTTCACTGGCTGTGGCACATCAGCCCCGAATAAAG
Source organism: Methanomicrobiales archaeon (assembly GCA_049975245.1). Lineage (GTDB taxonomy): Archaea > Methanobacteriota > Methanobacteria > Methanobacteriales > Methanobacteriaceae > UBA117. The sequence continues at coordinate 33,972 of JBNGDB010000003.1, forward strand.
ACAGGTGATTTTAGTACACCAGAAGATGCAGTTATAGTTGAACAACCGGAAATATCACAGGCATTTTATGGCGAACTCAATGGAAAACCTGCCTACTATAAAATTACCTCAGATAGACCATTCGAATTATATGTGGGTATTTTAATACCCGACATCTCCGGTGTCCAGAAAAATTTTATGTCAGTAGAAGTTACTGATTCTGAAGGTAATAGTGTCCTATTTTTAAATGGCTCTGATTATGACTGGCAACCTTATTTTGAAGAATTTGGTGGAGATCAGTACTTGGAAGGGCCAGATGCTCGCAAAAATGTAACAGCAGGTACCTACTATATTAAAGTTTTCAATTCAAACAACCAAGGAAAATATTCTTTGGCAGTTGGAGGAATAGAATCATTTCCACCTTTAGAATCACTTCAGGCCCTGGTTCTTTTGCCTATCTTAAAACAGCAGTTCTTTGAAAAAAATATCGCATCTATTTTCCTACAGTTTATTGGCATAATTATTGCCTTAGGAACTTTAACTGTTATCTTGTCATTACTTATGAAGTCCAGAAAATCAGAAGAATGGCTAAAAATATCAGGAAAAGTTAATCCCTATATAAAAAACTATTACTGGGTAGGGATTATCTTAACTACAATAATATGGTTAGCAAACTACATTCAAAACCCATTTAACATCCTGGGAAATGTTAATACCCTAGTTTTAATTGTATTAATAGCGTTATCCTATAATCTAAGCAATAAATTAGCTAAGATAAGTCCAGGACATTTATATCTCAAACGTACCCTTCTGACTTACATTATATGGTGGTTATTCGCCTTCTTAACAGTAAGCGTTATCTGAAATAAAAAAATTTATGATAGGAATAGTTTTTAGTTCAGGAGCAAAACCAGAATGGAAATAATTAGTTTAATGACCGTCTTTGGATTGGGAATTCTGGAATTATGGGTTGCTATTCCTGCTGGTTTTGCTTTAGGGATAAATCCCTTGATTATTTTTTTACTTTCAGTAGGAGGGAATATTTTTGGAGCTTGGATCATTTTATTACTTGGCAAAAACCTTAGAGATCGTATTTTAAACTGGAGGCTGGGAGATGATAAGAAAAATAGTCAATTATATCATATCTGGGAAAGTTATGGTATAATTGGTTTAGGACTATCTTCTCCGCTACTTTTCGGAGCATGGTTGGGTACTGCGTTGGGAGTTGCCTTGGAAGCCCCGCAGAGTCAATTGATGTTCTGGATAAGTATGGGTATTATAGTATGGGGGACTGGCATTACAATTGCCCTATATTACGGTATATCCTTATTGAATTTTTAATTTATGGTTTAATGGTTTGAAAAAATTATTTATTTAAAAAATTAAGATTAAACAGATAATTAATCATATATTAATAAGCAATTAAATAATATATTTATATTAAGGCAACTTGATCGAAACATTTAATAGTATACCAAGTAAATTTAAAAGAGGAATTAACCTAAAAGTTAATATAATTAAATTATGATATTTATTTTAAAATACTATTAATATATTACATTTAACGTTCAAAATTGCATTAAAAGGTGTTTCAATTGGATAAGATAAAAATAGCGATAGTCGGTTTGGGTAATTGTGCCAGCTCATTAATACAAGGTATTCATTATTATAAAGATAAAAAGCCAGAAGATGCTATAGGTTTAATGCACTGGGATATTGGAGGTTACAGTCCCAGCGATATTGAAGTAGTGGCCGCTTTTGACATAGACAAAAGAAAAGTCGGGAAAGACATAAGCGAAGCCATATTTGCCAAACCTAACTGTACCCAAATTTTCTGTAATGATATACCGGCAACCGGTGTTAAAGTCTCTATGGGTAAAATATTAGACGGTGTTGCGCCTCATATGAAAGATTACAATGATGATTATACCTTTGTTGTTGCCGATGAAGAAGAATCAGATATTGTTAAAATTTTAAAGGAAACTGGCGCTGAAGTTCTTTTAAATTATTTGCCTGTTGGATCTGAAAAAGCCGCCCGTTTTTATGCTCAATGCGCACTAGATGCCGGAGTAGCATATATCAATAACATGCCTGTTTTTATTGTTAGTGACCCAGAATGGTCCTCTAAGTTCGAAGAAAAAGGAATACCTATGGTGGGAGATGATATTAAAGCCCAAATTGGGGCTACTATTACTCATAGAACTCTGGCCAACCTTTTCAAAGAAAGAGGAGTTAAACTAGATCGAACATATCAACTCAATACCGGTGGAAACACAGATTTTCTAAACATGTTAAACCGAACTCGTCTAGATTCTAAAAAAGAATCTAAAACTGAGGCAGTTCAATCCATTCTTTCTGAACGATTAGAACCTGAAAATATTCATATAGGCCCAAGTGATTATGTAAACTGGCAAAAAGATAACAAGATTTGTTTCCTACGTATGGAAGGAAGAACCTTTGGGGACGTTCCCATGAACATTGAATTAAGATTAAGTGTTGAAGATTCCCCAAATTCGGCCGGATGTGTCATAGACGCAATTAGATGCTGTAAATTAGCAATTAAACGTGGAATTGGAGGTCCTTTAACATCTATATCTGCATATACCATGAAACACCCGCCCAAGCAGTATATTGATGAAGTAGCATTTAACATGGTTAATGATTTCATAGAAGAGAAAATAGAGAAATAATAACATCTATTTAACTATTTTTAAAACTATATAAAAGTTTAAAATTTTTTTTATTCTGAAAAGGTATTTAGGTATTTAATTTAAATTCTTCATAAATCCATTTAATTAGCCTACCTAATATCCATGGAATAAATATAAAAGATATTATCCCGATTAATCCAATAATTAATCCCCAAAACCACATAGGATATGTCTGTGATAGATTTATCAATAAATTTTCTTGTATCCATCCAACAATTGTGGTAATTATTCCATAAATAATCCCAAATATTAAGCCTGAAATCCAAAATCTTCCAAAATTCTTTTTTAATCCATCAAATTTGTTATTTTGATTTGAAACCATTTAAATTCCTCATTATTGTGAAATAATTCTATAAATAGATATATAAAAAGTTTTATGAAATAATTCCTTTTTCCAATTATAAAAAATTTTTCCAAAATATTAAACTCCCAGGATGATTCCTTTGATTAAAGAGAAATATATAAGGAACATCGTACTATGTATAATGAGATATAAATATTTGCAAGTAAACTGTGAGGGTCACAATGAAAAGAATAGAGATCATAGAAACAGCATTAAGGGATGCACACCAATCTCTTATAGCAACCAGAATGAGAACTCGAGATATGTTGCCTATTGCTGAAGAAATGGACAAAGTTGGATTTTTTTCAATGGAGGTATGGGGAGGTGCTACATTTGATACTTGTATCCGCTACCTTAACGAAGATCCATGGGAAAGGCTTAGAAGCCTTAAAGAAGTAATAAAAAAGACCCCCCTTCAAATGTTACTACGCGGTCAAAACCTGGTTGGATACAAACATTATCCTGATGATATAGTAAGGAAATTTGTGGAAAAATCCTATGAAAATGGTATAGATGTTTTCAGGATTTTTGATGCTTTGAACGATTTTAGAAACATGGAATATTCCATTAAAGTAGCAAAAGAACAGGGCGCATATGTACAAGGTACAATATCATACACTATAAGTCCTTTTCACACACTAGAAAAATATGTGGAGTTTGCAAAGAAATTAGAAGAATTAGAATGTGATGCCGTAACTATAAAGGATATGGCCGGCCTTATATCACCTCAAGACGCCTACGAACTTATTACGGCTCTTAAAGAAGAAACTGATCTTGATATAAATCTTCATTGTCACTGTACCAGTGGAATGACTCCTATGAGTTACTATGTTGCCTGTGAAGCAGGTGTAGATCAGCTTGATACAGCCATATCACCATTTGCTTGGGGAGCGTCACAACCCCCAACAGAAAGTATAGTAGCTGCACTTAAAAATACACCATATGATACTGAACTTGATTTAAAGCTTTTAACTCATATAAAGAAATATTTCGAGGATATTAAGAAAAAATATAGTAGCATATTGGATCCTATTGCCGAAGGAATAGACACGGACGTATTAATCTATCAGATTCCAGGAGGAATGTTATCAAACCTGGTTTCTCAACTTAAAGAACAAAATGCAATGGATAAATATGAAGAAGTACTGGCAGAAATGCCTAAAGTTCGGAAAGAGTTAGGTTATCCTCCTTTAGTAACACCCACCAGCCAAATAGTAGGAATACAGGCTGTGATGAATGTTTTAGGCGGAGAAAGATATAAATCTGTTAGTAAAGAAGTTAAAGAATATATTAAAGGTTTTTACGGTAAACCTCCCGCCCCCATTGATCAAGATATTGCTAAAAAAATAATTGGTGATGAGAAACCCATTGACGTTCGACCAGGGGATCTTCTTGAACCCCAATATGAAAAATTCAAGGAAAAAGGAGAAGAAATGGGTATAATAAAAAAAGACGAAGATATTCTAACCTACGCCCTTTATCCTGCAGTTGCACCAAAATTCCTTAGAGGTGAAGCTGAAGAAGAACCATTAGAACCTCCAAAAGAAACTGAAAATGCAAATGTATCAGATACAATCCCCACTGAATACAGTGTGGAGGTTGACGGTGATCTATACGACGTAAAAATAGTGCCCACTGGTTATATTGAAATTACTGAAACAGATACATCAAAAAAACCGACAGGGCCTATTGAAGGTGGTGTTGCCTCCACTATGCAGGGAATGATACTTAAACTTAAAGTCAACCCCGGAGATAAAGTAGAAGAAGGTGATGTGGTAGCAGTAATTGAAGCCATGAAAATGGAAAATGATATCCACGCCCCTAAGTCTGGTACTATAGAAGAAATATTTATATTAGAAGGGGACACTGTAAGTGCTGGAGATACCTTAATGGTTATAAAATAAACAGTTATAATCAATGAATAACTTTTTATTTTCTATTACTTTTTTATTTTATGAATTTTAGAGAATAACAATTGTAAATTTTTAATATTATCAATAAGAGTATTTAGTCTTATCAACAATTTTAGCCGTTTTAAATGCTCTTTTACGTCTTATACAAGATTCACAAACACCGCAATGTAGTTCATCACCAAGATAGCATGAATAACTTAAATGTAACGGCGCATCTATATCTTTACCAATTTCTACTATTTCTTTCTTATCACTTCTTATCAGAGGAGCTTTGATCTGTATTTCCTGGGGCGATCCTATAAATAAGAGATTATTAAATGCTTCAAGAAATTCCTTGGAATTATCAGGAAATGTGATTGCTTCTTCATAATCCCAACCAACTATTATATTGGAAGCCTCTTCTGCCTCTGCATAGGCTGTGGCTATTGCTGTAAAAACTATGTTACGCCCCGGCACCCATACTAGGCTGGCAGTCTCATTACAAAATTCTTCATTGTTAAGTAGGTCCATCTCCATTTTTGGTATCTCTTTTTCAGAGGTAAGGGCGGATCCGCTGATATTGCCCATCCATGGGAGTTCAATTATGGTGTGTTCAATGCCTAATTCATCACAAATTGCTTTAGAAGATAATATCTCCATTTTAGCACTTTTTTGTCCATAATTAAATGTTAAAGCATGTATGTCATAACGTTCTTTATAAAATGTTGTTGCCACTGTAGAATCAAGACCTCCAGATAAAACTGCAATCGCCTTTTCTTTAGATTTTTCCATGGAATTACCTCTCAATATTTAATTAATATCTTTAAAAAAACTCTTTTAGTAATTATTAACTTTTAGAAAGTGTTTTAACCTTAAAATTAATAATTGTTAAATATTATTCATATATTTCTTAAAAGCCTGTTCTGCTTTTTTAATTACCAATTTCAAGGGTAATTTAAGTTCAGTGGAGATTAATTTAGCATCTTCATATTCGGGATTATAATTAATGATATCTTCACCTATCATCCCCACCTTAACGTGGATAGTCCTTGTTTTACCATTAATATCCATATTTATGGGAATAATCTTTCTTTTCAAGATGTTTCTATGAACATATGGTAATATACGAACTCCTAAAGTACCGGTTTCCCTGAAGATAACCTCGGATAATAGTTCACAATCTTGAGGTTTAGCAATCACTCTTAACATGTGGCCGGGCCTGTTTTTTTTCATAATTGTAGCTATTAACGATACATCTAAAGCTCCTTCTTCTAGTAATCTATCAAAAACATGGCCTAAAACTTCGCCAGTTACATTGTCTAAATTTGTTTCAAGTATGGAAATTTTATCTGCAGGTATAGTCTTATCTGCAACTAAAATCCTTAAAACATTAGGTATTTCCAGATCCATACTCCCTGCCCCGTAGCCTATTTTTCTATTTATAATCATGGGATAATGGGTGGAAAATTCATCCACAATGTTAACTAGCAAAGCAGCCCCAGTAGGAGTAGTTAATTCGTAATTTACGGGTCCCCCCATAACTGGCGCTCCCTTTAATATCTCCAGAGTTGCAGGTGCTGGAACTGCTAATCTTCCATGTCTACTTTCTATTATTCCCCCACCTAAAGCTACAGGCATACTATAAATTTTTTTTGATTGAAATTCAAACTTATTAAAACAATAAGCGGCCCCTATAATATCAGCTACTGCGTCAGCAGCTCCAACCTCATGAAAGTGTATTTTATCTATAGATTTAGCATGCACCTTTGATTCAGCTAAAGCAAGTGTTTTAAAAACTTTTTTTGCAAAAATTAGAACTTCTCTGCTTATATTTTCATGTTTAATATTTTCTAGTTTTGCAATCAAATTAATATAAGATATTGGCTCTCTGTCCTTACATTTAATATTTACAAATGTGGATGAAATGCCCGACTTTCGGATTTTATTTATATCAACACTAACATCGCCAAAATAAGAAGCACTATACTCCATTATATCTATAACAATATCTGGATCAACACCCAAATCTATCATTGCCCCTAAGATCATGTTACCAGCGATACCCGCATTTTGAGGGTCAAATACTACAACCATGATTATGAATCTCCTTATAGAATAATAAATATTCTAGATTTGAATGATTAGCTATAAGATTTAGAATCAAATTAATCTTTTACAAATTAAGCCAGTATTAAATAAAAAGATAATAAATCTTAGATTAAATCTTTTTCAATATCACTTTTTATTAACTAAGCAAACTTTCCATTTTGGCTTTTTTTATGAAAATTGTAACTTTTTTATTCAGGTGTTTCTAATATGTGGAACTGATAATAACGTGTGAATCCACATTCTTTACATTTTATAGTCATTTTATACTGGTCTATAATTATTTCTTGTATAGTAGCATCTCCACAGTTATAACATTTTGAGGATTTTTCCAGTATCCATGGTTCAATCTTCATATAATCACTCCTCAGGATTTTCAGTTCCTTTAACTATGTAATGTCGAGTTGCACCGCAATTTGTGCACCAAATTTTAGCTTTATTCATATCTATTCTTATCCTTTGAGCAGTTTCTTCTCCACAATAAAAGCAGGGGACTGTTTTTTCAAGTAACCATACATCTACTTCTTTTTCTTTCTTATCCTGTTTTCCGTAGTTAACGATTATCTTGCGGATTGGAACTTCTATTATGGTATACCTATCTTCTTTCAATGCTTCTTGAACAGATTCTTCAACTATTGGTACTTGATCCTCATTTAAAACTGTGCAAATTTGAACTGCGTCGCTGGCATAATCCCTGATCATGCCTATGGCAGACTTAGGATCTTCTTTTATGCTGAATCCTTCCCAATCCTCTGGTGACATTCCTTTGTATTCTAGAATGTAAAATCCAGTAATACCAGAATCAGTAAGGGCGTTCATGGCCTTACCCAGATTTTCTATTTCGACAAAAACTCTTAAATGGAACTTCACTCTACCACCTTCATTATTTTATCCTCAATATTGGTTGATGAGAAATATTAACTGAGATTAATTCTATCCTATAATATCTCTTAAATAGCTATTAAAAATTTTCAACAATATCACTAATTATTTATGAATTTTCCATTTTATAAAATTAATTTCTATTATATTATGCAAATTAAATTTAAATAATCCATATTTACATTTAATCAGTAAAACTATTAAACCAATTAAATGGATTATTAAACATATTACTATATTAAGCTAGTTATTTATGAATGATATAAACTTTATGAGTAATCTTATGTTAAAACAAAATTTTCAAAATCGATATTCACTTACCTGAAGTAGCAGCCGCAAATTTAAACTAGGAAATTTAAAACTAGAAAAAGGTTTTTAAAGATACTTTTGAGAAGTTTATCCAGAACTAAAAAATTTGTTTTCTCAAGCATAGTTGGAAAAAATTCTAGGTTGGAAAAAATATTTAAAAAAACCATGTTTTTATCTTATTAATTCAGATTCTAAAATTTATATAATATAAATCTGGAAAAGTAATAAATTTTATCAGTATAATTATAATAGTATAATTATAATCAATTAATTTAAGACATTTATTAACTAAATATTTTCTAGGAGGATATTAATGAAATTTCGTGGAGCATTTGGCACATTTAATGAAGGAACAGTTGATCTTTCTAAAGATACAGAAAAGTCAGAAGAAGTGTTTAATTCATTGAAAGAATCAGAAGAAGTAGTTGTTATTTCAACTAAACAGTTCATCAAATGGCTTGAAGATTTGGAGATTTCTATAAATAACATAGAAGAATACGACAAAGAATTGATGGCGATTATGTTCAGAATAAAAAAATAGCCTCAGATCTTTTTTTATTATATTTAATTATTTTTATTTTAATTATATGGTGATCTGATGGAAGAAAAAATTAGTATTAATGATGCATTTCTTAAATACGGGCAAAATAGCCTCATTGTAACTAGAAAAAAAGGTTTTGGAGTTCTCAACGACATCAATTCACAAGATAGCTTTATGAATGTTAAATCCATTATAAAACATGTGAATAGTAAAATTTCTCTTGGATTGGATGAAAAAAGGATAATTTTGAATAATTTAAGTCAAGAAGAAAATATATTAAGTCCTCTTACTGGAGTGGTAGATAATACACCCCTTAAAGATTTGGTACAGATCACTAGTGATGATGTAACCGTAATAGTAAGTTTAGAATTATTAAATGAAAATAATGAAAATAAGAACATCTCATCTGTTTATAAAAGTGAATATCACTCAATTAAGAGTATTAAAATCATATTATTTATAGACAAAGATTTAAGCCAAAAAAATCTTTTAAAATTATATAAAATAGCTGTTGAAGCAAAATCCTTGGCTTTGTGGGATTTAGATGTTAGAGATAAGTTTTATGAACTATTAACCGGACTGGATGAAGATGTTATTTTAATAGCTTGTAAAGGATTTAAAGAAGATAATCACGAAAAAATGGGAACAGAATTACAAAATCATGTGAAAAAGATAATAAGAGAAGCTTTGATAAAAGCCCTGCATAATTACAAGTACCCCAAAAATATATTTGATTTTATTAATAGGGTGGGAGTTAGCATCGATGAACTGGTAGAAGCAGGTATGGAATTATGCGTAGGGGTGGAAATAACTGATGAAATCTACCAAACACTTAAAGAACAGATTATAAAATCTTTAACTGATATTAATGTTATAACCTTGGTAATGGCCGGCATAAGAGTTGAGGAGGATTATGCAAAACATCGGCTAAAAGAAGTAGATGTAGATGATGATCCAGCGTATTTATATACCGATGAAGTATTGGGGATGGCTATAGCTAACCAAATCGCCGGTACAAAGGCCATATTCAACTTTAAAAGATATGACGAGGAAAAACCAGGTATATTAAGTGAGTTAGGTCCCATGCTTGATGATATTTTTGCAGGCATAATAGCGGGTTGTATGTCTAAAATCTTTGAAGAATAAAATAAATCAGATTTATACTAAATTATCATGTATAAATAATCTAAAGAAGTTTATATGAGATTTAAAAAAAAATGATACTAATATTAGATGGAAAAAGTAATATTAATAACTTATTATTATTAAAACTCTTTTTAATGGAGACAAATAATGTTAAAATCCGGTAAAAAACCTCTCAGAACCAAAACCCGCCCCTCTAAATTAAAAGATCCGAAAAGTCATGGATGGTATAGAGGTATCTTAGGATTAATCTCCTTTTCAAGTATATTGCCATTAAATATTCATACCACCATTGAAGAAATGGCAAGATTCACTTGGATGTGGCCCTTAATTGGGGCGTTGATTGGATTATTAGTAGGGGCCGTGGGATGGCTATTAAATGACTTTATTTACTTTCCACCACTAATTACAGCAGCACTGGTTTACAGTTTTTCAATCTCATTTACAGGTTTTCATCACTTAGACGGGCTTATTGACATGGGAGATGCTTTAATGGCCCATGGCGAGCCTTCACGTAAAATAGAAATTATGAGAGATCCGCGTATTGGAACCGGCGGGATTGCATTCTTTATCATGGTTTCTTTAATTACTGTGGGCGCCATATATTCTTTACCACATTTTAGCATTTTCTATGTACTTTTTATTTCAGAAATTGCAGCTAAAATGGGCTTGGTAAGTTGTTGCACAATTTCTAGACCCTTTAACAACGGAACAGGCATGTATTTTATTAAATCTATGAATTTGCCTAAACTTACACTCATAAGTTTTATTACCGTTATAATAAGTTTTTTTACCATTGGCCTGGTAGGAATTATTGGTATACTTGGAGGTATTTTAGGAGGTATTTTAGTTGGAATTCTGGCCCGAAATAATTTTGGATATGCCACAGGAGATGTTTTGGGTGCCTCAAATGAAATTGGCCGAGTATTTTCTCTTTTAGCCGTAATATTAGCATTTATATGGATTTAATTCATGAAATTAATGAAAACATGATTTTTAAACAAAGATAATTATTTTATGTCAATTGAATTGATCATTGGATTGATAATATGAATATCAGCGTATTAAGATTAGATCATCGAAGAAAAAGAGATGCTAGGATTACCACACATGTATGTTTAACTTCAAGAGCGTTTGGTGCCAAAGAAGTAATTTTAAGTGGAGAAAGAGATAAAAAACTCATGGAAAATGTTGAAGATGTGGTTAAAAGGTGGGGTGGACCATTCAAAATATCTTATCAAAAAAATTACTTAAATTTTATGGAACAATGGCAAAATAAAGGTGGTGAAGTTATCCATCTTACTATGTACGGAAATCCCATTCAGGAAGTAGTTAAAACCATTCAAAAAACGGGTAAAGACAAATTAATAGTGGTTGGGGGAGCTCGTGTACCTACCAAAGTCTATAAAACAGCAGACTGGAACGTTGCTGTCACCAACCAACCCCATTCCGAGGTATCTTCTCTAGGCGTGGCCATGCACATGCTTCTTGATGGTAAAGAATTTGAATTAGATTTTAATGGGGGAGAAATGGAGGTAGTTCCTTCAAAAAAAGGGAAAAAGGTTATAACTCATAAGAATGAAAAAAGTGAATAATTCACCCAAAAATATAGTCTATTTAATTCAAAAAAAATGGGAAAAAAGGTTTTCATGTTCCTACTTTTATCCGGATTATTTTATCATCCCCTACTTTAGGAATACCTCTGCCGTCATTGTTAGATGTACAAATGTATAAATCACCATTATAAGCCACTACATCCCTTATTCTTCCCAAATCTGTAAATAAAGCGGTTTGATTGGTTACAGTTTGCCCGTCTGGTGAAAGGACCAGCTGCCTTAATTGATTACCTCTAAGTCCTGTCACATATAAATTTCCTTCTAAAAATGCTATTCCTGATGGAGCTAATGTAAAATTATCATAAAACACCATAGGATCATTATAGTTACCTGAGGTACTATTTCCCTCCTCCAGTGGCCATCCATAGTTTCCACCTTTAGTTATAATGTTTACCTCGTCATTCCTAGTTGGGCCGTGTTCAGCTGCATACATGATCTGATTTTCAGTATTCCAGGCAATACCTTGTGGGTTTCGGTGTCCATAGGACCAAACATAATTATTGAAAGGATTATCCCCTGGTACTGTTCCGTCCTTATTTAATCTCAGAATTTTTCCTGCCAGTGAATTAATGTCTTGTGCAAGAGGCTTATCCCCGGCATCACCTGTTGTGGCATAAATTTTACCATCAGGCCCAAATTTCAATCTACCCCCATTATGAATTCCAGAACTGGGAATGTTATCAATCAAAACAGTCTCTTCAGTTAAATTAGAATTCAACCTAAACCTTGATATGCGGTTTCCATTATTTTGGGTGGTATAATAAAGGTATACATATTTATTGTTATTAAAATCAGGATCAACCGTGATTCCTAATAGTCCGGATTCACTGACTTCTTTTACATTAATGTCAGCAACTTCTGTAACCTGATTTCCATCCCAAATCTTGACTTTACCACCCCTTTCTGTGAATATGAGTCTATCATCTGGTAAAAATGCCATAGCCCAAGGTGTATCTAAATCTTGAACAATTACCTCAGATTGATAATCAGATTCATCACCCGGTCCCGGGACAACTAATATTATCAATAGGGCGGCTATTACAATCAATATTCCTGCCAAAATAACGAATTTCTTCTGCATATTCATCCCCCAGTTTGTTTCTTCTGATTAAGATTTTTTATTTAATCTAGATGAATAAATTTTTAATTTTTTAACTGATTCTTTAACTTATTGAAAATAATTAATTAGTATTATGGATTTTGTTTAGCCCCACAATAAGGACAGTACTTAATCTCAGGATTTACTTTTTCACCACATTCATGACAAAATTTGTTTTTAGGGAGTTTATAGCCGCAAAAAAGGCAATGCTTAACATTCATAGGTATTTCTTTTCCACATTTATCACAAAACTGGGTAATTTTTCTTTTTTTAGAAATATGTTTAATTTGAAAAATTTGTTTACCGCGTTTATATTCTTCATTAGTTATTTTACCCTCTTTATAAAGACGTTCAAGTGGTTCAGAAAGCCATTCATAAGGATTTTCTTTTCTTTTCTTATTTAAACCAAAAAGTTTTTTCAACCTTAGGTATTCTCTCCTGGTCAATTTCTTTTTATTATATAATTCACTTAATTCCTTTTCAATATCAGTGATGGTGACCATTTAAGAAACTCCTTAGCTTAAAAATACTGTTTTTTACCAGTTGAATCTAAATTATACATTCCTCGACTATCATAATTTATATTATATCTAGAATTCGCCTTATAAGTATCCAGAAGAACTTTATCCGCTGCTGAAGGTGGAAGATGTCTTAAACTCATTGACTGCTTAGTCCAGTATTTCACTGAATCAACAACTTTACTCCCCAATTTTATACTCTCTTGAATATAAGTATCAAAATCAAGCCCATATTGATAGACGAAATGCATTACCCTTGGATTATACAAAATTCGGCTGGCTAACTGACCGACCACTGGTAAACTAATAATAGCCTTGGTTAAACTCATTTTTCCAAGCATAGAAGTTACAAACCCTGCCGCTGGTGGGCCTGCAACAATAATTGTACCGCCTACGATAACAATACCTGCAAATACAACTAACATACCCCCTGCCAGAGCAGCCCCCGGATCAAGTCCAGAAGTTGAAGGAGGTACGTAATTTACGCCAGTGCCATTATTTTGTGTATCTGAATCTGGAGTGTAAATTACACCAGTGCCGTTACAATCAGGACAGGTTTTTAGACCTTCACCATGATCAGCTGCAGCGCCACATTTAGCACATACTTTACCATCTCCACCACAAGTAGGACAGGGCCTTTCTGCAGCAAATACTAACCCTAAATAACTTAGAATAAACAATAGAATTATTATAAAGAAATAAACCTTTTTTTGATCATATTTCAATTTAATCCCCGTGTTTATTATTTTATATAAAGGGAAATAAAAATATTTTTCGTTTTCATGCGAAGTTTATTATTTTAATGGTTATAATTAAAATTTTTTTAAATTTAGTAAGTAAATTTAGTTAATTTTGAGTAATAACATTTTTAATAAAAATTAAATTTAAAGTTGTAATAAAGTTGTTAAAATTTACTAGAAGAAAGAAAATAAAATTCAGAATAAATATCCTCTTTATTATCAATTAGATTAAATAAAGATTCAATTACATTATTTATAAAATTGACTCGTAAAACGGTTTAACTATTCAAAACATAATTATTTGAATATACTACTTCTAGTTTAATTTTTCTTCCAAAAATTTTACCCTTAACCCTCTTTTCAAGTTCTTCAAGAGAGGGAAGTTGCCCATTTCCCACAATCCTAACAGTTACAATATCTTCTTTAGACTCAGCATCAACAGAGACCAATTCATATCCACTGCCACTTAACCAATTAATTGATGCCTCATTTATGGTTTGAGTAATGCTATTATCAATATAGATATTGTGACCCGTATAGGCTAGAGGTACAGAAATTAGAACCATCATAACTATTGCAATTGCTATGCCCCTTTTCTTGGCAATTTGAGACTTATCTTTCACTGCTATTTTAGAAAAGCCCATGATACCAAAAAGGGCAGCCCCAGTAAGGAGAATAGCAAAATAATTAGTCATAAAAAGCAAAAGGCTTCCCATTGCCAGGGAATAATTGGAAGATGCCAATAAAATACCCACATTTGCTAATGGAGGAACCAGGGATATGGCGATGGCCACTCCCGGTAATGTATCAGAAACATCATGACGGGACATGGCAAAAGCACCTGCAATCCCAGTAACCAGAGCAGCTAAAAGGTCTAAAAGTCTTGGAGAAGTTCTAACAATGACTTGACCAATGTTTTCCGGTTGAAAAAAACTGGTCATTGGCAATGTCAAAAAGAATCCCACAGCAATGGCCGTGACTATTCCTCCCAGACTTACCAATAGTGAACTCCTAATAGCTACACTATCACTTGCGCTGATACTAAAAGCCAGGCCCATGATAGGTAGCATTAGAGGCGCTATAATCATGGCTCCAATAATTACCGCTACAGAATCTCCCAAAAGTCCGTAGGTAGAAATACCCGAAGCAAGGATAAGCAAGCAGAAAAATTTCACCAGCTTTTTTTTAATATCCACACCTTCGTACACTACTAGGTCCCTAATTCTTTTTACTTCTGCTTCATCAACAGGATCCCCATGTAGCAATGTACCAATAGATTGTTTCATGTCAATCTCCACTATTTATAAATAAAAAATGTTGATTCTACTTAGGAACTAAAAATTCAGCCACACCATAACCTTCTTTACCTTCCCAATTGTATTTAGAAATAGTTTCTATAATGATCATATCCCCATCAACTGGAACCATTCCATATCTAATAACTTCCCCCTCTACCGGATATTTGGTACCTTTTTTGTCAAATAATTTCATTGAAAATTTAGAAGGGACACCATTATTAAAATCTAGATCTATATCTGATTTTATTAACGGTTCATTAGCGGAACCTGTATAAAAGTATCCTGCATCCACATCTCCTTCATCAACAGAAAGTTTAGTTATGTTAAAAGCTTCTTCATTTGAAAATTCTGAATTGATCCACATCCACATCTTAGGAGAACCCCATGCTCTTACACCGCGGCTTAAATCTCTTTCACCTAATCCTTCAATTTCAAATAATTCCCCATCTACTTCAACTTTTCCTAAAGCTTTTCCAAATTGTTCATAATGCTCAGAAGCAACATTTGATGACATTTCTGTTTGTTTTTCATCAACACAATCTACATAATCCATGATAGGATTTAGTGCTTCCCAAAATACGTCCATTTTAACTTTAAATTTAGTATTTTCCATTGGATTAAAAATTGAACCTTCATATTTAAGATTCCATTTACCAGTTTCAATTTCCTGGTATTCTAAACCTGCAATACTCCATGGTTTATCATCACAGGGAGTTTCTAATTTAATCCCTGCTACTATATGTGGAGACATTAAATAGAAGAACATTGATTTCTCATTTTTATTAATCTTATTTCCTATCCGCATAAAAGCGGTTAAATCATTTTTTTTATCATGAAAATTAAAATAATAGCTTTCATTCCATTCTTCATGTTTTTTTAGTGTTTCTAAATCAACGCTCATATAATCACATTTAATATAATTTTTTTTTAAATATTTAGCCTTAACCGATTTTTTTAAATTAACTAGTAAAGAACTAATATACTCAATATTCACAATTAAATATTATTTATAAATTAATTAACTATTAAAAATACTATTTATTAGAAAATAATATTTTTTATATTGTTTAATCATTTTTTTTAAATATTACTCCTTCGTTACCATCAACTACGAGTTCTTCACCAGTTTTAAAGATTTCTGTAGCTCCTTTAACAGCAGTTACAGCAGGTATTCTGTATTCACGAGATATTACGGCACCATGGGATAATATTCCACCAGTTTCCGTTATAAGTCCGCCTATCTTTGAGAATACTGCAGTCCAGGCAGGATCTGTGTTACTTGTAATTAAAATTTCATTATCTTCCAGTTTTGATAATTCTTCAATTGATTCAACCACTCTGGCCACGCCATGGAATGTGCCAGGGCTTGCTGCCGCGCCGTAAACTGAATTTTTATCATACTCCATAACTGTATCGTCAAATTCAATACCATTTTTTATGAATTTTGGTGGAAGTGATGATTTATACCGGTAAAATTCCTTTTTTCTTTTTAGGATCTTTTCCCTAATTTTAGAATATGTAATTTCATTTGATTCGGTGGATGAATTTTCTTGGTTAAAAAAACGGAATAATTCTTTTTCATATAAAAAGAAAACGTCATCAACTTCATTTATAATATTTTCTATCATTAATCTTCGCCCCATTTCTAAAAGCATCAATCTTTGACGGAAAAGTAAGTGATCTAAATAAAATCTCTGATTTTCTCTGAAGGTTAAATATCTTTGAGCCAGATTTAGCACCAGGAAAAATATTTTTGATTTAAAAAATCCAAAACTTTGTTTTTTTATTCTATACTTAACATCTTTTTCAGTTTCTAATCTATTTCTACGGCTTTCATCTTCCTTTTTTCTTAAATCCAGATCTGACGAAGATAATAATTTGATAACTTCCAAAACGTAACCTTTATCTTCTCGCCATCGAGGATATAGAATTTCGCGAGTGTTTGATCTATGCCCATAATTCTTTATAAAAGAATCAAAACAGTTTTTAAAAGATGTGTTCAAGGAAATCAAATCATTTATATCAGATTCATTTAAAGAATTTAAATTATCAATGGAATTTATTTTTTCTAACAAATTTTTGTCCTTTCTTAAAATTTTCGCTAAATCAGAGAAACTAATATTCATTTCAACTGTTTTATTATCTTCTAACCCTGAAATTAAACCAGCATATAGTTTACCATCGCTATCCCCCATCCATTCTACCAGCCAGTTCTTAATCATTAGGTTAGTTGCTATGGAATGGGATACCATGCCGTATCTTATAAGTTGATAGTGTTTGATACCTGATGTTTCAATATCATTATAAATTGATAAGAGTTCTGCGTCACTAATTGTTTTTAAGTCTATATTATCAAATGATTCACATTTTTCCATAAATCCTTTGGACCATTTTTTATATGCTTTATCTGTTTTATGCATCATTCCATCCGGGTCCCGGATAGCTACCAATATCTGCGATATTAAAGTTTTATGTAATATGGATGGATACTGGGATATTCTCTCCTGATCTTCTATTGGAAAATAATTTAATAATTCTTTGGACCGTGCAAATTTGGGATAATATGAAAAAGCTTTTTCTAATACCCAACTATTGAAATAAACCCTTGATTTATGAAGTTTTAAAAGTTTAGAGTCTGTTATTTCTTTATAACCCATTATCCTGGCGCCTTCATGATTTACATAATCTGTCAGCATTTTACCCATTACATCATAAAAAAGAGGTGTTGTGGCATCTGCCCAGTACTCATCCCCATAAGCTCTGGTCCATAAAATATCATCTTTCTTTGAACTATCAGTTAGAGTTGTAACTGGTCGGGATTGTAATATATAAATATTTGAATTTTTTTTATCAATATTATCTATCTTGCTTTTTCCACAGTCAATAGCCCATTCAATGTCTTGAGCTACACCAAAATATTCTTCAAGTTCTATTCCTTTATTTAGTAATTCTTTAAGTAATTTTTCATTAAGGCTTGATTTTTCCCTTTTTTCTTCACTTATAGATGTTAGAGTATTTTCACCATTTTTAAGGAAATATCCTTTCTTTTTTGTTTTAATATTTTTTTCAATGATATTTCCCTGTCGATCTATAACAAAACTATCTGGTGTAACAATTCCAGAGGCAATAGCTTCTCCAAACCCCCATGTGGACTCAATAACAATATTATTAGAACCATCTACTGGATTAGAGGTGAAAGTCACTCCACTTATTTCAGCATTAGCCATTTTTTGTACTAATACTGCTATTCCTGCAGCCTCTATTTCTGTGTCTAAATGTCCGATTGAAGAATCATGCCTATATTTTACGGCCCGATCGTTCCAGTATGATGCCCAACAATCTATGATTTTCGTTAGAATGTCCTTTTTTTCAATATTTAAAAAACTATCTAATTGCCCTGCAAAACTAGCGTCTTCCAGATCCTCTGCAACCGCAGAAGACCGTACAGCATAATAACCGTCAGGAAGTTTATTAATTTTATTAGTAATTTCTAAAAATAGATTTTGAGGTAACTTCTGGGATCTTATAATGTTTCTTATAAAGGAACATCCTTTAGAAATAGAATCTTCATTTTTAAAGTCTATCGAATCTATTATCTTGGATATTTTGCCTTCTAATTCTTGTTTAATAAAAAAATCATAGGCCTCTACAGAAACAATAATTGCCGGAGGAACATTAAACCCAGCAGAGGATAATTTACTTAGATTAAGTGCTTTACCTCCAATTTTTTCTATTGGTAGGTTTTCTTCTTTAAGTTTTATCACATAACTAGATGTATCCGCCATATTATCATTCCGATGGTATAATCACTTATTTTACATATTTATTTTAAAATAAGTTAAAATCTGTATTTAATTTTTATTAGGTTGAATATAAACCATATGATTTTTTTTAAATTTAAATATAATCTAAAAATCATTATATAAAAGTAATATTGCTAGATTAGGGTTATATATAAATTCTAATATAATTTATAATAGAATAAAACTCTATTCAAATAATTAAAAATCTATTTGTGATTTAAATGTTAAAAATTGTTGATCATATTCTGGCACAGGAAATACTTGCAAAAATAAGGAAGAAAGGAATTGATAGTGTAAGATTTAGAACTGGTGTGGTTGAAATTGGACGTCTTATAAGCTACGAATTTATTAATACTATGGAAAGAGAAACTATTGAAGTTGAAACACCTTTAGGAGTAGCTGAAGGAATTAAAGTTAAGAATATTAAAGATGTGGTTGTAATAAGTATATTAAGAGCTGCAATTCCCTTAGTTGATGGTATTATGCGAGTTTTTCCCGAAGCACAGTGCGGTGTGGTTGGTGCTTGGAGAGAGGATAACCCTCCATTTAATGTTAAAATGGACTACCTAAAAATACCTAATTTAGATAACAAGATAGTGATCGTGGCAGATCCTATGTTAGCAACAGGCAATACCATGAATAAAATTTTAATGGAAATAAAGAAGTTTGGTAAACCTAGAAGATTAACGCTCTTCAATATTATATCCACTGAAGAGGGTATTGCCAAGATAACTAATAACCACCCTGAAATCGAGATATATACCTGCTCCATTGAAAAAAAATTAAGCAAAGAAGGTTACATTATACCAGGATTAGGCGATGCTGGAGATATTGCCTTCGGCAAACCTAATTAGTCAATTAATCATATAAGGACTTTCCATGAGCCACGGCCACAATTCCAGGTATTCCGTCTACTTCTAATTGGTATAATGCCTCCATTCCCTCTTCCGGGAATGCTACTATCTTTTTAGATAATATTTTACTTGTTA
The DNA here is from genome assembly GCA_049975245.1 of Methanomicrobiales archaeon. GTDB lineage: Archaea > Methanobacteriota > Methanobacteria > Methanobacteriales > Methanobacteriaceae > UBA117. The sequence continues at coordinate 53,941 of JBNGDB010000003.1, forward strand.
ATAACGCGGCAACAGGGGGAGTTACAACATATAAAGATTTTTTATTATTTAAAGCATTAACAGTTTCTTTTTTTAGAGAACCTTTGCCTATATGTATTTTAACTCCGTATTCTGCAAGTTTTGGTATATTTTCTTCAATATCCTCCTTATTACTACTGGTTGGCGCGATTCCAGCATCGCTTACTGCTGTATGCATAATTACTGATCCTTTCATATCCAAAAATTTATTTTCTTTTTTAAGTTCTTTAACCAACCGCGGTAAAGCAGCATCCCTACCAGTGAATATTTTACCATAAATATAGATCTGGTCCCCTACTTTTAAATTTTCAATTTCATCATCATTTATTGGAGTTTTTAATATATTCATGAGACTCACCAGTAGAAGGCAAAATTAGGTATTTTAATACTATTATTTATTGAATTTACTGATTTATTTAGAGTATTTACGTGTTAAATTCATTTAATGTAATATTATTCCTTTCAAATCAGATAAAAATTCATTAACATGTTCTTTATTGATGTGAGGCATTACTATTATTCTTATAGCACGGGGATATGAAGATATGGATACTGCCCATCCTTTATTATTTAATTTTTGAGCTAATTCCTCCAGTGATATTACATCTGAACGAAAAGCCACAATATTTAGTTGGGGTTCAGTTATTAATTCCAGTCCAAACTCCCTTATGCCCTCTGTTAAAATCTGGGTAACTTCCATGCAATTCTTAGCCAATGAAATATAACCTTCTCGACCCATATATTTTAGAAGAGCCCATGTAGCTGCTGCTGAAGCTCCCGATCTTGTTCCAACAATAGTTGATTGTTTCTTTTCCGTTAAATAAGGAGTTTCTATACTCATTACATCCAGATATTTCTCTTCTCTAAAAAGTATGCCGCCGGTGGGTATAGGGGCTAAACCCATTTTATGCGGATCAATGGTCAATGAACATACACCATCTAATGAAAAGTCAAAGTCAGGAAGATCATATCCAATTTCCTTTAAGAAAGGTATGATAAAACCGCCAAAAGCAGCATCAACATGCATATATATACCATGTTCGTAAGATAATTGTGATAGTTGTGGTATAGGATCGATCTTACCCAGTTCAGTTGTTCCCGCCACACCAACCAAAGCAACAGTTTTATCAGATATTAATTCCTCTACAGAGTTTATATCAACCTTATAATCCTTATCTAGTTCTGCTTCTTTAAGATTTAAACATAATATATCTGCAGCCTTTTTAAATGAAAAATGAGCAGATTTAGGGACAATTATCTCTGGATCTTTTATTTTAGAATAATTTCTCGCAGCTCTCATGGCCATAATGTTAGCTTCAGTACCCCCGGTTATTATATGTCCAAAAACATCTTTATTTCCAAGCATGCTACCTAAAATCTGAATTGACTCAGCTTCTAATTTTTTCGTTCCTTGAAATAGGCCAGGATCTCCCAGATTAGATTCCAAAAACATGCTATAAGCTTTTCTTCCTACAATATGAGGGCATGTGCACATTGAACCCAGTATTCTTCCTGAACGGTGACTGAGATCCTCATTTTGATACTTCTTTAGTTCTTGAAAAACTTTTTCCTTGGAAAATCCATTTTTGTCCATGTTAATTACCTGGAAAAAAATAACTAAAAAAAATGATTAAAATATTTAAAAAAAATATGTTATTTAGGCTTTATTCTTGAATCATTTTCCTTGCAGCTTTTAAAACCAATTTTTTCTCAATTCTAGCGACAGTCTCTCTAACTGTAGGAACAGCATCAGTATTAGCAGAAACACTATCTATTCCAAGTTCTACTAATTTTTCAACTATATGAGGAATGCTTCCTGCCTGTCCACATATACTGGTTTTAACTCCGGCAGCATTACATTTCTTAATAACTCTTTCTATAAGTTTTAAAACTGCTGGATGTCCTTCACTGTAAAGACCGGCTACATTTTCATTATTTCGGTCAATGGCCAACGTATATTGGGTTAGGTCATTAGTTCCAAAACTGGCGAAATCTATTCCCACATCGATAAAATCTTCAATAACCATTGCTGCAGCAGGTGTTTCCACCATGATACCAAATTCAATGGTTTTTTGTGGTTTTAAACCTACTTCTTCTGCTATTTTCTTGGCTTGCCTTAGTTCATCTGGATGCTGTACCAGGGGAATCATAATGCCTATATTGGTATATCCTTGTTCATGTAATTTTTTAATGGCTTTAAATTCAGCTCTAAGAATATCTGGCTGGTCAAGTTCACGTCGAATACCTCTCCAACCTAACATGGGGTTATGTTCGTATGGTTCATCTTCTCCACCGTCTAAAGTTTTGAATTCATCAGTGGGAGCATCCAATGTTCTGTACCATACAGGTTTTGGATAAAAAGTATCTACCACTTTAAGAATATTTTCCATTAATATGTGGATGAGTTCGTCTTCTCTATCATCTTTTATAAACTTGATAGGATGTACGCCGGCAGTTAACATCATATGCTCAGTTCTAAGTAATCCTACTCCATCAGCACCAGTTTGAGAAGCTTTTTTAGCAGCTTCAGGCATGCTCACATTTACCTTAACATCAGTTACTGTTAGTATAGATGATTGTACTACTGATGGCTGTTCCTCTACTTCAACTTTCTTAGCTTCCTCAAGTTTACCTTTGTAAACTATTCCTTTATTTCCATCAATTGTTACTAACTGATTTTCATCTAAAATTTCTGTGGCATCTTTGGTTCCCACTACACAAGGTATGCCCAATTCTCGAGAAACTATGGCTGCGTGACAGGTTACTCCTCCTTCGTCAGTTATTATTCCACTGGCCCTCTTCATTGCCGGAACCATGTCGGGAGTGGTCATGACTGTCACCAGAATATCTCCCATTTCCACTTTATCAAGTTCACCTATTTCATTTACAATTTTAACTGCTCCAGAACCCATTCCCGGACTAGCACCCAATCCTTTGGTTATAATGGTTCTTTCTCCTTCCACTTCTTTCCCAGAACTCTTATCTGATTTTTCAAGGGTGGTTACTGGTCTGGATTGGAGCATGTAAACATTTCCATCTTCAATGGCCCATTCTGTATCTTGAGGGAATTGATAATGATTATGTATATTTTTTCCAAGTTCCGTTAGTTCTGCTATTTCTTCAGAATTTAAAACCTTTTTATTTTTCAGATCCTCTGGAACTTCTAATTTTTCTGTCTTTCCTAATTTTTGATTCTTTTGAAACATGATATTTTTGGTACTGATAAAAGTATCCAGAATTTCACCTGTATTTTTATCCACCCAATAAGTGTCTGGTGTTACAGTTCCTGAAACAACCGCTTCTCCTAATCCCCATGATGCTTCGATTAATATTTTTTCTTCACCAGTAGAAGGGTGTACTGTAAACATTACACCAGCTTTTTCAGCATCCACCATCTCTTGAACTACAACTGCTATGTAGACTTTTGAATGATCAAAATTATTCTCTTCACGGTAAAATATTGCCCGGGCTCCGAAAAGGGAAGCCCAACATTTCTGTACATATTTTACTACATCCTCAGAACCTTTTATATTGAGATATGTATCCTGCTGACCGGCAAAAGATGCTTCTGGTAAATCTTCTGCAGTTGCTGATGATCTGATTGCTACAAATGCATTTTCTTTCCCAATTTTTTCGCATAGTGCGTTGTAGGATTCTGTAATTAGGGTTTTTATCTCATCAGGGACCCATGCATCCATTATTATCTTTTTTATCCGGACTGCAGCATCCTGAAGTTCTTTATTTTTATGAACGTCCACGGCAGCAAGAATGTCCATTATTGAATCAAAAATACCGGTTTCATCAATGAATTTTTCATAGGTCGCCGCGGTAACTACGAAGCCGGGAGGCACAGGAATTCCTGCTTGGGTTAGTTCGCCTAAATTCGCTCCTTTTCCACCTGCGATTGCAACATCTTCCTTGTTTAGTTCATCAAAATATGCTACATACTTCATGCTGATCCCCTAATTACAATTTTTTATTTTAAAAAATTTACAAAAAAAATTTATTTAACTAATTCTTCTCCCTTATCAATCACTATTCGGCATGGTACGGGTAATTTCATAGCCGCTCTTCTTAAAGCTTCTTTAATGTCTTTAAAGTTTTTCTTATTGCCTTGAATAGTTAAAACCTTTTGATTTGGCTTTACTATTGCAACTGAACTAACTGGTTTACCGAAAGCTTTTCTCATACCATCTTGAACCCGGTCAGCCCCTGCTCCAGTTGCCATAGGGTTTTCTCTAACGATATGGTGAGGGTAGACTCTTAGTTTCAAATGATAACCCATTCTACCTGCTTTTCTCTGCATGAATCTGTTAGAAGCTATCCTTGCTGCTTCTAATGCGTTGTGTTTAATATGTGCTGGTTCTTTAACTGCTAAACTGATAGATAATGGGAATTCTGCGGATAAGTTACCCATATCATATTGAACAATTCGTGAACCTGGAATTTTACGTATATACTCTTTTCTAGTGTATGCTCTTACCATAAATAATCCTCCTTATAAAAATTTGAGTGTGAATTTTATACCTTAAAATTGGCCTTATAAAAGTTTAAGTTAACAGCCTTAATAAACCTTCTCCTTAATATATAACTAGTATATGACCATAATTAATAAAGTCATATAATGACCAATATAAACAGAATTATTGGTTATTATTCATATATTACCCAATATAACCAATGTTTTTGGTTATAAAAAGATGGTGAAAACATGAAAATTGCAATAACAGGAAAAGGAGGGGTGGGTAAAACAACCCTTTCTAGTACTTTATCTTGTATCTTGTCACGAACTTATAAAGTATTCGCTATAGATGCTGATCCAGATATGAACCTGGCATCCAGTCTAGGTATACACAATCAGATAACACCAATATCTAAAATGCGCGACCTTATAAAAGATAGGACAGGTGCAGAACCTGGATCATCTTTTGGAGAAGTATTTAAAATGAATCCTAAAATAAGTGACCTTCCCGAATCATTATCCATAAAATATAACAAAAATTTAAAACTTTTAGTTATGGGTACGGTGGATAAGGGTGGAGAGGGATGCGTATGTCCTGCTTCTGTTCTTTTAAAAGCTTTGATGAGACATATGATCCTGCATAAAGATGAAATAGTAGTTCTGGATATGGAAGCAGGTATAGAACACTTGGGACGTAGAACATCAGAATCTGTTGATTTGATGATTGTGGTTGTTGAACCCAGCCTAAAATCCGTTGAAACTGCTAAAAGAATCAAAAATCTAGCCAAAGACATTGGAGTGAAAAATATAGTTGCTGTAATAAATAAAGCATCTAATGAGACTGAAGAAAGATTTACGCGTGCAAAACTCGATGAGATAGGAATGGAGGTTATAGGGTGCATTCCTCAAGATAGCACCGTGGTAATGGCAGATATGGAAGGAAAACCTTTAATAGAATATCCAGATTCTCCAGCATTTAAATCTGTGGAGAATATTGCAGAAAGTATTTTAAGTTTTAAGCAATGATCTAAAGATATGCACATAAAAACAAAAATTACCTTTACTTATAGTAAAGATTTTCAAGCAGTTACCACTTATTATTCATTAAAACAAGATAATATGGATTTTATAAACTCCCATGTGTATAAAAATCAGTTGATTTATGAATTAGAAGGAAATTCTTTAAGGACTGTGCTGGCAACGGTTGATGATCTTATATTTTGTGAAATGATGTCAGAAAAAATTTTAGATTCCATCTAATAGAATAAATCAGATTACTTAAAAATTTTACAATAATTCTAAAATTTAGATGTAGAAGGTGATTTGAAATGAAATTTGAACTGAAAGGAAAAATCACGTTCAGTAAAGATGCTCAAGAAGCTGAAAAAGATATTCAAAAGTTTATAGATTATGCTAACCATGATCTCTTCCAGAGAGGAGTTCCTGAAGACCAAAAAGTAGATGCATCTTACATAAAAGAATGGAATTTAGAAGGCCACGTACTTAAACTAACCATTGAATCAGGGAGGCGTGGCAGGGCCCATGATGCACTTTTACGTATGAAAAAACCTTTACTACAAGTTATGGGGCCTAAATATCATATCGGTGTTAGAAAAATTCATGTGAGTGAATATATAATTAAGATACCCACTACTAAAAAAATTGATTTAACGGATATGCCCTATGTTGCTGAATTTGAAACTATTAATGACATGATCATCATTAAATTCAAGGACTTGGAAGAAGGGGATCTTAGAAGACATGTTGTGGATCGGGTAATAAAACAAGTACTGGTTGAGACTGAAAAAGATACTACTATTGAAGGTCCCAGTGATATATTAACCAAACAAGTTACCAAGATAGAACCTGGTACAATAATATCCAAAAGCCAAAAACAAAAATTCTTTTTTGAGGGCGACCCTACAGAAGAAGCTGCTAAACTTGGATGGGTCAAAAAGTTTCCGGGTAAAGGGCAGTGGTTCTACGGGCCACAGATTATTGCATTGCAGCGGACTATAGAAGAAATATTTTTGGAAGAATTGGTCTACAAAATGGAATTCGTAGAGTGCATGTGGCCTAAGCTCATACCAATTCCAGTTATGAACAAAATGCGTTACTTAGAAGGGCTTCCAGAAGGAATGTATTATTGTTCTGCTCCCCGTAGAGATCCGGAATTATTTGAAAAATTCAAACAGGAATTGGTGGTTAAAAAAGATGTTCCTATTGACCTTTTAAAAGAAGGACTCAAAGATCCTTCTTATGTTTTAGCACCGGCTCAATGTGAACCCTTCTATGAATTTTTTTCTCATGAAGTAGTTGATGAATCAGAATTACCTATTAAGCTTTTCGATAGAAGTGGTTGGACTTACAGATGGGAGGCTGGAGGAGCTAAAGGATTAGACAGAGTACATGAATTCCAGCGAATAGAACTAGTATGGCTTGGAAATCCAGAAGATGTGGATAAAATAAGAGATACTACTGTAAATATATCCCAAAAAATAGCTGATGATATGGAATTGGAGTGGTATACTGAGGTAGGTGACGACCCATTTTATCTGGAAGGTAGAAAAGTAGAAGAGCGAGGAATAGAATTTCCAGACATACCTAAATATGAAATGAGATTAGTTGCACCTAATCAAGATAAAGGACCTGCCGTAGTATCAGCTAATGTACATGGAACCCACTTTACTGAGGGATTTTCTATTAAAGAAGCACATAAACATGTTTTATGGACTGGTTGTTTGGGTATAGGCATTTCCAGATGGATATTCGGATTTTTAGCACAAAAGGGTTTTGACCCAGATAACTGGCCAAAAGATGTAAGAGAAAGAGTAAAAAAGGTTAAAGTTCCAAAAATGTTAACTTGGCCTTAATTTTTTTTATTTTTAAATATTTAGAATTATCTAAAATTTAGATTTTCATATTTTATGGTGTTATTTTATTGACCTATAAATTAACAAATAAAGCGCAAAATGATTTTAAAGTAGTATAATCCAAGAATTTTATTAATACACTTTTTTTTGAAGTATTAACTGTTTTTTTGTGAAAATAGTCACTTTATTAGATAATTTTATTATATTCTTACAACATAAAATAAATTGTTATGTATAATTTAATTATTAAAGAATAAGCATAAAGGAGGTGAAAAAGATGAGAAAACAAGCAATTTTACTAACGCTAAGTTTTATCTTCATTATAAGCATTTGTGGTGCAGTAGCAGCTGCAGATGAGTCTGATGGAGGTATAACAGAGAATAACGAATTACAAGGTACTGAAGAACCTACTACCGATCCGCCGGTTGGAACTGATGAAGAGGCCAATCCCGACCCACCTCTGGATATTACTAAGGGTTCATAGGATACTGCTGGTCTTGACAGTAATAATGTGAATGAAGGACCTAATCAGACCATTATCCAATTCAGAGTACGAAACCCTGATGCAGTTAATACTGCCCATAATGTGGTAGCCACCTTCAGCTGGACTAGTGCCAATACTTACATAAATCTGGCTCCTGGTGAAACTGCAGTGAAAAATATTGGTGACATTGCACCCGGTGAAACTAAGGATGTTTTCTATCTGGTTGAGATAACCCGGAATGCAGCTGCTTATTTTACAAGTAGAAATTATCAAGTTGCCATTCAGGGTACTGACACTCCACTTTACACTCCAACTGGAAGTATATACGTGGAAAAACTTCTAAGCCAAAATCGGAATGATATTACAGGTATATCAGTGTCACCGCCTAACCCTCTAGTGGGTGAAACATTTACAGTGACCGTAACCAGTACAACTGGTTCTGCAAACTATCCTGAACTAGCCTTACCTCTGGTTTCATATGATCCAGCAATGGTTATGCCTCTAGGGATGGTAACCACTTATACAGACACCAGTAATGTAAACCGAACTGTTTACAATGTGTACATTCCTAACCCACAAGGTAACGCCTTCACCACAGTATGGACCTTCCTGGTACTAAATGCAGGTGTAAGCGATCTATACCCGGTTATCTATGACCGAAGTGGTAGCAGTTATCACTACAACTCTGATTACGGTGAATTTGAAACTGTATACGTACCTGGCGAGATAGGAGATTGGGTTTGGTATGATGCTAACGCCAATGGAATGCAAGATCCCGGCGAATTAGGAGTTCCGAACGTATTGGTGAAGCTTTACGACTCATTGGACAACGAACTGGAAACCCAGGTAACTAATTCAACTGGATACTATTACTTTAAAAATATATATCCTGGAGACTACTATGTCAAGTTCATATTACCTGCCGGTTACAACTTCAGTCCATTTTACGGTCCAAGTTACGATAACAAAGCAAATCCTAACCCCGGCCCCGATCTAGGTAAAACTGCAATATTCACCATTGACCCTGGAGAAAATGACTACACATGGGATGCAGGTATATACCAACCCGCCAGTGTAGGTGATTTCGTCTGGAACGACCAGAATGCCAATGGAATATATGAAGGTATCGGAGTTGGATTATCTGGAATAAATGTAGATCTTTACACCAGCGGAGATGTACTAGTAGGAAATACCACTACAAATATCAATGGATACTACTTGTTCAGTAATTTAACACCAGGTAGTTATTACATTGTATTTACAGCACCTTTAGGATACTATTTCAGTCCATACATACCTGGAGTAACTGATAACAAAGCAGATGCTACTGGTAAAACTCCTATATTCGCATTAACTGCAGGTCAAACTGACCTAACACAGGATGCTGGATTATGGCAACCTGCCGAGATAGGTGACTTTGTATGGGATGATTTAAACGCTGATGGAATCTACCAAATGGGCGAACCAGGGATAATAAATGTCTTAGTTGATCTTTACTACCAAGATGGAACCTATACCGGACAATCCGATACAACAGACGCTAATGGTAACTATCTATTCACAAACCTTACACCGGGAAGCTATTATGTACTATTCAATAAACCTACCGGTTACATATTTAGTCCACCATTCCAGGGAAGCGACGACCAAATAGACAGTGATGCTGATCCATTAACTGGTAAAACACCTACAATTACCGTCACATCAGGACAATCCCAACTTAAATGGGATGCAGGAATGTATAGACAAGCAGAGATAGGTGACTTTGTATGGATGGATTTAAACCTTAACGGATACTACGAACCTAACCCCCCCTTCGACGAATATCCTCTAGCCAATATAGTAGTACAACTTTACACCAGTACTGGTACACTATTAGATTCTACTTCAACAGACGTTAATGGAAACTACTATTTCAAGAATCTAAGCCCTGGCAGTTACTATCTACGATTTGTACCACCTTCAGGATACCTAGTAAGTCCTTATATTGGACAAGTACCTGGATTCATAACTAACACCGCAATCCCACCATTAGGTTACACAAATATTTTCACCCTAAACTCTGGTGATGTGGACTACACATGGGATGCCGGTATGTTAGTAGAAGACCTGTTTTTCGGCACTATTGGTGACTATGTATGGGATGACCAAAACGCTGATGGAATCAACCAGGGAAGAGGTCAAGGTATTCCTAATGTGACCGTGAATCTCTATTTCCAAGGTGTAACATCACCAGTAATGTCAACTACCACCGATTCAAGTGGATTCTACTACTTCAATAATTTAACACCAACAGTGGGCATTCCCCCATACATTGTAGAATTTATTCTACCAACAGGTTACCACTTTAGTCCCTACATCCCTGGAGTAACTGATAACAAAGCAGACCCTACACCAGGTCCTAATTTCGGCAGAACCGCCCCTATAACCTTAGGCATCGGGCAGACTGATCTGACCTGGGATGCAGGTATGTACCAGTTCGTAGAGATAGGTGACTTTGTCTGGGACGATCTGAATGCAGATGGTATCTGGCAGATGGGTGAACCTGGAATAAACGGAATAACCGTGAACCTATATGAACCTGGTGGATTAGTACCTGTAAGATCTACAACCACTAGCGGTAACGGTAACTACCTATTCAACGATATAGATCCTGGAGATTACATTGTAGAATTCGTTAAACCAGTAGGATACGTATTCAGCCCACCAAACCAAGGAACTGATGATGAGATCGACAGTGATGCCGATCCAACCACTGGTCGAACCGCCACCATAACCCTCTACTCTGGAGCTAGCGAACTTAAATGGGACGCAGGAATGTATCAACCAGCAGAGATAGGAGACTTAGTCTGGAATGATCTAAATGTTAACGGAGATATTGATCCTGGTGAACAAGGACTAGCAGGTGTGACCGTGAATCTATACACCCAATCCGGAATACAAATCAATTCCACCACTACTGACGCCAACGGAAACTATCTATTTACCAACTTAATACCTGGACAATATTTCTTAGAGTTTATCAAACCTGCTGGATACAACATAAGTCCTTACACTCCTGGTGTAACTGACAATACAGCTGATCCAATAAACGGCCGCACCGCAACCATTACTCTCAGCTCTGGTGATTCTCAACCGGACTGGGATGCAGGTATGTGGCAGCCAGCCAGTATAGGATCCTTTGTCTGGAACGACCAAAATGCCAACGGAATATTTGAAAACCGTGGAACCGGTATACCAAACGTACAAGTAGACCTCTATGATGGTATGGGAGGTTACCTCCAAACCACATACACTGACGCCAACGGATTCTATGAATTCACGAACTTAATACCTGGAACATATATTCTACGATTTACTCTGCTAAACGGATTCTTCTTCAGTCCACAATTCCCAGTGACTGACCCTAATGTGACCAACAAAGCAAACCCTGCCACAGGATTCACAGCTCCACTATCAGTGGCTGCAGGTGAAAACAGCCCCTACATTGACGCTGCAATGTGGCAACCAGTTGCTATTGGAGACTGGGTGTGGAATGATCTAAACCGTAACGGAATCCAAGACCCTGGAGAACCAGGACTAGCAAATATAGGTGTAGAACTCTACAACGGCCTGACAAATGCTCTGGAAGCAACCACCACAACTAACAGCAATGGATACTACATATTCCAAAACCTGAATCCTAACTTCTACTACGTGAAATTCATTAAACCTTCCGGATACCAGTTTAGTCCTCAATACGCTGGAACAGATCCAACAAAAGACAGTGACGCATTCCCAGTTAACGGAGAAACAGCCAACAGAGAATACAGATCCGGTACCGTATACTTGGACTTGGACGCAGGAATGTACCGTGAAGCAGCTGACCTGGCCATAACTAAGACTGTTAAACCTAACCCGGTTAGAGTAGGTTACAATGTTACTTACACTATAGTAGTTAGAAATAACGGTCCAGACACAGCAGTGAATGTACGGGTTATAGATGCTATGCCTAGCGGACTAGAATTCGTATCTTACCAAGCTTCAACTGGAACCTATGATCCAGAGACTAATCTATGGACTATTGGTGACATGGCAAATGGTGCATCTGAAACACTTACAATAGTTGCTAAAGCAACTAAAACCGGAACATTCACCAATGTTGCTGTGGTAAGCTCTGATACATATGATCCAAATATGGATAATAACAGAGCAACTGCAACCCTAGATGTTGTAGCTCCAGCCCATGGAAAAACAGTTCCAATGAAACCAACAGGTACTCCAATAGGATTGATGGTACTAGCTGTACTAATGGTATTTGCAGGCTACTTGATACCCAAAAAGAAGAACTAAAATTTTTTTTCTTTTCTTTTTTTATTTTTTAAAACCCTATTTTGATGAATAAAAATACTATTTTTAAGAATTAACACTTTTATAACTTTATGAAACCATATCTTGACACAAAGTTTATAAAATAAGGATATTCATTTAATTTATAAAGATTTAATTATTTATATACATATTTTATAAATAAAGTTTATAAATCACATTATAACCATTTTAATAATTTGATTTTTAAAAAAGAGGTCTAAATGGATTTAATGAATAAAATAAGAAATAATTAAAAGATATTTAAACAAGTTAAAATGAAGAATGGGAATTTTTTATTCCTTTTTCTCTTCTTCAATAGTTTCTTCTACTTTTTTGGTGACTTCAGCTTCTTCTTTAGCTTCTTCTATTATTTCCTCTGCAACTTCTTCCACATCTTTAACTTCTTCAGCTGCTTCTTCACTCTTTTTTTCGAAGACGTCGGCGAATTCCACTTTTTCAATACCTTCAATGTTTTCCCATACATCACGTGCTATGCGGAATCTGGCAAAGGTTATGTCCATGTAAGGTTTTTGATCAAAACGGGCCATTTCATCCATTTGAATTACTACTTTACCGTCTTTTATGTCGATCTGGGTTTTATCCAGGTCTATGTTTCCGGCAGGGTAGTGTAGTTCTATCATGCTTTTGATCTTATCCATATCATCATCAATAATTTTTTCAACTTTAACTTGGTAAACTAGATTTTTACCAGCTAATTCATGGTTGAAATCAACGGTGACTCTTCCGCCGCTTATACTCCTAATTATACCAGTATGACCTTCAGAGGTTATAGCCATTCCCACGTGAGGTTTAATGTTTTGTTTCTTAAATTCTCTCATGGGGACCAGTTGTATGAGTTTAGGGTCTCTTTTACCAAATGCCTCTTCTGGAGTCAGTTCAACCGTTTTTTCTTCACTTTCATCCATACCAACTAAAGCTTGATCAAGACCTTTTAATACATGGCCACCGGCCACTACTATGGGTATTGGTCCGTAATTTTTATTCTCAACAAGTATCCCAGCCTCTTCCGCCACATCTTCAATTGTGGTGTCAAAAACATCACCGGTTTCCTTTGTTTTAGCTGTATATTCTAATCTTATAAAATCTCCTTCTTTCACTGCCATATCTCTAGCCTCCTGTGTGTTATTTTTTCTTTAGACTTTTTTAAAATGTTTTTATTTTTGAAATTTAATATTCTTATTATAGGTGGATAAGAATCTATATACTTTGATATTTGATCCTTATTTATTCTTGCCTCTAATGATGATAAAATCCTTTGCTTATAATGTCTACTAAATCCCCATGAAATAATTTTTTCAATCTGATCAATACTTTCAAAAGGACGCCCATCTATCATATTATGGGCCGTAACATCATCAATTAGATTTAATGCAGTTAAATCATTCAAATCACATCTATTAACAAATTCCAGTATTCCCTCTTCATATCTTATATCACTTAGAGGAGCTCGATTCTCATCTATCTCTTTTTTTAAAACGGCGATAGTTTCAGAGGGCAACATTTTTTTAGCAGATTCGAAATCGCCTTTTGATATGTATTCCCTAATTTTCGTACCGCTTACTCCTTCAATTCTTTTTACGAATATAAATTTATTCTTAAAGTTGAATCCTATTTTATTCAGAGATTTTGAAAGGGATACTATAACATAATTGTCTTCATCTAGTTTACCTTCCTTTAGGACTTTTCTACTTTCCACATCCACAAATTTGTAGGGTTTTGGAGCTACTGCTCTTCCCTGATTTATATGTTCTAATATTTCTTTGATGCCTTCTACTGGTTTATATCCTCGGGGTATGAAATCTGTGTCTAATGCTTGAAACATTTTAGCTAAACACAATGAATATTGTCCTGAACCCATTATGCCCATGGGAGGGCCTTCTACTACTATATCTGCCCCTACATTTACTGCGGCCTCGGCCCGGGCGTGCCTTGTCATTATATAGGGCCGGCCCCTCCCGTTTCGCTCGAAAAGTCCAGGGACTATTGCAACAAATATTGCATCTGGTTCTTTTTCCTTTGCTTTAATTATGCAGTGGTGGTGCCCTAGATGTAAAGGAGAATATTCAGTAAAATCAGCCATGATTTTAACATCAGACGATGTTTTCTGGAATTTAGGTTCCTTTTCCAGGTCTTGGAAGAATATTTTCCTATCTCTTTCAATTAAATTTTGGATAAAATCAGTTCTTGATCTCATGACATCTACTCTAGGATATGTAAATGTAAGGATAAAATATTTATTATCGATATTATTAAACAAATGCTTCTTTTTTTTTAAAGATGTAAGTAGAGATGATAATTTGTTTTATGGTTTAATTCAAAAAATTTATAGATAAGATTTTATAATATTTTATGGAGGAACAATTATGAAATTTAAATTTCTTTTTATGATTTTAATTTTTTTTATAGTGATAATTTCAATTATAGGTTGCATAGAAAATAACAGAAATTTTGAAGATGATGAAATATCATTTGATTATCCATCAAACTGGGAAACTGGCAGAGTAATGGATCTTCCCGGCGCCATAATTAGTGTCAGAGGAAATAATACTGAAGTTATTATATCAAAAAAAGAATTAAACAATAATTCTAGTTTAAAACAGTATTTTAACAATTTTAAAGTTGCTAATAAGGAAAATTTAACAGAATACTGTTACCAAATTATATCAGAGAAAACATTACAAGTAGATGATACTAATGCCTATGAAATTATCTATAAAATTGGATGTAACAATACTCAAACCCGTCAGCAGCATCTAACTATTTTCATGGAAAAAAATGGATATTTATACACGATTTCCTGTACGGTTATACCTCCTGAAGAATTTGATAATCAGAAAGGTAATATAGATATAATAATTGAAAGTTTTCAAGTAAAATAATATGATATATAAGGTGTAATAATGGTTGATCTCTGCATTGTTAACTGTAAAATACCCCCATCCAAATCAGAACAGTGTATAGCAGTGGATAATGGAAAAATCACATCTATTAAAAAAATTCCTATAAAAAGTGATGAAATAATAGATTTGGAGGGTAAAACAGTTTTACCTGGATTAATAGATGTTCACGTACATCTAAGAGATCCTGGATTGACAGAAAAGGAAGATTTTCGAAGTGGCACCATGGCCGCTGCAAATGGAGGATTTACCACTGTTTTTGACATGCCTAACACTATCCCCCCTACTAATACCGTGCGTGCTTTTCGTCAGAAGAAGGAAATAGCTAAAAAGAAAAGTATAGTGGATTATGGTCTACATTCTGGTGTGGGGAACCTGGAAGAAATAGAAAAAATAGCAAATCTGAACCCTGCCTCCTTTAAAATTTTCATGGATTTATCTGATAATAAATTTTTAATAGAAGCTTTCCAACGTATTTCCAATTTAAAATTCAATCCCATAATTACTTTGCACGCTGAAGATGGAGGTATAATAGATTACTGTACCTCAAAAATGATGAAAAAGGTTGATTTAAACCCTGAATTATATGCCAAAGCCAGACCACCATTGGCTGAGATACTTTCAATATCCTATGCCATTGAGATGTCTAAATACTTGGGAAATAGAATTCATATATGTCATGTTAGTACCATAGAATCTATTAAATTAATTGAAAAAGCTCGAAAAGATAATTGTAATATATCTGCTGAAGTAACACCTCATCATCTATTTTTAGACTCAAAGTATCTTCATTTAAAGGGAAATTTCGCTAAAACTAACCCTCCGCTTCGTTCAACTAAATATAAAATTGGGATTGAACATCTTGCAGAGATGGATATGATCGGGACAGATCACGCCCCTCATAGAATTGTTGAAAAAAATCAGGACGTATGGAACGCACCGCCCGGTGTTCCTAACCTAGAAACTGCGCTTCCACTTCTTTTAAATGAATTTAATCAAGGGAATATTACACTTGAACTAATTAAAAAAATGTTGTGTGAAAATCCTTCCCAGAGATTTAACCTTGAAAATAAGGGTTTCTTAAAAGAAGGGATGGATGCTGATCTGGTAGTGGTGGACTTGAAAAAAGAATCTGTTATAACTCCTGAAGATTTTAAATCCAAGGCAAAATATTCTCCATTTGAAGGATTTGAAGTTAAGGGAATGCCGGTTATGACCTTGGTTAGAGGTAAAGTGGTGATGGAAGATGGAGATATTTTTGAGAATAAGGGCAAATTTGTCTATGATTAATTATCAAAAATGCTGAATCTTTCCTAATAATTTTTTTAAAAATTAGTTTATATACTAATTGTATCAATTTAGTTTTTGATTAATTAAAAAAAAGAAAAAAAGGGATTGATTTATTTCTTTCTTTTAGGAACTATAATTCCTGCAAAGACCATTAATATGGCAATTAGGATTATACTAATTGGAATTCCTGTTTTTTGCATTGGAATCTTCTTACCGTTGGCGGGTTTAGGTTTAGACTGTACATCTACTGTTGCTGTGGCCACAGTATCATCAAGTATAGGATCATAGGTTAATGATTCTACCTTAGCTTTATTGGTTATTCTACCTGTTCTGGTTACAATACATCTTATGATGAGTCGTGCAACTGCATCTTTTGGAAGATCTCCAATAGTCCATATTCCAGTTTGCGGATTATATGATCCATAATTGGCAGAAGATGAAACATATTGAAGTCCCGCAGGTAGTACATCTATTACTCTTGATTCCACTGCAGTATCTGGTCCCCGGTTTTGTACAATGTATGTGAAGAAAATGGTGTCGTTGATTGTAGGTCTTGGATTGTTTACTGTCTTAGTTATAGCTAGATCTGCTGCGGTAGGCACGGTTATGGTTACACTGTCTGAATCATTATCAGGGTTAGGATCATATTCGTTTTCTTTGGTTTTAGTTGCTGTATTTTCTATGCTTGTGTTTGATTTAACCACTTGCACAACTATTTTCAGAACTGCGGATTTACTTTTTTCAATGGTTCCGACATCCCAAATTCCAGTATTGGAGTTGTATGTACCTTGAGTAGTGGTGGATGATATAAATTTTAAGCCAGCAGGTAAAATGTCAGTTACTTCCACTCCCGTAGCTGTGTCTGGACCATAATTTGTAGCAGTTATAGTGTAAGTCAGTTTATCTAAGTAGTTAGGTGTTAATGTACTGGCAGTCTTGGTTATTCCAACATCTGCTGAGTTTACATGAATTGTTTCAGTATCTTCCACTGGGGTTGGTACTTGATCATTACGTGCCGTGGCAATATTTGTAATATCTTGACCATGGGCAATTACTTCCACAGTCACCGTAACTGTAGGAGTGAAACTAGCACCCGCAGCCAAACTAGGCACCGTCCAAGTCACCACACCAGTAACCGGATCATAAACACCACCCAATGTGGAAGAAACATAAGTCAAACCCACCGGCACTGTATCCGTAACCACCACACCCGTAGCAGCATCCGGACCAGTATTAATCACATTAACCGTGTAAACAACCAATTCACCCACATTATAAACCGCAGGACTACGATCAGCAGACTTCTCAATCTCTAACACAGCATTATTCACATAAATACTCTCATCATCCTGCACCGGAGTAGGCACCTGATCATTACGAGCCGTGGCAACATTCACAATATTAGTACCCTGGGTACCATCATCCACAGTCACCGTAACCGTAGGAGTGAAACTAGCACCCGCAGCCAAACTAGGCACCGTCCAAGTCACCACAC
>JBNGDB010000003.1:71930-152609 GCA_049975245.1 Methanomicrobiales archaeon
TCACATTAACCGTGTAAACAACCAATTCACCCACATTATAAACCGCAGGACTACGGTCAGCAGACTTCTCAATCTCTAACACAGCATTATTCACATGTACTGTGTCGGTGTCTGTTGAGGTGTAGGGGTATTCGCTATAGGTTACTGTGGCTACATTTACTAGATCTTGACCCACAGCTGATGGTAGTGCTGTGGCAGTTATTGTTCTGGTAAAGTTTAAGCCATTATTTAATGTAGGTACTACTGGCCAGGTTATGACTCTTGTAGCAGGGTCGTAGGTTCCTCCGTTACTTGCGGAGACAAATTCTAGCCCTACTGGTAAGTAGTCGGTAACGAGTAAGTTGGTGGCTTGGTCCGGACCATTGTTGGTGATTGTAAGGGTAAAGGTAACGTTTTGGCCGGCATTTAGATTACCTCCCACATTATTGGTTTTTTCAATTGTTACTTCTGCTTTTTTGATGTGTATTGTTGCACTTCCAGAGGCATAGTAATCATTTAATCCTCCTGGTCCGTCTTCACCTGTTCTTCGGTTTGGATTACTTGGTCCATCAGAGGCCCAAGTCATCGTTACTGGGTTTAAGATATCTGTACCTGCAATTGCAGGGTCATAGTTAACTATGCAGTTAAATATTATGCTTGCTGTGCTTCCTAATGGTAAATTAGGACCATTGAAAATTAGTAAACCCGGTGTTGAAGTGTCAGCACTCCATCCAGCAGGTAGTGATATGATAGAGTCAAATGTTATACCGGATGGTAAGATGTCTCTAACCTCTAAATCATAAGCTTCAGCTGTGCTGGTTGGAGTATGTGTTATATTAAGGGTGTAAGTTACAGTTTCTCCTAGATTGTAGTTAGTTTTGTTAGGAGTTTTGGTAATTTGTAGTTCTGGTTCGATTACATTTACCGTTGCTGTATCTGAACCTCCAGAAACATCATCTCCACTGCTGTTTTTATATATGACTGAGGCTGTGTTGGTTAGTGCCACACCATTTTGATTACTTAAAATATTTTGAACAAGAACTGTATAAGAAATGGTAATAGTGCCTGATTGGGTAGCGGTAACAGTACCAAAGTTAAATGTATAATTATTTCCTATTTGACTTACAATAGGCGGATCATTTTGGACTGTAACTCCAGTACTGTAATTATAGTTAAAGTTGCTGGCTTGCAGTCCATTCGGAAGAGCATCTGTTACTCTCAGTTCACTGGTTGTTCCGATAGGTACATTAACTATAATGTTCTCAGTGGCAGTGTGACCTATAGCTCTGTCTACACTATCTACTCCTTCCACATTCTTGGTTATAGTAGGAGCTAATGTAGTGACAGTTGCCGTGTCGGTTGAAATTATATTATTCTGTGATCCTTGACTGGAATCTCCAGTCCTTGCCCCAGTATTAGAACCTGGAACTCCAGGTGTTTCCCCAGTAGAACCGTTAGGTAAAGGTATGCTGTTACCAGTGAAGGTAGCAGTGTTGAGCAGTGTTTTTCCATAATTAACATTTGGAATAATTTGTACGGTGTAGGTTACATCCACATATTCTCCAGGTGCCAGTTTATTAATATATAAATCTAGAAGTGCAGGAGTTGAGTTATCAGTTACAGTTACTCCAGTTCCAGTGATAACCCAGCTAACACTTGCAGGGTTAAATATGTAATCAGAGATGATTGGGTCTGTGACTTGCAAGTCGTATGCAGTGTTACTATTTGTTATATTTTGGTTTTCTAATCTTAAGGTGAAGGTTATAGTGTCTCCGCCTTGAGCAGAGGCGGGGTTGGCATTTTTTGTAACTCTTATGGCTGGTGTTTGAATGGTGGTATTTACATATGAAGAATTTATAGTTCGAGTAGTACCTTGCCCGGTAGTAAATCTAAAGGTTCCCCGGTTGCTTATTACCACACCTGCCTGATTGCCTGCGGTATTTAATACTACCACTTTGAATCTGATAGTTATGGAACCTGCAGATCCCGTGTTGGTTATATTGCCTAAATCGTAAATTAATGTGGTTGTGCCACTAGGAGTAATTGATTCAAAGGTTCCTGGTGGCTGGGTGAAGGTGAAATTGGCAGCAGTGATATTGGAACTGCTACGGGTTATCTCTGAAGTGCCTGTGATATATCCTACTTGTGCAGGTAGAACATCCCTTATTTGCGATGATAAGGTTACACCTTTAGGGATGGTTACATTGATCTGGTAGGTTAAAACTTCCCCAATAAGTGCCGTGGCCCCTGTTGGGGTAGCGGGTTCAGAGTTAGCAACTATGGTTTTGGTAACTGTTGGCGCAGTAGTGTTCAGATTTGCAGTAGTGGTTCCAGTATATGTCCTCTCCCCCGGTACAGTTCCAGGTAGAGAAGTATAAGATATATTTGCAGTATTTACTACTTGTGAACCAGTAGGTGCATCATCAAGCAGTCTTACAGTTAAGGTGAAGGTTCGATTTTGGCCTGGATTAATTGGTCCACCGGTATAGGTTACAAGACCAGATCCATTATCATTAAAAATGAAACCAGTAGGAGTAGTACCTTCTGTTACTGATGAGAAGTCAAAGTAGGTGCTGTTTAGCTGGTCACTGAAAACAATATCATTTGCAGGTGATGCTCCGTTATTAGTGGCTGTTAAGGTTATTGTGACCCATTCTCCAGGTGTCTGGGTGGTGGGGTTGAATGATTTGGTAATATATATGTTGGGTTGTACCAGTGTGACATTGGTGGAAGTGTTAATAGCAGAGAATTCATTGGCAAATACTGATGCTTGGTTGGTTTTAGTCTGGCTGTAAGGTGACCGTGGATTGTATGTTAAATTATCAGCTACCTTGATCTGGAATCTGATGCTGAATAGATGGGGAGTAGGTGTAGGGTGCGGGTTAACAGTGGTTGTTCCAGTGAAAGTAAAAGTTACTTGAACTCTTCCATCGGGAAGAGTGGTCACTACTGGTGCAGTGAAAGTACCGAGGGTTCCATCAAAGGTGGAGGTGTCGATACCTATAAAAGAGTCATAGTTAAATCCTAAAGGCAGTGTATCTACCACGGTAAGGTTGGTGGTTTGGCCTTCAGGCATGTTTACATCAATTCTAAATACGCCAGTTTCCCCAATGGTTAAATCCGTTGTAGTAGGCTCTGATGTGGATTCTAATACCTTGGATATGGTGGGGCTGGCAATGGTTACCAGGGCTTCATCCTTATAATTATCAGGATTTCTTACAAAATTAAGATCAGGGTCAATGGTAGGTGAAGAATAATATTCTTTTACTCGAGCAGTATTCTCGATTTCTTGTAATGGATATACATTATCTGCTATAATGAAGGTGTATCTTATAATTGCTGTATCTGATCCGTAAGGAGGTCCTTTAATTCCATCATTAGGAGATAAAGGCGTGGTTATTCTTAATCCACCAGTACTGAATAGATCTCCGGTATAACTTAATGGCACACCGTTTCCATCAGTAACACTTATTATAGTTCCAGATCCTGGTACAATACCTGGTGGTACATCTTCAGTTACAGTGACATTGTAAGCAGAATAGCTTCCCTGGTTTTCCACCGTAATCTGGTAGGTGACCACATCTCCAGCATCGGCACCAGTAAGATCTCCTCGAACTGGAAGATCAGTGTTTGGCGGATCTATATCTCCATCACCTGTTGTTTCGTAAACACCTTTTGTTATTACCAGGAATGGTTCCTGGGTTTGTAAAAATTCAACAGCATTAACGGGGGAAAATTCTCCCTGACTGTTACTGTACTTCATCTGAGCCAGGTTTGTGAGATATAACTCATCATCCATGGGTTCGTTAGTTGCAGTTACAGTAAATAGTAGGTGAGCAATTCTCTGTAACTGATCCGGATTATTAATTGTTCCGTAATAGAATATAACCGTATTTTCTGTTGAGTTGAAGGATACGATTGGAAGGCCTACATCAGCACTTAAAGTATCTTGACTGCCCAGCATCCATCTACCTGCTGGTGGTATTGTTAAAGGTCCGGTGTAGATATTTGGGTCGATTTCAGTAGCAACTAAGAATGGTATGGGAAGGTAATCTGTGATTGAAAAGTTTTCTAGGTTAGTGGTTGGAACTAAAACCAATATGGAAAAGGTGACTGTATCAGCAGGGGCCACTTTATTAGCCGGGTCAAATATGGTTGAGCCATTTATGGCGTAAATATTTTTATCCATGCTGGGTCTAACAATTACCACACCGGCACTGCTAGCCTCTGATACGTGATGATCATTGTGTTCCAGTTTTCCATTTATAACCACATTGTTATTTACTGGATCGCCAGATCCTAATTCCATGTTACCTCCAGGGTGACTGGCAGGGTTTTCATATTCCAGGTCTATAGTAGATTGGAAAGTTATATTTCCAGTGGTGGCTCCCTTGTTTACTTGACGATCATCATACAATCCACCAGTTAATACTCCACTATAACCTCTATTTATTAGAAGATTGGAAAGGTAGAAGGTTAGGGTTGTGGTTCCTGCAGCTGGATCAGGAACACCAATGTATGGATGGAATACTGCTGTAAACTCTGGTAAAACTCCAGAGTTATCAAAATCAAGGTTAATAGTTACTCCATCAATGGTTAGGACTAGTTTAGGTATAAAACTACTGTTAAATGTTTGTCCATCCCCTAAGGTGTCGGTTATAATAACATCTTTAATAGCGAAAAAGTCAGAAACTTGGAAGTTTAATGTGTACTCTAAAGTGTCAGTTGGTTTAACTTCACTAGGACTGGTTATATCAGCCACACTTTTTTGGATGGCCAATGATCTTAGATTTACTGTGTCTGAAACAGGACCAGAACTTACGTTTATCACATCATAAGGAGGATAAAGGGTTTCATGTTTTCCTTCTACTTTAGCTTCATTATCAGTTATTACGCTGGCCCCTGTGTCTGGATCTATTACTGGTGTATCTGGTGTGATTCCCTCCAGGAATTCTGGTGCGTAGACCCGGTATTCCATGATCTTGTCTGGACCGGCAATTCCAGTTAATGAGTTAAAATGGAAAATTAGTTTCCGGTCGGGTTCCACTGGTAAGGTTACCAAATCTGCACCAGCACTATTTAATACCTCTACAAAGTGTAGATTGCGTGGAATAATATCAGAAACATCGATATCAGTTACTGTTGCTCCTTCGGCTATGTCTAATATAATTCTGTATATGTAAGGATAATTTGGTCCGGTGGCTGTTTCATCTTCAGGAAGAATGGCTTCTTTGGTTAGCCTAATTACAGTAGGGTTAATATTGCTTGTATCTGATGGGCCATAAATAGGTGTGGTGCCTGTAGGGCTGTTACCAAAACGGAAGGCAGGGTTTACCTGAATAGGGAGGGGTACTCCTAGTTCTGCATCCAGAGCAAGTTTTGCATTAACATTTAAAGTTGCTGTTGGTTGATCAGGGGTGAAACTTCCTAGAGGATATATGAGTACATACAGGTGGTAACCTTCAGTCCCAATAACATTTTGTCCAGTGAGTGGATTAATCAGTATTCCAGATGCAGGGAAGGTTCCCAGATCTAGTGTTGAAATATTTATACCCAAGAATGTAGCACCGTTAAAGGTCACCTCTGGGGGGAGTATTAACTCCACTATGGGTCCAAATCCTACATCCAATGGATCAGTACTTCCATTTTCAAAGTCGATGGTAAAAGTGAAATTTTCATTTATAAAGACATCACCGGGAGTGTTAAGACTGGCTACTGGTTGGGGTGCCAGTTGAAAATTAGCAGTTCCATTATAATTAGTTTTTTCCTGGTCAGGTGTTAGATTCACCCTTTTAGTTATTCTTCCATGTCTTGTGCTAGTTGCTGTTACATCAAAAATAGTTTGGTTACTAATGAAGTTTATTAAATATTCACCATTTTCATTAGTAGTGGAAGTTGCTAATTGTACTCCATTTAATGATTTTATGGTAATGGTTACTCCGGGGAAGGGGTTTCCAGTTTTACAATCCAATACAATTCCAGAAATAGTATTATTATTTGATGATTCTTCAATTTCATCTTTTTTAATATCTTCATCATCTGTTTGATTATTAATATTATTTGCTGATTCATTATCAATTATCGGATCTGTAGATAGTTGAAATTGCATATTTGTACTTTCATCCATCGAAGAATCATAAGTTGTTAAATCTGTGCCGTTCGGAGTATCAGCAGCAGAAACAGTACCAATTATTAAAAAACCAAATATTACCAGTGTTAATATTAGAAATAGTTTTTTCATTTCCTTCCCCTCATAAATAACTAATATTATATTATAAACATAGGATATAATAAATTTTTCTATAACACTAAAATATACCTAAAAAAGCTTATGTGATAGTTTTAAGATAATATAAGTTAAAATTAAAATATAAAATGGGTAACTTGGAAGAAAAAAAATAAAAAATTATATTTTTGTGAACATTTTCACAAAATACATTATTAATCATCAATTTAATAGAATATATTCAAAATATTAAAAAAAGGTGAAAATATGTGCGAATCAAGCGTTTATTCAACTGATGGCCCTATAATAATGGAAGATGTAATATATATCAGCATAAAAAATGATAAAATAGAGTTAATGGATATTTTAAATCAGAAAAAAGAGTTGAATGGCAAAATCGTGGAAATGGATCTTGAAAAACACAAAATATACGTTAAAATATAAATTTTCAATTCAAGATAATATTAGTAAAAATATTATTTATTTAATATATTGAATTTAAAAAAAATAGGTTTTGGTGGAAAAATCCACCTTAAAAAAATCTTAATTTTTGTTTTTACTTGAGGAATAGTGCTCCTTTTGGACATGCTGGTATACATTGGTCACAGAGTATACAGAAACCTTTGAGAGGTACTTTATCATCTGTGAGTTTCAGCATATTGTAAGGACAGACTTCCACACAGTCTCCACATTCTGTACATTTAGCAGGGTTGTACTGTACTCTTTTACGTTTTTCAACTTTTCCATCTATGACTTTGTCCATATCCACTAGGGATAAGGCGTCATTTGGACAGGCTACAGTACATGCACCACATCTTGTACACATTGCAAAGGATGGTTCTGAGTCCACTTTTTCCTGGCCTGGTACTTGCATTCCAGTTTTGGTAACGACTCTTATGGCGTCATTTGGACATATATTTGCACATGCCCCTATGAAGTCACATTTTTCTTCATCGTACACTAAACCTTCATCACTGGCAGGTGTTGCCGGTTCAAGTTCGACTTCTAAGTCAATAGCATCTACTGGACAAATGTTTTCACATAAACCACAGGCAGTACATATTTCTGGTAATTCAACTGTTAAGTTTGATGGATTAACATCTATAAAATCACCAGGACATGCCTCTACACATGTGTTACATCCTATACAAGTATCTTCATCCAGTTCAAATTTGATAATTTCTTTTCCACGTTTAACTGGTTTTTTTCCAGATAT
Organism: Methanomicrobiales archaeon; assembly: GCA_049975245.1. Lineage (GTDB taxonomy): Archaea > Methanobacteriota > Methanobacteria > Methanobacteriales > Methanobacteriaceae > UBA117. The sequence continues at coordinate 79,352 of JBNGDB010000003.1, forward strand.
GAAAACTGCATTCCAGGGACAGGTCTGTGAACAAATTCCACACTTAATACAAGTGTCTTCATCAATTTCTATAGTGCCGCCTATTTCAGGAAGAGTTATGGCATTGACGGGGCATTCATCTACGCACATTCCACATCCAACGCAGTCTGCTATGTAGATAGGTCCTTCAATTTCTAAATCTACTGTTTTAGGTTCTTTAAGTCCTTCAATACCTATAACTTCAACTGGGCATATGTCGACGCATTTTTGACACATTACACAGTATCCTTGTAGTGGAACTTTTTCTGCTTTTCCACCGCCTAATTTTAAGGTTTGTGGTGGGCAAACTTCTACACATTCTCCACATTCATCACATTTGGCAGGGTTAAAGACTATTCGACCTTGAACGTTTCCTTCCTCATCTAAGACCATGTCTTCAAGCTTCAGGGCATCTTGTGGACATACTTCTACACATTTTGGTTCCCCTCCACAGATATCACAATATATCACGTCTTCTGGTGATACTTCGATTGCTGCGGTGGGACATGTGCCTTGACATGCTCCACATCTAATGCAGTCTTCTTTGTTGACTACTATCATTTTTTATCCACCCCTGGTGAATTAAATCTTTTTGACGAGGTGTCCGTCGCTATCAAATACTTCAAGGGTTGCGAGTCTCATTTGACTGTCTAATTGGTGGGTTGCACAGGATAGACATGGGTCGTATGCTCTTATTACCATTTCCATCAAGTTGAAAATACTGTCGTCTACTTCTACACCTGGTTTTATGTAATCTTTAGCTACTTTTTGTATACCCATTTCCATAGCTGGGTTGTTCTGGATAGTTGCTACTACAATGTTTGCTTTTGTAACTAAACCATTTTCATCACAAGCATAGTGGTGAGTTAATGTTCCACGAGAAGCTTCAACTATACCTACACCTTCTCCAGCAGTTTTTTCCATTGCTTCTGGGAATTTTGGTCCAGATAAATCTTGTTCAAGAGTGTCAGCAGCACATTCTGCGGAAGCTAGTAATTCTATGAGTCTAGCCCAGTGGTATAGTAATGGTTCGTGAGCGTATCCAAAGGTTTTCTTGAATTCTTCGAATTCAGCTTGAGCTAATGGAGCAGCGTCAGGCATTTTATCAGCTACGTTAATCCTGGACAATGGACATACTCTGTAAACACCTTCTGGATAGCCTAATTCCTTAATATATGGGAATTTTAGCCAGGAGTATGGTTTTACATGTTCTGCTATGTAGTCCAAGTAATTACTACAATGGAATTCTGCGTACATATTACCTTCTTTGTCTTTCATACGTACATCTCCATCATACATATCCCATACGCCGTCTTTAACCAGACCAGTGTGATAAGATTCCATGTAACCTAGAGTTTTAACTAGATCAATGTTTTCTTCGAATATTGGCTTAGCCAGTTCTAATGTAGCTTGAGCCAATTCCACATTTCTTTGCATTTTTTGTAATAGATCTTTTTGAGTTTCATCATCCAGTTTGGTAGATATACCTCCAGGAGTTGATGAAGTTGGATGAATAGGTCTTCCACCGGTAGCTCTAATTAGTTCTAATGCATTCTTTCTCAGTTCGATTGCTTGAAGAGCAACATCTGGTGCGTCTTTCACAATTTGGAACACATTTCTGGTTTTTCTGTCTTTTCCTGCTATAAAATCAGGAGCAGCTAAGAAATAGAAATGCAATCCGTGGGAGTGCATAGTAGAACCCCAATTCATGAGTTCTCTCATTTTATAAGCATCAGGTAAAATATCTTCAGCTTGGTAACCAAAAATCATATCTACTGCTTTTGCCGCAGCAAGATGGTGCTGTACATCACATATACCACATATACGTGGCACCATACGTGGAACTTCTTCTATGTTCCTTCCTTGCAGGAATTTTTCGAATCCACGAAATTCCATAACATGAAGTTTGGTGTCCATAACGTTTCCTGCGTCGTCTAAGTCCACAGTAATTTTGGCGTGACCTTCTATCCTGGTCACAGGTTCCATTTTTAATTTAACCATTTATTTACCCTCCTTTCGTATTTTAGCTGGCACAAGGGCCGCTGGGAGTGTATAAGTGTAGAATGTTCCTACAATATCATCTAATTGTTCTGCCACTTCTTCAGGGTCTACGGTTTTGTCTCTTTCAACACCAAAGTCAGAAGCAATAGCACTTATCATTTTTGCTCCTTGGTCTACTACATTGAAAGTAGGTCCGTAGCATCCTTGACATCTAATACCTATGCTGGGGCATTCTGCTCCGCATAAAGAGATGGTGGCGGGTCCGTTACATACTAATCCTTGAGGGATTAAGCATAATTCCTCTTCAGGTTCTCCTAATTCAAATTGACGTAAAATTTTGTCCATAGCCAATCCTTCTGGTGGTTTTTCCCTTGGACATACTTCACATAGGTTAGTAGTAGGTACTTCCACTGGTTCTCCTTTAAGTAGTGCCATGACCACTTCAGCCACTACATCAGATCTTGGTGGACATCCAGGTAAGGCTATGTCTACATCTATTACTTCAGCCAGTGGTCTAACTCTGCTTTCTAAATGTGGTACTTCTTCAGATGGGAAAACCTTATCCGGGTTGATTGTACTTTCTGAATTATAATAAGCCTCTTCTATTACATCTTTTGGATCGTGTAAGTTACGCATACCAGGTATTCCGCCATAAACTGCACAAGTACCAAATGAGACTACAAATTTAGCTTTTTCTCTAATTTTCTCAGCTAATTCTCTGTTTTCGTCGTTTGATACACCACCTGTGAGTATGGCTACATCAAGGTCTGGTATTTCGTCATATTTAACATCCATTAGAACTGGGCTGAATTCAAAATCAGCTAATTCCATAACATCTATAATAGCTTCGTGTATATCGGCAATGGATAAGTGACATCCTGAACATACGCAAAGCCAATTAGTTCCTATTTTTACTTTTTCTGCCATTTATAAACCTCCGGTTAGGCTTCAACTTCTAATTGTTCTTTGAGAGGTGATGGACCTAATCCCCTAATTCTATCCACCATCATTTTAACTGTTTCAGCAAATTTTTCTCCTTCTGACGCTGATATCCAGTCGTGGTATATTCTATCTCGTCCAATGCCTAAATCTTCTGCCAGTTTATATATTAATCTCATTCTTCTATCGAGTTTATAGTTTCCTGCATCGTAGTGACAGTCACCATGGTGACATCCGGCTACAATTACACCATCTGCGCCTTCTCTGAAGGCCTTGAAAATAAATTGCGGTTCTATTCTTCCAGAGCACATTACTCTGATTACACGTACATTTGGAGGATATTGCATCCTTGCTGTACCTGCAGTGTCTGCTCCACCATAGGAGCACCAATTACAACAAAACATTACGATCTTCACATCATCCTCAGCCATAGAGTTTCCTCCTTGCTTTTATGCATGTACTATCAATTGTACTAATCATTTTATTATGTACCATTAATGTACAGTATATGGATATAAAAGTAGTAAGTATAAAGATTACTTATAAAACAAAGTCGAAAAGTTTATATATGTGAACACGGTTTTGGGTTTTTGTAATATTCTATTTAAAGCCTTTATTTTATAATATTCCTATATAAATTGCTTTGTTTTTAAGTTAATTGTTATTTTAACTTTTCATAAAAAAATAATATTTCATGAATATAAATCATTATATAAAATTGTTAAAATTAGATGAGTTATATATAAAATAAAATACAAAATAGGAGATAGTTAAAGAGAATATCTATGGTGGTGATTAAACTGCTACTTGAAATAACTGACCTAGCAGTTGAAGTTAATAAAAAAGAAGTTTTAACTGATGTAGATTTGTATATAGATAAAGGGGAAACTCACGTACTTTTAGGACCAAATGGAGCAGGAAAGAGTACTCTATTTATGACCTTACTTGGATTTCCAAAGTACAAAGTCATCCGCGGAGAAATAATATTTAAAGGAGAAGATATAACAAATTTACCCACATCTGAAAGAGTTCAGATGGGATTAGGGGTTAGTTTCCAAAATCCCCCTGCAGTTAGAGGAGTTAAATTAGAAGATCTTTTAAAAGTTGAAAGTGGTGCTGGTGAAGATGCTGAACAGCTCCCCCTTGAAGTTATGGACATGGTAAAAAAACTAAAGTTTGATGAAAAATTCATAGATAGAGACGTGAATTTGGGATTTTCAGGGGGAGAAGTTAAACGATCTGAAATTTTACAACTACTAGCACAAAAACCGGATTTTATAATGTTCGACGAACCTGATTCTGGGGTAGACATTGAAAATGTCGAACTTCTAGCTGAACAAATCAATATACTCTTAGAAAAACATAAAAAACTTGGTTTAAGAGAAAAATCAGGTCTTTTAATAACTCATCTGGGTTACATACTAAATTTTGTAATTGCTGATACTGCCCATGTATTGATGGACGGTAAGATTGCGTGTTCAGGAAACCCAGCTGAAATCTTAGAAGATATTAGAAAAGAAGGATTCAAGGGGTGTGTAGAATGTTGCGGGATGCACTAACAAAGGCCGAAAAAGCAAAAGACAAAAAAGCGATCTACGGCGAAGACATTGACCTAGAAAGATTCATTAAAGAAGAAGCAACAGAACACGAAAAAGTTACAAAAGCCAAAGAAGTGCCTAAAAAAATTAAGGAAAGCCTCTTAAAAGTTGGAGTAGATCCCTCTGAGAAGGAAAGATCAGGAACTTTCATACAAGTAGACCAAAGTGGAATATGTTCAACCTGTCTTTCTGAATCAGTTGAAATAACTGGTTTAAATGTAGCATTAGATAAATATGGATGGCTAAAAGACTATATGTGGAAAGCAGTGGCACCAGACACGGATAAATATACTGCACAAGCAGCTATTAGGGAATCAAAAGAATATGCTAGTGGTTACTTCATCAGATCACTGCCAAACACCAAAGAAGTATTTCCACTACAAGCATGTATGTTCATAGGTGATGAAAAAGTAATGCAAACTTCCCATAACATCATAATTGCAGAAGAAAACTCAGAATTGCACATTATAACAGGTTGTGCCACTGGAGAAGATGTGAGTTCAGCCCTTCATGTAGGTGTATCCGAATTTTACCTTAAAAAAGGTGCAAAAATTACCTTTACAATGGTACATAACTGGTCTGAACAAGTAGAAGTACGTCCCCGAACTGGAATAATGGTTGGAGATGACGCCACATATATGAGTAACTATATTCTTACCAGTCCCGTAAAAAGTATTCAGTCTTACCCTACAGCATACTGTACCGGTAATAACTCGAAGGTACTTTTTCAGTCCATACTTGGCGGTCTGAAGGATTCAGTGTTGGATCTAGGCTCTAGGGTTATTTTAGAAGGGCGTGGTTCTAGTGCCGAAATGGTTTCTAGGGCAGTGTCCAAGGATCAATCTCAGGTTTATGCGAGGGGACACTTGGCGGGAAGAACTCAAAATGTTAAAGGACATCTAGAATGTCATGGATTAGTCTTATCTGATGACTCCATGATTTATGCAGTTCCAGAACTAGAAGGTAGTGCAACTGAGTTGGAAATGTCCCACGAAGCCGCTGTGGGTAAAATAGCAGAAGAAGAAGTTCTCTATTTAACTTCTCGTGGTCTCTCAGAGGAAGAAGCAGCCAGCATGATCGTCCGTGGATTTTTAAGTATGGACATTACTGGTTTACCAGTAGAACTTGCAGAAGAAACTAAAAAGATGATTAATATGAGCTTAAAAGGTATGTAAAGCATTTTAAATCATCTTTTATTATATTTCTATTTATATTATAATTTTTATTAAAACTTTATTTATAAAAATCTCTTTTATTAAAAAAATATAAGAATATTACTTTAGTATGGTAAATATCAAAAAAATAGATTATATTAAATAGTTATAATGAATGAATAATTTGAAAAATTTTGAAAAGGCGAAGATTATTCTGATATTATTATAAATTCGCCTACTTTTTCAACTTTTCCAAATGGTACTAAAAGGAATTCTCCTTGTTTCTTAGCACCTTTAACATTAACATTTCGTCCTTTTTCTACTTTAATGACTACTTCAGAAATTTTTCCTGTTTTATCATTAATTATTAACTCTTCTAACTCCCCCAATATCCGAGCATTATCAGTAGCAACCTGATAACCCTTGATTTCACTCCAAATCTTTTCTTCCCCTTTAATTGGTTTTCTCTCTTCAACCATCATATCACCCTAAAAATTTCTCTATGAGTTTTATATCCTCACAAGTATTAATATTTAAAGCAAGTTCAATTTCACTTAAGATAAGAACTTCCTCATCTTGTATCTTGTTTATACACCTCAATATATTTAAACCTGAGGGTACTATGCCGTCAAAAACCATGGATGGTTTCAAATTATATTTTTCAAAAATTTCCATTGGTACTGCTACACACATAGCCGGTTTTCCACATTTTCCGTATTCACTTAAAATATAATCTATCATAGAAGTGGATATTAACGGCAAATCAGCAGTAATGGTAATTAAAATAGAATTAGGTTCTAATTTAGATATAATAAAACTTAGATCTTCTACATAACCGTTGCCTGGTGTTTCAATGATTTTTATTCCACTTTTTAACAGATATTTAGTTGTATCTGGAGTATTTTTAGTTGTGGCCACTATAAACTTGTCTATTTTTTTGGAATTTTTTACAGAATCCAAAACATGATCAATCATGGGCTTACCATTTATTTTAATTAAAGGTTTTTCTTCTGGGTGATCCATCCTGGTACCCTTACCCCCGGCCATAATAACTGCAATTATCATTTACATCTATTTTTTCTGTTGAAGTTTCATCCTCTTTCCCAGTATACACGGCCCCCCTTGTCTGCCTCCAATAGGAATGTGAGGAGTTCCCATTGAATTCATACACCTGGCCATGACCGCGGCACCCATAGCCAACGCATCAGAAACAAATATAGTGTGATTAAAGTATTCTTGAACATATTCCATTATTAACTTTGGTTTTTGGCCTGTTATTCCCGCTCTTCCAGTAACTCCGAGCATAGACCCCTCTTCTATTACTCCTTCATCAAATGCCTCATCTACAAGACGTTTTACTATTAAGGCACTTACATGATCTAGTGTGGCGAAAAGAGTATGAATATCTGATTCTTCATAAATTTTATGGCCCAATTGGGTTAATTTTGATAATTTATCTCCATTTTTACCAGCATCACATCCAATAAGAGTTGTTCCTGCATTGTAAGCTGCTATAGGATCTACGGGAACAGTTCCAAATCTTTCACGACCCTCAGGAACTTTTCTAATATCAATAAATTCATGAGCCTTTTGTGCATAGGATTTTGCAACATCCCAATCTGCTTTTTTTAGTATATCTTTTTTATATAAATCTAAAGCAGCTCCCCCTCTCTTATCAACCAGCTCCGTACCCCTTATAATAGCATCTGGTAAAGCCCCAGCCAGCCCACAAAAATTTCCAATTGTTCTAGCATAGGGATCTTCACTATTTGTAATTCTACCGGCCAAAGTAGTTCCAAAGTCCATTGAAACACACGGATTTCTATAATCTACTTCGGTCCATTTAGATCCTACTTTAATTCCAGCAGTTACTAATTCACCTTCCATTTCATTAGCAACCACTACCTTTCCCGTGGGCGGAAGAACACTTACTACTGCGCCGTCGAACATGACCTTGTCTAAGAGTGTGAAATCTTGTAATCGATCAGGTAGACTCTTTTTTGCAAGGGCAGGGGACATTTTCTTTGGAGGAATTCCCGCCATTAAACAACCATCGGCAAGAGCAATTATAAGTTGACCTACATCTTCAGGTGAAGCAAAACCAGCTGTAACCCCAGTTGAACGCACAACAAAATCAAGATCTTTTTCCATGTCAATTTTTGATTTTTTAATTGATTCTAGTATAGTATCTCTTATCATTTCAGAAACTGATTCTTTAGTAAGTTCTACTCCCCACACCGTTTCCCCAAAGACCTTTTCACCTTTTTTAGGAGGTCTAATATCTCTGGTCATCCTCACAGTTTTATCCAGCAAATAAGTTTTACTGGTGTTGAGGTTTGTGGCAGTTAAAATACATTTCGTAGTAGTATTTCCCAATTCAACCGATGCTACAATATAATAAACATCAGGCCTCATAGAATATCCGGATCCAACAGTTTTTTTTGTAAAAGGAGAAGTTTTAGCATCTTCAACAGTAATGTACCTACTTTTGGCTATAATTGGTTTAGGGCCCCTTTTTAAAATTTTATTTAAAAATGACAAGTAATTTCCTCCAAAATAACATTTATTCACTTAATGTTTATTCAGATGTAATATAAATTTTATGAAATTAATTTCATTTAAATGAATAATCTATTTTTAGGACTATTAAAAGGTAATTTAAGAAATTGAACTGTTTAAAACTTTTTAAATAAAATTAATATGTATTATAAATATTGAATTGAAAAATTTATTGATAAAATAAAAAAAATTAAAAATAAAAAAAATTAGGCGAATAATCGCCCTTTTTCTGTATTTAGAGCAGTTTGAAGAATGGGTGTTCTTCTATTGGCTCTGTTCCTATGTCTTTTACTGCTTCTGATATGAAAATATCAGTCATTGCACATGCTGGGAATGCCATTTTAGCGTTTTCGATTGGACCTATGAGAACAAAGTCTCCACCAGCCATTTGCTGTACAATGTTAGATCCTACGTCAGCTACTGGCCATGCTTCTGGGTGATCTTTTTTGTAAGCTCTCATCCAGTCCCATGCAGATGGCACGTTGTGAATACCACTACCAACAGGGTATCCCCATTTACTCTTCTGAGCAAATGAAGTTCTAACAGCAGTACCTGCACCTTGTCCTAATGGAGTTACAGCAACATCCATTAATGGTTTGGTAATACCTACTTCTTCTGCCCATTGGAGTAGTCCTTTGTCAATTACTCCAGCACCATCTTCCCAGATGCCCATTCTTCCACCAACACTCATATCCATAGCGTTGAAACCTAAAACAATGGATGCTGTCACATCAGTTTCTTTGATAGCATCAATTTCAGATGCATCTGCTGCCATGTTTATAGAGTTGTAAATTCCTCTTTCTGCAGCTCCTACTTCTGTTACATAGTTTGCACCAGCAATTCTTGCTTCTGCAGAAGTAGAATCTATGAGGAACGGGTTATCTGAGTGTTCAATTACAAACTCTATGTATTTCACCAGTGCTTCCGGAGTTTGTCCGAATACGTGCACAAAGTGTGGGTTACCAGTAGTATCTGACATTTCTTCTTGAATTTTCATTAACTCTTGTGCTTTTTCAGCGTCAAATACTCCAGCTTTTTCATCTTCTATAATGTTGTGTCCACCATAAAATATAGTACCTGCTAAAACAGTTGGATATTCACCAGGTTGACCGCCGACGTTAACGCCAGCAATGTCCAATACAACTTGTTCTTTATCAAACCTAAACATACGTAAACCTCCTAATAAACTATCTAATGCCTAGAAGTGATAGAAATGCTCCTAGAGCTATCACTTTGTATGCCATAAATAGGATTATCAGTCCTATTACTATACCGTATAAAATTCCCATATCTCTTCCAATCTGCTGACCCATTCTTTGTGAGATTTCACCAGCTGTAAATTCAACTTTTGATTCAATCTCATCTAATTTGGCATTTGCGTTATTGAAGTCGTCAGCAGTTACAATTACGCGAGGTATGGTGTTTTTTTCTTCTTCAGCCATTATTATACCCCCGCCAATATTGTGTACAGGATTGGTAGGCCTAATAATACCAATGCTAGGATGAATCCAATTGCCACTCCAGATATTCTGGTTGCAATTAATCCTGCAAATAGCCTTTGTTCTCTACCAATCAGTTGGGTACGGTATTTAATATCTTCTACAACACTTTTTAATGCACGTACATTAGGTTTATTTGATAATGTTATCATTTTTCAAACCTCCAACTTATATCATCAGCAATATTCCGATGGTTAAGGTAAAGGCTAAACCAAGGGCTATTCCTTGTACTTTACCAGAGTACATACCAGCAAATATTCTCTGATCTGCACCTACCATTTTTACTTGAGTCTGTATATTACGGATTCTTGCTTCAATTAATGCTGTTTCTGGAGCAACAGGTTTTAATTCTTCGCCTTCTTCTTCTTCGCCTTCTTCTTCGATTTCAATGACCATTGCTTCTTCTTCGAATGCTCCAGGATCTTTTTCTATGCATTCTTTTACCTTGGATTGTATGGCTGCAGCGTCTTCAACATCGATCATGTCAACTATTTCTAGTTGTTGTTGGAATCTTTCAATTCCTTCCAGCGGAATGTTTTCTATAAAAGGTATCGCACCAGTTGCTTCTAGTATTCGTTTCTTTTCAGGGTCTACTCCATTTTCATGAAGGGCCTGTATACTTTGGCCGGTTATGTGTCCTTGTACTTCAGATCCACATAATATTAAGAACCTTATATTTGGATTTGATATTAGATTAGATATAACCTTTTCAATACCCAGATTTTCGGTTTTACATGGACCGGCAATTGCAGCGCCTGCATCAACTGGGACATCTTCGATGTGAGAAGCAAGGGTCGCAGCAGCAACAGGGCTTTCTGGATCACCGACCATATAATCTCCATTTATTATGGGCCATCCTTCTGCAGGTGATTTTTTTTCTGCCAATTAAAACACCTCCTACATTATTAGGGCAATTAGCAGTACAAGCCCTAATATAAATCCGTATACTATGTTTGTGAGTTTACCTGCTGTAAGATATACTCCTTCCCTTCCAGGGTAAGAACCTTCAGCGGTTGAAGTTGGGTCTAAAGAATTCATAAGATCATCAGCTGTAGTTTCAAGGATACTTATTTGTTCGTTAATTTCATCCATTGAAAGTATTATAGCTTCCCTACCGAGTGATGTTCCAACCAAACCTGTAGAAGGGTCAAGAGTAATGTTAAATTCAGGAGCTACTTTTATTATTGGTAACATTTCAACCATTTTAATTCCTCCTATAGTTCATCCTCTTTTGGTATCCCTGTCCATTCTACTGAAGCAGCTTCGTCTAATGATACTTGTAGGAAACTTCTGAATGATATAAACCATGATAAAGCCCCTATAATAGCTATAACCCACCATGTTGGATTAAATATAATACTTAACAATCCGGTTATAGTCATAGCTATAAATCCTGTGGATGCTGCTAGTTTTAATGTTCTTATTTGGTTTTCGTTTGGTCCTAAACATGCGTTAAATGGATGTTGAATAGCCATGGTGTTCATTATGAACAATATTGCTATAAATCCAGTGTCTACAACAGCTGCTAGTATCAAGGTTAAGTCATAACTTCCTGAAATAGCTGCTGAAAATCCTAAAACAGATAATGCTGCTGCACCAGAAAGTTCAGTTGTACAGCGAACCAGTACAGGGATTTTCATTTTTACAACTGTTTTTCCCAAGAATGCAACTACTGCCCCTAGAATCATGGCAAGCACAAATCCAAACAAAGGACCTAATATGGTAGGAATTCCAGAAATCATTGCCCCGGCAAGACCTGCTATTGCACCTACAATACCTATTGCTAGTGACATATATCCTATGGATGGAACACCAGTTCCTAAACCATAACTTGCAACTCTCCTTATAGCATCAGCACCCCAAACTATGGCACATACTGCTCCAAGTGAAGCAATTAATGGACCTAAAACTGCGTTATATGGAGTTACATAAATACCTACGAGTCCCCCCACAATTCCAAGAGCCATGAGTTTTCCTGCTGAAACTGCTCCTCCACTGGGTCCTCCTGCTGCTACTGACATCAGAAGACACCTCCTTGAGTTAATAATACTGCAAAAATACCTGCCACTAGTGAAGCGACAAGGCAAGCCAATACTCCTCGCGGAATTCTCTTAAATTTAGGGTCGTGGAAACCTTCTATGGTACCACCAATGTTGTATGATGCTATAACTGCATTTATAAAGAATATTCCTACTGCAAATATTGCTCCTACTGTGGCTGCTCCCATTAAACCATATGAAAGCCCTTTTAGAGATTCATATAAGGCCCAATAGATTAGTCCACCACCTATACCACCAAGGGCACCTCCAATTAAACCGCTTATAAAACATACAGTTGGGAGTCCGTGTCCTTCGGTACCGGGTGTTACATATTTTTCTTGTTCCAATTTAGTTATTGGATCTACTGTTACTTTAGCAGATACTGGAACAACTCCAACACCATATACGTAGACGAGGTTACCTATGAGCATTGTTATACCTATCATGAGCATTGAACCTATAGCACCGGCAGCTAAGATTAACCAAGTTGGTTGTCCAGTCATTGCTGCTGCAGTTATAAGTCCAGTTAAACCAGAACCGGCTGCAAGCATTGCAGTACCTGTTCCTACACCTGTAGCTGTTGCTATTGCTGCTGGAGCACCTCCTACTGGTATGAAGTGAACACCTCCACCAATTAGAACTCCTCCTGCAGTTATAGCTCCTATTAATAATAATGGATCCATCATAAATCCTCCTTATCTATTCCTTGTAAGGACCATAGGTGTTTCTTGCAAATGATTCAATTCTAGAGTTCATGATTATTAATAGAATAACTATTATTAATCCGACAATTATTCCCCAGAAGTTTCCAAACACAACAGTGGTCCAGAAGCTTAGGAAAACAATTAATCCAAATGCTAAACCAGTTAATGGTCCTCCAAATTTAGCACAGAAGTTAACTACGTCAATAGAATTTCTTTCACCTAACTCTGCTTTTCTTGTAATATCACCGTGCGATGCTACTGGAATACCTCCACCAAATGGCAGATGTTGATATTCTCTTTCTGAACCGTAATGAACGTCTCCAGTAGATGAACCAATTGCACCTATAGTTATACCCCAGAGCACTGCTAATAATGGCAGTGGGAATGGGTGTCCTAAACCTGCATTCATTAAGTATGATAATCCCACTATGGCAAATGATACTATGAAACCATGGCCAACTATTGGACCTAAATGGGTTACAATAACATCAAGATATAGTGGTTGGTTAAATTGAGACTGACTGACAATTCTACCTAAATGGGATGTAGTAGCGAATACTCCATGAACTAAAGCTGCTATAAATGCACCTGCAGCAAGTGCCAAAATGATAGAAATGTTTGCCATCATGAGCACTGTAGTTATGCCGCCAGCAATACCTAGCCATGTACCGTAGGCTACCGGTTCTCCAGATACTGCCTTGTTAGTGAATCTGTGTAGTTTCCCCATTTGTGGAGCCAGTTGTACCTGAGAGTTAGGGTTACTCTGAGATCCAACATCAGATTCCAGGTCCTCTGCAGCACCAGCAATAGTTGCAGCAGCTCCCATAAGAGCAACAATGCCTAATCCTGTTATCATGTCCATTATAATTACCTCCTAATGGTAATAAATAAAAAAAAATAGGTGTTTGCGTTACACCTATTTATTTAGCTGGAGATATGATTACTCTTTCTCCGGCTGGTTCGAATTCTCTTAATGCACCTTTAGCAAATTCGCCACGTACGTCTCTGAAGTCGAATACTGCGTTTTTATCAGCAAATGCAATTTTAACCAGTGGGTTAACTACAAATGCATCTCCACGAGCAATGTGTGCTGCTTGTGATATACCTGCGTATTCTCCTTGGTGACCTACGTTCATTGCGTAGTTTGGATAGTTTGCTCCTCTAAGTTCTAGTGGTAGTCCTTCGTCTCCTCTAATTGAGAATACGTTGGATGCACCACACTGATCTTGAAGGTCGTATCCGTAGAAACCGAGTCTGGAGTGCTGTTCTTTGTGCACGTACATGGATAAGTACCAACCGCTTAATGCAGTTTGAGCGTTACCAGTAGCAAATCCAGTTGAACATGCAGATGCTGCAGCACAGATAGCTGCTCTTTGTGATCCACCGAACTGGGTTTCTAAGAGTGCTGGGTATTCTTCGTATTGTTCTAGACCGTAGAATGTTACTTCTGATGCCACATCTAACACAGTATCCATAGTGTTAGGTGCTCCGCATATTCCGAATTTATCTTCGACGTATTCTTTACCATAGGTGGTGTAATCGTCAAGGATGTTATCGGTGTATGCTGCGGTAGCATATTGTGTAAATCCTACACCACCAGACATGTATGATCCAAGCCAGATTTGGTCGTATAACATTGCACCAGATGCTACTACATCTAGAGCTACACGAACTGGGTCTTCCCAGTTAACTCTGGATGATTGACATATGTCAGCTAGGAAACCGAAAGCCAATCCACCAGGTTCGTTTTCTCCTCTTGCTCTTCTAACTGGTAGGTATGTAGCCATGTGTATAACTGCTGCGTGTTTTGCAGCGTATGCGAAGTCACCAGTAGCAGCTTCTCCTGCTGCTTGTTTGTATGCAGAAATCATGGACATACCGATCTGCATAGCAGACCATCGGGATGTAGTACCACCGTCACATGTTCTGGATACAATGGTTGGGATTTTTACGACTTGCCACATTGCATCTCCAACTTCAGCTTTAAGAACTTCAGCTTGGTGTTCTGGGAATTCTTCGTTAACATTTATAACGTATCTTTGGTCTATTTCATCTGCTATTTCGTCGTTACCTGTGAATATTTTCACGTAACTGTCAGCTACCAGTGATGGGTTAGTTTCTACCATGTGTTCTTGCACTACTGCTGCACCAGGCATTGCGTGGTTTACAGTTTCTAAGTAGTGAGTTATGGTTTCAGGTGTTACTTCTTTACCCAATCTTTTTTCTATAACTGTGTGAGCACTATCTAGACCTACTATAACAGTTCTTCGAATTTCGTCCCAGAATTGTTGCATTGCTGCGTTATTAACAAAGTGTAAATCGTCACCTTCAACAAATGTATCGGTTGTTGAAACTTGGTAAGGCATTAATACTCTTTGTCCTAGTGGTGTACCAACGTCTGGATCGTACATTGGAATTCCACGTTTAGCAGCTATTTCTTTTCCTGCGTTAACGAACTCGGTTTTTCTTTCAGATTGTTTCCATCCACCGTATTTGTAAAATTCGGTTTTGGTTTCTTCTGGGGATTCTACAAATTTTTCTTTTAAAGCTTTCATGAATAACTTGTCAGCCATAATAATACACCTCCTGTTTACTCAGGAAAGAATCCTCCTTGGGATCGTAGTACGTGAATTCTGTGCAATACTTCTACTGCATCTTTGTCGTCTCTGTAGGCTTCACCGTCTTTTCTGTAGATGGTTGTTTTTTCTTTGAGGGTTTCTTCATCTAATGGTTCACCTAAAATTACAGGTTCGTCTAACTCTTCACCAATTTGGTTTTTAACAGCTTCAACTTTTCCAGTAGATTTGTTGTAGACTTGTCTTCTTAACATGTCAAACATCATACCGTCTTCGTCAAGTCTTAAAGAGTGACCGTGTACTGTTTTTCCTCTGAAACCTGTTCTTGCAGGGTCAAAGAATTCAGTTTCCAGTAATTCTTTTGAAACTTTTTCTAAATCTCTTTCTCTGGTCTCTATAATTTGTCTTCCAGAGAGAGTACCGGCATCTGCTCCTCTGTATCTGCAGAGGTATGCTCTTGATCTTAAGAACGGGTGAGCTGGAGCGAAATACATGGAATCTGCAAACTGAATGTATCTTACTCTATCACCAGCTTTTGCACCGTCAATAGGCTCTACCATTTCTCTTATTGCATCATCAGGCTCGTCCATTTCTTCTAATGGTGGGTGAACACTAGGGTATTCTTCACCAGGAGCTCTGTGACCTAAGATCTTCACAACGTCCTCGTCGGAGATCTCTCTTAGTTTTTCTAACTCATAATCAGGGTTACAGAAGTTTCTTCTATTTTGGGCAACCTTACTTGTTCCAGGATAATATTGTGCCATATCATGCACCTCCTAACGCTATCTTAACTTTTTTTATAATCTCATCTAATTTTTCTTGGGGACAGGTTTCTCCTCTTATTACGCCACTAATTATATCCACTATTTCACCTTTTGTATTAGGTTTTTCGGGCATTACAACACGAGTTTTTACACCAATTTTTGCGAAATCTTCAAAATCTACAGGATATTCACATATTATCACGCAAGGCTTGTTTACATGTCTTAAAATAAGTCTAGCCTTGTAAATGATATGATGTTTTACACCACCTAAATGCACCACAATTAATTTGTGTCTTTTAATTTGCTCAACTTCCTTGGCAGTAAGTCCAAATAGACTTCCACCTCCAGCAGTAGGAGCATCTTGAGGTACACCTGCTCCAGCATTTAAAACTAATGTGCTGGTCATAATGTTGGCTTCCCGTAGAGCAAAAGTTATTTCACAGACTGGTTTAGTAATATGACGTCTTCCAGGGGACATTGCAATAGCTAAAACTTCACTTCCACATTCTGCAAATGTTCCCCGCTGGGCAATTCCGCCTCCTTCGCCCATTCCCATCGTTTCTCTGCAGTCAACAACGTGTGTACACTTTCCAATCATTCTTCTGATTTCCTTTTTATTACTTTGGCTCTTTCACTTAATCTGGCGTTTTGATCAGTTAGCCCTATCATCTCTTGAGGGATTTTTTCCAAGTCTTTTCCATATTTTAATTCGTCTGTTACTGTTTTCTGCTTTCTAATGAATGTACCAATGTGTACATTAAAACCGAAAGGCAGATTTTCTTCACAAACTTCTCTAACTTCATCAATGGCCTCTTCTGTTTCGACTTCTATTAAAACTCTACCAGTTTGTACTTGTAAATCCACGTTTTCTCCCTTTACAATAATAGATCTTCGCTCAGAATTTTTTGTATCTGCATTAGAGAGTCTTGGACCGTGTATAACCATTCTTTTAACGTTTTCTATCTCTTCAAGATCATTTAGTAATTTTTCTGTAGTATCTGGATTTAATAGTCTATGTGGGAATATTTCTATGTCCATTTGTTGTTAAGCCCCCAAAATGTGAGATTATTTAAATTTGGTCTTTAATATCGACCGCTGCCTCCACAACGTATTTTAGTGGTTCTCTGAATTCGTCTACTTGACTGAATACGTCTTTAATTAACCCAGAGGTTGATTCTGGAGAGAACATCTGTGTTCCTGCATCTAATGCCATTGCGGCAGCTACGCATGGTATAGCAAATCCTTTACTGTGTCTTGTAACAATGTGGTTTCCGTTAAAGATACCTGGTCCTCCTCCACCGTATATGGAGTGACTGAAGAAGGAGAATCCTACTGCTACACCTTCTGCTCTACCAAAGTCTACACTTGGTAATCCGGTTTCGAATTCAAGTATATCGTTGTAGTAAAGTAATGTAGAGGATACACCTTGTGCAGCTCTTGCAGCACCTTGGTTAACCATTGTTGCAGCTATCATACCTGCAGCTGCGTATGCGTTCCATTTTGCTAGGTCGTCGGTTCCGTAAACACTGAAACCGTTCAAGTCTTTTTCTACACCTATTACGCCGTCTGCTTTTGCTCTGTCAACCATGTCAGCAATTACAGATCCAACTGTACCTTCGGCACCGTTGTCTTTTACTAGGTCGAATACTATGTTGTCTGCGTTCATACCTTCGTATGCAAGTCCTAATAAGTGCATTCTTTCAAATGCTCCTACTGCATCACCCATTTCAAACATAGCTGCTTGTTCTAGAATGCTAGATAGAGCAGATGTTTGCATGGTATTTTTGAGTGTTGCGGCCACCACGTGGTTTACCATGATGTTTCTTAGTGCATAACCTGGTCCTTCTAATTTCTGAGGTAAATCTAACATAGTTGCTAAATTTCCACCCATATATTCTACTGATTGTGGGTATCTACCTAATACGGCTGCCTTAACCATGTTGGCATCGTACATGTTGACGTCTAACTCTTTAATTATTGCTTGAATAAATGCTGATGCTGTAACTAAGGAAGTAGCTGAGTATTCAGCTGCTGCTTCGAATCTGGCTGATGGAATTTGTACTAAAGCTCTTTTTCCACCTGCTAGTAATTCAACATTTGTGTCGTCTCCAGGAACTGCTTCAATCATAGATTTAGCAGTCGCTGCTATTGCTTCTGCGTTTCCTACAATATCGAGATCCATTTCTCTTCCGAGGATCTTACATGCAGGTCCACCGACCTTAGCGGTCTTCAGAGCATTTTCTACACCTTCTAGGTTTACAGCTACAGTTCTTTTAATACCTTGCACAATGCTTTTTATCGCTGGGTTTCTCAATGGACTCAAAGCTTCTATAGGTACTTTTTCTTCAACGAGATTACCTCTGTCGTCGTATAAGTCGACCTTATCTTCAAACTTCGCCATTTTTTCCCTCCTAACTTTGTTCTGTACACCAAAACCCTTCATAGAGTTTATTAAAAAATCGTTCACTCTTGGGGAAGATACTTTAACACTTTAATGGTATACGAAACTGCATTTACTTACTTATATATTATTAAACTTTCTTCTTGATTTAATTAGAAAGATTTATATGTTGGAAAATAGCAATTTTCTAGTAGAATAAAGTGGCTAATAATACTTTTTTTAACATAATTAAGCCCAAAAAATCCAAAATTATTTATTTTATCATTATAGAAATGATTATTATGCAAATTATAGCAGATGTAGGCGGAATTCCAGGTAAAGATTGTAGAGGTTTCTGTAAATATTGTTATTTCAGGAAAGTAAAAAGCATTGAACCATTAGGCTGTAAGAACTGCCTCAGAGGTAAGGTTGGATGTGAAAATTGTACTACTGGAGTTACAGAAACAAAAAGCGAATTTATACATCCATCAATGGTTATTCACTCTGTCCAAACTTCACTTATGATAGGTAATTTTAGTGATAAAAATCTGAAAATAAATATAAGTGGAGGCGGAGATGTAAGCTGCTATCCTCATTTAAATGAGATAGTCTCAGCATTTTCACAATTTAATATTCCTATACATCTAGGATACACCAGTGGTAAAGGCATAGATGACTCCAAATTAGCAGATGAATTAATTACAAAGGGTGTGGATGAAGTTACTTTTACCGTCTTTTCCACTAATCCTGAAAAAAGAAAGGAATGGATGGGAGATAAAAATGCTGATGAATCCCTTAAAGCTCTTAAAACATTCTGTGAAAACTGTGAAGTCCACGCTGCATCAGTAATCATTCCTGGTGTAAATGATGGAGAAGACTTGTATGAAACTTGTGCTAATCTCGAATCTTGGGGTGCAAAAGCGTTTATTTTAATGAGATTTGCAAATTATGAAAATCAAGGACTTATATTAGGTAATGAACCAATTATTAAAGGTGTGGAACCTCATACGCTTGAAGAATTCGAAAAGCTGGTAAAATCTATAAATAAAGAATTTAATTTTAGAGTTACAGGTACACCCTTATGTGACCCTGAAAATGATACTCCTTTTGCCATTTCAAAGAATAAAAATAAACATTATTTAGATATATTATCTAAAGTAACCTCCGAAGCAACCATATTAAGCAGTAAAATAGCAACTCCTTATATTAATAAAATTATAAAAAATATTGAAGCTGAAGATATGGTTAATGTTGTTGCAGTGGATAAAGACATAGGATGCCTAATTACTCAAAAAGACTTGGAAAATATTGATCTTAAAGAGATTAAAGAAACTGTTTTAATACCTGGAAGAGCTTTTGTACATGATAAAAAAGCTGAAGAAATATTAAGTAGAGATGGAATAGAAAGACTGGTGGCCAGAGGTCCGGATAAATTAAGTGTAGATGGCGAAATGAGTGGAACTCTTACACCGGAAGATGTTTTAAAAACTGAACTAATCGCTTTTCAAGATTTAATAGAAGCTATAAACTTCTTTGGTGTGAGAAAAAAACCATCTGAATAAAATATTCTAATCTATATATATTATTTAACTATCATATTTTTTTTGAAAATAAGAGATTTCATATTTTTATGTAAGTGATAATATGGAAAAAAAATTAGAAATAACTGTTTTGACGCCAGAATTTTATAATTACGGTGCAATGCTAATTGCAGGGATTCTGAAAAATAAAGGATATGACGTTGAACTGCAAAAAGGGTTTGATCAAAAGGTTAATGCAGATATAATATTTATTAGTATTCATTCTACTATCCATCTTCTTAAATATCAAAAAGAAATTGAAAAAATAAAAGGATTTAAAATTGCAGGCGGCCCGGTGAGTCAATCCCCTGAACTTATTTTTAAGTTTTTACCGGTCGATATAGTTGTAATAGGTGAAGGCGAATCAACTGTGATTGATTTAATTCAAAACTTCGAAAAATATAAAGATAACAAAAGTTCTCTTAATGATATCAAAGGTATTGCCTTTAGAGAAAATGGGAAAATAAAATTAACAGAACCCGCAGAACCTATAAATGTAAATGGACGACCGATTCCATTAATACCGGATGATATAGCATTTGAAGATATAAGAGGTGCTAATGTTTACATAGAAACTCATAGAGGATGTCCTGGAAGCTGTGGTTTTTGTCAAGTACCTTATTTTTTCGGAAGGGATATTAGAAGCCGTCCCCTTGAAGATATAATTTTAGAAGTTAAAGAATTCCTAAATAAAGGAGCAAAAAGAATAGCTATTAGTGGAGGGACTGGTACACTTTATGGAAGTAAAAAATTCCGTGGTGTGGATGAAAATGAATTCATTGAACTAATAAAACAGATCAGTAATTTAACGGGTCCTGAAAATCTTACTATTCCTGATATTCGGGTGGACATGATTAGTGATGATATCCTTGAAGCAGTTAAGAATTATACTAATGGTTGGATCTATTTTGGAATTGAATCAGGAAGTGAAAAGATTCTGAAAACCATGAAAAAAGGTATAGACACAGATAAAATTAAGGAATCAGTTGAATCAGCCCGTAAACACGGTGTAAAGATAGCAGGATCATTTATAGTAGGTTATCCTAATGAAACCGAAGAAGATTTTCAGGCCACTTTAGATCTGGCAGATGAACTAATGTTAGACGACTATTTTGTAAGTATAGCTGAACCAATTCCCGGTACACCATTAGCCAAGGAAGTTAAAAAAATTCCATTAGAAAAAAATCCGGTTTTTATAGATAGTGATGAATCCAAAAATCAAAAATTAAGTATTGCAGAGGAACGGGCTTTGAGGTTAATGGTAGATTCATACATATTTCGCAGCGTTCCCCTCCCCATGAGCGACCAGCTTTTAAAAACGATTATGAACGAAGTTAAATCCCAAGGCAGACATATAAAAATTGTAACTAAAATGATAAAAAAATCCTGAAAATATGATAAAATATTAGAATTTAAATAGAGAGCCTGCTTTACATTCGTGACTTGATTGAGGATATTGTCTTAATATCTCTTCTTTTTTAACTGTGCAGTGACAGGGTACAATAAAAGGTATATCATCTAATAATTTTAAATTTTGATTATCATGAAACCCGCCTATTATTGAATAAATCTCTCCAAACGTTTTTGAAGATTCAATAATTACATCCAATCCAGGATGGGCACAACCAGTGACTATAACTAAACCTTTATCGGTTTCCAATAATAAAGATTGTTCTTTTATGTTTTCCCCTAATTCACCTGTTGAATAAATATTTTCACATATTCTAATTGGTTTAGAAACTTCTATTACATTTGAATAACTTCTAAGCTCATTCTTAAGGTTATTGGAAAAGGATTTTCCAAGATAAATATCTGCTTTAACATTATTCATTATATGGGTTATTCCACCAGTATGATCCCAGTGGGCGTGAGATAAAACTATTTTATCTATCTCATCTAAATTAACACCGGCAACTCCTAAGTTATGTAAGAGAATATCACCATTCCATCCTGTGTCGAAAAGTACTTTATTTTCAAGGTTGGTGATTAGGCAAGAAAAACCCCACCCTTTTTCATATCCTTCTAATGATAGATTATCGTATAGAATCTTAACTTCCATTTTATCCCTTCACTGCATTTAATACCATTTCCTTCAGATTTTTTCCCTCTGGAGTTTTAATTCTTATAAATTCCGTTGTTAAAACGTACATTGGACCTTCACCAACATCTTCAGAAACTAAAATATCAGTTTTTTCGTCATTTAAAAATTCTGCTGCTTTAATTCCTTTTTTTCGTTCGTATTTCTTACCAGGATTTTCTTTCACATAAAAATCTGTAATTTTTCCCTTATATAAGTCTACAAATAATATATATGGAGTTTTACCAAAATGTTCGGAAAAATTAGAGTTTAAACCATTATCATCTTTGACCGGAACAGCAACGCGGAATCTTAGTTTTTCTTTTGGTTCAATTTTAATGGTTAAAGTGTCTAAATCATCAATTTCATCTTTAATCTGTTTCTCCAAATTATGGGAAATCTCGCTGGCTTGTTCTACTGACAATTCTTTTAGGGTTTCCAGATGGAGATCTGCAAAAACAAAAGGACCAGATCTTCTAACTTTAATGTCATGAACGTTTTCAACTCCATCGACTTCCATTGAAAGATTTTTAATTTTTTTTACTTTCTCTGGATCTAAACAAGCGTCTAATAGAACTAGAATATCATTTTTTGCAAGTTTTAATCCCAGGTATATAATTAGAAATGCTACAAAAATTCCGGCCATGCCTTGTAATTGGGGATAGCCTATAACAGAAGTCAATATGCCCAAAAAGACTATTATTGAAGTAAAAACATCTATAAGGCTATGTTTACCATCATTCATCAGTGCTTTTGAACCTATTTCACTTCCCACTCGAGTTTTATATACTGATAGTCCAAATGAAACAAAAACAGATAGAACTGCTGTTAATAAACTAATAAGTGGAATTCCTATTGTTGTGGGATTTAAAAAAGCATCATATGATTCTAATCCTATTTCAAGTCCGGTTCCCATTATTATAATAGATATAATTAAGGATGTGAAACTTTCAATTTTATAATATCCATAGGGAAATTTCTGGTCTGGTTTTCTCTGTGAAAGTTTAAGCCCTAGATATACTGCAAAAGATGCAAATATATCTGAAAATGAGTGAACAGAATCTGCTATTAAAGCTACACTGCCAGATAGTAACCCTACGGCTCCTTTTATAACTGCTAAAATTAAATTAGCTAAACTAGAGTACTTTGCAGCCTTTTGTCCTCTTTTTAATTTAATAGCCTTATTTTTATCTAACATTCTACCATTTTTAATAAATCTATCAAAAAAATTTTAGATAACTATCATACTAATATATTGTCTAGAATTTCAGTAAATATTTTTTCTAAACCTGGTTCATAAACCACTACAGGTTTCAAATTAACTAAAGAGTCCACAAATCTTTTATCGTAAGGTATCCTACCTAATACTGGTATTTTATTACTTTTAGAAAAATCCTCTATACTACTTGTAAAATCTTCATTTATATCCCACCGGTTTATAACAATACTTGCAGGTATATCAAAATGATCTACTATTTCTAATGCTCTCTTCAAATCAGAAAATGCTACTGGAGTTGGTTCTGTTACCACTAAAACATAATCACTTCCCCTAATAGATGCAATTACTGGACATCCTATACCTGCTGCCGAATCAATTAACATTATATCTGCTTGAATATCCCTAGCGACTTCATCAGCCTTATCTTTTACGGCATTGACTACTTTGCCTGAACCAGATTCGCCTATATCTAAATGTCCGGTAACTATAGGAAATCCATAATCAGTATACCCCACTCCAACTTTGGCATTTTCAACTTTTTTAAAATTTATGGCATTTTCAGGACAGGCCACTATACACGCTCCACAACCTACACACAAAAATTCGTTTATTTCCGGCAGTCCCTGTTCTTGATCCCAGGAGATAGCAGAAAAATTACAGGCATTTACACAATCTTTAAGTCCTTTACATTTTTCAGGAACTAAATAAGCTTTCTCATTGGTTCGAATCCTTTCCCAAGAATCAAAATCTTGATCTTTAAGACCCATTACCAAAGCCAAATTTGGTGCATCTACATCACAATCTACAGCGACTATTTTATTATCTTTTCCAAGAATCACAGCAATTGATGCGGCAAGCGTACTTTTACCAACTCCTCCTTTTCCTGAAAGGATAGTGAGTGTCTTCATTTGAGATCCTCCCACTTTTCAACAAATTCTTTAATTTTTGGATGTGAAACTGGAGCACCTTGTGAATATTCTTTTAATATGGATTTTTCGTAAGGAATTTCAGCTACAATTTCGGCCCCATATCTCTTAGAAAGATCTTTTACCATGTTAGAATCGCCTATATTGGATCGGTTTATAATAATTTTAGATTTAATTCCCATCTTCTCTAATAATAATAGAATCAATTCTAAATCATGGCAACCTAAAGGTGTAGGTTCTGTGACTGCCAATGCATAATTTACATCCATTAAAGCTGAAATTACATTACAGTGAGTTCCTGCAGCTGTGTCTATAATAATGTGGTCATATTGATCTTGAAAAGTTAAGGCATGTTCTTTAGTAGCGTTTACCACTAAAGAAGTAGCTTCACAGCCAATTTCTATTTCTCCAGATATTAGAATGAAGTTTTCTGCAATTTGTTTTCCTACTTTTTTTTCATCCAAAACACCGTGATAAATAGAGCCTACTATCTGTGTATCTTTATGAATAGATTCAGATGGACATGTTAACATGCAAGCTCCACAACCATTACATTGTGGTGGTATTAAAATAGGATAATTATCTTTAACATACACTATTGCGTTTTGTTTGCATATATTGGCGCATTTACCACATTTTATACAAGATTTTTTGTCAAATTTAGGGAGAAAATTAGTTATATCTTTAATTTTTTCTCTTTTTATTGGGAGGATTATATGGTCATCAGGACATTCTACATCTGCATCAACTAACATGACTTTATATTTATCAGTTAAGACCATTGATATGGCAGTTGCCATGGTAGATTTTCCTGTTCCTCCTTTACCACCGGTTATGGCAATCTTCATTAATTCAACACCGCTTCTTAATTTAAAAATTAAAATTTTATTATCTTCTTTGGCCCATGCCTCTTCCCATTCCACGTCCTCGTTTCATGGCTTCAGGGCCTTGAATTTCTTCTAATTTTCCTTCCAAGAAGTATTCAACATTATGCTCCACTGAACCGGCTGCAATTTTATATACCTTTATTCCAAATTGCTTTAATACATCGAATGCGTTTGGACCAACTGCGCCAGAAATGACAATATCAGCCTTTTCATTTGCTATAATTTCGGCCGCTTTGATTCCAGCCCCTCCAGATTGGGATATTGCTGGATTTTCTAAAGGTTTAGAATCTTTTATTTCTCCATCTTCTACATTTACAAATACAAAGTAGGAACATCTGCCAAAAACTGGACTTACTTGTGCTCCTAAATTTTCACCAGTGGATGCAACTGCTATTTTCATTTTTCTTCCTCCTTAAAAAAATCTTCTATCTTACTAAATATCTTTATGAATCCCTTTGAAAATTCAGAATCAGGATCCTGTTTTAATACAGGTACTTCATTATCTATGGATTTAGAAACACTTAAATCTACAGCTAAACTACCTAAAAATGGAATATCCATTTTTTCTGCTATTTTTTCCCCTTTATTTTCTCCGAAAATTGAAAATTTCTTATTACAATGAGGACACACAAATCCGGACATGTTCTCTAAAAGTCCTATTACATTAATATTTAAGTGCTTTAACATATTTATACATTTTCTAACATCGTCCAAAGCCACAGATTGGGGAGTAGTTACAATAATTACCCCATCAAGTGATTGTATAGATTGTAAAATGGTCAAAGGTTCGTCTCCTGTCCCTGGCGGATTATCAATAATCAATACATCCAAATCTCCCCAATTTACATCAGACAAAAATTGTCTAATTGCTCCAGTTTTTTTGGGGCCTCTCCATATAATTGGTGAATCTTCGTCCGGCAACAAGAATTTAGTTGAGATAACTTCTAAACCGTCATCGCTTTTTATAGGTACTATTCCATCTTCATCAAATTTTAAAAAAGACTCTTTAATTCCCAACATATTAGGAACATTAGGGCCATGAAGATCAGCATCTAATATACCTGTTTTATAACCTTTATTTGCAAAAGCCAAAGCTAAATTTACAGCTATTGTTGATTTACCCACTCCACCTTTACCACTCATAACAGCTATTTTGTGCTTAATGTTACCCATGGTTTTTGAAATCTTAATATCCTGTTCCATTAAAGCTAACTTCTGTTTCAAATCTTCTGATTCTTCTTTAGTCATACTATATCAACTTTAATTAAAATAAATTATGAATAAATTCAATTATAAATTTAAAAATCAATTTTAATGTTTTTCTGTGCAAGAATTATCGCCAGCAGTGGATAATTCACCAGCAATATATTTATCAAATGCTTCCTTAACTGTGCCTGATGCTCCGGAATAAACTTCTAACCCACTGTTTTTCAGCATAGTGACCGCTTTTGATCCTAAACTTCCACATATTAAAATATCTGCATTATGAGTTAATATTATCTCTGCCGGAGTAATTGCACCACCAGCATGTCTTCCTCTGCTTTCTACAATTTCCACATCTTTTATTTCACTATTTTCCATCTTAAGAAAAGTGAAAAAAGGTGATTTTCCAAAATGAGCTGAAATTTCTGAAGATAAACCTTGATTTTCTAGGGTAGGCATACATATTGTAATAATATTCATCACCTCTGCAATTAATTAGTCAGATCCACAAAGAGGAATGCCACATTTTGGACATTTTGTATTTCTGCAAGGGACACCGGGAGTTTTTGCAGATTCATAACCACATGTTGGACATTTACAAACTCTTGGTGGTCCTGCACCTATTCCAGTGCCACCATAGCCTCTCCTTCTACCCATACCAGGTTGCCCTGCAGGGGTTTGGATTCCTTCTTCAACTGAAATTGTATATATTTCTTCAGATCCACAATCTGGACATTTATCATACTTTTTTTCAGGACTGTACCATTCAAAACCGCATGTTTTACATTTATAACGTATTTTGTCAGTAATATAATCTCCTCCTTTTATTGTTATAATTTTACCTTCGACCAAGGCTTTAGAAACTTTTTCCCTAGCAGAATTAAGAGTTCTGTGAAAAGTCGGTTGAGAAATACCCATTATTTCTGCTGCTTTTTTTTGTTTAATATTCTGATAATCTTTGAGTCTTAAAGACTCAAATTCTTCGAGAGAAATTTCAATAGGTTCTAAGTCGTCAACTTCGTAATCAACGTCTGGTTTGAAACATCGAACTGTTGGTTCGCTGAATATTTTTCTAAATCTTCTTGGCCTAGGCATGTTATGAATATATATTCAAAACTTTTATATAAAGTTTATGCATTATTATGCAAAATTATAGAAAAAAACTAAAAACAAATTTAAGGCTTTAAAGTAATTAAAGTTATCTCATTTTTTGATCCCAATCTCATAGGAGGTCCCCAAGTCCCAGTACCAGCTGAAACATAAATATAAGTTCCTTTATATTTATAAAGTCCATTAAAATAAGGAAAAGCCAATTTGACCAATAAATTAAAGGGAAAAATCTGGCCTTTATGAGTATGTCCAGAAAGTTGTAAATTAATACCAAACTTATTTGAAACATCTACATCTTGCGGAACATGATACATTAAAATTTTGGGTGCTTTATTATCTATTTTAAGTTTTTTTAGTACATTATTTAGATGATCTTTTTTGAGTGAGTAATCAACGCCAATAATCTGAATACCTTGAAATTCAAAAATTTCATTGCGCAAAATCTTAATTTTAGTGGGATCCAATACCCGGTAAACTTCATCTAAT
Source organism: Methanomicrobiales archaeon (assembly GCA_049975245.1). Taxonomy (GTDB): domain Archaea; phylum Methanobacteriota; class Methanobacteria; order Methanobacteriales; family Methanobacteriaceae; genus UBA117. The sequence goes on from JBNGDB010000003.1 coordinate 107,071, forward strand.
CCCTCATAAACTTCATGATTACCAATAACAAACAAAACAGGGGCATCTATTTTATCTATTGCACAGAATGTTTTTTTGTGAAGCTTTGCACTTCCATCAACAACATCCCCAGTTATTAATACAATATCAGGATGCAGTTCATTAGTTTTTTCCACAATTTTTTCCATGTAACTAGAATTCCTAATAGAACCAATATGAATATCACTAAGTTGAACTATACGAATATTCGAACTAATCCCGTTAAAGGGTAATTGAAATTTATTTAATTTTAATATAAACCCATTAATAATCGAATATAAACTTAATAATGAAGAAACTATAACTATAACTATTCCTGAGTAAAAATCTGGTAAATTGATCAATAAATTAAGTAATTCGTAGGCAATAAGCAGAAATAGTACGAAGAATGCAATTCCCATCCATGTTGATGCGAGAGTATAAATAATTCGGGTGTAAATATTGGAGAAATTTCTTTCGATAAACATGGCCATTGGATAAGATACTGAAGCAATTATTATAATAGAGTAAATTATATTTATTTGAAAAAAACCAAATAATGCCGACATACGGATGAAAATATAATAATTCAAAGCTAAAAATCCCAAGAAAAAAACAGTTACCATTATAATTAATTGTAATATTCTTTTCATTGGATCCGTCCCCTGAAATAGATATAAATAAATTAAAAAAAATTATTTTTATATTCAGTTATATTATAGAAGTTTCAGGTAGTAGTTTAACCAAAATATAATCATACATAAAGGATTTCTTTATTTCTGCTATATCTTCCAGTACATAATCACTTACCTTTACTTTGGCTATTTCATCATGATAGTCATCATATTTGAGTTTTACTCTTACACCGTCCAGTTGACTTACAACTGGAGCAGGTGAATAAACTTCCTTAATGGCAGGAACTTGATTTTCTATCTCAGTTTTTACTAATATGGAAGGAACTATAGGCGGATCTTCAGCCATTTCTCTTCTCCTATCATCTAAAATCTTTTCTACTACCTCTACAAGGTTTTTCATTGCCCTAATGTCTTCTCCCCGTTTTAATCTTCTTGGAATTCTGCCCAAGCCACTAACGTAAGCTGTGGCTCCTGGAATATCCTTAACATCAATTTCTGGAGCTCCTGTTACAACTACAGGTATGTCTATACCTTCAAAAAGGTGAGTTTTTTCAATTATACAGTCCCTAAAACTTCCCAGTGCAAATACTGCTAAATCATGCTCTTCTATGAGTTTTTTTTCATCCTCGGAGATCATGGCAATTCCTTTACCAGCACCTCTTGAGAGACCAATCATATTATCTTTTGCACCATATCTTCGAAGATATTCCGATATATCACATGCAGAGTGAGGTAAATGTTGTCTGGCCAGAGTAGGAGATACTATTGCAATTTCTGTGCCAGCCATGGGAGCTATCTTTATTTTCCCTAATAATTCCTCGGCTTTTTCCTTTACTCTATCAACATCTTCTATCGGAACTGCCAAAGTAAGGACAAGATCCATTTGAAGGAAATTCTCTTGAAGTACAAATCCTCCTAAATCTTCAATAAGTTCCTTCATTTCTTCATGTTTATGGACTCCGCCGATATAAGTTAAGGTTTCATACATAATTTTTTCTCCAATATATTATATCTCAATTCAGCCCTTTCTAACGGATTTTTTGGTACATTTTTATGGGAAGGAAGAAGAATAGTATTTTCGTCGGGGTAAAAATTTAATTTATCTTCCAAGTAATCTGGAAAAACAACTGGAGTACTTTCTTCACTATTATTATCTTCTCTAACTATAAACCCCATATCTTCAACTATGTCCTTTATGAAATTTGAATATACAATAACTTTTATTTTTCGTTTTTGATTTAATTTTTTTAAATTATGGATGTAATTAATTTTATCTTGAAGTTCTTTAATAACTATTTCATCACTTTTAGTATTGAAAAATCTTGAAATTTTCATTATGCTATTATATATTTGAGAATAAGTGTTAAGTTTTATTTTAATGGATTGAATGTTAGTTTCTGTCTCGTATAGTGTAACTGCTAATTCAGCATCAGTAGAATTTAGATTTTTTGTAACTATGTAATTTGATAATCCTGCAAATCTCAAAATATCTTGGCACATAGGCGTGCTAACTACTTTCATTAAATTTACCTCATTATAAACCAAATTTTGTATAATGTATTATAATAATATATTATAAAATATGGAATTTCTTATAGAATAATGAATTCAACTTAATTTTGATAGATCGAATGTTTAGATATTGGTGTAATTATGAGAATAACCTTAAGTTTAGAAAAATCTTCCACTAAAGACTTAGCTATTATGGTGGATGTTTTAAGGGCCAGCACTACCATAACTGTTGCCTTAAATACTTTCAGTAGAGTGATTCCTGTAAAAAATTTAGACACCGCAGAATTTATGGCAAAAAAATATGATGCCGTCCTAGCAGGAGAAAGAGGAGGAGCCAGTATAGAATGGTTTGATACTGGAAATTCTCCAGTTCAAATAAAAAATTTTAAGGGTGAAGCATTAGTTTTGACTACCAGTAATGGTACAAGAATTTTAGAGGAGATGGATGCTGATAATATTTTAATCGGATCATTTGTTAACGCCAAAGCAGTGGCAGAAAATGCCTTAAAACTAGCTAAGGGCCATATTGAAATTGTTATGGCAGGAGTAAATGGTAGGTTTGCTATAGAGGATTTTTTAGGAGCGGGAGAAATAATTTCACACCTAAAAGAAAATGAATTAGATGAATACTCAATTGCTGCATTAATGGCATCTCAAAATAATGAATACGTTAATAGAACTGTAAAAAGTTCTAATTCTGCTTTAAAATTGTATGATTTAGGATTTTCAGATGATGTGGAATTTTGTCTTAAAAGAAATATATATGATATAGTTCCCTCATATGAAAAGGGGAAGATAAAAAGATTAAAAAACATCTAAAAATAATTTAATGTTGTGATAAATTTATGAACCCCGAATCATTAGAAATTATAGGAACTGCCCATGTGTCAAAAAAGAGCATGGAAGAAGTAAGAGAAACTATATTAGAAAAGAAACCTGATGTAGTAGCTGTTGAACTTTGTCCTAATCGATATAATAGTCTTATGAAAGAAAAGTATGGCGACCCTGATGAAGATAAAAAGAAAATTCCTCTAAGAGAAATGATTAAAGGGGATAAACTTACTTTATTTCTGGTTAGTGGTTTTTTATCATATATTCAAAGAAAAATTGGTGACGAAGTGGGAGTCAAACCAGGTTCAGAAATGTTAGTGGCCATTGAAGCTGCCGAAGAAGTAGGTTCTAGAGTTGCACTTATAGATAGGGACATCACTATAACACTGAAACGTGCTTTGAATCAAATGAGTTTCTTAGAAAAATTGAAATTTGTTTATGGTATAATTGGTTCATTTTTTAGTAAAGAGGAAGAACTGGAAAAAATTGATAGTATTACTCAGGGTGATACTTTAAAAGAAGTGATGGAATATTTTCAATCCATGTCTCCCCAAGCATATGAAGTACTAGTTACAGAAAGAGATGCATTTATGGCTAAAATGCTGCTGGGAATTGAAGAAGAAAATGTTATTGCCGTGGTAGGGGCGGGACATAAACAAGGAATAACTAAATATCTTAAAAATCCACAAGATATTCCTCCAATGCAACAGCTAATGAGCATTAAAAAATCCAAGTTTCCAATAAGTAAGCTTATTGTATATTCAATACCTGTAATATTTATTGGAATATTTATAATGGCGTTGATTCAAGGCATAAATATACAAGGGGGGCTATTACAATTTATATTACTCACAGGTGGTCTGGCCTTTTTAGGATCGATTTTAACTGGGTCCAAAATTTATTCAGCATTAACTGCCTTCGCAGTAGCGCCAATAACCTCCATTCACCCCCTTCTTGCAGCGGGATGGTTTGCCGGACTAGTTGAAGCTAAGTTGAGGAAGGTAAACTCTGAAGATTTCAGTGACATTACCAAATGTGACTCTTTTAAAGAATTAATGAAGAATAATCTTTTCCGGGTATTACTAGTTGTAGTTGGCGCAAACATTGGATGCAGCATAGGCACATTGATATCTATACCTAATGTCATTTTTCCACTATTCAGTAAAATAATAGGCGGATAAATGAATAATTATTTGATTGCCTGACAATAAATCATGACTATTAAAACATTATTAAAAAAAATGATAAGTGATAGACTTAGAGGAATTTTATGTATTTGGTCTTTAGATGTGATTGTGGACGAGCAATGTACTCCAAAGAAGGGGTAGTTAGAAAAAAATGTGTTTGTGGTAAACTAATTACTTTAAAAAGTCGTAGAATAATTAAAAAAGCTGATGATTTCAAAACTGCATCTGAATTAGTAAGAGAATTGCAAGAAGAGAAGTATGGTGGTTTAAAATTCACTACAGCAGATAAAATATGAAGAATAGTTTAAATTTTTATTATTACAGAACATATCATTGATAAAAAATTAATATCCCCCAAAAACGAATAATATATATTTAAAAAAAATGTTTTATTAAATTTCTAAAATTTAGGCTTTTATGATATCTGATATCTATAACATAACAAGAAAAGGGGAAAGAAAAAATTTAGAATTTAAAAAAAAGTTAACTAGAGATTACCATCTCCTTGAAGATCGTAAACAACGCCTAGCCTCGCAAATGAAATACAGGATGGAACGAGGTAATGGAGAAGCTGTTTATTTCATAGGAGTAGACGACGATGGTGAATTAGTAGGTTTAGACCCTGAAAAATTTGATGAATCATTATTTGTTTTAAAAGAAATTGCCAGTGAAATAAAGGCTGAATTTCAAAATATAGAAAAATACCAGGTTAACCATGGAAGTATTGCCCGTGTTTTCATTGGTAAAAAACCCGGTACCAACAAAGAACATTTATTAATTGGAGTAGCTGGACACGTAGATCACGGTAAAAGTACATTGCTGGGAACATTAACCACCGGACAACTGGATGATGGATCCGGTAAGACCCGTATATTTTTGGATGTGCAGAAACATGAAATAGAAAGGGGTTTGTCTGCAGATCTATCATTTGCTATTTACGGGTACATAGATAATAATCCTATCCACATTAAAAATCCCTTGGATAAAAAAGAAAAATCAAAACTGGTGGAAAAATCTGAACGCTTAATATCATTTGTTGACACTGTTGGCCACGAACCTTGGCTTAGAACAACCATACGTGGAATAGTAGGACAAAAATTAAACTACGGATTACTTACTATTGCTGCTGATCAAGGTCCTACTCACATAACCAAAGAGCATCTTGGAATAATTCTGGCCATGGACCTTCCAGTGATCATTACCATAACAAAAATTGACTTGGTAAATGATGAAAAAATAAAAAAGGTTAAAGAGAAAATATTTGAGATTCTTAAACTGGTGGGAAGAATTCCCTATAAAGTCGAATCAGAGGATGATGCAGAGTTTATTGCCAAAAATATGAACCAACATTTAGTTCCTGTGGTAATGATTTCCACTGTGACCGGGAAGGGATTAAATCTACTTAACAAACTATTTGTGAATTTAAAAAGCCCTGTTAAGGATAAGAACCTTGGAAAACCATTTATGATGTATATTGACAAGATATATTCTGTAGTGGGTGTTGGAACTGTTGTAAGTGGAACAATTCGTCAAGGTAAAGTAGAAAAAGGTAGTAAATTACAATTAGGGCCTACAAATTCAGGTAAATTTATGGATGTAACTGTTAAATCCATTGAAATGCATCATTATAAAATAGGGTGTGCCGAGACAGGAGATGTGGTTGGAATCTCCATCAAAGGAGTGAATATAGGAGATATTAAAAGAGGAATGATTCTCTGTGACCCTGATTATGAAGCTAATTCTGTGAGGGAATTTGAAGCAGATGTGGCAATACTGGTGCATCCAACTGCCATAAAAAAGGGCTATGAAAGTGTAACTCATATAGAAACTATTTCTGAAACCACTGTCTTTGAATCTCTGGATAATAACTATTTATCTGCAGGAGATAGTGGTACTGTGTTAATGAGATTTAAATACAGGCCATATTGTATTAAAGAAGGGCAAAAATTAATATTTCGAGAGGGAAGAAGTAAGGGTATAGGTACGGTTAAAAAAATTGTTAAATAGAAGTTTTTTCTTATATAACTTTTAGAAATAATTTTAGTAATATCATTTTAAATTATAATCAATTTTTATATTTTTAATCATTTCACAAGCCTTACATATATTGGCAGAAGAGGGTTCTCCACAATTTTCACACTCCAGAAGGATGATATGCTGTTTTTCAAATTTAAATGATTTTTTAAATGAATTGATAATAGATATTTTTGTTCCAGGTCTTTTAGATTCAAATTCGTTTAGAAAATTCTTAATTTTAGATCTTAGAGATCGGGACGAATAGGGACATTCTGCAAAATGTACTTCAATACTATTCAAAACTGCCCATAAACCCACTTCTTTTTCTAAAACATTCCATAATGGTTTTATTCTTGGAATTAACTTGGGATGGATAAGATCAAGTTTAGGACCAAATTTATAAAATTTAATTAGATCTGCTCGAGCAAAACTCATTAAAAAGGATTGAATTTCATCATCCAGATTGTGTCCCGTGGCTATTTTAACTGCTCCCTCATCATAAGCTGTTTTATTTAACAAATATCTTCTAAAAACACCACAAGGAATACATGCACTTTTATATTCATCTGAAATATCATCTAGACTAAAACCAAGTTCTTCTTTGAAAGATTTTTTAATAAAGTTTACATTTAATTTTTGGGCAAATTTTTCTGCTAAAACAATTCCATTTTCCCTATACCCCCCAATACCTTCATCTATAGAAATGGCAAAAATTTCAAAATCAAAATCATTTTGGAGTCTATGAAGCATTTGCAATGTTAAAACACTATCTTTACCTCCGGATAATGCTACCGCTATCTTATCTCCCGGATCTATCAAATTGTACTCGATAATTGTATTTCTAACTTTTTTTTCAATTTTTTCATTAAATTTTTCTGGATCCATTATTCAAACCTATAATTTTGTCTTGGTTAACCGTTTTCAAATTATTTTAAGTTTTTAAATAATATGATAGAGTAATACTTAAAAAATATATAATAATTTTAACATATATATTAGACATGATATCTGCCGAAATTACCATAATCCCTATTGGAACTGGTGAAACCAGTTTAAGCGATTATGTGGCTGCTGCAGTAGCTGCTATTAAAGAAAAAGGTGTAAAATATAAGATTAGTGGATTAGGAACTATATTGGAAAGTGATAATCCACAAGAAATATTTGATGCAGTACAAGCAGCCCACGAAGCTGTTTTTCTCAAAGGTTCCAATAGAGTTGCTACCAACATAATAATAGACGATAGAAGAGATGCGGATAAAACTTATAATGAAAAAATTTCTTCTGTAAAGGAAAAAATTGGAGAATAATCTAATTAATTATATATCTTCTCCTATAATTCATTAAATAGTTAAAATAATATTTGAAGCATTTTTATATTTTCAATATCTAATCAAATAGGTAGTAAATCGATGTATAGAGATTTAAATAAGTTTAAATTCCACATCACTACAGATTAGAGATTCAAATTCTAATATTTTTATAATTCTCTTTTAATAATTTTAGTATAATATACCTTTAAATTATCATTATAATTAAAAAATGGAGTTAAAATATTAAAAAGATAAATATCTATATTAAAATTATAAATTAATTGTTATATATAATTCATAAGCTTTTTATATAGTTATTAACTAAAAAGGGCAGAAAATGCAGAATAAAACCATTAATGAAGGAAAAGTTTCCATTAAAGTACCTGTTTTTGATAAAGTATCTTCTAAAGCTCCAGTTTTTTACAATCCGGTTATGGAACTTAATCGAGACTTATCTATAATTGCTTTAAATCAATACCAGGAAGAAGTGGGGCATGAGATAAATATCTGTGATGCGTTTGGTGGTAGCGGAATTCGAGGAGTTAGATATTCTAAGGAAGTTAAAAGCGAAAATGTAATAACTAACGATATAAATCCATTGGCAATTGATTTTGCACAGAAAAATATTGATTTAAACCAAGCATGTAATGTTAAAGTTTGCCAAGAGGATGCTAACATTCTTCTTAGAAGATGTAAGGGTAAATTTGATGTGGTGGATATTGATCCATTTGGTACACCGTCATATTTTATTGAATCTTCAGCTATTTCCCTTAAATCAGGAGGATTATTATGTGTTAGCGCTACTGATACCTCATCTCTTTGTGGGACTTATAAAAAACCTTGCATCAGGAAATATTCTGCTAAACCACTGAAAACTGAATACTGTCATGAAAATGGTATAAGAATTCTGGCCGGTTTTATTGCAAGAGTCTTTGCCAAATATAAAAAAAGTGTAGAAGTAAAGTTTTCCCATAGTACAGAACATTACATGAGAATGTATCTAAAAATAGAAAAAGGTGCAAAACGTACCGATGAATCACTTAAAAATATTGGATTCTTATTACACTGCAAACAATGCCTACACCGTGAGATAGTTAACGGGTTTGCTCCTTACCTTAATTCTCATTGTCCAGTTTGTGGAGGTAAATTTAACACTGCCGGACCGCTGTGGTTGGGTAAAATATTTGATTATGAATTTATTAAGGGTATGCTAAATAAAACAGAGACTATTGAAATAAATAAGAAAAATGAAGCTTTGAAAATTCTAAATAAATGTTTAGATGAATCTCAAGGACCTCCTACATTTTTTGATGTCCATGAAATCAGCAGGAAACATAAAATCAGCGCACCTTCCATGGATGCAATATTAAGTGAACTGGCAAATCAAGGATATTTTGCTTCAAAAACCCATTTTAAACCCACTGGAATAAGAACAAATGCCGGAATTAATATTTTAGATAATATAATATTGAAAATTTAAAAAAATAAAGAAAATTTTTATTTAATTCAATTTAAAGAATCTTGGCTTACTTTTTTTAGGGCTTGACTTATATCCTCAAAATTTTTTATTTTAGGATCAATGTATGGTAAAAGATAATAGCGATCTTTATACCTAATTGCAGGTAATTTGATATAACCTTTTTTTTCAGCGTATATTATGAATGTATTTTGTCTAGATACATTTCCAGGATTTATTCCATCTGTTGATATAAATATTATTAATTGAGGATTCTTTTTCTCAACATATTCTAATGTTGCAACCCCATTTTTAGAAATAAACCTATCATTTAAACCCACCATATCTACGTGATTCCAACGAGAGAGATAAGGCATTGAACCTGCATCAATACTAGCAAATGTCAGATTTTCACTGGAAAATTCCTCTAATTCATTGCCTATGGCAATATATGAAACAGGAAATCTTTGAGAACATTGATGTAAATATATATAATCCTGAGAAAAGCTTATATTGGACAATAATATCAGAAATACTATTACAAAACCTGAAACTTTAATATACCTTTTAAATTTCTTTTTATTTATTGTATAATTTTTTTCTTTGATTAGAATTACTATAGATATTCCAGTTAAAAGATAAATTAATACGAATGAAGGATAGTAAAATCTCTGAGCAAAATTCATGTAAAGTGAAGAAAAGAAATATAAAATATTAGAGGAAAAAACAACTGTAAATATAGTAATAAGTAATATTTTTAATTTAAAATCTTCATTTTTCGTATTTGCATATAACTGTTCTATTTTAGCCATTATGGTGATAATTATAACTATTAAAAATGGTGCTAAATATCTAACTGCTTCACTTAAATAGTATATTCCATCCGTTATACTCCCATTAGACAATGTCTTTACATAGAAAGGTAGTGGTAGTAAATCCTGAAAATAAACCAATCGAAAAATTATGTATAAGCTTAATGGCAGAATATATGCTATAATGAAAGGAAAAAAAGATTTAAACTTTTTTATAAAGCTGTGTTCTTTATTAGGAGCAAATAAATAAATTATAAACAATAAAGCAAATGAAAATAATATGCTTTCCGGACGCAGAAGGCTTGATATAAGAGCAATAATGGAAAATATCCATATATATTTCTTTTTTTCTGTGGTTATATATTTATAACAAAAATAAGAAACACTTAACATAGTTAAAGCGTATAACATGGTTTCTAAACCAGAAACAGTATGTATTGCTGTGGCTGGGTTAACCAATAAGAATATAAATCCGACTGTAAAGGCTAAATATTTTTTAACATTTTCCAGAACATCATTGCATATTTTCCAGTATAAAAATATTATTCCCGATAAAGAGAGTATTCCTAAAAATTTAGTAGTTAAAACCGGGTCTAAATTAATTTTTATTAATAATGATACAATTATTAACCATAAAAAGTTGCTATAACCTTCAGTAGGGAATTCACCGATATTCCAAACTATACCATGCCCTTCAGCTAGGTTTAAAGCGTATCTAAAAGTAATAAAAGCATCATCTACACTAAAGTGCCATATATTATATAATAATGCAGAAAAAATTATTAGAATAATAACAATAATTATTAGATAAACGTAGATTGAATTATCGTTTTTAGGCATTTTATTCCTCGGAATAACTTTAATTTCCTTATTCCTTGATAAGTTAATATAATTAAATTATAAAAAAAGGGAAAAAATTTTTATTCGTAGTTTAACAAGTTATTAACATAGTAATACTGGATTTCAGAGGCATGCTGTAACTCGTAGCTTGCATAGGGTGAGTTCATGTATGGGAATAGTAGCCCTTTTATTATGTAATAATAGGCAGATATTCGCCCGCATTCATTCCAACAGACTTCAACATACAAAGGAAATCCGCAACCCGGATTCAGATTAGGATTACCTTTTTTAACACTTCCATGCCATACCATGGGTATGGGACCTTCCTGTCCTTTTTCAGCAGCTAATTTTTCTATATGATTCATTGCCTCTTCATAGGTGTCGAATTCTATTTTATCAGCCCTATAATTATATCTATCATCATCTATTCCATATATAAACGTTCTAATAGCATCTGAAAAGTCAATGCCAGTAGTGGTCATGTCTGCTTCTGTGTCTAAAAATGCTAACTGCAAAATGGTGACGTTTCCCTCGTCATAATGACTGTAACCAGATCCTCCGGCCATGTGCACAACTAAAGCACATTTAGATCCTCTTTGTTGTGCATAACCTGCTAATACTTCCGAATGAGGGTGGCCTGGATACAGATCAGGGTTGGCCAGTTTAACGAAAACCAGTCTACCCAATGGTTCTACTTTACTATTCATACTGGATATGTAAATAAAACCTCCAAGAATTAGAATTATGATTAAGATTGCGCCTATTTTTTTCATTAATTCACCTATTAAATGATATACTTTATAAAATTATCTCAAAGTATTGGATTTAGATTACTAATACTCTTTTTTAATTATTTTTTAATTAATACTAAAATATTCTAGTACTTTTCTAGTAATTATTAAATTTATAATAAAATATTTTTAATGTGTAGTTTGCACACTTCTGATTATTAAATCTTTAGTTTTTATTGATAAAATTATTTATATTAGTTTAAAATCATAAAAATTATTGGCTTAAGCCAATATTAATAAAGTAATGGAGGTTAATAAAATGGATATTGGAGAAATTGTATCAGATGCCATAAAATATCCTTCTATTGAATGGAAGAATGTGATTATACTTATAGTATTGTTTATTATTTTTTGGGTACTTAATGCGCTTACTGGATTTGTTGGATACGTGGTTGTACCATTTATTGCAGGTTATATCTTTAGGATAGTTAAGTGGTCACTGGCGGGAGCAGAGGATCTTCCTGAATTTGATGAATGGGTTGATTTATTTATTGATGGTCTAAAGGTTTGTTTAACCTATATAGTTTATATGTTACCGGCCATCATAATATTGGCCTTAACTATGGGCTCAATGTTTATTCAGTTAATAACAATGTCACAAACTGGTGTAGTGACACCATTCACATCTTTAGATACCGGTTTATACGTGATAGGTTCAATAGTAACATTCCTTTATGTTTTAATTATTGGAATTCCATTATTTTTAATGGGTATCGCAAATATGGCTTATTATGACGGTGATTTAGGAGCAGCATTCAGTTTTAGCGAATTATTAGAAACATTCTCTAGTATAGGTTATGTTGACTTTATAATATGGTACATTGTTATGATAGTCATGGGATTTGTGGCTAGTTTTATTGGTGGAATTACAATAATCGGTTGGATTGTGACAATACCTTATTATTTCATGTTTGGCGGTAGATCACTAGCTTTACTATTCTTATCCCAAGAATAATTTATTTATTCTTTTTATTTTTTTTATTTATTATTAAAAAAATAATTAAAAAAAGTATAAAATTATAGTTTATTCTTCTTCTATAACTTCGTATATTCTAACCTTTTTAGGAGTAACTCCCGGTCTTTCATCAGTCATATAACTAAAATAACTTATGATATGAACGTTGTATTCTAAATATCCTTTAATAAGATCATTTAAACTTTCATTCCTCTCGCCTAATATTAATATAATCCACCATTGGATGAACATACATATTCCAGCAATGAGACCATATAATAAAAGAACAATATAAACTGGAATAGCGTATATTATTCTGACAAATAATTCGATTCTACTTGCTTTTTCCTCATATTCAAAAAGTTCTTTTAATTCGAAATCATCATCCATTTTAAAACCTCCTTTATTAATATTTGTAAAAGATTAATATTTAAATTTTCCTAAAGAAATATAGATGTTATTAATAGAAATATGATGACCAAATTATACTGTAAAATCAAAAAAAGTAAGATTAAAGGTAAAACTAATTATTATCTAAATTTAAGATAAACAATTAAAAAATGAAAAATTATTTCCAAAATGTTTTTGAAAATATACAAAATAAAAAAATTGGGGGAGTGGAGTTATTTACCCACCAATTTTAATCCAGTGATCTCTGCCACATCTAAGTTTAAAGCTCTTAAATCCTCAGGAGCAAATTTACGTATATCGTCGTGTCCAGCAAGCTGAGCCAGCATTTTTGTTTCTTCAGTCATGGATTTAATGTAATTTGCAACTCTCATTGCTGCTAGGTCTACGTCTAATCTTTTTCTTAGGTCTGGGTCTTGGGTTGCAACTCCCACCGGACATTTTCCAGTGTAACACATACGACATGCCTGACAACCCATGGCAATCATAGCACCAGTTCCAATGTATGCTGCGTCCGCACCCATGGCCATAGCTTTAGCCACGTCTGCTCCACTTCTAATTCCTCCAGTAATTATCAGATCTAATTCATTCTTCATACCAGTATCTTTAAGAGCATTTACAGCTTGAACCAGTGAAGGAAGAGTAGGTATACCAGTATGTTCAATTACTACCTCTGGAGCTGCTCCAGTACCTCCTTCCATTCCATCTACCGATATTATGTCTGCTCCTGCTTCAGCAGCGATAATTACATCGTCATAAACTCTTCCCGGGCCTAATTTAACTATAATAGGTAGTCTCCAGTCAGTTACCTCTCTAAGTAATTCTATATGTTTGGCCAGATCTCCCTCCTTGGTGGCATCTAAAAATCTGGCAGGGCTTAATGCATCTGTACCTTCAGGTATTCCCCTTATTTTAGCTACTTCCGGACTTACTTTCTCTGCTAAAAGGTGCCCTCCCATACCTGGTTTTGCACCTTGACCAATTTTTACTTCAATACAATCTGCGCCGTTTAAATAGCTGGTTGATACACCAAACCTTCCGGAAGAATATTGAACAATTAACTTGTCAGCATATTCTCTTTCTTCAGGTAACATTCCACCTTCACCAGTATTTGCACATGACCCTACAAGGGCTGTTCCTTTTGCCATTGCTAATTTACATTCTTTACTCAAAGCTCCGAATGACATTCCTGCAATAAGAACTGGCGATTCTAGAACCATTGGTTCTTCAGCAAATCTTTGGCCTAATACTACTTGAGTATTACATGCCTCTCTGTACTTGTCCACAGGAGCAATAGATGCTTGTGCCGGTAATATTATGATATCATCAAAATTAGGTAGGCGTCTTTCTGTACCAAAACCTCTTAATACATACTTACCCGCCTTAGATGTATATCTTATATCTGCTATTGTCCTTGGATCCCAGATACTTCCCGCTCCAGTTGGTATTAAAACTGGACATGCGGCTAAACATGATCCACACATGATACATTTGTTTTTATCAATTTTAGGTCGGTTATCGACTATTTGGATTGCATCGGTAGGACATACTATCTCACATGTACCACAAAATACACATAGTCCTTGAGTTGCTGCCTCAAGATCCAGTGCAGGTGAAGCCGGATTCAATGATTTAGAAGATGAAGAGGAAGTAGTTCCATTCAGTTCAAATCCTCTCTGAAGGCCCGTTGCAAACTCTTTTACATTAACTGCTTCCAGACATCCTTGTTTACATGCTTCCACACAAGCCGGTTTTCCTCCATTTGATTCTAAACATTGTTGATCACATTTGAGCATTCCTTGTTCGGTGTAGGTAATACTTCCAATAGGACACATTAGCATACACAGTTTGCACCCGGCACATTCATCTTGGCTGATTTTTACTATACCATTCTCACGATGTATAGCATCTTTAAAACATCCTCTAGCACAAGCCGGATCTATACATTGTTGGCATACTACTGTTTGATATCCTTTACTCATTTTATGTAAGAATAAAGCACTTTCACCGTTAATACTGGCACAAGCTTCTACACATTCATTACATCCATCACATTTTTCTGGATTGGTTAAAAGAATTTGGTTCATTATTATCACCTTTATTTACCATAAAATGGTCTAATTTGTTTATGTTCTATTTTTTTGAAATTTTCAATGTCTGCTTTAATAGAGTAAGTATCAAATAATTTTTTTAGTTTCAATTTGTCATCCAGCGTTAATTCTCTTATTTCAGCATTGGTACCTGTTTCAAATGATCCTCCCACATAAATGGAACCACCAATCATCCAATCACCAGTATCATTTCCAGCATTACCTGTGACAATAATATCCCCACTTAACATGTAGAGACCGGATAAATCACCAATATTTCCGTCTATGATTATTGTTCCGCCCTTATTTAGTTGTCCTACTCCTCTACCAGCATTTCCGTGGACCACTATGGTTCCATCGTAAGTGCCAAATCCAACACCATCATCTGCTGATCCTTCTACTATAATTTCACCAGAAGTCATATTATTACCGACATAACGTCCAGTATTGCCTTTTATTCGGATTTTTGCACCGTCGTTTATTGCTCCAGCAAAATCTCCAGGGCTGCCCGCCAATGTAATATCTGCGTCACAACATAAACCCACAGCGACCGAATCAAAAGGTTTTGTAACCTCTATGTTTATATTTTTTTCATTTTCATTTACTGCATTTTTTATTTCAACATTTAACGATCTTGTTGTCAAATATTTTCCTGAAATGACTTTTTGTTCTGTTGTCATTGATTCTTCCCCATAAATGATTTTATTAATTAATGTTGATTAATGATCCATTAATAGAGTGATCTAATAAAGGTTGCTATTTTAAAACTTTTTCATTAGACTATTCAATATATAAGTGAGACATATCATAAATTATTAATAATGAATAAATTCGAGGTGGTATAATGAGAACACTGATCACTAATCTTAATGGCAAGTGTTTACTGGCAGTTTCCATGAAGATACAAGTGGATGGATTAATCAGCATACATTCAAAAGAAAGTGGAAAAGAAAGTTTGGATAAATATTTCAAAGGAGGAGAAATTTTAATAGACACTATTGATCCTCTTGATGCCTGTAAAAAAATATCAAAAATAATTCAGGGCGCTAAAACACATGGCGAAGTTTTTATTGGATTTAATGGAGACGATTTAGGGCCTCTTTTGAGTTTCATGGCTAATAAAGAAGAAGTTGACGGTATATTCATTTGTTATGATGAAGAAGCATTTCGAATACCCCTTTTAAAACTAGAATTATCTAAAACTCGAGAAAAAATTCTGAAAGTTTTAAATGAAGAGAATTTAACTGCTATTAACATAGGAAAAAAAGTAGGAATATCTAGAGCTATGGTCTACAAACATCTAAGTGGATTGATAGAAAATGGATTGGTAGAACAATCTCAATTGTATGAAAAATATAGTATAACACCAACTGGCAAAATGGTTATTATATGATACAGTTTACAATCAGGACTAATAAAATAGCTAAAATACAAAGTTATCTGATGACATTAAACCCTTATCAAAATGGAAATATATAGAAAATAAGAGAGAAAAAGTATTCTTTAAATGTAATATTGAATTATAAAATTATTATGTAAATTATTTAAATTATTCTACCGGATATTCTATCCTTAATTTGTAACTTGCTCTTTCACTTAAAAGAACAGTACCAGGTATAAAGTATTCATCAAATTTTTTTACTTGGTTAACTATGCAAGGGTCTATATCAATCTTTCGAGTATATGACGAACATTCGTCATCTTCTATAATTCCTTTTTTTACCAAAGCAATATATCTCATTTTAATAGCTTCATCATTTAATAACTCCATAATATCACCTTGATATAACCTAGTTGGAACTACTATTTAAACTATTTCCATACTATCATGAAAAATGTATAAGTATTTATATTATAATCCATTATACTATAAACAATGTTCACTCTTTAGGTGATTTTGATGAAAGAAAAAGAAAATGAAGAAGGGATTATAGACCTCGATGATATTGACACGGAAATCCTGAATTTATTAAATGAAGATGGAAGAATGTCTTACAGGAAAATTTCCCGTAAATTAGATGTTTCAATAGGAACTGTGCATAATCGTATTGATAAATTAATGAAGACCGGTATAATAAAGAAATTTGTACCAGTAATAGATCATGACAAATTAGGATACAAACTTACCACCGTAATAGGTGTTAGAGTAAAAGGTGGTGTATTAATGAACTGGGAAGATAAAACTGCCTATCATAAAAATGTTCTATGCTTATATGATGTTACAGGCGAATATGATGCCATAATGATAACCAAGTTTAAGGATACTAATGATCTGGATGAATTTATTAAAGGATTATTAAAAGAAAGAGATACCCAAAGGACCAACACTCAAACAGTATTAAATATTGTTAAAGAAGACTTTAATTCAGTGAAAATGTTATAAAAAAATTGTTAAAGCTGTTATAAGGAGATTTTATGAATAGAACTAAATTCATGGCCCAAGTTCACGATAGACTGATTCGATCAGTAGTTAAAAAGTTAGAAAAAGAAGGTTACAGTGTACAAGCAGACCATATTAACCACCCTAATGGCAAACCTAAAGAGTGTAGAGGACATTCCCCAGATGTTCGTGCCATAAGAGGTTTAGAAGAAATTTTAATAGAAGTGGAAACATGTGACACGGTTTTATTTAATAATGAACATAAATGGCGAAGATTTAGTTTTAAACCCGGTACCAAATTCTATGTTATAGTACCCTGCAATTGCAGGGAAAAAGCAGAAATTAAGAAAAGAATAATGAATTTACCTGTAGAAATCCGTTGCGGAGATCTACAATGGGGAGAACTGGAAGATTTTGAATTTTAATTATTTTTATACATTTAAAATAATATTTTTACCATTTTTATATTTTAACTCCCCCCCCCAAAAAAAGAAATTAAAAATAGTTAATCATCCTTATATTCATTTTTAAAATCCTTAGAATCGGATTTAAATGGATAAATGATATTTATTTTATTTATTTCAAATTTAATACCAAAATTATTTAACATGTACTCTTTTTTCGAATTCAGAAATTCTTTAAGTTGTAATTCTTTATTATTTTTTTCTGGTGATTCAAGTATGAAAATACTATTTTGAATATTTTCTGAGTTTATAATTTCAGATATCATAACTGCTGACGGATATATGGAGCAAGTTAAGTATTGTCCTCCATATATTTTAGAAATTTCAATTAAGGGAATAATGATTTTATTATTTATTTCTAAATGATTTCCTAAAATAAATTCATCCTCACAATCATAAATTAAATTTAATTCATTTAGCTCCATATTGAGTTACTCCAATTGAAAAACAATTTATAGAATATCTAAAATTAATTTAAACTTCTTAAATCCTTAATGAATATCCTTACTGGTTTTTTCATAAAGGCCTTTATAAATTCTAAAACTATTCCAATCAGTTTTAATTTAAATTTTATTTTAAATGAAAAATCTAATCGTTCATTTTGAAAATCAGGTTTGACAAAAAAGGAAATTTTTGGAATAAATTTTAAAATAGCAGCCAAAGACCACAAATAACCAGTCATTACCGCAGTATCTGCGGAACTCTGAAAACCTAACTTAATTCTAACTTTAATATATTCTATAGTGATAGATCTAAAAACCTGGAATAATATTCTATTGAGGTAAGGTAGAGCCTCAATAAAATCATTGAAAATATTTAATATTTTATTAAAATCAGTTTTTTCTTTCTTTTTTTTCTCTTCTTTTTTCTCTTCAGTAGGTTTTTCTGGAGAAGGAATAATTCTTTGAAATAACTTAATTCTAATCCAAGTTACCCTAAAAAATCCATTAACTTTAGAATCACTTTTAAATAGCTCAAAAGTGATATGAAGAGGTATTACCAGTATACTTATTACAAAAAATAATATAATAAGTAATAAGGCAACGAAAAAAGTGAAGATCACCAGGATCCACCTATTTAAACATTTAGGTTATTATTTTTCCTCTTCTTTCTTTTCTTCCTCTTCTTTCTCAGTTTTAGTTGATTTTCGTTGTTCTTTAATAACATCCATTACAACTGCGCCTATTTCACCTACAGTGCGTGCTATTGGGCCAGGAGCACTTAAAGGCAGAACTTTGACTCCATTAGGACCTGAAACTCCTTTAAATACCACAACTATTGCAATAGGTTCTATTCCAGCGCCACCTCCAGAACCTGCACCTTTACCTCCAGATTCTCCGCCGGGACCACTTCCTTCACCCATTCCGGCTCCAAAAGCTAATCCCATTTTAGTGACTGGCACTAAAACTTTATCTTCAGTTTCTATAACTTCACCTATAACATTTTCAGTGGCTAAAACCTTTAATAGTTCTTCTACAGTTGTCTTAATTGGATCTTCAATTTCCATAACACCCCTCCATTAATTCTTTTATGTTATTAATATATTTCTTAAAACCTATTAACTTAATGAATTATCAAAAAAATTTTTCAAAATGTAGTTAATTTAGATTATATTAAATTATATCCACATTAAAAAACAAAATATTACATAGGGGATTGCTGTAATGACTGCGCTAATTTATTCCCAAGAATATAAAAAACATGAAAATAAATTTCATCCAGAAAATAATGAAAGATTAATTTCAATTATGGACCATGTCTATAAAGAGGATTCATTTAGGGATTTAGATATTTTATCCCCTGAAATTGCATCTGAATATGATTTATTACGGGTACACTCTAAATCCCATGTAAATTTTATTGAAACTTTTTGTAAAAATGGAGGGGGAAATATAGATTTTGACACCTATGCTACCCCCCAATCATACCATATATCTAAATTATCAGCTGGAGGGGCAATAACTGCTTCAAAAATAGTGGTTGAAGATGATACCAGCGCATATTCTATAGGCAGGCCCCCGGGTCACCATGCCACTGCAGATAAATCCATGGGTTTTTGTATTTTTAACAACACCGCCATTGCCATTGAATATCTACGAGAAGTTCATAAAATAAAAAGGTTCTTTGTTTTTGACTGTGATGTTCACTACGGAAATGGAACTGCAGATATATTTTATCAAGACCCTGATGTTTTCTATATATCCATTCATCAAGATCCCAGTACTATTTTTCCAGGTAAGGGCTACGTGGATGAAATGGGATTATTGGAAGGTGAAGGATTAAATTTATGTATACCTATGCCTTCTTATTCGAATACCAATGATTATGTTTACATTTTAGAAAAAATTTTAAAACCAGCAGCACAACAGTTTCAGCCAGATATATGTTTTTTGGATATTGGATTTGACGGTCATATGAATGATCCACTATCAAATATTAACCTGGACGACTACTTTTATCAGTGGATAACCCTTAAAATGAAAGAAATCAACCCTAATTTGGTCCTTATCCTTGAGGGAGGTTATGATCTGGAAGCACTGGGAAGGTGTAATGTGAAGGTTTTAAATGCTCTTGAAAATCATATCAAAAATAGTGATCATAACTTAGACTTTTCAAATGTTTCAGGAGAAATAAAAAACTTATTTAAAACAATAAAAGATAATTTTTCACCTTTTTTCGAATTTTGAGGAGATATAATGGATAATTTAAGAATGGAGCAATGCAGAAATTTGATTAAAAATGCTAATAAGTTTAAAGAAAATAAAGAAGTATTTAAACCTGCTACAAGTTCAGATATTGATTTAAAAATTTTTGAAGAAGTTTTATATGGGATAATTGATGCGGAAGAATTTATATATGCTTCAAATCCGCTTCATAATCTAAATGAAAAGGAAGCTCAGGAGTTTTGTAATAAGATAATTTCAATTAGGGATAATTTAGACAGTTTACTGTCAGATTTTGGAGTTATTTCTGGAAAGAATGTTGAAGATGATATAGAATTATTATCTAAAAATTATATTTTCTTAACTACTAAAAACAGCTTTAAAAAAATGTTTAATAATTTAGGAGTTGACGTTCAAAGAATAATCGTTGTTGGAGTTCCTCTTGAAATAGAAGATATGAAGATCATCAATCCAAAAATTCATGATAATGCTTTAAAACCTATAAAAAAGAAAATAGAACATGTGAAAAATGATATTGAAAGGAAAATTGAAAAATATAATCCTAATAATATTATTATGATATCAGAGGCTGATAAAGCTGGTGAAGTTCTTGGTAAAAGAGTTAAAAAACTCTATAAAGCGGATATATTCTTAGTTAATAATTTAAAAGACATTAATGCCTTAGAATTTAAAAGTATATTAGATAATGTCAATTAGTTTGAAAGTTATCGAAATATATTATATAAAAATGATCAAAATGAATTAACAAAAAATCAGAAAATTTATTTTGTAATATAATTTGTAATATAATAAATATCGAAAAGGTTATAGTAACTTATAGTTTTATATGTAAATTAATTTATTCAGAATAAATGAAGTATATGTAAATGATTAATTTGTTTAAATTGTATAAATAAATTATATCATTTAATGTATTAAATACCTTAAATCATGACCTACGGGGTGAAACATTTGGGTTTAGTTTGTTTCCCAGATACACAGGATAATTTACCTAAAATACCTGTGCATCTTACTAGAGTTGGAGTAACTGGTGTTAAAAAACTATTAAAAATTGAAAGAGAAAATAAAAGACCGATAATATTGTTACCAACCTTCGATGCATTTGTTGATCTTCCCAGTACAAAAAGAGGGATTCACATGTCCCGAAATCCGGAAGCTATTAGCGATGTTTTAGAGGAAGCTGTGACAAGCACTACAGTAGAAATAGAATCTCTTTGTGCTGAAATAGTAAACTGCCTTTTAAAGAAGCATAAATATGCAAAAAGAGCAGAAGTCAGTATGAAAAGTGATTTCATGTTTATGAAAAAATCTCCTGTAACCAAAGTAAAAACACAGGAAATGACTAAAATTATGGCCGACGCCATAGGTTATCGGGACAAGAACGAAGTAATAATACGCAAGATGATAGGTGCTGAAGTAGTGGGAATGACTGTATGTCCATGTGCTCAAGAATCAGTGAAAGAAAGTTCTAAACAAAAATTATTAGAGTTTTTAGATGAAGAGACCACTCAAAAAGTTTTAGATACTGTACCCTTTGCTTCCCACAACCAAAGAGGCAGGGGAATGATTATGATGGAAGTACCACAACAACAGAGTATTCGAGGGGAAGATCTTATAAAAATAATAGAAGATTCCATGAGTTCTTCAGTATGCGAATTATTGAAAAGACCTGACGAAAATGCAATTGTTATGCATGCGCATGAAAACCCCATGTTTGTAGAGGATTGCGTTAGAAATATGGTCCACAAAATTATTAAAGAGTATTCTCACCTCCCGGACGATACCATGATCACTGTCAGACAAGTCAATGAAGAAAGTATACATCGACATGATGCTTTTGCAGAGAAAGTTGCAACTTTAGGAGAATTAAAATACGAAATAGAAGGAATGGAAAATAAATCAATCTAATTATAATTAACTATTTTTTATTTAATCAAATTTTTTATAAATTATACTTCCAGGAGGAAAGTCAGTGAAAATACTACATAAAGTCGCCGGTAAAATAATGAGCGAATTAGAAGCTTTTGAGGGATCAAAACCTGCTTTAGATGCTTCTAATATTTTGATAGTTAGAGGAATGTCTAGAAAAAAAATTAAACCAGAGAATATGTCTGAAGTGCTTTTAAAAATTTTAGGTGGTCTTGGTGCTAAAAAAATGGATGTTTTTTCTGATGAAGCTGGGGATGTAATCGGGATAATGGATGAAAGAATAAGGGACAATATTCCAATTCAAGGAGAAACTGATGTTTATGGTATTTATCGGTTGAAAGAATCTCTTGAAGCTATGAACTGTGATGTGGAATATGAACTGGGTATTTTGGATAATACTGGAATTTTTGTGGTTATGTGGATGGATAAAAGCGGTATAGGTCCCCGATTTGTAGAAATAGTAGTCGCTAACTTAGAATAAGGAGATATAATGGCTAATTTTTCTAAAAATGAGATCATATCTCTGCTGGAATCAAAAAATGATGATATTTTATCATTGATGTCTATTGCTAATTCCAAAAGAGATAATAATGTTATTACTTATTCCAAAAATGTTTTTCTGCCAGTTACTAATATTTGTAGAAATGAATGTGGATACTGCACATTTCGTAGAGATATTGATTCCGAATCAGAAATTATTATGTTTCCCTCTGAAATATTATCAATACTCAGGAAAGCAGATTCATTAGGTTGTAAAGAAGCTCTTTTTACATTTGGCGAACAAGGCGAAATATTCCCACAAGTTAAGGATTTGATTGAAAAACTGGGATATAAAACTATGGCAGAATATCTTTATTTCTTATGTGACGAAACATTGAAAAAAACTAATGTTTTACCTCACAGTAATCCTGGTATTCTTAAAAAAAAGGAACTTAAGATGTTAAAAGAAGTAAATGCTTCAATGGGGTTAATGTTAGAAACCTCAAGTCCTCGTTTAATGAATACTATTGCTCATGAAAAAAGTCCGGGCAAAAATCCATGGCTACGAATTCAAACCATAGAAAATGCAGGAAAATTAAAAATTCCATTCACCACTGGTTTACTAATAGGTATTGGTGAGAGTATTTTAGAAAGAGCAGAATCTCTCCTAGAATTGAAAAGACTGCATGACAAATATGGCCATATTCAGGAAATTATTATTCAAAATTTCAAACCGAAACCAGGCATTCTCATGGAAAATTATCCAGAACCTTCCTTAATAGACATGATCAAAATGGTAGCTGTTACTAAACTTCTTTTTCCAGATGTTGGAATACAAGTTCCTCCAAATTTAAATCATAATAATGCGCAGATATTTTTAATGGCAGGAGCTGATGATTGGGGAGGAATATCGCCAATAACTAAGGATTATGTAAATCCAGAAGCGCCTTGGCCTGAATTAGAAGATTTATGTAGATTAACTGAAGAATCTGGATTCCAATTGAAAGAAAGACTTCCAGTGTATGATAAATTTATTTCTTCCGAGTATTTGAATGAAAGAATATTGGAAAAAATAAGGAAAATTAATATATAATTATAATTTCTTTAATAAGATTGGATATCGATACATGTTTTAATTATTATACAGCCTTATTTAATATATTTATTTAAATTCTCTAATATTGAAAATAAAACCATTTAAATTTTTTTTATCATAAATTGGATTATAAACTATTTCTAAACCCACATAACTACCTTCTGAGTGTAGAAAACGAAGACTTAACTTACCAGGTTCATTTATTTTTGAAAGATTTTTTAAATTATTATTTATAATACCCAGATCTTCAGGGTGGATTAGTTGGAAGAAATTTTTCAAAGGTTTATCTAGAAATTTTTCAATTTTATATCCCAATACTCTTTCTAAAGAAGGACTGATATATCTGAAAACCCCTTTACAATCTATTTGACCCACAATATCTAACATATTAGAAGTAATATATTTTAATCGTTGATCTTTCTGTTTTAAAGTATCTTCAGCTATTTTACGTTCAGTAATATCCCTTGCGTTAATTACCACTCCTTTTACAGCAGGATCGTTTATTAAATTTTGAGCTACCATGATACAATAACGCCATGAACCATCTTCGTGTTGAAAACGCATAGTTAAACGCATATTTGAATCAATATTTTCCAACTCTCTAAAAAAAACATCTAATGTATTTTCTAATTCTTCAGGATGTATAAAATCAAAAATATTAAACCCAATTATCTCTTGTACTTCATAACCAAAAACAGATTTTATGGAAGGACTGGCATAATTGATATTTCCTTCCTCATCTAAAACAAATATAACCTCTAATGCATTTTCTATAAGTGACCGATAATACCTTTCACTGTTTTTTAATGCTTTTTTAGCCTTTTTTAGCTTTGCAATATCTCTTGCCGCTGCGAATACTCCTTCTACTTCACCAATATCATTTCTATATACTGTGGCATTGTATAAAACTTGTTTAATACTTCCAGACCTATGTCTTATGGTCAATGGATAATCTTGAAGTGAACCATAGAATAATGCTTTCTGATAACCCATTTTTGCTTTTTCTGGATCTGTGAAATATTCTGAAAAATCTGTTCCGATTAAATTTTCACGATTAAATCCTGTTGCTTTTTCTGTAGCCTTATTAACATCAGTTATTTTTCCAATAGGACTGATGGTAACCATAGGATCTAAACTAGTTTCAATTAAATTTCTAGCATATTCGGAAGCTTTATGTAAATCTTTTTCCATTTTTTTACGTTCACTAATATCTTCATGAACACCAATCCAAACTTTTCCATGTTCAGGTGAATCCAAAGTAGATATAACAACATGACTACAGAAAGTTTTTCCATTCTTTTTAAGATTTTTTAGTTCTCCATGCCAATTTTCTTCGATTTTTAATTTATCAAATACTGTTTGATATGTTGAATTTGAATCGCCTAAAACATAATCTTCAGTTAATATTCCAACATTTAGACCTAAAAGTTCGTTTTTGTCATATCCAAATAGACTATCGAACTTTTCATTAGTATAGATAATTACAGAATCTTTAACACGGACAACTATTACACCTGAAGCTAGATTCTCTGTAATTTGGCTGTGAAATTCTAAAATATCTTCCATTTTTTTACGTTCAGTTACATCACGAGCAGTTAATAAACCTCCGGAAAAATTTCTATTCTCATCAAGATATGGTATGCCTATAGATTCAACCCATAAATAATTACCAGAAGCATTTTTAAGACGGTTAATTGATTTTCCAGGTTTTCCCAAGCCAGTTAATGTTTTAAATGTTTTAATCAGACTTGCCCTATCATCGGGATGAACAAAAGAAAAAATTGATTTTCCAATTAAATCTTTAGGTTTATAACCTAAAACTTTCTCAAAAGAAGGACTAACATAAATATGATTACCTTTAGAATCAATTTCAGTAATTAGATCATTCATAGAATAAGTAATTCGATTAAAACGATTTTTTATTTCTTTTAATTCATTTTCTATTATTTTACGTTGATTAATATCACGAGTGCTAAAAACTGCTCCTATAATATGACCAGAACTATCCATTAGAGGGTTAAACATTGTTTCTATCCAAATATAAACCCCATTATAATGTTTGAAACGATTTTGTAAATTTATTTTCCTATTAAATTCCATACAATCTTTAAAAGTTTTTAAAGATATTTTTAGATCACCGGGATGTAAAAATTCAAAAAATTGCTTTCCTATAATTTCCTTAGGATAATAACCAACTGTTTTTTTTACAGATGGACTTACATATTCTATTATTCCATTTTTATCCACTTGTCCAATGTAATCATTCATATTGTCCGAGATTAATTTAAGATATTTTTCTGTTTTCTTTAATTTTTTCTCTATATTACTCTTCTCAAGAGCAATTTTAACAGTATTTTTCAAATCATAATCATCAAATGGTTTCAATAAATATCCAGTTTCACCCATTTTTGTACTTTTAAGTGATTCTTTACGATCTGTAGAGGTTAAAAATAGAATTGGTATTTTAAAATTAGTTATAAATTCTTCTGCCTTTTTAATTCCTTGCAATCTTCCTTCTGATGCAACATCCATTAAAACTATATCCGGCATTATTTCTTTACATTTTTTAATTGCTTTATTCTCATTAAATATAAAATAAACGACATCATAACCCCAAGAAATAAGTTTACTTTGTAATTCAGTTACATCAGAGCCCTCACTTCCCAAAATTAATATTCTGCCCGCAGCCAAACATTTATCCCCCCAAAAAAGCCGCTAGTAACTTTTATTTGAAATAAATTATCTTATGATAGAGGGATATATTATAATTAATAATAGAATATATAATTATCTACTTGAAAATTTAAAATTTCTAACATTAAATAAAGCCTAAAATCCAGCATAATATCATTGATACTATTTTTGACCCTTTTAAACTTATATTAAACCCTTAAAACTATAAATATTTATAAAAATTATAAATCAAAATAAAATCAGCGAAAGTAAATTTAAAATAGATCTTTCATATCGACATTACCGTCAGGTAAAATAATTAAACCTTCATCAATATTACCTAAAGATATATATTGATTTTTTATATAATATAAGCCAGTTATTACGCATAAAGCAGCGTCTAACTCATGTTTTGATACTCCCAAATTAGGATCATTTACTAAAGAACTTCTTAAATTGAAAAACTGTTTCAAATGATCAGGAACATTTGAAATTTTTAACATTTTTTGTACAGTTCTGGGATGTGTTTCAATTACATCATATCTATTTTTTAGCCTTTCCGCAAGATTTATGCCCCTTTTAGTTAGCATTTTCATTCCATAGAAAGTTAAGGGTAAAACTGGACCATACTTTCTAATTTTAATATCTGATTCCCTGAAATGTCCTCCAAATTTACTGCATGAACAGTCTTTTTCTAAGCAACACCGCCCCTTGGGAAGTGAAATAGGTGCGTCAATAACAATTAAATCTGGGTTAAAAGAACTAATTTCTGTAATTATATCGTGATCTGAATATAAAATCTTAAAAGTTATGTCTAAATTATTTAAAATACATATACCTGTTGGATTATCTGGTTTACCCGATAAATCAATTCCTATAATAATCATTATCTTCATTCAAGCAATATGTGTTTAATTTCAATAATTTAAGAATAAATTTTTAAATTAAAATCTGTTTAAATAGAAATCTGTAATTTAATAGGTTTCTTCATGAGTAACTTCGTCCAAACTTCTTCTTGTGGGAGGATAAGGTTTTTCGTCGGGATAACCTAAAGGGATTAAAGCAACCGGTCTTACACCATTAGGAATATTTAATATATTCTTAACAGCATTTTCATCAAATGAACCTATCCAACACCCAGCTAGACTCAGATCATGGGCAGTTAATAGCATGTTTTGTGATGCTGCTGCAGCATCCTGTATAGAATAAAGATCATAGCCCCTCTCACCATAAACTTCTGCAGATCGCTCCATATTTGCACAAATTACCAATATAATCGGAGCTTTAGATATAAAATCTCTCATATATGCTGCATTAGATATTTTGGATTTATTATCTTCATTTTTTACTATTATAACTTCCCAACTTTGAATGTTTCCAGCAGAAGGTGCCCAAATACCGCTCAAAATAATTTTTTCCACTAATTCATTTTCAACTGGTTTATCTTTAAATTTTCTTATACTTCGTCTACCTTCAATAACTTCATTAAAATCCATATTATCCCTCATAATAATTTATCTAACCATTCCATTATTTATCTTAGCATCAATTACCACATGACATACTCCTGGAGAATATTTTTTTATAACCCTTTTATTTATAATCTGTACATCTAAATCTCCAGCTGCTTCTTTAATTCTTTTTATAGGTCTTTTGAATTTTATTTTTTCCGGTGCAGACTCATGATAATGAATTATGCCTCCTTTTTTAAGTGATTTTAATGCAGTATCCAGATAATGATGTGTATCGCCTATATATCCCATTAAAACTCGGTCTGCTATGTTTATGGGTGCTGAATCTTTGCAATTTCCAAATATTGGCTCTATTATGTCTTCAATCTTATTTAGTTTTATATTTTCACACAAATAACCATATGAAACTGGATTGATTTCAATTGAATAGATTTTAGAAGGTTTGGAATGTATGGCTATGGGAACTGAAAAATAACCTATTCCTGCAAACATATCTACAATAACTTCCCCATCCTCTACAATATTTGCAATACGCATACGCTCTGTAGAATTACCTTTAGACCACATAACCTTGGCAATATCTAATTTAAATAAACATTTATTTTCTTTATGAATAGTTTCAGTACTATCTCCCGCGAGGATATCAATTTGAGGTTCTCTTTTAAATCCGTTTATAGAACCTAATTTAACAACCGTTTTCACACCAGGAAAAGACAATAACTCTTCTAAATTGGGAACATCCTTTTTTAAAACCATTACGTCCCCAATTAATTTCCATTTCATGAAAAGGATTTATGTCGATAATATGAATTATATATTACGAATTAAAATAAAAATTATATCTTCAATAAGTAAATCAAAATCTTAATTTTTAATATTCATTTTTGATTATTCCGATACTGTTAAAATTTATCATCATAATTCTTTAAAATATCAATACAAAGATAATGATATTTAAAATGAGTATAAAATATTTATTATATTGATAATATGAATAAAAGGAATTTTAAATAAATAATTTTTAAAAAGAAGAATTATTAATTTTAAAATATTTCTACCCACAAAACTCAAGACAAAAAAAATAACTATTAGAATTTATTAATATCAATCAATTCTTAAAGAATTCCACAGGGGAGATGAAATGAGTAAAGTAAACCGACAAGAAATACTTAGTATCCTTGATGATTATGACAAGGAAGACATAACTGTTGCGACTTTAGGAAGTCACACATCATTACATATATTAAAAGGAGCTAAAGAAGAAGGATTTAAAACTGCAGTTGTATGTGAAAAAGGTCGAGAAGTTCCATACAAACGATTTAATGTTGCAGACGAATATATTATTGTGGATAAATTCAAAGACATAGTAAATGATGATGTTCAATCCCAATTAAAAGATATGAATAGTATTGTAGTACCTCACGGATCTTTTGTAGCTTATGCAGGTTTGGATCGTGTGGAAAACGATTTCTATGTGCCTATGTTTGGAAATAGAGACATTTTAAGATGGGAATCTGAAAGGGATCTTGAAAGAAAATTAATGATTGAATCAGGTATAAGAATACCTTATAAATATAAAGGTTCTGAAGAAATTGACAGAACAGTAATGGTTAAGTTTCCAGGAGCCAGAGGCGGGAAAGGTTACTTTGTTGCCTCATCAACAGATGAATATAATGAAAAAATAGATTCAATGCTTAAAAGGAAATGGATAGAACCAGAAGACGTGGAAAAAGCTCATATTGAAGAATATGTTTCTGGGTGTAATTATTGTATTCACTTCTTCTATTCTGCATTAAAAGACGAAGTAGAAGTTTTAGGTATGGACAGCAGATTTGAATCAAATATAGATGGTTTATGTAGAATACCTGCCAAAGACCAACTAGATCTAGGATTAGATCCCTCTTATGTGATAACTGGCAACCATCCCGTAGTTATGAGAGAATCTTTACTTCCTCAAGTGTTTGATATCGGAGATAATTTGGTTGAAGCTGCTAAGGATTTGGTGCCGCCGGGAATGAATGGTCCATTCTGCCTGCAAACATTGTGTACTGATGATCTTGAAATCGTAGTATTTGAAATGAGTGCAAGGATAGATGGGGGAACCAACTCATTCATGCACACCTCAGCTTACAGTTACCTTATGTTCGGTGAATTTATGAGCATGGGCAAAAGAATTGCTCGTGAAATTAAAAACGGTTTAAAAGAAGATAAATTAGATGTAATAATCACTTAATTACATCTTTTAATTTATTTTTAAGTTTAATTTATATGAAAAAATCCTTCATTTAATTCCGGATTAATTTAATATTTTATATTTCAAAAAAATAATTAAAAAGGTTTTTAAATGTTTATATCTTTTTTTACAAAGATTTATATGATCAAATTGATAAAATGAAATTGATTAAATTAACTTAATTTAAGATACTGAAATAAAAATAGATTACCAACAATATTTATATAACATGAAATCCTATCTAGGTTTAGGAACTATTTTTGTTATTATTTTTTATTTAGAGGTGTACTCATGAATGATAAAGATCGATTGGAAGGCACTACAACTGTTGCTATAACTTGTAAAGATGGAGTTGTTTTTGCTACAGAAAGAAGAGCCACCATGGGTAACTTAATTGCCCATAAGGTTGCAGATAAAATTTTCAAAATAGATAATCATATCGGAGCAACCATTGCTGGGGCTGTTTCAGATGCACAAAGCCTCATGAAATATATTAGTGCTGAAGTTGCACTTTACAAACTAAGAAATGGTGAGAGGATCAGTATTGAATCCGCCGCTGCTCTTGCCTCAAACATTTTACACTCATCAAGATTTTACCCATTTTTTGTTCAAACACTAATTGGAGGAGTTGACGACACTGGGCCCAAAGTATATTCACTAGACCCTACCGGAGGAATGATAGAAGATAAATTCATATCAACCGGATCTGGTTCACCAGTAGCATATGGTGTATTGGAAGACCGCTGCAGTGAAGACATGTATGTGGAAGAGGGTGTAGATGTTGCTATTAGGGCTATTAAATCTGCCATGGAAAGAGATGCTTTTTCTGGAAATGGAATATTAGTCGCCACTATTACAGAAGAAGAAGGCTTTAAAAAGCTTACCAATGAAGAGGTAGAAAAAAAAATTAAAGATATTGTCTAATTTTGTATAAATTAATTTAAACTTTTTTTATTTATTAATAAACATTCTTAAACTGCAAAATTTGCAGTTATTCCTATTTTTTAGAAGTGATGTTATGGGATCAGAGATTCTTGAAGAAATTAAAAAAACAATAATACATAGATTACCCGAAAGAGTACAAGTAGCTAAAGTTGAATTTGAAGGTCCTGAAGTTGTTATATACACCAAAAATCCGGAAATAATAACCGAAAATGGTGAACTCATTAGAGACTTGGCTAAAGATATCAGGAAAAGGATTATAATTCGTTCTGATCGTTCTGTGCTTATGGAACCTGAAAAATCCATTGAAAAAATCCACGAGATTGTCCCAGATGAAGCCAAAATAACCAATATCTCATTTGATGAAGTAACTTGTGAAGTTATTATAGAAGCTAGAAAACCCGGTTTAGTGATTGGAAAGTATGGTGCTACTTCAAGGGAAATTGTAAGAAGAATAGGTTGGGCTCCTAAGATATTGCGAACACCTCCAATTTCATCAGAAATTATTCAAAGAATACGGCGAACTCTTAGAAAAAATAGTAAAGAGCGTAAAAAGATTTTACAACAGTTGGGTAACAGAATCCATCAAGGAATAAAAGCTGAAAATGAATGGGCTAGGATAACATCTTTGGGGGGATTTAGAGAGGTTGGAAGGTCATGCATGTTTTTACAAACACCCAATAGTAAAGTTTTACTTGATTGCGGTGTAAATGTAGCCGGAGCAGACGAAAAAAGTGCTTATCCTTTTTTAAATGTTCCAGAATTTGTCTTGGATGATTTAGATGCAGTAATTATTTCTCACGCCCATTTAGACCATTCTGGTTTCTTGCCTTATCTATATCACTATGGATATGAAGGTCCTGTATATTGTACCACTCCCACTAGAGATTTAATGACACTTTTACAACTTGACCATATTGACATAGCCCATAGAGAGGATAATCCACTTCCATTTAATGTAAAACACGTGAAAAAAAGTATTAAACATACTATTACTCTTGATTATGGTGAAGTAACTGATATTGCACCAGATATTCGTTTAACTCTCCATAATGCCGGACATATTTTAGGTTCCGCCATGGTTCATATGCACATTGGCGACGGACAACATAACATGGTTTACACTGGAGATTTCAAATTTGAACGAAGTAGACTATTAGAACCTGCTGTTTTCAAATTTCCAAGAATAGAATCATTAGTTATGGAAAGTACTTACGGTGGACACGATGATGTGCAGACCAGCAGGAATAATGCAGAAAAAGATTTAATTAAAACCATATATAACACTTTGCAACGGGGAGGAAAAATATTAATACCCGTTTTTGCTGTTGGAAGAGCTCAGGAACTGATGATAGTTCTTGAAGAATATATCCGGCACGGTATAATAGATGAAGTTCCAATTTACATTGATGGGATGATATGGGAAGCTACTGCTATTCATACTGCCCGTCCAGAGTATTTAAGCAAAGATTTAAGGGATCAAATTTTCCATATTGGAAGAAATCCTTTTATTTCCGATGTATTTCATAAGGTGAATGGAATTGATGAAAGAAAAGAAATAGTCGAAGGTGAACCTTCAATAATTCTTTCAACCTCCGGTATGCTGACTGGCGGTAACTCTGTAGAATACTTCAAAAGTTTGTGTAAAGATGAAAGAAATTCGCTTGTATTTGTTGGATACCAGGCAGAAGGATCCCTGGGTAGAAGAATACAAAAGGGATGGAAAGAAATTCCTCTTAAAGAAGATGGAAAAACTAATGTTTACAACGTAAAAATGAATATTAAAACCATTGATGGTTTCAGTGGACATTCAGACCGTAAACAACTCATGGATTATGTAAGAAAAATATCTCCAAAACCAGAAAAAATACTCATAGGCCACGGAGATAATTACAAAACTTTAGATTTAGCTTCAAGCATTTACAGAAGCTATAAAATAGAAACTAAAACTCCAATGAACCTTGAAACAGTCCGAATACAATAATATATAAAAATCTGATTATTTATATAAATTGAAAATTTCAATTCAATTAATAACTTCATTACAGCTAAACCTTATTAGTTAAATTAATGCTTAAATTATATCATGGCGGATATAATTGAAAATTGTTTAAGATATTCTTCATAACTTTATTAACTTATTAAACTAGTTGGAGATATTATGGTAACCTATTCAGAATCAGGGGTAGATATAAGTTTAGAAGAACTTACAGTTAAAGCTTTAACTTCCGAATTAAAGAAAACATTAAATTTTAGAGATATTATTACTGAATCTGGTCATTTCGCTGCTCTTGTTAGATTAGGGAATAAAGCAATTGCAATGAGTACGGATGGTGTTGGAAGTAAAATTTTAGTTGCTAAAATGATGGAAAAATATGATACAGTCGGTATTGATTGTATTGCCATGGTAGTAAATGATATATTGTGTGTAGGGGCAGAACCCATAGCTTTAGTGGATTATTTAGCTGTAGAAAAACCTGATCCTGCCTTAGCAAAACAAATTGGAGAAGGGCTTTCCATTGGGGCTGAAGAATCAGAAATAGCAATAATTGGTGGTGAAACCGCCTCATTACCTGAAATAGTTAATGATTTTGATCTGGCCGGAACTGGAATAGGTTTAGTTGATACAAATAAAATCATAACAGGCCAAAATATAAAAGATGGAGACATCCTAATTGGAATAGAAAGTAATGGGATACACAGTAATGGTTTAAGTTTGGCCAGGAAGGTATTTTTTGATAAAGCAAATTTAAATGTGAAAGATCCGCTGCCAAGCCATCCAAACTTGTTTATTGGCGAGGAATTACTAAAGCCCACAACCATTTATGTTAAACCAATAATGGAACTATTAAAAAGCGGTTTAGATGTTAAAGGTTTGGCACATATTACTGGTGGAGGCTTTACAAATCTGAGAAGGCTAAAAAAAGGCCTTAGTTTTAATATTAACAATTTACCTGAAATAAAACCTATCTTTAAAGCTATATACTCTCTTGATGTTCCTATAGAGGAAATGTATAGAGTATTTAATATGGGAATAGGGTTTGTAGTTATAGTATCCCCTGATGATTCTGAAAAAACATTGGAAATTCTTAGAAAGTACCATGAATCATATAAAATTGGAACTGTACATGAAAATGTAGAAGAAAAAATTATTATAAAAACTTTTAATGGAAATGTTATTGAATTATAGTAATTTGATTGAATATTTTTATAAAAATTATTTAGGGGTTATACGATGAGAATAAGTGCAGAACAGGAAAAATCTATTATAATTGAAATTTTAACCAAAATGGAAGTCCCTTTATCCGATGCAGAGATAGTTGCAGATGTTACCACAGATGCTGATCTTAAAGGATTTACATCCCATGGTATTGGTAGATTCCCCCAATATGTGAAGGGTTTAAAATTAGGAACTATAAAAAAAGGTGCAGATATTACACTGGAAAAAGAGAGTCTTTCAACTGCACTGTTAAATGGTAATCATAACTTTGGGCACGTAGTAACTTACAAAGGTATGGAAATAGCCATGGAAAAGGCGAAAGATACGGGTATTGGTTTAGTGGGAATACATAACTCTAATCATTTTGGTGTGGCCGGATATTACTCAGATATGGCTTTAATGCAAGATATGATAGGAATTGTGACAGCCAATACTGAACCCGCAGTGGCCCCTATTGGCGGTAAAGAACCTATATTAGGTACTAATCCAATTGCTATTGGTATTCCATCTGATAAAAATTATGTGTCTGTGGATATGGCTACTTCTGCTTCGGCACGTGGTAAATTAATGGAAGCTGCTAGAAAGGGTGAAAAAATTCCTGAAAATGTTGCCCTAGATGCAGAGGGTAATCCCACTATAGACCCCGAAGCTGCCCTAAAAGGCTCTATTCTTCCATTTGGTGCCCATAAAGGCTATGCGCTGGCGTTTATGATAGAAATATTGGCCGGACCCTTAGTTAATGCCTCATTTGGTAAAAATGTAAAAGGAACTGCAAACCCAGAGGAAATGTGTACTAAAGGTGATTTAATCGCAGCTATAGACCCCACCAGATTTGTAGATGCTGAAGATTTCAAATTTAATGTTGACGAATTTATAAGAGAAGTAAAATCCGAAGAGAATATATTTATTCCAGGGGATATGGAAGTAAGAAACGTTAAAAGATTTAATGAAATGGGAATTTATCTCGATGAAGTTCTATTAGCTCAGTTAAAAGAAATATCTACAGAATTATCGGTTGATCTGGAGGAAATATTAAGTGGATAGTAGTAAAACTGTCTATAACGCCTTGAAGGAAGCAAATATCAATTTTATAGTGAGTTTACCTTGTATTAATCTAGGTAAATTATTAGAAATGGTAGAATGTGATCCTGAAATTATACATGTGCCAGTTACAAGGGAAGAAGAAGGTTTTGGAATAGCGGCTGGTGCTTATCTAGGAGGTAAAAATCCAGGTATTTTAATGCAGAACTCCGGTCTTGGAAATTCTGTGAATGTTCTGGCTTCACTTTATGAATTATATCAAATACCTATTATAATGATTATTAGTCATCGAGGAACCGAAGGAGAACCAATTGTAGCTCAAATACCCATGGGGAAAGCCACACCTGAAATTTTAAAGGTTTTAAAAATCCCTTATTATAATCCTAAAATTCCAGAAGAAGCTTTTGATGCTATAAAGGATGGTTGGAATTTAGCTAAAAAGGAAAATAAGCCAGTGGGTATATTATTGGAGATAAGTTACTGGTAATATATTAGATAGTGATATTATGGAACGAATAGAAGCCATTAAAAATATTTCTGGAAGCTTAGAAGACGAATTAATAATCTGCAACATTGGATTTCCTTCCAGAGAATTATATGCTGTTAAAGATGCAAACACCCATTTTTACATGTTAGGTTCTATGGGTATGGCCTCCTCAATAGGACTGGGACTTGCATTATCCACTGATCGTAAAGTAGTTGTTTTTGACGGTGATGGCTCAATACTAATGAACATGGGTACTTTGGCCACGATATACAATCAAAATCCGGAAAATTTAATTTTAGTAGTATTTGACAATGAATGTTATGGTTCTACTGGATCACAATGCACCTATGCTTCCACTGTTGACTTGGGAAAAGTTGCTAAAACTGTGGGATTTGAAAAAACCTATTGCTTTAAAGATAACATCGACTTTAAAGAAATATTAGAATTAAAAGGCCCGATTTTTGTTCATGTTAAAGTTGAACCTGGAAATGCTGATGTACCTATAATAGACTTAACTCCTGAAGAGATAAAAAAAAGGTTTATAAATGAGATAAATAGTAAAAAAATAGCTATTAAATAAATTAAAAATTATTATCAAAGATTTTTATATCAACTTTGATACAAAAGTGAATAAATTTTAAAACCTTATATTCAAAAATCTATTTTTATTCAATTATTAAAAAAATTCTATTTATTTAATATTATTCCAAAATCAATCTTTTTATTTCCTTCTCTCCTGAAATTCCAACAAAAGTTGATCAAGTTCTATATCTTTGTAAACCAGAAGTAATAAAGTATGAAATATTAGATCTGCCGCCTCATAAACAATATTTTCATCATTTTTAGATGCTATAATGAGTTCAGCGGCTTCTTCACCTATTTTCTCCAATATTTTATCTTCGGCTAATTTTTCATCATCCATCATTAGCCTGGAAGTATAAGAATCAATAGGATTATCCCTTCTATCTTCTAAAACCTCATAAATCTCGTTTATTATTTTCTCGTTCACGTTTTTTACTCTCCTTTCGAAGGCTATCAGTTACTGCAATTAAAGGATGTTGAGCATCATCAATAATTTCGATATCATCAAAAGTGTATATCCCCTCTTTATCTGCTGTCTTCTCTAAACCTAATTTAATGTCTTGATCCAGTTCAATTACATAAGAATCAATCTCATCATATCCTAACTTTAGCGCTGCAACAGTTCTATGATGACCATCCACTAATACGTATCTATCACCGGTTTTAGCAACGATAGTAGGTTCTGCTAATCCTCTTTTTAATTCATAAGTTCTACCTTGTAGTTCATCAGCGTATATCTTGTTTTGGGTAGGACGTAAATTTTCTGTTTTAACCTTCATTCTTTTTAGTTTAGTTTTAATTCCATAAACTTGTTCTAAAGTCTTTTTGAAATAATTAACTTTTAAAGGGGTAGATCTTTCTATATGAGAACGTACAATATCTGTATTAGTAATAATTCCCACTAATTTTCCTTCTTTATTAATAACAGGTAGCCTTGAGATACCCATCCTAAACATTACTCTTGCAGCATCATTTATAGACATATCCTGGTCTGCCACTACCACATCTGTAGACATTATATCTTTAACCGAATCAACCCAAGCTTTTAACAGTAAGTCAAAGGCGGTTACCATGCCGATAACTTTCCCTTTAATTTCTACAGGAAAACCGTCGTGGCCGGTATCCTTCATTAATTTTATCACATTTTCATTGGAAGTATCTGGAGTAACTGTTATAACGTTTTTTGTCATATAATGCTTAACTTGAGCCGAATCACCCATATTAAATCTCCTTTGCCATTAAATATTACATAATATAATTATAAAATCTATTTGTTTATTTAAATTTCCATAAAATTTATGAGTCTTAAATTATTTATTCCAGACTATATCATCTTTATATTGTATTCTAATAACTCTATGTAGTGGAATCATAGTTTCATCATCTAATATTAAAAATCCTTTTTCCACTTTACGAATTCTATTCCCTAAAATTGTTTTAATATTTCCTCTAGCACCCCTATGTAAATATGTAATTTTACAATTTCCAATTTCCATTTTTGGATGCCATAAAATCATATTTAGAATGTTTTTTGCCATTAAAAACACATTTTAACTAATTAAACCTCATAATTTAATCATAATCCTTATATCATTTTTATTTATATAAAAAAATTTAAGAGTTGTATAACTTCAAATATATTCTTTTAACATTTCCACTGTTCTTGAGGGATCTGCCTTACCTCTTGTAAGACGCATAACCTGACCAACTAAATAATTTAGAGATTCCTTTTTCCCAGCTTTATAATCTTGAACAGCTTGTTGATTCTCATCAATGGCCTTTTTTACCGCGTCGATAATGGCTTCATCTTCAATTATGCCGATTAAACCTAAATCTTCAGCTATTTTACTCGGTGAAGCAGAATTTTTAGGCATGTTTTCAATTATCCTTTGAGCCGCCTTTGTAGTTATTTTTTTATCCTGTATCATTTTTAAAAGTTCAATTATCTTATCAGAAGTGATTCCACTTTGGGCAAAAGTCATTTTATTATAGTAAATTACCCTTTTTAGTTCGTCTCTCATCCATAAAGCAGCGAAAGATGGATCAATACTTTTTACAACTTCTTCAAATGCATCGGCTAATTCCAGTTCGGATGTTAATACTTTTGCATGGCTTTCTTTAATTCCATATTGTTCCACAAATCTTTGGGTCTTTATATGCGGAGGTTCAGGCATTTTTTCTTTAATTGTTTCAATTTGATCGTCTAATACCCTCATTGGGGGTAGATCTGGATCGGGTATATACCTATAGTCTTCAGCTTCTTCTTTAAGCCTCATTGAAACAGTGATCATTTGAGATTCTAGAAAAGCTCTAGTTTCTTGTTTTATGGTTACTCCTCTTTTTATAAGATTTTTCTGACGGATCATCTCAAATTTTAAAGCTTTATAAGCACCTTTAATAGAGTTAATATTCTTTATTTCAACTCTTTTTCCTCCTTCCAATGAGATGTTAACATCAGCCCGCATAGTACCTTCACCGCGCGCGTTGCCACTGTATTCCAATACTCTGATAAGTTCTCTTAAAAAAGTTCTAGCTTCTTCAGGAGAATTCATATCTGGCTCTGTAACAATTTCAATTAAAGGTATGCCCGAACGATTGAAATCAACAACACCCAAATCAGGTTTGTATTGTCCAGGGTCTTCCTCCATATGGACTTCTCTAATTCTTACACCATTCATATCTCCCTCATATCCTATAGGTATAGATGTTCTTTGATATCCTGAGGATAAATCAGGATAATTATAATGTTTTCTCATGAAGTAGGTTACATCCTCTGATATTTTACACCCTAACATTAATGCTATTTTTATAGCTCCTTCCAATGCTT
The DNA here is from genome assembly GCA_049975245.1 of Methanomicrobiales archaeon. Taxonomy (GTDB): domain Archaea; phylum Methanobacteriota; class Methanobacteria; order Methanobacteriales; family Methanobacteriaceae; genus UBA117. The sequence continues at coordinate 146,421 of JBNGDB010000003.1, forward strand.
TATCATTAGTTGGATAAGGTTTAGCACCAGGTTGGTTTAAACAAACAAAACATATGTTGGTATTGGGAGAAGCTTCCTGGTAATTTGTATGACATGTACAAAAAAGTTTAGAATCTGTTTCAAGCTGAACGTGAATTTCCAATCCGCATTTCATCTTAATAGTAATTCCTCCTAATAATTTGTGATATAATTACACTATAAAATTTTTATTAATCCATCTAATCAATTCAAATTAGAATTAGTCCAAAAATTCAAAAAGATCATTAATATTATTTATTATTAAGACATTTATCAATATATCTTTTTACGAAAGGTTCGAGATTTTCTTGTGTTGATCCACTAGTTAATAAATCAAAATCAGTAAATGTTCCAGAACATTCTCTCCCCGCCCAATATATCTCATCTTCTACTCTACGACCATAATTTGTTCCGAACATTTTAAAAAGAGGAAATTTGGTTAATCCATTAGCCCCACTTAAAATTAATGGACCTATATTAGCTAAATTATCAATCCAAGTTCCGCAGATTATTTTTAGTTTTGGAAACTTTATTCTAGTTGCTGAAACTACTCCTGCGTAATATATAGAAGCTGGAGGGGATTTGTATTCGAATAATGTATCTTTATGAGGATTTAAAGAATAAAATGTTACTCTATCAATGTTTAAATCCTTAATAAAATCAAACAAGTAATCTAAGTCATTTGGACTTTCTCCCAATCCTAAAATTATAGTTATGGCCTTTTGAAATCCTAATTCTCCTGCAATTTCAAGCATGCTCCTTATATCTTCTATTTTTTTGCTTGGGCATATTTCTTGGTGTAAATCAGGATTTGCCACTTCCAATGCCCCTGTAATACCAGTTACTTCCTCGCCAAATTCATTTAAATCCTCAGTTATACCTATATTTAGCCATAATGGGTCTCCAGTTATTTGAAATATATTTTCAGAAATCTTTTTTATTTCCGCTGTTGAGAAAGAACCATAGCCGCCAGATAAAAATTCTATGTTCCAACCTATTCTTTTGGATAGTTCTGCTTCTGCCAATATGGATTTAACATTTCTTCTGGCTTTTTTAGGCTCTTTAATTTTGTCTTTCTGAGACGACATGTAACAAAAGGCACAATCCCCTTTATCACACCACCAAGATAGAAATATGGCCCTTTCAAGAGTTATATTTTTACCATGTTCTTTTAATGTAATTTTATTGGCCTTTTGCATAAGATCCAGAATTTGAAAATTCTCTAATTTATTAATTAATTTCATATTCCACCAAAATAAAATTCTATGAAAAGTAAATTAATCACTTAATCCATAATGTTCTATGGACATATTAATTATAAATTTTAATCACTTAATCCATAATGTTCTATGGACATATTAATTATAAATTTTAATCACTTAATCCATAATGTTCTATGGACATATTAATTATAAATTGTAGTTTAATATATTTTATTCAAAAATTTTTAAATATAAATTTCTAGTTATCTAGTAGAATATAATAAAAAGAAAGGTAGGACGAGGATAAATGGTATATTGTTCTAATTGTGGGAAAAAAAATAAAGATAATTCTAAATATTGTTATAATTGTGGTAAACCAATAATATTGGAAAAACCCGAGGAAAAACCATATAAACCTTTGAAAGAGAAAATTTTACAAGAAGAAGTTAGAGAACAACCAGATGGAAGTTCAGAACCAAGCTACGAATATGATGCTGTTGAAAAAAGCGAAAAAGAACTATGGGGTATTGAATGGAAAGTCGTAGCTATGGGTACAATATTACTTCTCATCTTTTATGCTATAATGTTAAGACTGATACCCAGCATAGCTTTTATCATAGGAGCTATCATAGCAGCATTCTATGTATTTTCAGCTACAAAAAAAGGATACATGTTTTTAATTGAATTTCCCATGGTATTGATATTCAGTTTGATAATAACAACTCTATTCAGCTTTTAAATATATATTAAAAAAATTTTCTAAAGGTTAGAAGTATAATAGTAAAAATAGCTAATTTACTCCATATTAATACCCACAATATTTATATATGATGATCATCTACCTAAATGTACTTCTTTAAAGTGCTGTGTTTTTAAATCTTGCAAACCAAGATAGTATGTTGCAAGTTTAACTAACAGGCTTTACTTGGCATTTGCCGCCGTAGCTCAGTAGGTAGAGCGTTCGGCTGTTAACCGATTGGTCACAGGTTCGAGCCCTGTCGGCGGCGTACTGGGCCCATAGCTTAGCCAGGTAGAGCGCCCGGCTCATAACCGGGCGGCCATGGGTTCGAATCCCATTGGGCCCACTTTAAAATGAAAATATTTAGCTCCGGTAGTGTAGTCCGGCCAATCATTTCGGCCTTTCGAGCCGAAGACTCGGGTTCGAATCCCGGCCGGAGCATTCTTTAAATTTTAAATTAAATATGTTATAACCCGCATAATAAAAATAATATTTTATTATTTTGCGGGGGTGCCCGAGCTGGCCAAAGGGGACAGGCTTAGGACCTGTTGGCGTAGGCCTACCAGGGTTCGAATCCCTGCCCCCGCATAGACAATAAAATTCATTTAAATTCAATAGCCGGGGTGGGGTAGGTGGTTATCCTACGGGACTGTGGATCCCGCGACTCGGGTTCGAATCTCGGCCCCGGCCCCATTATTACCCATTCATATATTATTTCTGAGGAATTATTATGGAAAAAGATGGCGTAAATTTAACTGGATTGGGTTTAGTTATGGGTGCAGGGATAGGGGCGTCTTTAGGAGTTATATATAATAATATAGCCATTTTTACAAGCATAGGGGCTGCCTTGGGCCTTATAATAGGCGCTATTTTATCTAATTCTGTCAAAAACTAAGAATTCCATCAATGGATCTCCTTTTTTTTAATCTTTTTACAATATTCGATAGAATAATTTAAATTTTTTTAAATATTTAAAAAAATAAATCAAAATTTTTAAAAAATCTTTAAAGAATTTTATTAATTATGAAAAATACGGGCTTATTTATTTTTATTCTCCAATATAATGTTTGATTTACCCATGTTTTTTATAAGGATTTATTATTTCGAAAATTACTTATATAGCAATTTAGAATATTTAAATGATAGTATCCTTAACTATCGAGTGATTATATGATAAAAATGGAAAGAACATGCGGATGTCTAAGATGCGATGTAATGCAAGACGGTGAGAAAATAGGTCGCATGGAGGGTGTTAATGTAACCCAATGGTTTCTTAAAAATAAATACAGGTATACTGGGACATTTTCGCGCTTTTTAAGTGACAAACCAGAAGACAGTCAGTCTGGAACCAAAATAGACATCGTTTTTAATGATAGAAAGATAGTGGTTAAAGATGCAGAAATAGAATGGATTAAAAGTGCCACAAAAAATGGGACTTTCCACGCTGCAGGGATAGAAAGCCAGTGATTTTATAAATAATCCTAATAACATTTATTAAGCATATTTTTAATTTTTTATCCCCTAAGAAAGTCTCTATTTTTTTCATTTTAATTAAATTTTAAATACCAGACCAACATTTCAAGTGTAAATTAAAAATTCAATAAAATAATGTGTGAAAAAACTAATCTCCTGATACAATGAGTAAAAAAGGGTCAAAAGAAGAACGTGATTTAGTTCGGATGTTGTGGGATGCGAATTTTGCTGCTATGAGAGCTCCTGCGTCTGGAGGGGCTACTAAAAAACCGCTTCCAGATGTATTAGCTGGAAATGGAGAAATTTATTTAGCGATAGAAGTTAAATCCACATCACGTGACAAAATTTATATAGATTCCCAAAAAATCATTGGTTTATATGAATTTTCTAATTTATTCGGAGCAAAACCTTACATAGGAATAAAATTTAGGTATAAAAAATGGCTTTTTCTAAGTCCAGAAGACCTGGAAGTAACCCGAAGTGAGAATTACAAGTTAGATCTAGATTTAGCATTTAAAAAAGGTTTGGAATTGGACGAAGTGATAGGAAAAGAGAAGCAAATAAAGTTTTAGTAATATTTAATTAGAAAAATTTAAACACCCTTAAAAACCTTTTTAATCAAAATTATTACTGAATTAGGTGGTATAATGAAAAAGTATTTAATAGCTGGAATATTAATTTTAATAATTTTTTCAACAATTTCGAATGTTTTTGCACAAAACGTTATTGCCACACAGAAAGGGCCCTCTCAAGCTTATAAAGGCGAAAATATTACTATAGAATATGTGGTTACCAACAATGGTAATCAAGCTATTTACCAAGTAAGTGTAACCGACCAGAACTTTTTCAAATTTTTAGGAACAATAAATCCAGGAGAATCAAAAAAATTCACTGAAAAGGTTTATATACCTACTGATAAAGAAATTCAAATAGATTTTGATCCTGAAGCTACAGTTTCCAATCCTTTTTTTATTGGGAGTGTGGGAGTAAACTACCAGGATGAAAACGGCCAACAATACACCATTAATTCAAATTCGTTAAGCATACCTTTAAAAGAGCTAAAGGATAATAAGTCCAGTGATGAAAGTATAAATGGTAGTTCACCAAGTGAAACAGGAAATAGAGGGATTTGGCAAGAAATATTGGACTTTATAAACTCTATAATTGCATATTTTAAAGCATTGTTCAATATCAGCTAATATAAAATTTCTAATTTTTTATTTATTATTTTTAAATAAATTTAATTACGTATAAAAATAAAAGATTTAGGAGTAATGTTCTATAGTTAATTTATAACTATTTGAGATATTTTACTCTTTTTTTGACTTAACTGATTTAGATTTTTCCATATCTTTATCTAGTGGTGATGTTTCTTTAGGTTTATTTTGAATGTCTGTTTCATTCTCCTTTTTGTACGTAATTACTGCAGCATATGTAACACCTAATATTAAGGGACCTATTATAAATCCTACCAGTCCAAATATTAATGGTCCAGACAAAAATCCTAAAATAAAGATTAAAGGATGAATATCAGCATATTTACCTGATAGTTTTGGTCTAATATAAATATCGCTGCCACTAAGGAAAAATCCGAAGAGTAATACTATTATTCCCCTTGCTATATTACCTGTGACAAAATCATAAATAGCTAAAACAGTATAAGTGGGCCATGGGCCTATTATAGGTATTAGCTGGAAAAATCCTGTGATTATACCTAAAAATATCCCATAAGGATATCCTAACAATGAAAATCCTATCGCTGCCATAACCCCTATTATTAATGCCGTTAGAAAGTGTCCGTAGAAAATACTTTTTAAAACTCTATCTATCTCCTTGAAGAGATCATCAAAAAATGTTTTTTTCTCATTAGGTATGGTAAACTCCACATACTCCCATAATTTATCACCATCCCTGGCAAAATAGAAGGTTGATGCAAAAAAGATTAAAAGTTCCAATGCTAGCATTGGTATGGACTGTACAAAATTGATTAAATAATCTAATATTCCTCTTAATATATCAGCTATTTGTAAATTAATAGTTGAAATGAAAGAATCTGTATAAGATTGCAAAGTGTTCGGAATATAGTTTTGATAGGGTATGGTCTCTTGAATGGAAGTAGAATTTAAATTCACACTTTTTATTAATGATACCATCGAAGGTGCAGATTCAATTAATGTATTGATAGAGACTGCTATGATTGCTATCAACGGTATAATCACAATTATCATGGCAATAGAAATGGATAATGATTTATATTTAATATAGGGATCTATTCTACGGGAAATAGGTCGAATTCCGTAGGCAAAAATAGCACCAATTAGAAGCATGTTAAGTACTGGAGTTATCACTACTAATGAAAAGATTAGTAGAAGAATAACAACAAATACGGCTGAAGTTAAAGTTCCTTTTAATTTATAAATCATAAAATCACTGAAACAACGATAAAAATTTATCTTTAATATTGTTTTCCCTTATTCATAAATAATAATAGTATAACCTTTTTAAAATTTATTAAAGGTTATGATTAGATTTTTTGCTTATATCCTGAGGCATCACGCTTATATTTACCAAATTCAGTTATTAATCTTACTTCATCTGTAGTAAAAACCGGGCCTTCTACACATACTCTCCACCCTGTATCATCCAAACAGCACTGACCACATAGACCTATGGCACATTTCATGTATCTTTCCAATGAAAATTGGGCTGGAATCTTATATCGATCAACCAGATCAAATACTCCCTTCATCATTATCT
>JBNGDB010000003.1:152619-159632 GCA_049975245.1 Methanomicrobiales archaeon
TCTCTGGCCCGCAAGTTGCAATCATATGGTAAGTCGAATCTTTTAAAATCTGGTTGGCAAGTTCAGTAGGAAATCCGCAAAATCCATGACTACCATCATCAGTACATGTTAATATATTGGCTCCTGATTTTTTCATCTGATCTAAAAACAATAACTCATCTTTGGACAAAGCAGCACATATCACATCCACATCAACCCCTCGCCGTCCTGCTTCACATACTAAAGCCGCCAATGGAGCCATTCCAATACCTCCACCAATAACCAATATTTTACTACCCTTTATCTCAAAACCCCTGCCATAAGGGCCTCTTAAACCAATTTTATCTCCTTCTTTTAATAGGTGTACTGCTTCCGTGAATTTTCCAACATTTTTAATAGAAATACCAATTTCATTATTTATTGGATCGATTAAGGATATGGACATTGGTTTTTCGTCAGTAAAATTCCATAACATCATAAACTGACCCGGATTTACATCAAAAATTTCCCAATCAAATATGAACGTTTTAACCGTCTCAGATTCTTTTATAATTCTCTTAATCTCTACTACCTTTGGTATATTCATAATATCGGCCCATAATTTTCATTATAAACTAATAAACTAATGATCATAACTTAAAACATCTTATTATACCATCATTCTGTAGTGGTTTAACTTGGATGAGCTTTACCAATTATTTCTTCAATTGATTCAAAGCCCTTGCGCTTCATAAACTTCTCTAAACCAGTGCATATCTCGTTGAAAATATCCATTCCTTTATACATTATTCCAGTTCCTATCTGAATACATTTAGCACCTGCATAAAAGAACTCTACAGCATCTTTATAACTCATTATTCCCCCAACACCAATTATCGGTATTTTTACAGCTTCATAAACTTCATATACATTTTTTATAGCTATAGGTTTAATTGCAGGGCCAGAAATACCTCCAAATTTATTGGAAAGTAGGGGATTGGCAGTTTCTACATCTATTATCATACCTGGCCCTACAGAATTGATAAGAGTTAATCCATCACAACCTGCCCTCTGGGCGCTTAATGCAATATCAGTAATATCTGTAACATTAGGAGTTAATTTAGCAATAACAGGGATATTAATCTCTTTTTTAACAGATTTAACAACATCATAAGTAAAATGGGGGTCTTGACCAATTGCAGCACCGCACCCCTCTTGGGCATGCGGACAGGAAACATTTAGCTCTATCATTTCAACCAAATTTTCTACTTTGCTTGCAACTTGTGAAAATTCATAGGCAGAAGAACCATAAATAGATGCTATTCTAGGAACATTATCATTAATTTTTTCTAATTCCTTACATACCGCTTCCACTCCAGGATTGGAGAGTCCAATAGCATTTATAACTCCACCTTTAACTTCTAAAGTTGTAGGATTAGAATAACCTTTATTAGGTTCTTTGCTAAAAGATTTAGTAACAACTGCACCTGCTCCACTATTAGCAGCCCAATTAAGAGATGAAGACGTACTACCCATTACCCCTGCTGCCAGCATGGTAGGATTTTTCATATTTACATTGCATAGTTCAACTTCCAACATATTTTCCACCTTCATACCATCATATCCAATATTCAATTGTGTCATATTAAAAGTATAAATTATTCAAACACAGATCAAATATTTATGAAATGTTATCTGACTTATTGTATTGCAGGTTTTTTTGCCTTTAATGAAAATTGTACTCTTTTAGATTATGAACTTTTCCAAAAAAGAAAGATAGCTAAAAAAATAATTGAAATTCAAAAAGGGGATATGACCCCAGAAGAGGAGTTAATACTAAAAAGACTTGTTAAAAAGTATGATATTATATGTATTGAAACATCTTCAGGGTCAAAGAAATATAAAAATCTCAAAGAAAGTAATAAATTCGAATTTAAATCGTTCCATAAGTGTGGAGATTATTTAAGGGAACATATTACTAGCATAGTTTGTGAAACTGGATTTACGGATTCTAATGAAAACTATAAGGAGATTATACATTCTGTTTCTATTGAGATAGCTAATCACCAACTTAAAGAAGCATCTCAAGCAGAAGACATGTTTTTAATACAAACTATCAATGCTATTGATGAACTAGAAGAAGCTATTGGAAAATTTATTGAAAGGATTAGAGAATGGTACTCTATTCACTTCCCGGAAATGGACAAAATTAGAAATCATGAAAAATACGTCCAACTAATTGCAGAATATGGTAATCGTGATTCTATAATAAATCATAGTGAATCTGACCCTGATTTTGACATTGGCAAGATAAAAGTAACTTCTGGAGCAGATTTAGAACCAATTGACCAAAGAATTATACAAAATTACGCATCTTCCATCAAATCACTTCAAGAAACTAAGAAATCATTAATTGGATATCTAGATGATAAAATGGAAGATATTGCCCCGAACATTAAAGATTTAGTGGGATCTTCCCTTGGAGCAAAAATTATATCTCATGCTGGAGGTATAAGAAAATTAGCTTTACTTCCCTCCAGCACTGTCCAGATAATGGGTGCTGAGAAAGCTTTATTTCGACATAAAAAAACTGGTGAAAGACCACCTAAGCACGGATTAATTTATCAACATCCTGATATTAGAAGTTCAAAATGGTGGATACGAGGAAAAATTGCACGAACACTTGCCGGGAAAATTTCACTTGCCGCTAGAAAAGATTTTTTTTCTGGAGAATTTGATCCTGACATAAAGGAAAATTACTTAAAAAATGTAGAAAAAATTAAAAAAGCTTATCCTTTCCCTAAAAGAACAAAAAAAGGAAAGGAAGATAAAAAAAGTAAGAAGAAAAAAAGGAAAAAAATATCAAAAAAGAAAATTAAAGATTATTATTACTAATTAATAGCCTATATGTTCTAAATCTAATTTAAAATTTAATTGACAGCTTAAAGTTAATAATAATACTTAAATCTATGCAAAACCGCTGAACAAAATACTTTAAAAAAATTCTAAAATTATGATTATGAGGAATTATGATGGATTTAACTGAAATATTCAATGGTATTTTTCGAATTAATGATAGTATTGCGACCGTGAACTTTAAATCGGGGCTGAAAGTTTATGGGGAAAAATTAATCGAATTAGAAGGTGTTGAGTATCGTTTGTGGGATCCTCGCAGGTCAAAATTGGGCGCGGCAATAAAAAACGGTTTGAAAAAATTTTCAATTTCAAAGAATTCTAAAATACTGTATTTAGGTGCTTCTGCAGGTACTACTCCCTCACACCTATCAGATATTGCATATGACGGAATTTTATATTGCATAGAATTTTCACCTAGAATGATGAGAAATCTAATGGATGTATGTCTAAATCGAGAAAATATGATACCTATCCTGGATGATGCTACCAAACCAGTAAATTATCTTCATTTGCTGGAAAAAGTAGATATTGTATATTGTGATGTGGCCCAACCTAAGCAAACAGAACTTTTTATGAATAATATGCGCATATACCTCAAAGAGGGTGGTTTTGGAATATTAATGATAAAATCCCGTAGTATTGATGTTACCAAGGATCCTAAAGTTGTTTTTAAGGAGGAAGAATCTAAATTAAAGGCAAAAGGTTTTAAAATAATTGAAAAAATTAATTTAAAGCCATACGAAAAAGATCATATGGCCATCGTTTGTGAAATAGGATTTTAAATAAAAAGAAAGATTTTAAAAATATTATATTAATTCTAATTCTAATAAAAGCTCAATTATGAATTTCATAATTTATTAATTATCCTTTCAACAATTATATCTGCAATTTCCTCTTTTGAAGCTAAAGGAGTCTTTGTTATCTCATCATCCACAATAATGACTTGATTTTTAAGAGATCCGAATCCCGTTTCTTTATTGGAAACATCGTTAGCCACAATCATATCCGCATCTGACTCTTTCATTCTAATTGAAGATTTTTGTATTAATTTTTCCTCAGTTATACCGTATTCTGCTTTAAAAGCCACTAAAAATATTTCAGGATTAATTATTTTGGCTGCGTTAATAATTTTAGGAGTTGGCTGCAATTTGATAGTTAATTCCTCATCTGAAGATATCTTTACTTTGCGATCCTTGGATTCATCTTTTTTAACTGTAAAATCAGACACTGCAGCTGTGGAAATAAATATATCGTTACCTTCCAGTAGCTGAGTTACACACTGATACATTTCATTAACTGACTCCACTTTAAATGAGTTGAAAACATCCGGTATCTCTGTTGAAACATTAGCATAAACCAGACTTACGTCTGCGCCTTTTATAAATGCTTGTTTAGCTATTTCAACCCCCATTATTCCTGAACTTCTATTACTGATTCCTCTTACCGGATCAATCTCTTCAAAGGTGCCTCCCGCAGTTACCAAAACTTTTTTACCCGATAATTTATTGTCAGAAATTAATCTCATGGAGTGTAATACAATATCATTTATATCCGGAAATTTTGCTTTACCTTCTTCTATCTTTGGTTTAACAAAATCTATTCCATCATCTTTTAGTTTATTAATATTATCAATAATTGCATTATACATGGAATTATGCATAGATGGAACCATTAAAATAGGCGTTTTATAGCCAAATGCCGTTAATAGCAAAGCATTTATTGGATTATCGGCAATTTTATAGGCAAACTTACTGATTAAATTTGCAGTGGACGGGGCTACCAAAATAAGATCAGCTTGAGCATATTTAACATGTTCGATCTCTCCGCTAAGATCTAAAACAACTTTTTGACCAGTGGCAAACTCCATTGCATTGGGATGAATAATACGACAGGCCTCATCACTCATAAAACATTTTACATTAGCACCTTGCCTTTTCAGTTCACGGGCTAGTTTAATTGATTCAATTGCTGCTATACTCCCCGTAACACAAAGTATAATCTCCATAATATCCACAAATTGATCTTTAGTTTACAATACGAAAAATATTATTTAATCAACCACGATTGTAGTTTTTTCGTTGGTTAATTTTTCTATAATATCATTTAATAAACTCAATTTAGCAGGAATTCTTCGGGCATCTTCTCTCATAACTCTAATTTTGAATTTTTCTTTACCATCTTTTCCGTAGACAATATTAATTCCAGAGATCCTTGCAGGAGCCAATATATCAGTTGCAACTGATTTAAGATCAGAATTTTCTCCTACAACTCTTACCTTTTTACCTACCTTCTTAGAAATTGCCCTTACAATCTTTCCACCCTTACCAATTAATTTACCAACCTGATCCTTTTCTGTTACAATTATAACAACATCACCTATCTCAATGGTCTTTTTGAATCCTATTTTACCATCACCAATTTTATATAATAATTTTGCGATATCTAAATCAATTTGACTTATTTCACCACTTTTTAACTTGTTTTCACATCCTTGACATAACATTCCACTTTTTAAACAGACATCGCATACTGGTAATACCATTTAAATTCCTCCTCATTTATTTGATAAACATGATAACATTGATTAATAATCAACCCGATACATAGCCTAAATATATTAATATATTTTGACTGCCAACAACTTAATTTCTAATCTTTTTTGGTAAATATGGGCAGCCAGATAATTCTTTCTTAAAAGGGGATGATTTGTATATATCCGTTAATTAGAAGTTTTAATGCCATCTAATATGGTCTACTTTTACTAAATATTCCCTTATCATCTATTAATTAGTTTAATGCAATAAAATGAGTAAACTATACTAAACTGCCATTATTTGTTTATTTTACATCTGAAGATGTAAGTAAAAGCAAAAAATTTATAAAAATGACATTTATGTTTAGATGATTACTCTCTATCTAAACATAGCATGACATCAAATATAACTGTATCGTTTTTATACATTAACCAAACTATCGATTTAGATACTATTATATTATTAAAATTAATCTCAATTATGATCATTAAAAATGTAAAAAAAATAGTAAATATGAAAAAAATTATAAATATTTGTTAAATTCTTCCTAGTAGTCCTCCTAAATCTGATCTGTCCTCTGCAGTTGGTTGGCCAGCGTATTTTGCCATTTCACGTGCTAGTGATGTAATGTTCATAGATTGTATCCATACCTTACCATTTCCACTTAAACTGGCAAAAAATATACCTTCACCACCAAATAAAATATTTTTAAAACCTTTGGTGTCCAAACCACCTATAGTTTGAATATCGTAATCTATAGTTTCCTCAAAAGCAACTAAACACCCAGTATCTACATGTATGGTACCGCCGTAATCTGCGGGATTTAATTCTATAAAGTTTCCACATGACCCAATAAACAACGTCCCGGCATCACTAAATCTTTCAAGAATAAAACCCTGGCCACCGAATAATCCTGCCCCCAGTCTTTTGGTTAGGGCAATATCAAAATCTATTGTGCTTTCTGCTGCTAGAAATCCGTCGGATTGAACATACAAGTCCTGAGTTCCATCCATTTCCATGGCCTTTATCTCACCAGGTATCATTTGGGCAAAAGAAACTAGGCCAGAGCTACTTTCTGGAGTAAAATAAACAAATGCAAAACTTTCACCTGCTAATTTACGTTTTCCAACATCAATAGCCGTACCTATGGCCTTATCCAAAAAACCCTTACCTTCATGTTTATCACCGCCACTAAACCTGGTATCCATATCAACATTAGCAGTTTTCCATAAAAATTTCCCTGCCTCCCCATAAACTTCTTGACCTGGAGAAAGTTCTGTTATCACCATTTGCATTGCATTTCCAATAAGTTTGTGTTCTATCATTTAATTCCTCCTCTATGTGAAATTTTTTTTAATAATTTTATTTTCCTAATTATTCTTCAATTTATTTGATTATATAAGATTTGCTAAAAAATAAATTAATAAATAAAAAATCGGTTAAATGAATTTTCATAACAATAATTAGATGATCTGGAATTTCAAAGTAAATTATATCCTAGATAATCTGTATAGAAACGTTATTCTAGTTATTATTCAAAAAATTTTATCTAACAGGGTGTCTGTTTTAGGTGAAATTTTCTAGAGCGTAAATTTCTTGGATTTC
>JBNGDB010000004.1:0-7083 GCA_049975245.1 Methanomicrobiales archaeon
TCAAACACACAAAAACCTTTTCCAAAATCAACCACCAAGTTTTTGACAGTGCCAAGATTATAGAAAGGTATATTTATATAATATTAAAACTATAATTAAATCAATTAATGGAGGTGAATAGTATGAAGTTTCTAAAAGATGAAAGTGGACAAGGAGCAGCAGAATATATATTATTGTTTGGTGGAGTAATAGTGATCGCGATAGCTGCACTGTTAATTTATCAAACTTATTTCGAAAGCGCAACTGACTTGAACTCTGAAGCAGATATACAAAATGTAAGAAGAAATTTATCTAGCTAAAATACTTTTGTGGAAGCTATGTTAATAGTAGATGAAAAAGCTCAAATCAGTGCTGAAATGATATTATTAGTAGGTGCTATATTAGTTTTAGTTATAGTAGCCGGCACTTACATATTTGATATATCCAGTTCAATAGCTGGAAATATTACAGAAGTAATAGATCAAGCACGCGATTCAACTATTAACAAGATGTAGGTTTCCACAATACTACTTTTTTATTTTCATATATTTTCTTAAAACAGTATGTATTGCTTTTTTGAAGTACTAACTTAGTAAAAAGTGAATTTTCAAATTTTTTATCAATTACAACTGTTTTATTATAATCATATTCAATTATTATACAAAAATTACTATCTTCATCAAAATATTTCTTTTTTGATATGCCATTTTCAACTTCTATAAGACAGTAAGGAACCCTATTCTTCCACTTTATTCTATTATTTCCACGATTAAAAACAATATCATTACTAGAGTTTAGAAATCCGTTATTGTGTTGTATATCCCCCACAGAATATGTAAAATTTCCCATTTTTTCATTTTTAAAATCCCATTCACCCAGGTTAAAATTGGAATAACCAGTTCCAATCATTTTTTCATAAGTTAAAATTACAAAAGGGCTGGATTTAGTTGGGTGTGTGTAATTCAATAAATTATTGATCTGAAAATCAGTGAAATTATATTTAGTTGATAGTAATTCAGCAGCATGGTTCTTATCAATTCCCAAAATATCATTTAAGATCTCAACGCTTTTTGCTGTATTGTTTGTATAGGTATTCAAAATTAAATAAGTATTATCTCCACTAGTAGATAACATACGAAAAATGCCTAAAGCCAAAGTTTCATTAGTAGTAGAAAAACCCTTGCTTATCCAATATTCCCGAGAGGTATTAGGGATTTTTCCATTAAATGTAAGGTTTTCCCCATAAAATTTCCGAATAGGTAAAGTTTCAATGTAAGCCGAACGCCCGTCTAATGTGACTGGGCGTTCAGATTTAGCAGTTAAAAAATGTCCATAACTCCAATCAGTAATAATAACTGTATTATTAGGAGTATTTGTTCGGATCCATTCAGCCGATTCCCATAAATCGTCATTAACCCCCGGTTTCATTATTTTGATACTATCTTGAGCTGTTAAAATTTGAGGAATTACTAGTATCAAAACCAAAAATATGCATGAAATAGTAATCAATCTCCTACTTTTAATAAAATTTTCCAAATATTTTATCATTATACCAATTCCAATTCCTGAACTGATAGTAAGGGGAGGAATAAGTAATATTATAAATCTTGCCCCTTTTAATAGAGTGAAAAATCCTAAAATGATCCATGAGATTAAAAAAAGACAAAAAAACCAACTCATTTTTCGTACATAATGCTTTTTCATTTCTTTATTAAACATTATACGACCAATAAGTAAACATCCTATAATACTTGTTGATATTAAAATTAAGCCTATCCTCATTATAACTTCTTCAATGGAAGGCCTTTGTAATTCAGAAATCGTCAGATATAAATCAGGCCAAGGACTCCATGGATTTTTGACCCCTATTATGTTAAACAATTCCAATAACCCATAAAAAGGCTTTAAAAAATTAATATATCCTGTAAAGAGCAAAATTAATAACAAAGAACCCGCTGAAAAAATTGTTAAAACAATTAAACATTCTTTAATGTTTTTCCCTTTAAAATATTTCCAAATAATATAGATTATAGTAAAAAAGAGTATCAGATAGTAAATATACTGCCAACCATTCCATGCTATAGAAAATACAGATAGAGATAAAGCAGAAATACTTGCATAAAAAATCTTCTTTTTGATATTTTTATGGTGTACTGCTTCCATAAAAAACCAGACAACTAAAACAGGAAAAAAAAGGGTGAAAATATCCGTATCAAACCATCCCGGAACTGTCCTTATTAAATAAAATCGTGCGGTAACTGCCAAAATACCGGCGATTAATCCTGCTATATCATTAGTAAACCTTCTAACAAATAAATAAACAATTACTCCACCTAAAGGAGCAAAAAATGCAGGTACCCAAAAACAGACTGTTAATAAAGGTATTGAACTAAATAAATTAATTAATTTGTATATAAAGGCAGTTAAGAAAATTATAAGAGGTGGATAATCCATTGGTACTCCTGGAGGATAATAAGAATAGGAATCCCATTCTATTCCATTTATATATTTATCGCCTAAATATCCATGATCAAGATAATTTTTTGTTAATCTGTAATGATAATAGGAATCTAATTCGTACATATAAGGATTGCCATCAAAACCTCTGTAAAAGTCTTGATCTTCGGGATCAATATTAGATAAAGTTGTTGAACTCAATCTAATAAAAAAACCTGTGCAAAAAATTGTGATTATTATGCCAATTATTATAATTTGGTCCCTTCTTAACATCGTGATCATTATTTTTTAATTACTATTTTCTTTGATAAATAACTATTTTACCAAATTTAGTATTAAATTCAGCTATTTGGATATAATCTTCTAATTCGGCCGCATAAATTACAGCAATATAATAATCAACTTTTGAATTTATAAGAAAATCATTAATATTATCCTTTCCTATTTTGTTTACATTTAAGGCGCCAACATCTGTCTTTAAATTCCATCTTAAATGTGGCCAGAAATAATCAGAATAAATTACTTTATTTTTATAGTTGGGATCATATTTTTCAAACCAATTCATTAGAATCTTGAAATATTGGTTAGTATTATATGTTTCATAGTAAAGTTCACCTGTAAATGGTTTGTTTGAACTTGTAAGTTTAAATTGATTTTCATCCAAAGACTTTTTGAATTTGAAATTTTGGCCATTAGCAATTGGATCATGCTCTAATTGATAGATGAAATGGAAAGTTGAAATAAGCAAGGAAACAATAAGTACAAAAGATATTGCCTTTTTAATTTTTATATTCATTATTTTTATGTTGAAATTTTCAATAAATTCATTTAATCCAACTAAAATAAAATAAGTAATTGCTGGGGCCATAGGAATGAAATAGCGAATTACTTTGACATCGAAAATACTATGAAATATCAGGAATGAAAAAAACCATGAAACGAAGAGTATGTCCAGATCAAAATATCTTAATTTTTCGTTATTTAAAATTTTATAAATAAAATAGCATATTATTGAAAAAGATAAGATGCATAACAAATAATTTCCAATAAAAAAAGTGATTATCAGCATGATCGTGGCTAATAAAATTATTAAAATATTTAAGGATTTTAAATCACTCAATGAAATTTCATTTATAGATAAAGAGATTATTCTGCGCAAATAAAGGTATAATCCCAAAATAATTATATAACCCATTAAAATTGTTATTAAAATAAATAATAATTTAAAAACTAAATTAGGATCATTTAAGACATCTAGATTTATAAAAGAATATAAAAAATTTTTTAAGAAATATAAATTATCCGGATTAAATGAAAATCTAGGGCCGTCTATGGCTGCTGAGGAAGCTCCATAAAATCCTAACAATGGTGATAATGGATTTTTAAACAGACTATAATAAAAATAGATAAAAGGTAGACTAAATAAAAAGGAAATAATAATACCGAATATAATTGTTTTAAAATCCTTTAAATTATTACAAATCAATAAATACAGAATTATTGGAAATATAATTAAAGCTGAAGCAAATCTAGTAAAGAATGCCAATGTAAATATAGGAAAAGCCACATAAAAAAATCTATTATCACGCTTAACAGCTAAAACAGTGAAAAATATGGCCCAAATAGAAATTGATGTACTTGCAACATCAGTATAGCCGGCTCCCGCCCACAATAAAATAACTGGAAAAGACATGTAAAATAATGATCCAATAAAACTAATTATTGGTTTAAAACGGAGATTAAACAATAGATATAAACCTAAAACCCCTATAAAAAATAAAATACCATCCACAATAAAAATAGCTACTTCTGAATCATAACTTGCGCGAAATATGAGAGAGGTTAAAAAGGATAAGAATGGAGGTCTATTTGGATCAATATATCCAAATCCCTGCCCTGCAAAATATTTGGCATTAGCTAGAAAATCAAAAGCATCCCACATGGGGCCCATTGTTATCTGAACTTGAATTTTATAATAAATAATTAAAGATGTAATAACAATTAAAAGAACTAAATAACAATTAAAATAATTATTTCGCTTGAAAAAATTTGAAACTTTTGTTTTACTAAAAATATGCAAAAAATCTCCTCATATCAATAATTTAAGATTTAAATTAATCACGAAATAGATCTAATAATTATTTAATGATTATTATCACAATAAAACATATAAAAGTTTTTAAATTGAATTGATAGGTTTAAAAAGTTAATATTTTACCTAAATCTTAATATTTACTATTTAACTAATGATGATATCTTTAAAAATAAAAAATGTAAATCAATATGAAATATAAAAAAATCAATTATTGAACAAAAAAAATATTTTGTAACTATATAATTAAAAAAGAAATTAAAACTAGTATTAATGACTTTAAAATAACTATTTAATATAAAATGGGATAAATTATTTAAATCATCCTAATTTAATGTTAAAACTCGTTTATAAAGGATTATAATGAAAAATTTAAATTTTAAAGATATATTATCTTCAGGGAAATTAGAAATATTTGGCGTTATTGCAGGCATAATAGCATTTATATCACTTATTTTATTTATTGGATTTATTTTAATTCCGGGATTTGCAAAAATCTTAATTTATGATTCTTTTATTTATTATGAAATGGCAATGAATCCTTTTAAAGCTACAATCGCACCCTACACTTACCGCATATTGACGCCTTTAATTGTTTCATTAATTCCTTTAGAACGATTGGAAGGATTTTTCCTAGTAAATGTTTCTTCGATAATAATTGCTGCTACTATATTTTATTATTACCTGAAAAAATTAAATTTTAATTCATATTTAAGTTATTTAGGAGTTATGCTGTTTATATCTGCACCAACAGTTATTTATTCTTTATATGACATAGCACTGGTAGATAATTTATCTTTTTTATTCATTACCTTAGCATTCTATTTTATTTTAATCAGGAAAGATTGGTTATTTTTTATTGTTTTACTCATAGGTGTTGTAAACAAAGAAACAATACTTTTTACAATACCCGTCTATTTTTTATATAATATAGAAATCAATAATTTAAAAATTGCATTAAAAAAATCTGTTTTAATATTGTTACCTATACTATTTATTTTTATGATTATTAGATTCCAATATGGAGTTACTGACTATTTTACAATCAATACTATTAAAAATAACCTATTAGAACATTTATATCGATATAATATAATAAAAAATTATCTTTATATTGCTATTGGTACTTTTAAAAATCCATATTTAGCTTTTGGAACTATCTGGCTTATCTTTTTATACGGAATAAAATATATTGATAATAAATTCTTAAAAAAATCTCTTTATGTATTACCATTAATATTCCTACAAATTTTGATTTCCACTGATATTTATAGAGTAATATTCATAGCATTTCCTATAATAATACCTATAGCTTTGTACGTTTATAAAAAAAATATTATAGGAGTGAATTTATTTTTTATATTAATTTCACTGATATTAATTATTTGTTATACTTTATTAGTCAATTTAAACGGCTTTTTATTTGGATTAGTAATATTACCTTTAGAAATAGTAATTTTAACATCATTATTGGTAAACTGTGCTTATAAAAAAGTTATCCAAAATAAAGTTTAGTACTTATTTTAGGGATGATGGCCATCAAAACACACTGCTCCGTATTTCCAGTCCTATCCAACAAACCCTTAGTAAAGTAACTTATAGCCCCGGTTTTCTTTCCAAGGTCATCAACACCAGTAACCTCATCCATTACCTGGCCTACTTCTTTACCATTTAAAACCTGTTCAATAACTGTGGGAGGATATTCAAACCCGGCGCTCACTCCAATAGTTACCTTTTCTCCATCATATATGGCACACCACTGCAGATCAATATATCCTGTAATTGTATGGGGAGTTTCCATTAAACCTGACTCGATGCCCACGCTCAAATCATAATCGGGATGGTAAGCATTTTTAGCCCTGTTTATCGCTCCTTGAATGGTTTCATCAATTCCGAATGGTTGTGATGGTACCCCTGAATCAACATCTGCTGAATCAACTTCTAGTTCACCGTAGAGCTTTTCTAAAACATTCTTTGTTGCTTTAACTTTCACTGGATTTTTTGATCCTACCACAACTTTCATTAGATCACCATCATCTTTTATTCTCTGAATTAGTATCGGTGATTATTTCACCCTCCATATTGATCTCACCCTTCCGGATTCGGGTGGAGGATATGGGTTCACCATCTTCCGCCATTACAATGTCAATTACAATTACAGCAAGCGGTTCCATGCCATTATTTTTCCGAATCTTATTAATTTCAAGTGCTGTTTTTTCTGTTTCCCGGCTGACTACTATGGCATCAAATGTTTTATCATAGATGGTAGTGCCATAAGGATCAGTTAAGCGCATTACCTTATATTTTCCAGGATAATCCTCTAAAAAGTTATTCAAATTTGACATACGCGTTGCACAGGATTCCACATCCCCCTTTTGTCCGCCGAATTCATCAGATGTGACGCCAATTATTACCTTTTCACCTATTTCAAAAGCTTTTTCTAGTAATTTCTCATGACCTTTATGAAATTTATCAAATGTTCCGCCTACTGCAACTTTCTCATAATGGGATGGCATTATAATTGGTCCTATGTTTTTTTGTAAATCTTCATTATA
>JBNGDB010000004.1:7183-65091 GCA_049975245.1 Methanomicrobiales archaeon
ATTGGTCCTATATTTTTTTATAAATCTTCATTATAATTGGTCCTATATTTTTTTATAAATCTTCATTATAATTGGTCCTATATTTTTTTAGATATTTTCATTATATGTTAAATCAAATTATAAACTATGCTTATTGAACACAATGTGGTGCAAAAGGATCCCCGTAAAGTGGATGTGAGATTTGCATCATGTTATCCTAACCTCTACAAAACAGCCATGTCCTCCCTTGGATATCATGTTATTTATGATTTTCTAAACTCTCGCCAGGACATTTACTGTGAAAGGGTGGTTTATCCATACTATAAGAGCCTGGAATCGAATACGGCTCTAAATAAGTTTGATATTGTAGGTTTTTCACTGCAATACGAACAGGATTACTTCAATGTATTATCTATGCTGGATAAAGTAAATATACCCATAAGAAGCAAAGATAGAACGCCCACTGATCCTCTAATTATTGCCGGAGGGCCGTGCGCCACTTCCAATCCACTTCCCATGAGCAAGTTTATAGATCTTTTCATAGTGGGGGAAGCCGAGGAAATTATAGATGAATTAATAGATAAATACATGGAATTGGACGATCCGAGAAAAGATATTGGGGAATTTATGGATATTGAAGGAGTTTACGTGCCGGACAATCCTGTAAAAAGAGTTATTGTTAGAGATATGGATAAGGCCTGCCACCCTATAAGACAGGTTGTGCCAGAGACTGATGATAAGAGATTTATTCCCGCCTTTGGAAGATCATTTTTATTAGGTGTTTCCCGGGGATGTGCACGAGGATGCAGATTCTGCATGTCCGGCTATTTATACCGGCCCCGTAGGGAAACATCTCTTAAAAAAATTCTAAAAATTGCAGAAAAAGGTAGAAATGCAACAGGATTAGATAAAATTGCATTGATAGGTGCTGCTGTTTCAGATTATTCTAAAATTGATGATCTGGCCCAAGGTCTGCTGGATAGAGATTTCAAATTAACCACTCCCTCCTTGAGAATAGAAACTGTCACTGAAAATTTTTTAGAATCATTACATGCCAGCGGCCTTAAAACCATAACTCTTGCCCCAGAATCTACTGCTTTGATACGAAAATGTTTGAATAAAGATATAAGTGACGAAAATATTTTTGATGTTAGCAAAATAGCATTTCAACGTAATATGAACATCAAATACTATTTTTTAATAGGAACTCCTGGAGAGTCCCTGAAAGACTTGGAAGAAATGTTGGATCTTATAAAAAATCTTAGAAAAAGTGCTCCCCGGAAAAATATGGTTAAATTAAGTTTTAATCCACTTATTCCTAAGCCCCATACTCCTTTTCAGTGGGAAAGATTTAATTTTGAGGATATGAAATCCAAGATTAATTTCATCAATAAAAATTTAGGATATAAATCTTTTAAAATTGAAAATCTTAAAGGTGCCTATATACAATATGTTCTATCACTAGGAGGTTCTAAGACTGGAGATTTAATAGAAAAATCATGGAAAACTAGAATTAATTTAAAAGAATGGAAAAATTATGGTAATAATATAATTTATGACTTAGAAACTAATTTACCATGGAAAAATATAGATGTTAAAATAAGGGATGATTTTATTAAAAATGAATCTAAAAAAATGTATAGAGCAGAAATAACCAGATGGTGCGAAGAATACGGATGTTACCAATGTGGAACGTGCATCTAATATATTCCTATGTTTTAGTTTAGAATAACTATAAAAAATTATTAATAAAATTCAATACCCAAAAAAATCCTATTAATAAAATTCATTTAGAATATTCAACCCTAGAGGTGATTTAATGTTTAGACCTGCCAATAGAGTTAGTTCCATTGATCTTTCAGGAATAAGAAAAATGTTTGGACTAATAACCGAAGACACTATAAGTCTTGGCCTGGGAGAGCCAGACTTTAACACTCCCCCTCATATTATTGAAGCAGCAAAAAAGGCTATGGATGAAGGTTTTACCCATTACACTGAGAATAAGGGAATGGCCCAACTTAGAGAAGCCATATCCCATAAACTGAAAAGTGAGAATAATATTAAATCGGACCCTGAATCAATTATTGTGACGGTGGGGGCCAGTGAAGCCCTTCATCTATGCACACATGTTTTAGTTGAACGTGGCGACCAGGTCCTAATACCTGACCCAGGTTTTGTCTCATATGGTGCTTGTGTAAAGCTTGCTGAAGCAGAACCTGTTCATGTGAAATTAGAAGAAGAAAATAAGTTTAGAATGACTGCAGATAATGTTAATGATAAAATTACTCAACATACTAAAGCCATAATTGTAAATTCTCCGGCAAACCCCACCGGCAGTGTAATGGAAAAATCAGAAATCCGAGGGATTGCTGAACTAGCAGATGATCATAATTTCCATATAATATCTGATGAAATATACGAAAAGATAATTTACGAGGGTAAACATTATAGTTTTGGAAAATTTTCTGATAATGTGATTACCATTAATGGTTTTAGCAAAACCTATGCCATGACTGGTTTTAGGATAGCTTATGCTGCCGCAGAAAATGAAATTATCGAAGAAATGCTCAAAATACACCAATATAATACGGCATGTGCCAGTTCCATATCACAAATTGCTGCTATTGAAGCATTGAAAGGCCCCCAAAATAGTGTGAATAAGATGGTGTCTGAATTTAAAAGAAGGAGAGATTTAATTGTTGGCCGTTTAAGGGATATGGGAATTTCATGTATTAAACCGCGAGGAGCATTCTACGTATTTCCACGTGTTGAAA
Source organism: Methanomicrobiales archaeon (assembly GCA_049975245.1). Classification (GTDB taxonomy): domain Archaea; phylum Methanobacteriota; class Methanobacteria; order Methanobacteriales; family Methanobacteriaceae; genus UBA117. The sequence goes on from JBNGDB010000004.1 coordinate 9,937, forward strand.
ATCCAGACCAATATGTGCAAAATGCAATTGAAAATGATGTTATAATTGTCCCTGGAGATTCATTCGGAAAATACAGTTCACAATATGTGCGGATGTCCTATGCTACTTCTTATGAACAGATAGAAGAAGCTATGGATCGATTAGAATCATTTACTAATTAAAAAATAGGATTAATAAAATGGGATCTGATGAACTGAAAAAAAGTATAAAAGAAAAATGTAAAACTATGGATATTCCCATGGTTGGTTTTACATCGGTGAATAGGTGGGTTGAACCCCCATCTAAACTTCCCAACCAGTTCCAGGAGTGGATTCCCCAAGAATTCTGGCCCCAGTCCATTTATCCTGATGCTAAAACAGTTATTGTTATTGGACTCCCCGTTCAGATTCCTATATTAGATACAGCTCCCAGCATTTATTACCATGAATTATACAATACTGTTAACATTCTTTTAGATATTAAAGCCTATGAAATTGCCAATTTTATCACAGAAAAAGGTTATCCATCCATATTTTTACCTAGAGACGGTTATGGTGACATAGAAGTATTAATAGATCATCCTCTAACCTTTTTCTCCCATAGACATGCTGCATTTTTAGCGGGTTTAGGTTCTTTTGGACTTAACAATGTTCTTCTAACAAAAAAGTACGGCCCCCGGGTAAGATTCACATCCATGTTTACATCAGCCAGTTTAAGTTCCGACCCTTTAAATTGTCCTGATCTTTGCACCCGCTGTTTTCTATGTGCTGACCACTGTCCGGTAGATGCAATACCTAAAAATGGAGATTTTCCACCGCCCCTGGATAAGAAAGGTTGTGCTCTGCGCAGTCAAAAACTTCGAAAAGAGTACAGATCCCCTTGTGGTATATGTATAAAGGTTTGTCCAGTGGGTGAGGATAGAAAAACCTTTAACAGGGAGGATCTTACGGTATACTCCGATTTTAGCAATTCTAATAAATTTCTTAAAGGATGGGAACACGTGCAGAAATATGGTATTAAAAAATAATATAGGTAATTAAAATCTAAAATAATTTATAAAAGTTTTAAAATTCCAATATTTTTATTTCATAATATCTGTGAATCCATTACTTTTAAATATTAATTAATAATACTTTTAGAGGAATTATATGAATAATTTATTTGCTGATCGAATTAAAAATGTTCCAAGATCATTTGTTAGAGAAATTTTAAAGGTCACAGAAAATCCGGATATCATATCATTTGCAGGAGGCCTTCCCAACCCTAAAACCTTCCCCGTTGAAGAAATTTCAAAAGCCACCTCGAAGATATTATCAAAAGAAGGAAAGTCAATCCTCCAATACAGCACCACTGAAGGTTATGATAAATTAAGGGAATACATTGCTAATAGATATTCTATTAAGGGTTTGGACGTGGATAAGGATGAAATATTAATAACCAATGGCTCCCAACAATGCATTGATCTGACGGCTAAGATTTTTATTAATAATAATGATAAGGTTTTGCTTGAAAAACCAACTTATCTGGCTGCCATTCAATCTTTTTCTCTATACCAACCTAAATTCCTTTCCATACCCCTGGTTAAGGATGGTGTGGATACAAATTTATTGGAAAAAATGTTAAAAGATGAACAGATTAAGTTGTTCTACTCTGTAACAAGTTTCCAGAACCCCTCTGGTATATCTTACTCTGCCCAGAAGAGAAGAGATGTTGCAGAAATTGTTAATGATTCCAATACCATCTTTGTGGAGGACGATCCCTACGGAGAACTTAGGTTTATAGGAGCAGAAATGCCTCCAGTTAAAAGTTATCTGGATAATTCAGTATTGTTTGGATCTTTTTCTAAAATAGTAGCACCTGGTATGAGGTTGGGCTGGATCGTGGCCAATGAAGAGATAATGGAGAAACTGATCATTGCTAAACAAGCCTCAGACCTTCATTCCAATTATTTTACCCAACGAGTTGTATACCAATACCTGATTGATAATGACCTAGAGGAACACATATCCAAAATAAGAAAACGGTATAAAAATCAGCGCAATATAATGATTGATGCTATTAAAGATTCATTTCCACCAGAAGTTAAATACACCGAACCAGAGGGAGGGATGTTTCTCTGGGTCACGCTTCCTGAAGGAACATCTTCGCTGGAACTTTTCTATATTGCTCTTGAGGAGAATGTAGCCTTTGTTCCTGGTGAAGCATTTTTTGTTAATGGCCACGGGGAAAATCATTTAAGACTAAACTTTTCTAATTCAGATGAAGAAAAAATTGTAGAAGGAATTAGAAGACTGGGCAAAGCTATTCATAAAATGCTATCTAAAAAATAAAAAATAAAATAAATTAGAATAAATGAAGTAAATTAGAATTATTTTAGATAAATACTAATTTATTTTACTGCAGGTTTACTGTTATTTGTCATTTTATATGCTATTAAAAGAGCAAATAAGATAATGGGGATTATAAAGTCAATGTACAATGCAAAACCAGCGTTTCCAGGTGCCATGTTCCCGGTTTGCATTATATCTGTTATGTGTATATAGAATGCTCCTAGATAAAAGACCGAAACTGCTGTAACAGTTGCTGTCCAGAAATTATCCCTGAATTTCCAGCATAATAATCCTAAAATACCATAGGATAGATTTGCAACTCCCACTTCTAACTGGAAAGGGTTTCCTGCTGGCCAGCCTATCAGGGCCGCAGTCATATCTGACATGAAGAAGTGGCCAAAGAATGCCCATATAGAACCTATTCCAACCATTATTACTAAAAACCATAGTAAAAATACTTCAAATATTCTATTTTTTGTTTTAGGTGTTTTACTCAAAAATAAATGCAATAAAGCCCCTACTATAGTTACCAATACGAAAATATAAACCAGTTCCATTATTTAACCACCTTAGACATTAATGATTAATTCTTTATTATTCATATTATGTAATCTCCTTTTTAAATTAATTGTAATTTAGCCAGAAGCAATGAATTTCTAGAATGACATTTTCAAAATTTATATTTATAATTAATTAATTGAGTAAAAAAGAATATATAAATGGAATAAGAATCAGGAAAGATTTAATAAAATATATCCGGATAAATTTAATGGTATGGTTTTTTTAAAATAGATTGGACGCCGGGAACGGGATTTGAACCCGTGTGATCCAAAGGATCATTGGCTTAGCAGGCCAACGCCGTACCAGACTGGGCCATCCCGGCATTATTGATTAATTTAATATATTTTGCAGTAAATCAGAAAAAGGTAATTTATTGCTTTGGATATTATCAGATATAAATGTTTTCCCAATAAATTGGAATTAGATTCTTGAAAATGGTTCTAATTAGAATTTATAATGTTTTATTATAAACGGGCGTGTCCAAGAGTGGACAGATCTTCCAAATATTGGTGATCCAGAATCCCAACTCCACCCCGTTGCTCCACAAGCATCAGCTGTTCATGGTAGAGCTGCTTCTTTCCAGATCTGACCCGTTCCCATGATTAAGATAGTTAATCCTGGTCCTACAACCAGAACCCTACCACCACTGATCCTGCGGGACGAGGGCTCAGCATCAGAATCCTGGGCCAATAAAAGGTCAATTTGCCGCCTCTTGAACTTCAACTGCACCATATAGGGGATATGCGCTTACAGAGGACCCCTAACCCTCCAGTCTAGCCCGCTATTTATATTGTTAGTTAATAGTATTTGAAGGTTACGATTATGATAAAAAAAATCTATTTATCTATAAATTGTTTTAAGCACAAATATTAAACATGGACTGGTTATTGATTTTTGGTGTTATTACCAGTGTTTATATGGCTTTCAATATAGCTGCAAATGATATTGGTAATTCCATGGGAACGGCGGTTGGCAGTGGCTCCTTGAAAATGAAAAATGCTTTGATATTAGGCGCCATATTTGTTGTTATTGGAGCTTTATTTTTAGGGAACAATGTAATTCAAACTGTAGGCAGTGGGATTATTCCTCAAGGTTTAATGACGGGTGCCGGTGCTTTTATAATTACTTTAACCGCAGGCCTATGGATAACATTTACCATCATAAGAAAAACCCCTATCTCTGGTTCTGATGCAATAATCGGCGCAGTATTCGGTTACGGAATAGTATCTGTGGGTATTAATAATCTTAACTTCGGAGTATTAGGATTGATTGCGCTAAGCTGGATATTATCACCAGTTATAGGACTTTTAACCGGATTTGGAATTTATTATTTAATCAAAAGGGTATTAATTAAAAAGATTATGAAAATATCATTTAAAAGCCGTATAGAAAAAGTATTTTCATATCTTCAAATTGGAAGTTCATCATTTGCCGCTATTAACCTTGGAGCTTTGGACATTGCGGTTGCAACTGGAGTGCTCATTGCAACTGTAGGTACAACGCAGGTTATGGCTTTAGAAATATTAGGGGCTGTGGGATTAGTTTCTGGAATTCTAATTGCAGGTAACAGGGTAACTGCAACCATAGGGAGAAGGATAACTGAATTAGTTCCAACTAGAGGGTTTTCTGCTCAAATGGCAGCAGCATTAGTTGTTTTCTTTTTTGTATTATATGGGATGCCCATATCACCAACCCAAACTCTTGTTGGTTCAGTTATTGGGGTCGGGTTGGCCCGGGGAACTGCTACTTTAAAAATGGACATAGTTAAAGATATAGCTTACACCTGGATCGTTACTATACCGGCTTGCATTCTTATTGCCATGTCTTTATACTTTATTTCTATTTTAATATTTTAAAAAATGAAAATTAATTTTTAGTATTTAAATAATTTAATTAATAAAACCTGCTACTTTACTTAAATTAACAATCTTTACTACCCGCGTTTAGAATCTACTAATTTTCTTAACTTTTCAACATCTAAACTTCTTTTATAGAGGGGTTTAGTTTCATGTGCGTAAACATCTTGATTATCTTCAAATGTTTTTTTATTATTTACATAAAATATCCCTAAAGGATATTTTTCGGATTCTGTAGATCTTTGGAAGGCTTTTACTTGATTGTAGGGTTCATAGGTATCTTCCAGGTAATAGGTGTTTTCTTTAAACCATTGATAAGTATTTAGTTTATTAAATGTTACGCAAGGCTGGAATATGTCCACCAGAGCATATCCTTTATGTTTTATTGCTTTTTTGATGATTTCTTTAGTTTTTTCCATATCTCCAGAGAATGCTCGGGCAACAAATGAACAATTTAGTGCTATTGCTACTGATAGGGGATTGAAAGGTTCTTCAAAAACTCCTTCTACTTGAAATGGAGTAACAAAATTTTTTCGGCTGGTGGGAGAGGCCTGTCCCTTGGTCAACCCATAAACCATGTTATTATGTACTATATTAGTTATATCCGGGTTTCTGCGTATGGTGTGAATAAAATGGTTACCTCCCTCTCCGTATGTGCATCCATCTCCACTTATATCCACCACGGTAAGTTCAGGATTTACTGCTTTTATGGCTGTTGCTGGAGAAAGAGATCTGCCATGTAAACTGTTAAAAACATTTGATCTCAGGTAATGTGGGAGTTTTGCTGCTTGCCCTATTCCCGAGACTAAAACCAAATTTTTTGGATTTATTTTAAGATCATAGAGGGCATTTTTTAGTGATTGTAGGATAGAAAAGTTGCCACATCCTGGACACCATGCAATATCTGCATCTGCAACGTCATAAATTTCAGCACCCATTAGATCACCCCCGTTATAGATGAAATATAATTGATTACTTCTTCCACAGAAAACGGCATTCCATCATACTTTAAACATTTAGATTCTATATTAAAACCGGTTTCCAATTTTATTAAATTAGCAAATTGAGCTGTTGCATTATTTTCAAAAATTAATACTTTTTGAGCTTTTTCTAGATAATCTAAGGTTTTATCATAAAGTGGATATACTTGTTTGAAGTGCAGAAATGCTATCTTTTCCTGGTCAATTTTTTCCAATGCTTCCTTTATGGGACCATAGGTGGAACCCCAACCAATAATTAACATCTCATAGTCTTTACTACCTATTAAATCAGGTTTTGTAACGTCTTTTTTTATTTTTAACATTTTTTTAAGACGTTTATCTACCATTTGATTTCTAATATCTAAATCTTCGGTTATGTGTCCCTGGGTGTCGTGTTCATCTGAATCTGCCACTACTAATCCATCACCATAAGCAGGGATTCCCCGGGGTGAAATGCCATCCGGGGTTATTACATATCTCTTGTAGTTTTCATGGGTTTTAACAATATAATTTTCAATCTTAACCTGATTTCGATCTATTTCTGGGATATTATAGTAAATATCTGCAAAATACTGGTCTGAAAGTATAAAAACAGGTATTTGATATTTATCTGCTAGATTAAATGCTTGTCCTGATAAGTAAAATGCATCTTCAAAATTTCCAGGGGCAAATATAGCCCTTGGCATTTCTCCAGTTCCTGAATATATGGCCAGGTTTAAGTCTTCTTGAGCTGTCCGGGTTGGAAGACCTACGGCAGGCCCTGGTCGTTGAGCAAGGTATATGACCACTGGAGTTTCAGTCATGCCAGAAAGCCCGATAGCTTCTTCCATCAGTGCAAATCCACTACCGGAAGTAGCTGTCATTGCCCGGGCCCCGGCGTAAAATGCTCCCAGGGCCATGTTTATTGCCGCAATTTCGTCTTCTGCTTGCTCAAATATCATTTCAAATTCTTTTGCATTTTGTGCTATGAAAACTTGTAAAGGAGAAGATGGAGTCATGGGATAGGATGCCATAAAATTGCATCCACCCGCAATACAACCTAATCCAACTGCTTCAGTCCCGTTGATTAATAGATCATTTTTAACTTGAGGTGATTTATTGAGATTTACCTCTAAAATATTTTGGTTTAAAAGTTTTTCTCCTTCCATATAACCTTTTTTACCTGCTTTCATATCTTTTTTTAGTATTTCTTCACCTTTACGGCGAAACATTGATTCTATGCATTTGTTGAATGTTTGTAGATCAACATTTAAAATTCTGGAGATTATACCCGCTGCTATGATGTTGGAAAATATTGGACTTCCAATTTCAGTGGCCATCTTGATGAGGGGAATTTCCATAGTTTTATAATTCTGCCTGTCATCATCTTCCAGTATTCCCTGTGCAGCTATTATTAAAGTATCTCTTGATATTCTATCTTTAAGATGATTGACCGCCCCATTACTTAAAGCAACAAGTACATCTATTCTGTCAACATAAGCTTGAACTGGAATAGATGAAGCTCTAATTAATGTGGAATTTAAACCACCCCTTACCCGGGACATATACTCCTTGGTAGAAAAAACGTTATATCCACTGTTTTTAACTGTCTTCACCAGTATATTTTCAACTGTTTGAATTCCTTGTCCAGCCTCTCCACAAAGAACAACAGATACATCGCCCTCAATTTCATGCGAAATTTTAGACATATTTTAGCCCCCATAAAAATTAACTAATTAAATTATGTTGGGGGTGATTAATTAAATTTTCCGAGAATTAAAATTAAAAATACTGAAAAATGAAGGATTAAAATCTCTTTATCTATCTAAATTTAAGTTATAAAAACGAATTTTATGGTCCATAATAATTTAAAAAACTGATAAAAGAATGATTAATAAGTTAGAAACCTTCCAACCATTATTTCATGAAAAATTAGTTTTTAATCCTAAATTTGAAGATTCTTTATAATATCTCCGTCAGATATTATGCCTACAATAGAATCATTATCTAATACAACTAGCTGGTTTACAATACCCTCATCCTTACTTGCTTCTTTCATCTTATTTATGGCTATGGTTAAACTGTCATCCGGATTTACACAAAATACATCTTTAACCATCACATTCTCAACAGTTGTGCCTAATTCATAATTGTCTAGTATCAGATTATGGCCAAGATCAGTAGCAGTTACTATTCCCAGTAGTTTTCCATTTTCTTCAATAGGAAGTGCACTTATTTTATATTTCATTAATTTTTCAAATGCAAAAACAACATCTTCCTCTGGAGGGACAGTTATAACACCCTCAGTCATAATATCCTTAACTTTTAGATTTTTTAGCAATTCAATCACCTTCCGATTCTTTTGTTAAAGATTTCATAATACTATCAATGGTAGTGACCACATCAATATTTTCTATTACCGGGACTTGATTTTTACGGGCCTGACTTTGGAAATATTTATGAGTTTTACGTATAGCCCAGAAATAGCTCATATACCTTTTAAGAGGACGTCTAGCCCATGCTTGCCTGCATCTAGAATAAAACCTGCCCCTATGAACATTTTCATCTTCGATGGTTAATACAAACATGGCTACATTTTCTTTGTTTACCAAATCTTCCCTAATAAAACCAGGAACAATATGAACACCTTCAACCACAATACTAATACCTTCCTTTAAAGCTCTTTCAATAACTGCTTCCACACCTATACTAACTGTGTCAACGTGATCCCGGAATCCTATTAGTATTTCATCTAATTCTGGGGGTGGAGGTATTCTAAGTGAACGGTATGCAGTGTAACTTGACTCGTATATTGTGGGTAGAACTTCTTTTGAGACAATTTTCCTCATTACTTCTCTGATCATGTCGGTACTGATCATGTTCCTTATTCCCAGACGATTGGCTACTTCGAAGGCTATGGAAGATGTGCCAACACCTGAAGCTCCCCCAATAAGTATTATCAGGGGCTCTTTACACATCCGAATTTTTCTCCAAAGCATATATTTGTCAGCAATTTCTTCATTTTCTTCTTTTAAACGTTCCCTGACTATTTGAACCAGTTCATTGATATTAATAAGTTTAATGTTTTGTTGTTTCAAATAATATTCAATTTGAGATGCAAATGTATATGCTTTATTCGGATCCATCTCTGCACGAGTCAAAGATCTGGCCAGGACACCCTTTGAGAAAGGTTCCGTATATTTCTTCCCACTTACCTCACCTTCAACCATTATCATTAAGACTCACCCCTGCGATATTATTCCACAGAACTAAATTATAGATAAATAAGATTTAATAAATATTTTAGAAAATTATCGTTTTTATTTTCAAAATCCAGACTTATATATGTTTCTTATAATTTCACAATTTTTACATCAATTTCGGGTTTATTATTGGTTTCAGTTATATTGATTAAACTTGCAAATCCTTCTGAAAGTTCTCCAGGGTTTACGAGAATTGTATTGCCAATTTTATCTATGGATTTTGCTTCATGAATATGTCCACATATATTTATATCTGGTTTATATTTTTCTATAATCTTTCGAATACTTTTACTTCCCGCATAATCTCCTGAAGCTAATTTATCAACTTCAGTACCATAAGGAGGTGCGTGGGTAACCAGTAAAGTTATTTCATGCCCTTTAGTATTGGCCATTATTTTATCTAATTCCTTGTGTATTTCTAACTCATCAAATTCTAGTGGTGTGTTAAAAGGTGTGGGATTAGAACCTCCAAATCCACAAATTCCAATATTTTTAACAGTTAAATTTTTTCCGTGAATATTGATAGCCTGGGAATTTTCTATCTTGCTATATATTTCTGGCGGATCACAGTTACCTGGTACAGCTAATACCGGAACTTTGCATGAACAAAGTTCATTTAAAATATCTTCAGCTAATTCCACAGGACCAAAGTGTGTAATATCTCCTGCAACAACAATTAAATCAACAGGATTTTCCTTTATATAATCTGCTACAATCTGATAATCTTTACCATGTAAATCACTAATTGCAAGGATTTTCATTAAAATTCACCTAAATATGATTTTAAAAATTATATTTAATAAATTCATCTAAAAGTTGAAAAAAATAAATAAAATAATAATTAAAAAATTATTTAATTACAGTAAAACTCTAAAAAACATTAAAAAACGAAGATATAACAGAATAACAGCAAAAAAACATTAAAAAACGAAGATATAACGGAATATCAGTAATAAAACCTTAAAAATAGAAGGATCTGATGAAATATTATTTTATATTAATTAATATTTAAAAAATGACGATATCTCCTTTAAACCTTCTTTAATATTTTCTTTATCACCAAAAACGGATATTACATTATCTTCATCAAATTCTATTATCAAGTTATATTCTTCGGCAATATCCTGAATTCTGTCCTCGGCTAATGGTTCTTTAAGAGTTATTCGGACCATTGAAAATCCGGGAGGGGCCCCTACTATAAATTTAGATTTTCTTTCCCCGGTTGGACAAACTTCTTCACCCATGGATGCTTTTTGCAACTTTTGAATCCATTTTGTTTTATAATCATCACCAATATCTTCGGTAAGATTAATTAGAGTATCTTGAGCAGAATTTAGAAACTGATTAATTCTTTTCAACTCTTTCATTACCTCTGGATTAGTTGGATCAGTTTTATAAAAATTAATTTCCGTTCGGGCTAATCTTAAGTCTTCATTTACCTCGGTGGGTATTTTTGTTCCTTTCTTTTTAAGGTCTGTTAGTAGTTCTACCAGAACCAGCCATGTTTGTTCCAAAGGTAAAACATTCATAAGTGTCCTTCCAATATTTTTAGAGTTGTGTGATTGACCTTAGCATGTGCTTCCTTTAATTCTTCTTTTATTTGATTAATGTCATCGTATGAACTTAAAAATAGGACGTGATTACTTTCTGTACCCCTAATATTTAAAATGGCAATTTCTTCATTTTCTTTTATCGTTTTATTTTCTAATGAAGCTTTATATTGTACAAATGGGCCGTATTCTTCAGGTAATTCTTCATATTTGAATATTCCAACAAGAGTCGCTATAAACAAAAAAACACCTCAATTAGAATATGTAATTAATGGAAAATAAATTTAATGTTTAAAAAAATTAAAAAATGGGAGAATTAAAGTATAATTCTCTTTTTTAACATCCCAACTTAGTTTCAGCTTCAGGAGTTAGTTTTGTAAGGTGAACGTCAGTTGTGAGTTCTTCCTTGCTTAATCCCATTGCAAAACCGTATAATTGAGCTAAGTGAAGTACAGGTATGTTAAATTCATCGCCGAATTTTTCTTTAATTTCAGTTTGTCCTACGTCAAACTGTAAGTGACAGAATGGACATACGTTTATTATAGCATCTACACCTGCTTCTTTCATGTTTTTAAGTTTTTCTTTGGTGAAATCTAGAGCTACTTCAATATCCCTGGATCTTACACCACCACCAGCACCACAGCACATCATTTTGTCTTTGTAAGGGACAGATTTTGCTCCAGTTATTTCTACCAATTCATCAAGTATGGTTGGTTTTTCTGGGTTGTCCATTTCTATTTCTGCGCTTGGTTTTAGCAAGTGGCATCCATAATGTACAGCTACATTTAGATCATCTAAAGGTGTGTTAAATGATTCAGCTATTTTATCGAGACCTACATCGTTATATAGTATCTCAGCAAGGTGCCTAACTTTTATTTCTCCTTTAAATTCTCTGCCAACTTCTGAAAGGACTTGGTTAATTTTTTCTTTCATTTCTTCGTCTTCTTTTAGCATGTGGTTAGCTTCAAATAATGAACCGAAACATCCGTTACATTCAGTCATTATGTCCATTCCCATGTCTTCTGCTATGGTTACGTTTCTGGCAGCTATGGAAGCCCATGTAGTTTTATCAAATGAACCGAATACTCCTGGTGCCGGGCAGCATGATGCTCCTTCCATGTCCTTTAGTTCAACACCAAGTTCATCCATCATGATCCTTGTTGCTTTTTCTATTCCAGGATACCGGTTGTTCATTATACATCCTAAGAAATATGCAAATCCAGCCATTTATATTCCTCCAGTAAATTTTATTCTAATTCTCCTGTTTTCATGTTATATCCGATTAACTTGTCAAATGAAGTTAATTCAGTTATCTTTTGAACTTCTTCTAATGCTCCAGGGAACTGGTGAGTAGTTGGTGGTAATTCGCCTAACCCGACCTGTTTTCTTAATTCCATGGTAGCTTCGTTTATTGGTACACCGTGACCGGTTTTTATAACAAATGATCCCACTGCTTTGTGAGCTTGGCCCATGTAGCCAGCTTTGGCTGCTTCGTTCCTAGCGAGTTTCACAATGTCAACAATTTTTATTTCTCTTGGACATCTTTCTTGGCAAGCGTAGCAAGTTGTGCACATCCAAAGATCATCACTTGAGATAACTTCTTCTTTAAGACCTACTAATGATTTTCTTATAATCTGTCTTACCCTGTAAGGGGTTCTTCTTCCTGATGGACATGATCCAGTACATGTACCACATTGGAAACAATATTCTAAAGATTCTGCTCCAGCATCTTTAATTTTTTGGGTAAATTCTTTATCTACATCTTCAGGTTTGAGTATATTGTCTGCTCTATCAAGTAAACTCATACTAACACTCCTTTCAGTTTTAGGTTTTTCTTCTTTTTCTTCTGATTTAGGTGGAGTTTCGGGTTCTGATTCTTCTTTTGCTTCATCTTTTTCTTTGGTTATTTCAGTTTTTCCTGCTTTCTCTGGCTCTTTAGTAGTTTCAGATTCTTTTTCTTCAGCTGCTTTGGTAGTTTCTGGTTCAATTTTTTCTTTTATTTCTTCTTCTTTGCTAGCTTTTTGTTCGGTTTCTGGTTTTGGCACTGATTCTTTAGACTTATCTTTCCCTTCTTTATCTGGCTCCTCACCTTCTCCTGAAAAAATTCTTTTAAGGCGTTGTAACATTGACATTATTTTCACACCTTTAAAATCTCACTTAACTGTGAAATTTCAGACTCTCTTACTTGCTTGTGATTTCTAGACTATATATATCTAACGGAAATTTTGCTGAGTGTAACCTTTTAAGTTACAGTTAATCTTTTTCTTAACATAATATATCTGAAAGTTCTATTAATCTTTAATTAAAATCTAAAAATAATTGATCAAAATTTAAAAAAATCTGTAAATAAAATCTAAAAATAATTGATCACCTTTTGAAAAATAAGATATTATATATTTCAAAATATTCAAAGAATTATTATGCTCGAGATAAGTCAACATGATGGCCCTGCTAGACTGGGAAAATATAATGAACTAATAACTCCAGGAATTATTAATCCAGAAGATCAGTTTACATTAATTAAAGATGAACCTATGCCTTATGATGTTCCCAAAACTTTAGCTGAATGGTCAGTTCGCAGAACAATTCAGTATGCTAAAGATAGTCCACAAAAAGGGATAGTTTGTGTTCACGGAGCAAAATATATTGATTTAAGAATAAAATGTGCTCTAGAATTAGAATCTTTGGGATATGATATTTTTCTTATAGCAAATAGTGATAAACTCATTAAAAGGCCTAGAGAACTTATAAACACTATAGTTAATCTCAGGGAAACCTTAAATCCAAATTCAACCCTTTACATTCCATTTGTAGATGTTAATTTTATGCCTATTTTAACTTATATGGGTGTTGATCTTTTTGGAAGTTATATATGTGACTATTATGCTAAATTAAACACTATTATAACTCCTACAATAAAATATAACTTAAAAGAATATCCCATATACGATTTTAGCTTGAATGAGATAAAAAGTTATAATCTTGACACTTTAGATTTTGTTATGAGAGAAATACGCCAAAATATAAAAAATGGTACCCTGAGAAACCTGGTAGAATTAAGATGCTGTAGCAGCCCCGAAACAATGACTGCTTTAAGAATATTAGACAAAGAATACCCTGAATTTATAGAAAAATACAGTCCATTGTATTAGAGTTTAAATATTGAAGTAAAATTAATTTTTTTAGATATTTAATTATTTTTTAGTTGATTTAACCATGAAATGATGATCACCAATATCATAAGCTGTTACCGGGCGAAAACCATAATTTATTAACAAATCAACAACTTCTGAATTATAAATTCTCACATCTAAAGGAGGTCCTGGAGTTCCTTTGATTTTCTTAAACTCTACTACTGCAAAAATACCCCCTGATTTAATAACTCTGAAAATTTCGCCCATAACCTTTTCTATTTCATCATTTTCAACAAAACCATGCAATACATTAACCATTAAACATAAATCAACAGAATCATTATCCAATGGTATTTTATGAGTTACATCCGCAACAATGGGATATAAATTTTTAATGGATTTATTTTCAACCTCTTTTTCAAGATTATTAATAGAATCTTCATGTATATCTATGGCGTAAACTTTGCCATTTTCTCCGACCATAGATGAAGCTAATATCGAGAAATAACCATCTCCGCAGCCAGCGTCAAGAAAAATCTGGCCACTCTTTAATCCAGCTCTAGATAAAACATCCGCACCATCTAAAATGTCTCTACTAGATTTTCCGTGATGTATATGTTTTATTTTTTTATTTTTCATATGATATCTCCGAATATTTTAAATATCTATTATGAATTAAATTGTTAGATTTGACTATTTTTCAGCTCTTAACCTGTTTCTTGAAAAAAGAAAGACACCCATTCCAAATAATATTATGGTGAGAACTGATGATAATCCTAGTTGATAGGTGATATCATCCCAACCTCCACCAAAAGTCAGCAGAGTGCGCAGTGCATTTAATATGTGGGTCCAGGGCAAAATATCATAGATCTGGAAGGATTGATCCATGAAATTACCAATAACTACTTGGGGTAATTCGAAGAAAGCTCCGGCCAAAAAACTGGTAGGAACAGTGATTATGGTGCCTAAATTTATTGCTTGTCTTTCGGTCTTGGCAAAAGCAGCTATCACCATCCCCAAAGCTACTGAAGCAATTCCTCCTATAATTCCAACAAATATTGCTAATATTAATGAATTGATCCCACCCTGCCAGTTAAATCCTATAATTACTGCCACCGCGAATAAAATTAAAACCTGAGCTGCCGCCACTAAAGACCAGGGGATGAGACCTCCCAAGAGAAGATCAAAAGATTTCATATAGGATAATTTAAGACGTTCTAATGTACCTTGTTCTACTTCCCGGGTTAGACTGGCATTCACAGTAGTAGCCAGTAATAAAATAGCAAACACTATCATCCCTGGAGCAAGAAAATCAAATGAAGTGAAAGTTTCAGTTCCAGCTAATGGTTCTACTTCACTTTCCAAAAATTGAGTTGTTTCTGTATTATTATTTCCGGAAATTTTATTTTGGACCTCTAAAACTAATTCATCTTGAAACTGCTCTAATATCCCTACAAGTATACCTTGTGAAACTCCAAAACCTGTGTAACCAGTATCGCCTCTTATAATTATTTTAGCGGTTTGGTTATCATTTAAAGAATTATCAATGTTAGGAATGCTCTGGGTTCCTTGTGTTAAAGTATTTGTAATGAAAGATACTACAATTCTGGAAAAATCTTTTGGTATAATTATTGCAGCATCTACTTCTCGCTGTTTTAACAACTCATCTGCCCGGGATTCATTAGTTTTAGTTACTTTAAAAAGGTTCACATCACTATCTTCATATTTAGATTCTTCCAAGATCTCAGTCAGGTTATTGCCGTAATTAACATTTTCCTGAGTTACTGGTAAAACTGCTCCTTCGTCATTATTAATCACTGCAATATTGTGGGGAGTGTTACTTTGACCCATTCCCCCAAATGCAAACCCAAAAACTAGCATGAAAAAGAGTGGGAATACCAGTATCATTACTAGGCCCCTTCTATCCCTGATTAATTCCTTGGCATCTTTTTTAGCAATACTTAAAAATTTCATGTTACTCCCTCAAACCTGTCCCTGTTAATTCAATAAAGACATCTTCAAGAGTATTCTGTCTAACAGATAATTCTTCTATTGTAATGCCTAATTTATCAACATTTTCCATTAGTTTAGGAAGTTTTCCTACCGCATCCAGCGCCCGTATATTAATCCTGCCGTCAATTTCGATAACTGATTGAACCTGTTCAACTTCAATCAGGCTATTCAACACTTCCTGATTTTTCTGAGGATCTGATATTTTCATTTCTACTATATCCCCTTCTCCAATCTCTTTTTTTAAATTGTCCGGAGTATCTAATCTTAACAATCGGCCGTTATCTATTATAGCAATCCTATCACTCAATCGGTCGGCCTCATCCATAATGTGTGTAGTTAAAATAACGGTTTTACCCTGGTCACTGCGCAGAGATATAATATAATTCCAGAGCACCCGTCTAGATTGAGGATCAAGACCTTCTGAAGGTTCATCTAAAACAACAATTTCCGGGTCGTGGACTAAAGCCAATGCAAGATTTAATCGACGTTTCATACCACCAGAGAGTTTTTCGACTATAGTATCAGTTTTATCTTCTAAAAAAAGATCCTTAAGTAACCTTTCTACCCGTTTTTCTAAAGTTTCATTTGGAACCTCATACATTTCACCCATTAGCATTAAACTCTCTTTACAAGTCAAATGCTCCCATAATACTAGTTCCTGAGGACAAATACCTATTATGCCTTTATCTATTTTCTGGACTTTTTCTCCCTTAATTAAGATCTTTCCCCTGGTAGGTCTAAGTAATCCTACCATTATGCTAATGGAAGTAGTTTTTCCAGCGCCATTTGGTCCTAAAAAACCAAAAACTTCACCCTTTTTGATCTTTAGATTTAAACCATTCACCGCCATTAAACCATTAAAATTTTTGCTAATATCTTCCGCTTCAATAATATAAGGATCCATCTAATCCCTTCCGTTAATTTATGTGAAATAATGAATATTAATATTCTAATTATTAAAGTATAAATTATTAATTGATCAGGTTTTTTTAATTGACAGTAGTATTTCTAGAAGTTTAAACTAAAATTAGCATAATAATAAAAAATTTAAAAACTACTATTCTAAATTCATTACAAAATTATTAGATTAATATCTATAAAAATTAAATCAAAGAAATATTAACAATAGTTGTAATTAATGATTTGGAATGAATATTCAATTTGACTAAAAAGTTCAATATAATTTTAATTAAAAAGAAAGAATATATTTAACATTGATGAGAAATAATTATTGAGGGAAATTTATGACTGAGCTTAATTTACTTATTCTGGAAGATGTTCCATTTGATGTTGAATTAATAGAACGTGAATTGAAAAAAGCAGATATGAAATTCACATCCAGGATCGTTGATCGGGAAGAAAGTTATTTAAAGGAAATTAAAATTTTTAAACCCGACCTTATTCTTGCAGATCATTCGTTACCACATTTTGATGGCCTAACAGCTTTGGAAATTGCAAAAAAGGAATGTCCAAATGTACCCTTCATATTTGTTAGTGGAAAAATTGGGGAAGAATTTGCTGTTGAAGCACTCAAAAGCGGTGCTACAGATTATGTTTTCAAAGGAAATCTATCTAAAATTGTTTTAGCTATAAATCGT
Source organism: Methanomicrobiales archaeon (assembly GCA_049975245.1). GTDB lineage: Archaea > Methanobacteriota > Methanobacteria > Methanobacteriales > Methanobacteriaceae > UBA117. Next base: position 27,180 of record JBNGDB010000004.1, read on the forward strand.
GCTTTAGAAGAAGTTGAAGAACAGAATAAGCGACTTAAAATAGAAAAAGAGCTATTTAAAAGTCATGAACTTCTAACTGAAGCCCAGAAAATCGGTAAAATAGGTAGTTGGGAATATCACTTAAAAAACAATATTGTAAAATGTTCTGATGAGTTACTTAACATATTAGATTTAAACAAAGTCGAAAATGATATGTATTTCGACGAATTTATATCATTTGTACATCCGGAAGATATTAATTATGTAAAAGAAGAGATAGATAAAGCTTTAAAAGATAAAGATAGTTTTTCCTACGAATTTCGCATATTGGGACCGGATAAAAATATAAAATTCTTATCATGTCATGCTAAAATTATCAGAAACTTAAAAGGAGAGCCTTTACGTATTATTGGTACTGAACAAGATATCACAACCCGTAAAATTTCAGAAAATAAATTAAGAGAATCTCTTGAAGAAAAAGAAATGCTGCTTCAAGAGATACATCACAGAGTAAAAAATAATCTCCAAGTAATTTACAGCCTTTTACGTTTACAATCTAGATTTATAAAGGACAAAGAATCACAGGAGATCTTCAAAGAAACTCAAAACCGTATTAGATCAATAGCTGTGCTACATGAAAAGTTGTATAGGTCAAAGGATCTTGGCCGAATTGGTTTTGCTGATTATGTTATTAGTCTGGTTAAGGATATTTTTCATTCCTACGGTACTGATACTAATCTCGTAAATCTTAACGTAGATGTTGGAAATATTTATCTAAATATCGAAACTGCCATTCCTTGCGGTATAATAATAAATGAATTAGTTAGCAATTCTCTAAAACACGCCTTTTTTGAGGGAAAAAGTGGAAGTATTACTATTAGAACTGATAAAGATGAAGAAGGATATATTACTCTAAGTGTAAGTGATGATGGTGTAGGAATGCCCTCGGATATAGATTTTGATAATATAGAAACTTTAGGTTTACAATTAGTCCAGTATTTAACTAACCGGATTAAGGGTGAGATATTCCTTAATAATGATAACGGTACAGAAGTCAAAATAATATTTAAGGAATTGGAATATATCAATAGGACATGATTCTATGACTAAAGAAAAAATTTTAGTTGTTGAGGACGAAGAACTTGTTGCTCAAGACATTAAAGTTATATTAGAAGACTTAGGATATGAAGTTCCTGCTCTTGTACCCTCCGGTGAAGAAGCCATGCAAAAAGTTGAAAAAATTAATCCAGATTCTATTCTAATGGACATTATGTTAGAAGGTAATATGGACGGAATTGAAACCGCTGAAAAAATTCAGCAAAAATATGATATCCCTATTGTGTACATTACTGCCTACGGTAATGAAGATATCCTACAACGTGCAAAAAAAACTGAACCATATGGTTACATTTTAAAACCATTCCAGGAGAGAGAATTGCAAATAAGCTTAGAACTGGCTCTTTACAAACATGAAACTGAAAAAACCAGGGAACAGCTTTTAAAACAAAAAATAATTAATGAAAATTTAAGTAAATCACTGGAAGAAAAGGAAGTTCTCTTGAAAGAGATCGATCATCGTGTGAAAAATAATATGCAAATAATTATAAGCTTATTATCACTCCAAACTAGATATTTTAAGGACGAAAAAGTGGTTGAATTTTTCAGGGACAGTATAAACCGTGTTAAATCTATGGCAATGATACATGAAAAGGTATATCAATCAGAAGACCTTTCCAGTATTGATTTTGGTAAATACATTCCTAAACTGGTATCTGGAATTTCAAGTTCCTATGGAACAGACTCTAACATAAAAATAAAAACAGATATAGAGGATATTTATTTGAATATAGATACTGCCATACCTTGCGGGTTAATAGTTAATGAATTAGTAACAAATTCCCTCAAACACGCGTTTAAAACTAAAAATGGCACTATTAAAATAGAAATGAAACCAGATGATGATAATTTTATTCTTATAGTAAAGGATAATGGAGTGGGGCTCCCTGAAGATATTGATGTTTTTAACAAAAAAGCTTTGGGTCTTAGATTAGTAGATACATTGATAAAACAGTTAGATGCCTCTATGAACATGTATAAAATCAATGGAACAAAATTTGAAATTAAATTTAAGGAATTAAAGTATATTGACCGATTCTGATGGTATAAATTCTGAAATATTGATTTCCAGATTATTTTTTTTAAGTAAAAGTCACTAATTTTTAGGATATATTAATTCTTTATCAATAATTTTATAGTGTTCATTTAGCATATAAATAAATAATATTCAGCATAATGCCTTTTTAATATTTGGAGGTGATTCAATGATCGAAAAAATTGAAATTACCATTGTAAATGAAAATGTTCATAATTTCAAAAAAGGCGAATTTGGTGTTGAAAGTATAGTGATAGATGAAGGAAGAGGATTTATTGAAATTCAATATGAAGTCAAAGAAACTGGAAAAAGACAGGTAATAATTCCATTGGAAAACGTTGAAAAGTGTGAATATGTTGAAAAAATGTAGTTTAACTTAAATTGATTGAAAAATATTGCAAAAAAGTAGTTTAACTTAAATTGATTGAAAATTATAAAATGTCTAAATCATTCATCCCTTCTATAATTACATCTGTTAGAATAATTATCGCACCAATATTTTTTATATCATTTTTAAACCAACAGTTCTTTTTATCTTTAACCGTTCTGATTATAGCCGGGTTAAGTGACATTTTAGACGGATACATTGCCCGTCAAATGGATTCTACCTCCAATGAAGGAGCTTATCTCGACGTAATAGCTGATTTTATATTCATAACCGCCTGTATTTCCGCTTTTGTCGTTAAGGGATGGTATAATCCATTAATAATCTTATTAATTATTGCAATGTTTACTCTTTTTATATCTACATCCAATTTAGAAAAGCCAGTATACGATCCTTTTGGGAAATATTTGGGAGGATTTCTCTTTTTAATGATTTATTTAACATTTTTATTCCCTGAAATGATTATAAGGGAAATAATGTTAATATTATTAATTTTAATATCTATATTTTCTGTTTTCTTTCGCCTAAAATATATTCATGAAAACTAATCAAATATTAAAAATGAAAACTAAAATTCAATCAGAATATAGAATTAAAACCTAAAACAAATCATATCTTAATTAAAAAAAAGTATACCCCCCTAAAAATTTCTAATTATCAACTCATTAATTTGGCCTCTTTTTAAAATATTTCTATTAATATTACGTTTAGCAGGTATTCTCTCCATATTGAAATCACCATATAACTGGTCAAAGAATCTATCATAGGGATTTACATTTTTAGGGTCAGAATTACTTAACATCAAACAAGCCCCTCTCTTATCCATTTTAACAAAAAATTTAGCCAAAACTTCCTGTTCATAATCAGAAAACCCATTTTTTGCATAATTTGTAAAATTAGAGGTAGTATTCAGCGGACGGTAGGGCGGATCAAAATAAACAAATGTTTTTTTATTTATGAAAATTTCTGATTCTGTAAAATCTGCGTGATAGATTTTAACATTCCTCAGTGCTTGATTTATTTCAAAAATATTTTCTTTATTAAATATTTTAGGGTTATCATACCTTCCATAGGGTACATTAAATTCTCCTTTTTTATTTAATCTGAACAAACCATTAAAACAAGTTTTATTTAAAAAAATTAGATAAGCTGTTCTATTAATCCCATCATCATTTATATTATCATAATCAAAATGCTTCATTTGTTGATTATAAATTGACCTAATTTTATAATAGTGAATTTTTCGTTCTTTTTTTGTTTTTTCAAGATGGGAGGATTCTATTTCTTCTAATTGAATTATTAAATCTTTATGATTATCTTTGATAACTTGGTAGGCTAAAATCAGATCGGGGTTTATGTCAAACAAAAAAGCTTCTTTAACCAGATAATTTCTCTTCAAAAAAAAGAACATAGCCCCGCCTCCCAGAAAGGGCTCAACATACCTATCAATAGTTTTATACTTCTTAATAAAATCAGGAAGTCTTTTATTAAATTCGTTTAACAATTGATTTTTTCCACCAGCCCACTTTAAAAATGGCCTAGGAAGTGTTGGAGATTTTTTAGGATAATTTTTCATATAAAACCTTATAATTCAATTATAAATACCCTCCAAGAATAGGGATTTCATAGGAGTGAATTATTTGGAAGCAATATATGGACTAACATGATTGGGAATTTGTAGTATAAGATTTGAAATTTTTACATACGTTAATATGTTAATAATACATTTTAATATTTCATTTTAAATTTATTTATATTATACAAATTATTTTTGAAAAGGTTTTTCTATTAAATGTTCAACTAAATACTATCTTTTAATATATCTTCTGGTGCTCCTGCTATTTCCACTAGATATTCAGCCTCCATTATGTGTAGTGTTGACGGTATAATTAAAGAGTGTAGAGGGCCTCCAAAATCTTCTTTTAAAAGGTTTCCAATTTTATCTGAACGTACCAACGGTTTGGTAGAACCAGCCCTGGCTATAACCACAGCCAGTGATTCATCAAAAATAATCTTTTCTTTTCTCTCTATTTCAACCTTTAAAAGATATTCAAGGCCTTGATTAGCAGTCATGTATCTTTCTTCATCAGCTCGAATATCTAAAAGGACTAAACTATGGGCATTGAATTCCATATTAGTTTTTATAGTCATGTAAGGAGAATGGGGAAAGTAATTTTCCTCTGGAAAGGGTATTGTGGTTACTTTACCAAATTTATAGGCTTGAAGTCCGGCAATCCCCGGCGCAGCAGAAAGTATTGATGATGCATGGATGATCTGGGTATCAATACCTATTTTTTTGGCCTGAATGACCATATCAGAATGTGTAGTTGCAATTAACGGATCTCCTGCAGTTAAAAAAGCAACATCCTCTTTTGATGCATTATCTATTAATACATTACTTTCTTCAACTTCTTGCCGGTTTAAAACTATAATTTTTTTGTCAATAATCTTTTCCAAAGAATTAAGTGTAGATCCAAATAGTTTTGCTGTGTAAAATTCAGCGAAAATTTTATCAACATTTTTCAATACTTCAATACCTTTAAGTGAAATATCTTTGGCATCAAAAAGACCTAAACCAATAAAATAAAGCAAATAATCACCTTTATAATATTTCTAAATTTTAAACTAAAATTTAGATTAAATTAATTTATTCCCTGTATCTATATACTATTAATTGTATTAAATGATTTTTTCGGATAATTTTAATTATAATTAACTGAAAATCTTGTTGTAGCTGATATTTATGAAAGGTTTAAAAGTTCAAAAAACAATGGCCAATGAAATTCGTAAAATTCTGTTGAAAAAATCTCTGATTAATCTAAATTACAAAATTAAACAGACAGATAAAGGAATTATCATACCTCTCATAAAAAATCCCGACCCCCATCTTTTAAATGAATTAGATCTCAGCCCAGAGAATATAGTGGAATCAGAGTTTCAAAATCAAAAAAGAGGACCTAAAAGCCTTAAAGATTATTTAACCAACAAAATTGACCCTAAAACCATGGAAGAAATTAAAAGCTCCTTTGATATTATTGGAGATGTGGTAATTTTGGAAATTCCCCAGGATTTAGATGATTATAAATATATCATAGGTGACGCGGCGCTTAAATTCACCAAAAGAAGGACTGTTTATAGAAAAAAGAGTAAAATAAAAGGTTTAAAAAGAACCAGAGAATTTGAACACCTGGCCGGTGAAAAAAATTCAGAAACTGTCCACAAAGAATTTGGTGCAAGATTTTCAATGGACGTTAAAAAGGTTTATTTCAGTCCCAGACTCGCAACAGAAAGAAAAAGAATATCAAATTTAGTAGAAGATGGTGAAACCATTGTTGACATGTTTGCTGGTGTAGGTCCCTTTTCTATAATAATAGCAAGGGAAAATAATGTAAAAATATATGCTATTGATATAAATCCTGATGCTTATTATTACTTGAAACAAAACATTGAAATGAATAAAGTTCAAGAGAGAATAGTTCCAGTTTTAGGGGATGCTGCAGATTACCTAAAATTGACTAATATAAAGGCAAATCGGATATTAATGAATCTGCCAGGAATTGCCTGGAAATATTTAGAAAATGGAATGGAAGCACTTAAATATGGTGGAATTTTGCACTATTATGAATTTGCAAGTGATTTTGAAACTGCGGTTAATAGAATTGAAAATGCGGCCCAACCCCGAAATGTTGAAATCTTAAATAAAAGAAAAGTAAAATCAAAAAGTCCTGGAAAATGGCATATAGGGGTGGATGCAAAAGTATTTTAATTTAATCAATATTCTTGAAATTTTAATGTTTTTATTGATTATTAATAAAAGAAAATTAAATGAAGAATAGAAATAGTTGAAGACTCAATTTCTGTAGAAATAACATTTAACGTACCAATTAATCAAAAAAGAATTGAAAACCTATGCTTATGATGACGGCTAACTATATTAATTTACTAATTACATCATCCCCACTAACTACTGCATAATATAATTTATCCCTTTTTTTACTAATTTTAAATAATCTATTGAAAAATTCATTTTTCATAATCTATTTTTTAACAATTCAAAGGCCTACCTATATATTATCATTAGAGAGAAGACTCAAAAAGATACATTTTAAAATACCTTTTGATTAAAAAAAATCATTAAAGGGCTAAAGAGTTTAATTCAAAACAATTCCATCTTATTAATTATCTCATCTCTAATTATCATTCATTTTCCATAGCAAATATTATATAGACTGCAATTAGATTATCACATAATTATTAAAATTAGAGGGAGTAAAAATGGATTTAAATATTCTATGGCTTGTACCTATAGCATATCTTATACATATTTTTGAGGAATCACCGCGATTCCCGGCGTGGGCTGTGAAAGTTCGTATGATAACTTCCATGAGCTTCGGCGAGTTCGCTCTTGGAAACATTATTTTCATGGCTTATGTTCTTGTATCCGTATCTCTGGCAATCTTTTATACCAGTGAATTGACCCTTGTACTTGGATTATCCGCTGTTGCTTGGATATTTTCTAACTTTTTAGTCCACGCATACTATACTCTGCGTTATGGTGAATATTCCCCCGGCGTTATAACAGCAAGTGCATTATATGCGCCAGTTACAGTGTTTATATTCTATAACTTTTTAGTATCTGGAATACTAAACACAGCAAACATTATATTAGCCATTATCATTGGTTTTGGAGTTATGTATGTTCCACTGGCTATACAGATGCATAGAACAAGAACGGTCAAAAAATCAAGAACAGCTATATAAAAATGGCATTTTTAATAAAATTAATTTATTTTCCTCTTTTTTATTTATTAATTATTTATCAAAAATTATATCAGCTTACCCGAAAAGAGATTAACCTGCCTACGGTTCCTTTATTAATTTATTTATTCTCAGCAAAAAAGTCTTAAAAAATTCATGTTTGGAGAAAAAAGAAGATTTTTCTATTTTTTTATTTTATTGTAAGTAACGCTCCAAAAAACTAGAATAGGAAAAAATCGTTTGATTAGAATAGATTATAAATGATAATTAATTTTTAAAGTTACTCAAAATCTAATTATTTTTTAGATCCTGTTAAATTGGCTTTAAAATTCCTTCTTCTGTAATTATACCGGTGATAAGATCACTGGGGACTATGTCAAAAGCCGGATTATTAATTTCTGTCTTAGCCGGTGCAACTCTACACTCACCGAAGTATAAAACCTCATCAGGGTTTCTTTCTTCAATTTCCACATCGTATATTGAATTTTCAAGATCAAAAGTACTTTTTGGTGCAGCTACATAAAATGGTATGTTAAACCTTTTCGCTGCCAGGGCCACCATCAGTGAACCTATCTTATTAGCCACTCCTCCTTTGGCCACCCTATCAGCTCCGATAACTACTTTATCTACCTTTCCTTTCTGCATCATATACCCTGCCGCACTATCAACTATTAGTTTTACTGGAATTTTTTCTTGCTGCATCTCCCATACACTTAGACGTGCTCCTTGACATAAGGGACGGGTTTCATCACAGAAAACTCTTATATTCTTGCCTTGATTAAAAGCCGCCCTTATAACTCCTAAAGCAGTACCATAATCCACACAAGCCAGGGCCCCTGCATTACAATGAGTTAAAATAGTGTCGCCATCTTCTATTATTTTTGATCCGTATCTGCCAATGGATTTATTAGTTTCCACATCTTCATTATAAATTTTAATTGCTTCGTCCACGGGAGATTCTGCTGAAAGTACTCTGTCAACCGCCCAAAAAAGATTAACTGCAGTGGGGCGAGATTCTTTTATTTCTTCTGCTACTTTTTCTAGATCTTCACCATTTAAATAAGCAAGTGCCATTCCAAAGGCTGCTGCAACTCCAATTGCTGGTGCTCCACGTACCACCATTGTTTTTATTGCTTTAATAACATCTTTGTAACTATTACACTCGTAATAGACTAATTCATCCGGTAATTTAGTCTGGTCTATTAACAATAGCTTATCGTCTTTCCATAGCATTGTTTTCATACTTATATCTCCCTAAATATTTACATAAATAGGATATTCTAATAAAAAAGTAGGATCCTATCCAATGTATTTGATTATGATAGGAAATCTAAATTCAATAAATTAAATCTTAATTTGAAATAATTAAATTCTAATAGTGGCTAGCGGGAGTCATATCCAGATGCTTATCTTTTTTACCGGGAACACCATAAGCATCAGCACGACACTGAGTGCAAGCTCTAAAAACAGGTATTATCTCTTCCACAGCATCCCTAACTTGACTTAATTCTGCGCAATTAGGTTTAGGATAGTCTTTAAGTTTGTACAATGGTATGAGGGGTATTATATTCATTAAAGATGCTCCCCGTTTTTTAACTTCCTGGGCAATGTCAACAATGTGTTCATCATTCAGACCGGGTATCAAAACACTGTTTACTTTAACCACTACCCCTTTTTTGGCAATTTTTTCAATACCTTCTAATTGATTTTTGGACAATACTTTGAAAGCTTCTTCTCCTTCATAAACCTTGCCTTCATATACTACCCGGGAATATATTTTTTTACCTATTTCAGGATCTATAGCATTAACCGTTACCGTGATGGTGTTAACATTGACATTGGCAACTTCATCAGCTTTATCTGGTAATAAAAGTCCATTTGTACTCATGCATTTAATGAGATTTGGAAATTTTTTGTCAATAATTTTGAAAAATTCCAGTGTTTCATCATTTGCCAGGGCATCTCCAGGGCCAGCCACACCAACAACAGAGATGGGCATTTCTTTAACAACTTTTTCCACATGTTTAACTGCATCTTCCACATTCATTACCCTTGATGCTACTCCGGGACGTTTTTCACACTTATTTAATTCTCTGGTACAAAAATTACATTGTATGTTGCATTTAGGTGCTATGGGAACATGAATCCTTCCCACCTTGTCATGCATTTTTTCATTAAAACAGGGATGTGCTTTAGTAATATGGGCAAATTTTGATTCATTCATGTTAATTACCTCTAAATTAATTTTTCATTTCCTCAACTAATTCTTTTCCTTTTTCGATCCATTCATCCTTTAGAATTTCATCAGAACAGGTCATAGCTACAATATCATCCTCAGATAGATCTCTAATAACCCTGAATCCTTCTGGCAGAATTCGAAATATTGCATCGTAAATCTTTCTTTTGAGTTTTTGGGCAGGATCATGTACAATTAAACCCTCCAGTTTGGAACGGGGATGGTTAATAACAACTTCAAAACGAGTTGGTTGTTGTATATTTTCTCTTCCTTCAATATCCCAGAGTTTTTTCAGTAAATCTGGAAGATAAGTTTCATCCTTTATTCTTATATAAATTTTATTTTCTTCCTCATCATATTTATACTCTGCAAAATCTTCTATTTTAACCGGTTTAGATGTTTTCTCCACCTTGATAGCGATAATAAATACTGGCTCTCTGGGATCAGCATATACTTTAATATCTTTTATGGAACGTGTAATTTGAACTTCTTGCAGTACATGACGTATAATCATTTCATATACTTCTGCACCTTTTTCATCATAACATTCTACTATCATTTCTTAGCTCCCTTTAATTGGGCAAGGTATTAATTTACAAATGAGATATTAAGATCACTTTTTTGTTCCTAAACCAGATACAAGTAAAGCAGCCCCTACTGCACCAATGTGTTGTGAGTTTTCAGGTACAATTACTTCCATACCACCCAGTATAGTACTTACAGCCTCTACCAACCCGTCAATAAGAGATGTACCTCCAACCTGGATAACTGGAGCTCTTACATCAATTTCCTGGAGTTGCTGTTCATATACCTGTTCAGCTACTGAGAAACACGCTGCTGCAGCCACATCTGCTTTAGTACATCCTGCAGCAAGAGAAGTGACTAAATCCTGTATTCCGAATACAATACAGTAACTGTTAAGTAGAGCATTTTTATAATTTCCTTCAAGTGCCAAAGGTCCTAATTCAGTAATATCTACACCTAAACGTCTGGATGTTATTTCTAAAAATCTTCCAGATGCTCCAGCACAGATTCCTCCCATGGTGAAATTATCGGGTATGCCGTCATTTACAGTTATTACTTTATTGTCCATCCCCCCTATATCTAAAACTGTCGCTTCACCTTTTTGATGATCTGCCAGGAAAACTGCTCCTTTAGAGTTAACACTTAATTCTTCTTGAATTAAATCTGCTTTTAAATGTTTTCCTATGGTTAGCCTACCATAACCAGTTACTCCTATACCTTCTATATCTGACATTTTGTATTCATTATTTTCCAGGGCACTGTCTATCCCTTCTTGAGCAGAAGCTATAACATCAGTAGTTGGTAGCCATCCAGTGCCAATTATCTTATTATTTTCCATTAAAACTACTTTGGTTGTAGTTGAACCAGAATCAATACCCAGTGTAAGTCCATCTTGCTTTTCACGTGCTAATAAACTTTTTCTAGCTACTATAGTTGATAATGCTTCCATCCTTATAAATAATTCATCGGCTTTAGTTCTTTCTGTAAAAGAATATGTGACTACTGGTAAACTGGTATTATTCTGGATGAATCTTCTAATTTCATTTCTAACTAAAGCTCCTTCAGCACATCTAAAACAAGTTGCAATGAAAACAGCATCAGCTTCACTCTTTCCTTCAACTATGGACATGGCCCTGGCAATCATTAACCTTATTCCAGAGCTTGCGGCTCTAAAACCGAATTTTTCATAAGCTTCATTAATATAATCGAGATCAGTCTCTGGAATTATTATTTGGGCACCGAAAGTGGAGGCTGCTTTTTCTATCTCTTTTTGTACACCACTGTATTCAGTTCCACAGGATATTTGGGCTATTTTAACCATTTTTTTCCTCCAGTTCATCTAAAAATGTGTTAATTTTATTGATAAGTTCGATTGTTTCTTCCCGATTATTGGGATATGTTAACTCCAGAGTAGGTATTCCCCTTTGACGTAGGTAATAAACAGATAATTCATTGGTTCTAGCACACCCAATACATCCAAAACCAAAAGGTGCTTCTTCCATGATAATGGCTGCATCAGCTTCATCTATTAATGGTCCAAAAATAGCCATTCGACCCCTTACACCGGAGGGAACCTCAATTGCCGCGTATTTAAGACCCTCAATTGGCTGTTCTTCCGTAATATTTAAAGGAGGGGAGTCAATTTCAGGATCAGAAACTATTTTTCTGACTTCCTTCATTATAACTAAGGGTTCGTGACCTTTTCTCTCAACCATGTCCGCTAAAATCAATGAATTAGGTGGAAATATGGCTATCTTCAATAAAATTCCCCCCTACTATTATCAGGAGTTATCGGTTCAGGTCTTCTAGATATCTCCACCAAATCGCTGAAAATACCTTTAGTTATATCCACAATGCCCACAACACAGACCAATTCATTATTTTCTTTAACCGGCACAACCACCACTGGAATACCCTTATAAGGTCCTGATTCAGGGACCTCACGAGAAGTTTTCTCGGTTTCTATTACCTTGTCCAAAATAGGTCCGGTGTAATTGTAATCTATTATCTCACCGTCTTCAATTCTAACCCCATATGAGTTTTTGGTCCTCATAGTAAGAGGTAGTTTATTTATAAGTTCATGGAAAGCCATAGCCATAGGTGCTATTTCTTTACCTGTTGCTGAAGGAGTTATATTCATTTTTCACCCTCTTTTTCCTTTATTATTTTTTTAAAAGATTCAACCGGTATTTTTTCCGGCTTTTGAATACTTACTTTCTTGGGACTCTTCAATGCTTCGCCTACATAATCCAACAAACTGTATTCACACTCCAATTGATGAAAACCTTCTCTCGCTCCACCTCGATGACCTCGACATCTTCTAGGATCTCCTGGAGGAAAGCCACGGTCTTTAGTGAATATATTACATGGATCTACTTCTCTAATTTTATTCATAGCCTCTAGAACATATTTTTCTTCTCCATGTATTAGAGCACCATAACAAGTAGATTTAATAGTTAGGGGGAGCTCCATCATGTGCAGTTTCTGAACCAATTCTGTCTGACTAATATCGGCTGAAGGCCCCAAAATAATCATTCTAGTTACTTTATCGTCTTCATTCTGATTTTCTTTCTGCGACATATATAATGTCCCCCTCTTTAAATTTTTCCAAATTCTCCAGACCTTTAACTACATTCCCTATAATATTTGTTCCGTTGAATGGTTCTCCAGTAGGTCCGAATTCGTCATTATCCTCAAATCTAACACCAATCATTCCCACATGTCTTCGAGACATGTTTGTAATTCCAATTTGACCTGCCTTTACACAATTTTCAGGAGTGTTTTCTGGTATGAGTCCCTTTGCTTCTTTATCATCACCATTGAACATCATTACCTTCATGCCGGGAAATGCAAAATGAACTGTTAGGGATCCTACGGGAGCATCGAGCAGTCCCGTGATTTTTCTAAAGTACCAAGCAGACCGGGGACTTTCATTATTAAGATTAATGTAAATTATTTCATCTTTGCTTATACCATAAGTTTTAACTTTACCCTGGTTAATTATGTCCAAAGTATATTTAGGTTCCTGTTTAACTACTATGGCATCATCATCCGGTAAACCCTCTTTTATATGCATTAGGCCCCGTTCTGTTAAATAATTAGCAGCTTCTTTTTGGGTCATAGCTAATGTAAGAACTCTTTCCGGCTCAGTTTTTACTGTTAAATAATCTCCATATCGGGATAGATCCACAAGTTCCATTCCCTTTTCAACATGCCCAATTAAGGTGTGGGAAGGTGTTGACACCCTGTCCTCCCTGTAGATATAAACTCTGCCTACTCCTTTACCGCTATTTCTTAAAGTTACAGTGCCTCTTTTTCTTTGATCAATAAACTCTGGCTCTTTTTCAAGACCTTGAAGAGCATAAAAACCTATAAATGAATCAGATTCATAATCTACTCGTATTTTTCCTCCTTCAGATAGTGAGAAAAATTGTTCAGCGGATTTAGGAGATTTATTTGTAGGTTTTACCATAACATAAGTGAATATTTCATTCTCAGCAGTAATTTTAGTATCCAGATCAGTTATTATCGCACTATTTACTATACTTTTTCTTTCAACTACAGGACTAATGTATTTGATAAAATCTTCATCCGTTAAATTCATTATTGTTCTTTTACCACCTATTACCCTGGCAAAAACTCCCCGATTTTCTTCAGGTGCACCATAAACAGCAGAATGTTTATCTTTACTAAGAATTATATGAGTTGAGTCTGCACTAAACCCTGAAAGGCTTAAAATAACATCCCAACGTTCATACGAATATTCTTCCTTACTAGGGGTTAAATCAGTTTTTATAGGGCCTAAAGAAACTTCGTTAGAGGAAGTCCATCTGATTCTAAGATCTTCTAAATCTTTATAAAGGTTTTTCCATGTTTGAATAAGATTTGTCGGAGCATCTTCTTTTAATTCTAAAATAATACTTCCTTTAGTGGTTTTTATTTTATATTTGTTAACATACCTTTCAAATTCTTCTTTCCCCTTAATAACTCCCAAAACACATCCATGATTGTATAGGGCATCTGAAATTTCAATAGCCTCCCTGATAGTTGCCCCATCATGTAAGTCTATCTCATCCCCATTGATTTTTACTTTCATTAAATCTCCTCTTGGGATTTTTTCTCCTTAACACCCATTATATCTTCTTTTTTAAAGTCAAAAACGATGAGTTCCTCATTATTATGTGATAAGTAAAGTTTTTTCTCTTCAATTATTTCTCCAACAACATTAGAAGTGATATTAACCTTTTCCAATATTTTTATACATTCTTCAACTTTATCTGGTTCTGCTGTTAGCACGAACCCTGCTCCCGGATATAATTTAAGCCATTCCTCCCAGTTTACATTTTCATTGCGAGGGATCTTTTCAAGTTCAACTTTAGCACCAACATCCGATGCTTCCAGAAGCATGCCCAGCGTCCCTATAGTACCCGGGTTACTTATATCTTTACCAGCAGTAACCAAATGTTTTTGCGCAATGTTATTCATGGCAATTATTTGGGATTGTACCAGTTCAGGAGTTTTATGAGTAGTTGTATCCCAATTTAATTTGAACTTTGGATGTTGTTGACCATCCAGATCAATACCTATTATTATTTTATCCCCAATTTTAGCGTCACAACTGGTAATTTCGTCTCCTTTATCTATTATACCTGCAATGGAAACGTCTAATGCATCGTAAGGAGTATCTGGATGAACGTGACCACCTACCATGGGGATACCGAACTTTTTAACTCCTTCTTTAATACCAAGCATTACTTCATCTGCAATTTTTTCATTGCTTATGGCCAATACATTGACCATTGCCACGGGTATTCCGCCCATGGCCGCTATATCATTAACATTGACCAGAACAGAACAATAACCAGCCCAGCGGGGATCTGCGTCCATCAATTTTCCCCACATTCCGTCAGCTGCTAAAAGTAATAATTTATCATTGCCAATATCGATAGCGGAGGCATCGTCTCCAAAACCAAGTACTATTTTTCCAGAAATATTATAAACATCATCTAAAATTTGAGTAATTTTTTTAATGGGTTTCTTTCTTGTGACTCCTTCAAAATCTTTAATAGAGTCTACAAGCGTATTTAAATCCAATTAGCCACCCCAATGATTTATTTTATAATAATTTATCCTAATTAGTTATTTTCTAGTTTAATAATATTTTTTTCAACTAATTTGTATGAGTTATTCTTAATTTAATTTTTACTAAACATTACTTACTAAATTGGTGATTTTTTATATTGTAGGTAGAAACTGTACTGTTAATTATCTGTAGCATCTGATTTTTAAAATTTTCTATATTTTCAATTTCTATTCTTTCTCTTTGATTAAATAGTTCAATAAATAACTTCTGACCAATAATATCATCCCAACCGTCCTCTAATTCGATGATCATAGACCCATCAGATTTGAAACCATTTTCAACAACTTTATCCAAGTCACCATCAGTAATACCAATTACAGGCACTTTAAAACGATATAATATGTCGCCGGCCACAAGGGTGGTATCATCACCAACTGTAACCACCATGTCCGCGTCTTTCAGTCTATATATGTCCTCTGCAGCATGATTTAGAAAAGCTATATTAAATTGGCCATTATTATCCTTTTTTTCAACAATACGTGGTTTAATTATAGATTTACGCAGTAATCCTGTTTTTATTATGGCTTTATTAATATCAATTTTTCCTAATTTTTCGACACCATGCTTTTTCAATACTCCGCCCTTTAACTCAGTTATGAGCCCATTTTCTGAAACTAAAATAACGTCTGAAGATTCTGATCTTCCCACAACAATTCCATTAACAAATATATTTTCTTCAGGACCTACTCCTGCTATTTTACGCAATTTAACATTTTTATTACTATAATCAGAATTTAATTCATATTTATCTTCCATTTTAGCAATGATTCCATTTGGGGATATTATCTTTAAATTAAGTTTATCAGATATATCTTTGATCATTTTTTCATCATGGAACGACCAGGGAACAATACTGCCATCTTTTTCCCCGGGTCTTTCAATCTGAATTAATTTGGGGGTTATTTTACATCTATTAAAGACTTTATAACCAAAGGCATGACCTGTGAGATTTGATTTGCCATAATTAATTAAAAAAATAACGTCACAATTTTCTTGAGTAAATTTATCAATAGATTCGCTAGGAAGAAGTTTTGAGTTAATATCGATAGAATTTTCTAGATGAGCGTCATATACTGCAGTACGACCCATTGTACCTCCTAAACGAGCTTTTACATCCCCGTGATCTTTTAACATGTTCAAAATCTTCTTTGCATATCCTGAGTCCACAATATGTGGTCCGTGCACAACTAAACCTATCATCATAAATATCTCTAAGAAGTATTAATGTTTTATAATTATCTATTTGTCTTAAATAATGGAAAATTTAAAATAATATAACTGATTTAATATTTACATAAATTAGATATAATATCTTATATGACTAATTAACTTTTTTAATCCTTTTTTTAATTATGGGAGAGCCACATATTTCACATTCATTAAATTTATAGTCAGAGGCGTATTTCTTTTTGCAACCTTTACAAATTTTAATCCAATTATAAATTTGGTTTATACCTTCTGTCAATATGCTCCTATAAGATATTCCCAGGATTTTTAAAACATTTTGCATAGAATAATCATCAGTTACAACTGTTGGATCTAATTTTTTGTGTTTTAAAGTCATGGCTAAAGCTATAACATTTTTATCCACTTGAGAAAGACGGGTGTTGTCGCCAGAATTTTGTATAATTAGTTCTAATTTATCTAAAAATTCTTTATCAGGCGCTATTATTTCTATTTTACCTTCTTTAATAGCTGATTGGAGAAACAGATTAGATTTAAGATCTTTTACTTCTTGGGTGACTTCTTCTACTGTAAAATTAGCTTTATTTTCAGAACAAAAGCCCCCGATAAATGCAGAACTATCTAAAACATATACTTTTTTTGTCATGTGTAATATTATATTATTATAAAAATTAATATGTTTAATTGATTTATTAAATGAAAGTGACATTTAGAATGTGGTAGATTAGATTTTAAGTGATAAGAAGAACTTTTTTTAGTTGGGTATATTGATTTTTAAAGTAGCAAAATCTTTTTAAGTAACAAACAACATAACTAATGAATGGATAGGGTACAGCATTCTCAATCTTATGATCGTTGCACGAATTGGAACGAAAACCGCCTCCGATCCAATTTAACACCCTATCCAAACCTTTTCTAGTTAAATACACTAACAAAATTCATTTAAAACTATAAACTATAATAAAAATTTTTATTTTACCCAAAAAGGGTATAAAAGTATTTTTCATATAATTTTTTTCATAAATTTTATATAGAACAAAAGAAGTACTTTTAAAGATCTCTGATATTAAATAATATCTTTTTTGAAATAAATTGAATAAATCAATATAAAACTAAATAATTTACTAATTCTTAAAATAAGTTTTTAAATTTGAAATTTAATAATAAATTAGAAAGGGTGTTTTTATGAAAAGCAAAACTATGGATCAACATAAAAAAGGCGCTCCCAGAAATATCAAGGTAGGTGTTATAACCTTAAGCGACTCCAAATACGAAGAAGCGTTAAAATCTAAACATACAGACATCTCGGGTGATATTATAGAAAAATCTTTACAAAAAAAGGATTATTCAGTTGCCCGTTCAATTATTCCTGATGAATCCGAAGATCTGCTAAAAACCATTGAAAAATTAGCAAAAACTGAAAATGTAGACGTGATTATTACAACCGGCGGAACCGGGATAGGTAGTAGAGATATAACAATCGAAACTTTACATGAAATATTTGAAAAAGAATTGAATGGTTTTGGAGAGATATTTAGATCAGTGTCATACAAAGAACTGGGAAGCGGGGCAATATTAAGCAGAGCCACCGCAGGAGTATACCATCGAACACTGATAATAGCACTCCCCGGCTCACCCAATGCTGTTAAAACTGGGCTTAATATTATATTGGATGAATTAGGACATTTGGTTAAACATTTAAAAGAATAAAAATTATAATAATTTATTAAGAAATTATATAATTTAGTTAAGATCTTTAACTGAAATTAAATATTTAAAATCAATAGAAGATTCTTGAAGATTTTCAAAAGCTCCCTCATTCCGGTCAACTACAACATAAGTAGTTTCTACAATGCCACCGTTTGCCCTTATTGCTTCAACCGCTTTTAATAATGAATTACCAGTAGTAGTAACATCTTCTACCACTACTACCGAGTCGTTTTTTTTAAGATCTCCTTCAATAAGTTTTGATGTACCATACCCCTTTTGTGCTTTTCGTATCATTAACAATGGAATTTTTGATTTTAGAGATACTGCAGTGGCAATGGGTACAGCTCCCAATGCAGGTCCGGCAATTTTATCAATTTTATCTACATCAATCTGATTACATATAATTTCAGCAATTTTAGAGAGTATTTCAGGGTCAGTAATAGCTTTTTTCATATCCACATAATAATTGCTAGATTTACCCGATGATAGTCTGAAATTACCAAATTTTATAACTTCATTTTTTTTAAGAAGTTCAATTAAATCTTTTTTTCCGTTATCCTGGTGCGCCCTTGACATAATTTACACACTCCTCTACTTGCATCGTAACATTCATGACATACTAGACTACCACAAAAAGAACAACTGTAAACTTTCCCGGCTTTACCACAAATTGAACATATCCCTCTAACTTCCAAAAAAAACACGCCTTAAAATCAGTTATTAATAAGGGAAAAATAAAATATTAGATAGAATAATATTTTAGAATTCCATTGAAGATTCTTCTTCAATGCTGGATTTTAATAAAATTTTGTCACCTATCTGTTTTACCATATCATAAGGAACAATGGTTTCTCCTTTTGATATTCCAAGATTTTCTGATAGGCCTCCTTTACCCAGAACTAAGGATTCAATTTTTCTATTTTCAAGATTAACCTCAACATCCTTTACCTTACCAATAACAGTTGCAGCACTATCCAGTACTTCTTTTCCAACTATTTCATCTACTATCCTCATTTTATCACCATTGATATTTTATTGAATAAATTATTTAAGTTTTGCCGAAGCAACCAGTAAATTTTTTATTTTATTTTTTTAAAATAATTAAAGAATTAAATGAGTATTTACAAGTAATAGATTAGTTAATAAGAGCTGTTTAACATAAAAAATATTTTATAAATTAGAATTAACAAAAAAAGCTGCTAAATTAAAATTTAGATTATTAAAAAGTTTTTGAATAAAAAAAAGGAAGAGAGTTATTTAACTCCCTTAAATACCTTGTCTATATGTTCTTTTTTGGGTGGTTGGGTTAGCAAACTAACCACTATTGTTATAACAAATGCCAGTGGCAAAGCCACAACAATTGGATCAACAACTGGCCATGGCATGGCAGTTATTAAAACATCACGCCCCAAAATCATTTTTGCTATTCCCAGAGCTTCTGCTTCTTTTTTGTGCACAAAAACTAGCCAGAATAGACTGAAAAATGTACCTACTACTAGACCAGATATTGCTCCTGCTTTTGTTGCTTTTTTCCAAAACAAGGCACAAATATACATTGAAAGAAATGCGGCCGCACATAAACCAAAGAATATGGCCGTAGCTTGGGCTACTACTCCTGGTGGGGAAATAAATGCTAAAACTATGGCAAGGATTACAGCTGCCACTATTCCTCCTCTAGCAATCCAAACTGAACTTCCTTTTTCGCCTTTCTTTTTAAATATTGTTTCGTAAACATCTCTACCAATTGAAGTACCTTGAACGTGGAACTGTGAACTCATGGTAGACATGGCAGCCGAAAGTAGGGTTACCATGAAAAGGTATGCAAACCAGGCAGGCATTGCTAATGTAATAAAAAGAGGTATAATTTTGTCTATATTTCCTCCAGCAGCTTGAATGGCAATTTGACCACCATTTTGAAGGAAGTAAACATTTGACAATGCACCAACGATAAATGCCGTTCCTGTCATGACTAATATAAATATTCCTCCGACTAAAACTGCTCTGTTAAGTTCTCTGTTAGATTTAACTGTCATAAACCGAACTGCTAACTGTGGTTGGGCAAGAACTCCTATACCCACACCTAGAACCAATGTGGATATTAAAGTCCACCAGAAAGGACTTCCCAATGTTGGCATGGTGGTCCATCCCGTGCTTCCAGTTGCTGCGGCTGTGGCAGGTACCAGATTCGCCATATTAGTAAGAGCTTGATTAGCATTTTCAACTCCGCCAAGTAGTACGTAAGTGGCTATAAGTAAAAATAACATTCCAAAAAACATTATCGTTCCCTGCACGGCATCAGTATACATAACTCCCCGGATTCCTCCAAAGACCACGTAAACTAAAATTATTAGAGCCATACCAAATAATGCTATATTATAATCCAAATTTAAGGTGGTTTCTATAAATCTCGATATTCCTATTAATACAGCCGATGCGTAAAGAGGCATACCAAAGAATATAACTAATCCACTGAAGTATTGTATAAACTTACTGTCAAATCTTCTAGATAAAAATTCCGGAAAGGTCAACGCATTTAAATTGTGGCCGATTTTTCTTGTACGTTTCCCAAAAAATACAAATGCAATAAAAATTCCCACAAAAATATTTAAAAAAGTCAGCCATAATAGGCCCAAACCATAAACCCCGGCAACACCTCCAAAACCAACAATTGCCGCGGTACTAATAAACGTCGCCCCATAACTCAAAGCCATAATATATGGATGAGTTTTTCGCCCGGCAACCATGAAATCCTCCGAAGTTTTAGTCCTTTTCCAGGCCAGGTACCCGACGTAACCGATTAAAACTAGATAAAAAATTATAACTATACTAAGTACCATTACATCCATTTCAAAAACCCCCTATCCTTCTTCATCCCAGAGTCCTAATTCTTCCTCTTCCATTTCTTTTTCTTTTTCATGCCATTCAATTTCCTCTTCGATCTGTTCTTCTTCTGCTTCAGCACCTTTATTCCAGTTTATTATGCCATAAACTACGCATAGTAACGCACTGAGAATACAAAGAATATATGCGCCCCAGATCCATGGATCGTTGAGTCCAAACATAGATACCACCTCTTGATATGTCGTGAAGCTTTTCCCCCCTAATATTTTTAATTTAAATATTAACTAGTCACTTTCCGACATAATTTCATATGATTTATAATTAAAGAAAAGATAGTTTAAATATTTCTATTTTTTTCTCTAGTAAAACCCAGAAAAAATAAAAAAGATACTATAAACACGGGGGGATTTAAAATTTAGATGGGCTGTAAATAAAAAAATTTAAAAAAATAAAAAAAATTACCTCCTATATTCCCTTAAAACATTTTTTCAAATGTTTTTCTTGGGGTGGTTTAGTTATCAGGCTAACTATTATGGTTACTGCCAATGCCAGAGGTAAAGCTATTACCAAGGGGTCAACTACGGGCCATGGCATTGATGTTATAAGATAATCAGTTCCAAATAAGGCTTTAGATACTCCCAGAGCTGCAGCTTCTTTTTTATGTACGAATATTAGCCAAAATAGACTAACTACTGTACCTACAATTAATCCTGATATTGCACCTTCTTTTGTGGCCCTCTTCCAGAATAAAGCACATATAAACATTGGAAGGAATGCTGAAACACATATACCAAAAAATATAGCAGTTCCCTGTGCAATAACACTTCCTGGTAAAATATAGCCTAAAATAACTGCAATTAACACACCTATAATTACTCCCGCTCTGGTTATCAGTACAGATTTATCTGTATCCCTTTTGAAGATAGTTTCATAAAAATCCCGGCCGATTGAAGTTCCCTGTGCATGGAACTGTGAACTTAATGTTGACATTGCAGCGGCCAGTAATACAAGCAGGAATACATATGAAAACCATTCTGGCATGGCACTGTTTATAAATAAAGGTATTATTTTGTCTACATTACATCCAGCTACCGCAATTGAAATTTGATTCAATGTTTGATAGAAATAAACATTAGATAGGGCTCCAACGATATAAGCACTACCAGGTATTACTAAAATAAATAATCCACCAATTAATACTGCCCTATTTAGTTCCCGGTTGGATTTAACCGTCATAAAACGAACTGCCAGTTGGGGTTGGGCTAAAACACCTAATCCCACTCCTAATATTATAGTTGATACCAGTGTCCACCAAAAGGGACTTCCCAATGTTGGCATGGTAGTCCAACCAGTACTGCCGGTTGCTGCTGCTTGAGCAGGTACCAAGCTGGCCATGTTGGTAAGAGTTTGATGAGCATTCTCAACACCACCTAATAATACATAAGTGGCTATAATAAGAAATATCATGGCCAGAAACATTATTGTTCCTTGTAATGCATCGGTATACATCACACCCCTAATTCCTCCTAAAACGACATAAATAGCCACTATCACTGCCATTATTATAAGAGCTATGTTAAAATCTATAGATAGTGTGGTTTCAATAAATCTAGCCGCACCAATCAATACTACAGAAGCATAGATGGGCATTGCACAGAAAATTATTAATCCAGTACAATATTGGATAAATTTACTATTAAATCTTCTAGCAATTAACTCTGGAAATGTCAATGCCTCCAAGTTGTGACCCATTTTCCTGGTTCTTTTGCCGAAAAATACGAATGCTATAAATATACCCACTATAATGTTTAAGAATACTAACCACAACAAACCCATACCATATAAGCCAGCTATACCCCCAAACCCTACAATAGCAGCTGTACTTATAAAGGTAGCCCCATAACTCATGGCCATTATATAAGGATTGGTCTTACGACCTGCTACCATATAATCTTCAGAGCTTGTGGTTCGTCTCCAACCGATGTAACCCACGTATCCTACAACTAAAAGGTAGACTAAAACAATCACTGTGAGCACTAATAAATCCACTTAATCTCCTCCTATATATAATCTAATCAATCATTTCTAAAAACTATTTAAACAATTATTATCAAATAATATCCAAACTTTAGCCAATATACAAATAATACCAATATTAGATTGAATATATCTATTTTGATAATGTTGCTAAAGTTTAAAATGTTTAATTATGTACAATTATAAAAAAAATTAACATAAATACTATATAAAATTTGATATTTAATTTTCCAAAACTTATTCATCAAAAAAAAGAATTTTTCTAAAAAATATATAAATATACTAATTAAATTTTTAGTTGAACTAATTAAAAAAAAATATATAAAAAATCATCTAAAAGTAAATATAATAATTTTATCTAAATTCCAGCAAAGATAATAATTAAAAATTGTAGAATTTAAAATATTATACAATTCATGTATTTATTATAATTTTAACATCTGAAACTATTGTGATTTCCAATAAAACCCGTGTTAAAGATAAAAAATCAAATTTTGGTAGATAAAAATGATCTGGAATGAAAAAGCAGAGACTATGTCTCAAGAAGAAAGGGAAAAATTACAGCTAAATAGATTAAAAATTATAGTAGAAAAAGCATATAATAAGGTTCCGTATTACAAAAAAAGGTTTGATGAAATCAATCTTAAACCTGAAGATATTAAAAGTCTTAAAGACATAGAAAAACTTCCATTCACCACTAAAACTGATCTTAGAGAAGCATATCCCTTCGGAATGTTTGCAGTCCCGGATGAAGAAATAGTTGAAGTACACACATCTTCTGGTACAACCGGCAAACCAACAGTATCAGGTTATACTAAAAAGGACTTAGAAATTTGGAGTGAAGTGATGGCAAGAACACTTACCATGGCCGGTGCAACTAAAAAGGATAAAATTCAAAATTGTTATGGGTATGGTCTATTTACTGGTGGTCTAGGTGTTCATTACGGTGCTCAGAAGATTGGATCTACAGTTATACCCATTTCTGCCGGTAACACCAAAAGACAAATTGAGATTATGCAGGATTTTAAAACATCTATTATAACTTGCACTCCCTCTTATGCATTATACCTCGCAGAAATGATTCAAAAACAAAACATTAAACCTGATGAACTTAATCTAAAAGCAGGAGTCTTTGGGGCAGAGATGTGGACTGAGGAAATGCGTGAAGAGATAGAAAAAAGGCTTAAAATATTAGCAGTTAATATATACGGACTTACTGAAATAATTGGGCCTGGTGTAGCCCAAGAATGTGAAGAAAAAACCGGGCTGCATGTTTTTGAGGATCATTTCTATCCAGAAATTATCGATTCTGAAACAATGAAACCACTTCCAGAAGGTGAAAAAGGAGAATTAGTACTTACCACCCTTACCCGGGAAGGAATGCCCATTATAAGATTTAGAACAAAAGACATAACTGCTCTTAGAAGGGATGACTGCAGTTGCGGTAGAACATTAGTTAAAATGGACCGGATAACTGGCAGAACTGATGATATGCTTAAAATTAGAGGAGTGATAGTATTCCCATCCCAGATTGAAAGAGCTTTACTTAAAATAGAAGTTTTAGAACCTCATTATCAAATCATTGTTACAAGGCCGCATCATCTGGATGAACTGGAAGTCCAGGTAGAAACTTCGGAAAAATTATTCTCTGATGAAGTAAAACACGTGGAAGAGGTTAAAAAGATGATTGAAAACAAAATTCATAACGAAATAGGATTAAGGGTCAATGTTACTTTGGTTGAACCAAAAAGTTTACCGCGCAGTGAAGGAAAAGCTGTAAGAGTAATTGATAAAAGAGAAATATAATAGAAGGGGATTAAAATGAAATTAAAACAAATATCTATCTTTTTAGAAAACAAAAAAGGAAGACTTAAAGAAGCCGTCCAAATACTTTCACAAGCAAATATAAATATCAGAGCACTCTCAATCGCCGATACCTCTGAATTTGGGATTTTACGTTTAATAGTTCCAGAACCAGTGAAAGCTAAGCAGGAACTGGAAAAAAACAATTTTGTGGTTAAAATTAATGATGTAATAGCAGTAGAAGTCCCAGATAGTCCAGGAGGATTATATGGGATATTAGAAATCCTAAATGAAGCTGATATGAACGTAGAATATATTTACGCTTTTGTTGAAAAGAAGACTGACAAAGCCATAGTAGTCATACGTACTGAAGATATTGAAGAAGGCATCGACGTACTTAAAAAAGGAAAGGCTACTGTTCTTACCAATGAGGAAGTCTATGAATTATAAAATTAAATTATTTACTTTTAATGTCCATGTAGAACAAAAAGTTCATTTAATTTAACTATTTCTTTATTAATATTTTCAATTTCTATTTTTGTTTTCTAAAAGTTGTTAATAGAATCTTTAAAAAAATTATATCCAAAAAATGTTAAAATTAGAAGAATAGGTTAGATTTGAGTAAATTGATTTAAAAATGAAAATTAACTACATCTCTTTAAGTACCGCATCAGCTTGAATGGCTCTGGATTCCATTTCAACAAAAATAAGACCAAGTTGCGCTTCAGGTTCAGTTAAAGCTGTTAAAATTGCTTTTTCACCCGCCGGAATTAATACAATTGTACCTTTTTCAGTTTTAACTGATATTTCATTTACGAAACCCGTATTCATCTGGCCTGATGCTGCTTCGGCAGCTCCCATAATAGTGGAACAAAGTGCAGAGAAAATTCTAGCATCCACATCGGGAGGGGTTCTTGAATTAATCAGAAGTCCTTCTTTAGAAACTATTCCACACGCTTTTATTTGTCCAACCTGCATCAAAGCAGTAAGAACATCATCAAGCTTTTCCTTTTTTGTTTTACTCATGATTTGCCCCGTAAATGATAATTAGCAAATAATTATATAAATATATAATCCTCCATTAAAAAATATGCTATATTTCTTAAAAATTAAATTTTTATAACTAGATCAAATAATGAATAGTACTTATATCACCAGATAATATTCTTTTCTAATATATTATATAGAATTTTTTCAAATATTAAATTTTTTTACTTTAACTATTAATCAAACAAAATTTAATATAAAACTTCATAAAGTTCCTTTATTAGAGAAATACTAATCCAATTTAGATTACTACTGACCTATAGATTGTTCAAAACCCTGATTAAATGCGTTTAAATTAGTTTCCATATGTTTTTGTGGTAAATTTTCTTTCATTGAACTAATCAAACTTTCTTTATCTAGAGGGAAATTCGGAACGGATAATGCCCCTCCCAACATAACCATATTAAGCGATAAAATATTACCTGCCTCTTTAGCAATATTTTCTGCATTTAACAATTTTAGATTAGGTGAAACTGATATTAGTTCATCAATAATAGTTTCTAAATCAGGATAAGGAATATCACTTTTTAGTATATTGAAGGGCATGATTGTCGCAGTATTTACAATCATGTAGGTGTCTTTAGAAATTTTTGGAAGAGCTCTCAATGCTTCCAATGGTTCAAATGCTATTAAAAGATCAGAACCCCCATCTGGAATAATAGGACTATAAGCATCACCTAATTTTATTTCTGTAGATACTCCGCCCCCTCTTTGAGCCATTCCATGAATTTCACTCATAACCACGTTAAATTTATTTTTTATTCCTGCTTCGCCGATTATTATGGAGGTCTTGATAATTCCCTGGCCCCCTACTCCAGAAATATAAATGTTATAAGGTTTCATTTAATCACTTCCTTACCTTAATAGCATGTTCAGGACATATCTGTTTACACACTGTACAACCTTTACATAGTAAATCATCAATTCGGACTGTTCCGTTATTATCAACATAAATTGCCGGGCATGTTAACCTTTCCAGACAATAAATACATTGGTCGCATATCTCTTCATCGACTTCTAGATTAATCTTCATAGAATGTGATCTATTCTTTAAAAGCATGCAAGGATATTTAGAAATAACAACTGAAACACCTTCAAACTCTAATGCTTCTTTAAATACTTCCTTACTTTTTTTGATATTTAAAGGATTTATAGTTTTTATAAATTTAACACCAGTAGCTTTAGCTATTTCTTCAATTGAAATTTCAGGAGCCTGATCACCCATCCCATCCACGGGAAGACCAGGATGTGGCTGTCCCCCAGTCATAGCTGTGGTTCTGTTGTCTAAAATAACCAATAAAAAATTATTTTTATTATGTACACCATTAATCAAAGGAGGAATGCCGGCATGGAAGAAAGTAGAGTCTCCAATAAAACTTATAACCGGCTGATTTGTTGATTTTGAAAAGCCACAACTAGTACCTACACTGGAACCCATGGAAAGCAAATAATCCGCTGCTTCATAAGGAGACTCTATCCCCAAAGTATAACATCCAATGTCAGTGGGATAGATTACGTTTTTGATATTTAGATCATTTAAAACATCGTTAATAGCATAATAAGCTGCTCGGTGCGGACATCCAGGACATAAAGTAGGTGGACGTTTAGGAACACCAATATCAGATTTATATATCTCATTAACTGGGATTTTAGTTTTAATTATTTTATTAAAAGAGTCTATAATTATTTCTGGATTGTATTCATATATTAAGGGTAAAGTCCCATCTAACTTTCCATGTACTGTCTTTTGCAGATTATATTTGCCTATTATTGCCAGAACTTCTTTTTCCATTATTGGGTCAACTTCTTCAACTATAATTACATTTTCAACTGATTTTAGAAAATCTAAAACTAATCTTTCCGGGAATGGATACGAAAAAGTAATCTTTAAAACACTGGCATTTAATTTATTTTCATCTAAAATATCCATTACATAATTGAAGGCAGATCCACTAGTTATAATGCCTAAATTTGATTCATTATCAACTATTTTATTTAAATCCGAATTTTCTGCTTTATTTTTTACTTTTTCCATTTTTTCAACTAATTTTTTATGCATGATTCTTGCAGTTTCTGGAACTGGGACAAAACGTCGGGGGTCTTTTGAGAAAAAACCAGTCTCATTTTTTTCTTTTACCTGATCCAGCTGAACCATACCCCTCATATGAGATACTCTAGTAGTTGTACGGATTAAAACAGGTAATTTAAACTCTTCAGATATTTCAAAACCATATTTCATTAAATCTTTAAGTTCCTGAGGATTTGAAGGTTCTAACATAGGTATATTGGCAATACGAGCAAAATGTCTATTATCTTGTTCATTTTGTGATGAAAACATGGAAGGATCATCAGCTGATAAAACAACCATTCCTCCTCGAACACCAGTATATGCCAGACTCATAAATGAATCTGCAGCAACATTCAAACCTACATGTTTCATAAATGTGAAAGATCTTAATCCAGAGGCAGCTGCAGCTGCAGCTACTTCCAATGCAACTTTTTCATTAATTGAAAATTCGAAATAAATACCTGCTTTTTTCGCTATTTGGGAGAAGACATCCCCT
The DNA here is from genome assembly GCA_049975245.1 of Methanomicrobiales archaeon. GTDB lineage: Archaea > Methanobacteriota > Methanobacteria > Methanobacteriales > Methanobacteriaceae > UBA117. The sequence continues at coordinate 55,545 of JBNGDB010000004.1, forward strand.
ATTTCAGAAGATGGTGTTCCTGGATAAGTAGCTGCCACCTGAACCCCACCTTCCAGTGCACCTCTAACTGCTGCCTCATTTCCTAAAAGAAAGAGTTTTTCACCTTCTTTACCTGTTAAAACTTTTTCTATTTTCATATTATCTCCTTAGTAAGAGGGAATTATTAAAACAAGATTCCTCTTTAAATTCCTATCTACCCATAATTTCAAATTATCATATAAATCAAATAAACTAAAACCAGATCTAACTCAAATTAATTTGGATATTCACAGATATAAATATTTATCAACTCACATTAAAATGGTACATTGTTCAAAAATTATATTAATAAAGATACAAAAAATAGAATAGAATAAATTTATTTTTTATAGAACTGATATCCATATAGATATATCAATTTCCATATTTTTAAAAATTTAATAATCCTAAAAATGTTTAATCGGAGATAAAAATGATTAAAATCAAAGTTTTAAGATATGATCCTCAAAAAGACGAAAAACCATACTTTGAAACCTATGAAATAGAAGAAACCAAAAAAATGAAGGTTTTAGACGCTTTGAATTATATAAATGAAAAATATAATGCTAATATTGCTTATAGAAGTTCATGTAGAGCAGGACAATGTGGCTCTTGTGCTGTTAAACAAAATAGTGACAGTGTTCTGGCTTGTAAAGCAGAAATTAAGGATAATGACGTTATAGAACCTCTAGATTTTGACGTTATTAAGGATCTAATTGTAGACCGCAGTCAAATCGAAGAAAAAGCCAAAGAAATGAGATTATTTTTAGAAAGAATTGATACTCCTAATAAGGAACCGGAAATAATAAAACCAGAGGATTATGCTAATTCTAAAAAGATTAGCGGATGTATAGAGTGTTATTCCTGCCTTTCTGCTTGTCCCGTTATAAAAGAAACCTCAGAATATGCAGGCCCTTATTTTATGAGATATCTATCTAAATTAGGTTTAGATCCTAGAGATAGTGATGATCGTGCTAAAATAGGATTTATTGAAGGTCTATATAATTGTACTAGTTGTGGTAGGTGTAGTGAGGTTTGTCCTAAAGAAGTGAGTATTGTTGGCGGTGCCATAGAAAAATTGAGAGAAATAGCCTGTAAGGAGGATATTGGACCTTTACCCGCCCATAAAGATATTAAGGAATTAATCTCAAAAACTGGGAGATCAGTAGAACCTTTGGGGGAAGGCTTTATTAAAACTGTTTCCTCAGAAACTGGAAAGGAAAAACCAAAAATAGCATTTTTCACCGGATGTATGGTTGATTATAGATTACCAGAAAATGGAATGGCTCTACTAGAAATTCTAAAAGACCATGATATTGACGTAATCGTACCCGAAGACCAAGTATGTTGTGGTTCTCCTATGATTAGAACTGGACAGACTGACGTAGTAAAAGAGCTGGTAAAGAAAAATGCAGAAGTTTTTAAGGATTATGACACAATAATAACGATGTGCGCCGGTTGTGGAGCCACCTTAAAGAACGATTATCCTAAATATGGCGTTGAATTTAATGTATTAGATATAAGTGAAGTTCTCTCTGATAATTTGAAAACTGAGAACATGAAACCGGTAAATATGAGAGTAACCTATCACGACCCCTGCCACTTGGCACGGGGTCAAGGCATAAAAAAAGAACCTCGAGAAATCTTGAATAAAATAAAAGGTTTAGATTTTGTGGAAATGGAAGAACCTAATAGATGTTGCGGCGCCGGAGGAGGAGTCCGCTCAGGTAAACCAGAACTAGCAGAAAAGATGGGAAAAACCAAAGCTGAAATGATAAAAAAGTTGGATGTGGATGCAGTAATCACCATATGCCCATTTTGTGAGTATCATATAAAGGATTCTCTGGAAAAAGAAGGTCTAAGTGATATAAAGGTATTGAATATTTTAAAACTTCTTGAAATAGCTTATGACTGCTAATTAACAATAAATTACTCATTAAACTTATATATTAATAAAAATTTAAAATGTTTTTCTGTGAATATTATGATTTATGTGGTATTTGTAGAGCCTGAATCAGCAGGGAATATCGGTTTTTTAGCCAGATGTATGAAAAATTTTGGTATGCACAAATTAGTCCTAATAAATCCCTGCGACTTAGAAAAAGAAGCCTATTACCAGGCTATGCACGCTAAAGAAATTGTGAGTAATTCTAAAACATATGATTCTGTTGAAAAATGTATTGAAGATTTAGAAATAGATTTTACAGTTGGAACAACCGGTGCCGCTTGTGGTAGTTATAACGTACAACGAATTGCGATTACACCAGATGAATTTGCAAAATCCATTAATATTAAGGGTAATATAGCCATATTATTTGGTAGAGAGGGAAATGGATTATATAATAATGAAATATCTCTTTGTGATGTTCTGGTTAGCATACCTACCAGTAATGATTACCCCATAATGAACATTTCCCATGCAGCAGCCGTAATATTTTATGAAATTTTTAAAAGAAAAAAGAATTACACATTTGAAGCTCTGGAAGAAGCAAGTGGAATCGAAAAAAGGCATTTAATAAATGATATGGATTGTATAATAAACTCATTAAATCTTCCTCCGCATAAAAATAAAACAGCTTCAATAGTTTTTAAAAATATAATAGGAAGGGCATTTATATCAGGAAGGGAAGCACATACTCTTAAAGGTATATTAAGACGAGTTAAAGAAAAAATCATTAATTAAAGTTATTTGGAGGAGGAGATATAATTTTATTTGGAATGGGTCCCTGGGAGATTATTGGAATATTATTTTTCATTTTATTAATTCTATTATTACCCTGGATAATGCGAAAAAGACTTATATCTACTATAAGCAAGTTTGCCGTAGAAGTGGAAAAAATGGCGGAAGATGCTCAGAACATAGTGGTTAAAACTTGTAAAGAAAAGGGTGAACCCTCCCAAGATCCTGCTAAATATATTGTAAATTATATGGAATTTTTTATAGTGCCCCCAGTTGAACTTGATCCATATGGAATTGTAAATAAATTCCATAAAATTCTGGAGATGGGTGAGGAGAGATTTGAAGAGATGGTAGAGATAATTGCACCTGAAGCAAGTGAAGAATGGAAATCAAATATTATAATGACTTTAAAAGCTACTATAGGTATTAATAATGTAGCTAAGATGATCCGTCATAATTTGGAACTTGCCAAAAAAACTGGTAACCTGCAAATATTATTAATGCTTCAAATGAGCCTGCCGTTAATAATGAGAATAGTTAAAGCCCAATTTAATGGTACTAAAGCTTTTTCAGAATGCAAACCTATAGGTGACGGTTTAGGGCCGCTTGTAATAGGGATGTTAATTAAGGATATTCAAAAAGAAGATTTAAAAGAAAAAGAAGATATGATTATTGTAGATAAGGAAATATCTGGAAGAAATGTTACGATAGTCCGGGCAAAAGGTCCTGGTGCCCGGGTTGGAAAGATAGGTAAAGTGGTTACATCACTAATTGCGGATAAAAATATAGATAGATTAATAACAGTTGATGCAGCAGTTAAATTAGAAGGAGAAAAAAGCGGAACTATTGCAGAAGGTATTGGAGTCGTTATTGGTGGTACTGGTGTGGATAAATGGATGGTGGAAGAACATTTTATTGAAAAAGATTTAAAGACTGATGCTATCATAGTTAAAATGAGTCCGGAAGAAGCTATTAGTGAAATGAAATTAGATATAGCTGAATCTGCTAAAAAAACACTTAATATTGTGGAGAAATCAGTTTTGAGATCTAATGAAAATTCCAATATTATGATCCTTGGGGTGGGCAATAGTTGTGGATTGCCCAATATAATCCAGGGTATATCACAGATTAAGATTAAAAAAGAGGATAATAAAAAAGAATAGAGGTCATTAAATGGCTATTTTAAGTGATAGAGATATTAAAAAGTATCTCAAAGAAAAAATAATTATTATTGAACCATTAGAAGATCCTGAAAGGCAAATACAACCATCTTCCGTTGATTTAAGAATCGGTAGTGAATTTAAAGGTTTTAGAGTTATTAGAAAGCCGTGTATAGATCCTATGGACAAGTCAGATATTGAATCATATATGGAATCATTTCATATTGATAAAGAACCGTTTATAATCCATCCTGGCGAATTTGCGTTGGCTACAACCTATGAAATGGTTAAACTTCCTGATAACTTAGTTGCCCGTGTGGAAGGAAGATCTTCCATGGGGAGATTAGGGATAACTATGCACGTCACTGCTGGTTACATTGACCCCGGTTTTTGTGGTAAAATTACTTTAGAAATTTCCAACATAGGAAAAATGCCAGTAGCACTCTATCCCGGTCAAAGAGTATGTCAAATTGTGTTTGAAACCATGACCTCACCCTCAGAAAAACCTTATGGACATCCTGATAGAGATAGTAAATATATGGGTCAAAAACGCCCTGAAACAAGTAGAATCAAACACGACTATGAGCTTAAAAACAGTAGGTTATAAGCACTAAAAAATTTTCATATTGTTAAATAAGTAAATTAAAAAATATGTTTTAGGATTTAATTCCGTAATAAGGGACAAAATAATATTTATACTTTAAAAAAATTATTTGCAAATATATAATTTATTAAAGAATAATTAAAATCATGATTTAAATTTAATTTGAAAAAAAAAGTTTTTATGAGATGTATATTATGAAACATGATAATGTGATGAACATTGCCAAAAAAAGAGGATTTTTATGGTCTTCATTTGAAATATATTCTGGAGTTGCTGGTTTTGTAGATTATGGCCCCCTAGGCGCTATATTAAAAAATAATATTATTAACAAATGGCGGGACTATTATATCATAAGAGAAGGTTTTTATGAAATAGAATCACCAACAATCATGCCTGAAGAAGCTCTAAAAGCTTCAGGACACGTTGATCATTTTAATGATCCTATGACTGAATGTAAAGAATGTTTAGAAGTGTTTAGGGCAGATCACATTATTAAAGATGATATTGGAGAAGAAGTTGAAGGTTTAAGTAATGAGGAACTCACCAAAATAATATCTGATAATCAAATAACCTGCCCTAAATGTGAAGGTCACTTGACACATGTATGGAGTTATAACCTGATGTTCCAAACTTTAATCGGAGCAAAAGGTAAAAAAATAGGATATATGCGTCCTGAAACAGCTCAAGGAATTTTCATACCGTTTAAAAGGTTATTGAGATTTTTCAGGGGTAAATTGCCCTTTGGAGTGGTTCAGATAGGTAAAGCTTATAGGAATGAAATTTCTCCAAGACAAGGAGTTATCAGGTTGCGTGAATTTACTCAAGCCGAAGCAGAGATATTCATTAATCCCCAAGACAAATCCCACCCTAATTTTTCTGATATCGTAAAAGAAAAATTAATTCTTTATTCGGCAGAAAAACAGATGAAGGAAGAGGATTCTGTTAAAATAACTGTTGAAAAGGCAATTTTAGAGGGAGTAGTTTCTAGTGAAATATTAATATATCAACTCTATTTGGCTAGGAAATTTTTATTAGAACTAGGCATACCTGAAGAGGTTATAAGATTCCGACAGCATATGCCCACTGAAATGGCCCATTATGCTCTGGACTGCTGGGACGTGGAAATACAAACTGATCGTTTCGGATGGATAGAGATAATTGGAATAGCTGATCGTACAGATTTCGATCTTAGATCACATAGTGATCATAGCAAAGAAGATTTAAGAGTATTTCTTGAATATTCTGAACCAAAAAAAATTAGTAAAACTATTATAAAGCCTAATATGTCCAAATTTGGTCCTCACTTCAAAAATACTGCCCCTAAAATACTTAAATTTTTAGAGGATGTTGATGTTGAAGAAGTGCAACAATCATTTAAACAGGAAGGATTATTTGAAATAGAAATAGGCGATACAAAATATGATTTATTACCTGAACATGTTACCTTTGAAGACGTTGAAGAAACTGTCAGAGGCGAAAAAATTTTTCCACATGTAATTGAACCTTCTTATGGTATAGATAGGATAGTGTATTCTGTTTTATTACATTCATTTCAAGAAGAAGATGAAAGGGAATATTTCAAAATTGAAAAATCAATTTCTCCTGTGCAAGTTAGTGTATTTCCACTGGTAAACCAGGAAGAACTGGTAAAAATAGCACTAGAAATTAGGGATAATTTGAGAATGGAAGGTTTAATATCTGAATTTGATTCGTCTGGAACAATCGGTAGAAGGTATGCAAGATCTGATGAAATAGGAGTTCCTTTCGCCATAACTGTGGATCATGAAACACTGGAAAATAATACGGTTACTATAAGAAATCGTGACGATCTAAAACAGGTGCGAATTAAAATTAAAGATATCGGTAGAATATTGGAAGATTTGATTAAAAAGGAGATAGATTTTGAGGATCTTAAGAAATAATTTCCCGACTATCTTCAAAATTAAACTTTTTACTTCATTATCGAGAACTACCATAACTGGTATTGAAACTAGATTTATTAAGATTTAAACTAAATATTAGACAAATATTAGAAGTGATTAATATGATAGATTCCCACATACATGCTGATACCAGACCCTTTGAAGATTTTGAAAACATGTCAATAGCAGGATTGGAAGCGGCTATAACTTGTGCCCATGACCCCCTCAGAATGAGTTCTTCAGACGTTGTTTTAGACCATTTCCACCGCCTATTAAACAATGACCGTCAAAGAGCATTGCAAAACGGATTAAATTTATATGTTGCAATAGGTATTCACCCTAGAAGCATCTCAAAAAACTATGAAATAGTAATGAAAAAATTACCTTCACTAATTGAAGATACTAATGTGGTGGCCATAGGAGAAATAGGTTTAGAAACAGCCAGCCAACAAGAAAAGGAAATATTTCAAGAACAGTTAATTATGGCAGATGACCTTAAAATGAAAGTTATCGTTCACACTCCCCGCACAAATAAAAAAGCTGTAACTAAGATTACTTGTTCCATAATAGAAGAAAATATTGACCCATCATTAGTTGTGGTGGACCATGTTGATCAGAACATAGTCGATGATCTAATAGATTTTGGAACCATGCTAGGACTTACGGTTCAGCCATTAAAAATGGATCCTGACGGAGCAGTAGACTTATTAAAAAAATTTGGTGTAGATAAATTCCTATTAAATAGTGATATGAGCTCATCACCATCAGACCCGTTGTCAGTTCCTAAAACTGTTCATAAAATGAAACTGGCAGATTTCAAAGATAAAGATATAATGAGAGCTTCTCATGTTAATGCTGCTAAATTTTTTGGAATAGAATGAAAATTTTAATGAATTTTTGGAACATTCATAGGGCCAAACTTTTTAACACATTCAGAAGCCACATAATTAGCATAATCCATGCATTCAGTTACATCTTTCTTTTTTATATAGGATGCTATAAATCCCGCCGCAAAAGCGTCTCCTGCACCGGTTGTATCCGCTGTTTTGACTTGGTATGCCGGATAATGTATTACCTCTTCTGGTGTGTAAAGATTAGCACCTTCAGCACCCCTGGTAACAATTACATAAGGAACATCCAGATCTAAAATGGCTTGTGTTCCAAGTTCTAAATCTTTTTTTGTTAACAAATATAACTCTTTTTCATTTAAAAATAAGAATTTAGCTCTTTTAATTATTTGGGATAAATTTTCAAGTCCATAATAAGCTAAAAGTGTTCCTGGATTAAAAGAAAGTGTATTAGCATGTTTAGATGCTTCGTCAGCGACTTCTCGGTAAGTTCCAGATATGTGTAGTAATTTGGAATTTTTAATATATTTTAAATCATCTTTATTTAATTTTAAATCCTTATTAGCACCCATAAATGAATAAATTGATCTTTCACCGGATGGATCAACTGCAATAAAGGTCATACCAGTTGATCCTTCAAGTAAAAGAAGCCTTTCAACATCGACACCTTCCCCTTGAAAGTTATTTAAAGCCCATGTACCTAATTCATCATCGCCCACACGGGCAATAATACCAGACTTAACATCTAATCTTGAAATCCCAACAGTAAAATTTGTGGCAGAACCGCCTAAAGAAGTGAATATCTGTTGTACATCCACCTCATCGTCACCACAAACAAATCTGGGAACCTTTAAAATAAAATCAGCATTACATGTTCCAAGACCAACTACATCAACTGACAAATAATCACCGCAAAAATCAGTAAATAGGAATTTTTATAATTAAAAAAATATTAAAATTGAATTGGAAAAGAAATAAAAAATTATCTTCTTCCTAATAAACCTTCAACCAGCTTAGATATAACACTTTTCTTATCGGGCTCAATAGGTTGATATTCTTCTCCAATAAGATCTGCGCCTAATTGCATTATAGCATTACTAGTAGCAGATTTAGGATTTTTCACTATGATCGGCTCTCCAAAGGCAGCGGCCCTACTAACTTCTGGATCATCAGGTATAACTGCTATAACTGGAACTTCTAATATGGTTTCCACTTCATCGATGGTTAAAAATGTTTTATCGTGTTGTTCTCGATTTATAACAACACCTAAAATGTTTACTCCCAATTTATTGGCTACAATTTTAGTTTTTAATGCATCACTAATAGATGGGACTTCTGGAGTAGTTACTAGTATGAGTTCATCAGATGCAGCTATGGCAGCTAAAGCATCTTTTTCTAAACCAGCAGGAGCATCAATTAAAAGAATATCTGCTTCTTCAATTAAATGTTCTAAAGCTTCTTCAAGCCTATCTAATTTAACTTTACGTAGTCCTTCGAGAGATATTCCGGCTGGAACTACCTTCACTCCGCTAGGTCCTTCGTAAATTGCATCTTCTATTGAAGCATGACCAGAAAGTACATCGTGTAAAGTAACTGATTTACCTTCCATTCCTAAAATCAATTCTAAATTAGCCATTGCAATATCAGCATCTAATACAATGGTACTTTCACCATAAGTAGATAATGCAACACCTAAATTTGCAGTTATTGTAGTTTTTCCCACACCTCCTTTTCCTGAGGCGACAGATATAACTCTTGTCATGGGGTACCTCCTAATGAATTTCTATATTAATTTCAAAATTATTTATAATTTCCGGATATTCCCGGAAACTTTTCTTAATTTCCATTTCAGTTATACTATATATTTGTGTTTTTAATTTATCTTTTGAACCTACTATCCTAGACAAAAATCCAGTCCCCCCATATTCTGTAATAATATTTATAGTACCAGTAAGTTCTCGGTTATTATCCAGGAATACCATTACTTCCGCTCCTTTAATTTTAGGCATTCCCATAATAGATTTCTTAATTTTATTCATCAAGGTTAGTTCAATTTTTTCTAAATCTTCATGACTAATAAAACCGCCCTTGTAAGATTCCAAGATATTTTCTACTTCCTCTTCGTCAACATCTTTTAAACCATATTTTTTCATTAACTCTTCACGACTAACCGGTTCTTTTTCAGTGGCTTCATTATCAACTTTCGTTTCGTTTGGTTCCGGGCTCTTATCAACAACCTCAGGCTCCTCAACAACCACAGGCTCCTCAACAACCACAGGCTCCTCAACAACCTCAGGCTCCTCAACAACCTCAGG
>JBNGDB010000004.1:65191-155295 GCA_049975245.1 Methanomicrobiales archaeon
TTTTACAGATTTAGAAGATTCATCTATTTTTTTACCTTTGAGTTCTTCAATCATGTTATAAACTTCAGAATCTTCAGTAATTAAATAAATTTTATTTAATTCCATTAAATATGAAATTTGGGACTGTTTAAGATCAAATACTTCAATTAATGTGTCAACTTTGTCCATTACCGATTTAATTTTTTCAATTGCTTCAGCTTTTAAAAGCTCATCATATGATGCTGCAATCTGATTTCCATCGCTAAATAGGATATAACCCTCTTCTGAACCATGAGTTACTCTAATGAAACCATTATGCTTTTTTTTAGCTAGTTCCTCTAAAAGCTTAGAAAATTCTAATTCATCAGCATAGGAAACTCTTGATGGTTTAGATATGGGTAATTCCATTTTACATCCTCAACTTATTTAAGCAAAACATTAGACTATTATGAAAAATTATGAGTAGTAGTTAATTTTTAATCTTCTTTTCTTACTAATTTAATCTCAGGAGGAGTGATGATTATTACATTCTTACCATTTTTACATAGCAAGATAGCTTCAATACCAACATCTTTACGTATATTTTTTAGCATTTCACCTGCTAATTTGAAATCTTCCGGATTTTCATTTTCCAAAGAGCTCATATCTACGATAATCGGATTTTTTTCCTCAGTAATTTGTTCCAAAGCATATTTTATATCTTCAATATCTTTAGCTTTCATCAAAACAATCTCGTAAAAAGAGTGTTCTGGAACTATAATTGACTCCTCTTCATCCCGTTTTTCATCTTCTTCATCGTCCAAACCCAAATTCTTCTTAACATAGTCTACTACGTCCTTCATTTTTTAAATTCCCCTGTATAGTCCATAATTGCTTTTAATAATCTTGAAGCTCCGCCATTCATTATATCTACTGTTGGTAAATTATATTTATTCTCATATTTTAATATATCGTTTTTATTCTCCACATTCCTTAAATTTAAAGATAATCCAACAACTTTTGTAGGTTCAACCGCCTCTATAGCTTTAATCTCATTGAGTATTCCCCTAGGATTACGATAAGGATGATTTGGCCTATGACAAACAATGCATGCATTGGGATTTGAACCAATTAATATTGAAGCAGATAAACCTCTGGGATGAGGATTATCCATTTCAGTTAAACTGGCTTGACTTTCCACAAATATGATATCCGGATCTTTATTCTCTTCCATATGTTTTATAGCGCCCATTACCGACGCTGCCACGTCCATGGATGATAAACTACCGGCTCTATAATTAATATCAACAGGTTTTTCCAATCCCATTTCATCAGTTGAAATAACAGCAACTTCTAATCCTTCTTCCATAGCTGTTTTACCCAGGAATCGGGTGGTTGTTCTTTTACCACATTCTTGTGAAGTGCCTCCAATATATACTACAGTAGATTTGGGTTTATATTTAATTTTAGGTAATATTTCCGTGCATTTATTAGAAGATACTCCAAATATGTTTTTTATTACATCGGAACGTGGGCTAATCTCCTTTATTATTACTCCTTTTTCTTCAGCAAAATTTAATAGAGATTTATTATCAACTAAGGGTAATGACCTAAAGGAAGTCACCACATTTTTTTCTTTATTTATGGCCTGAACTGCATATTTTAAAGCTGTGCCTTCTGCACCTATAGGCAGCATTATAGCCACACTACTAGCGTCTGTTTCATCTATAGTTTTATTAAGATCAGATGATATATAACTGCCACAGAACTCCATTCCCTGTTTTTTAGGATTATCGTCAATAAATCCAACAGTTTTAACTCCGTCAAAGTTGGCGAATTTTTCTCCGCCCCCTCCACATCCTACTACAATAAAAGAGTTAAGCTTTTGAAGTTCCTCCACAGATGATATGATGTACAAATAATCACTCCTTATTAATTTGGTGAGTTAGTGGAAAACATTACATACTTATTTATTTAATAAAGATTAAACCATATATACTTTAGGTAATAATAGCAATCTGTTTTGGAGGATAGTATGATAGCAAGAATACTTAAGGACTTAGGTAGGATCAATGGGGTAAACGGATCTTTAGTAGTCGGAAAAGATGGTTTAATTATAGAAAGCGAAGTACCTGCTGAAATAGACTCGGAACTTGTAGCTGTGATGTCTTCAGCGGTTTTCGGTACTGCTGAAAGATCTGCAGAAGAAATGAAACATGAACCTCTTCAACAAGTCATGATCGAAGGGGATAGAGGTAAAACTTTGATGATTGATGCTGGTGAAGGAATTTTGGTAGTAATTACTGAAATTGATATTAACCTGGGATTAATCAGAATAGAAATGAGAAGAAGCTCAGAACGTGTGAAAGATTTATTAACATAATTACACGTCTCTCTAGGGGGAGGACTTTTTGCGAAAACCCTATATTATATTGATAGGTAGTGCATCGGGAATTGGAAAATCAACAATTGCATCAGAACTAGCCCGAGAATTAGGGATTAAACATTTAATAGAGACTGATTTTATCAGAGCTATCGTAAGAGGTATTATTGGCCCGGATTATGCTCCCGCTCTTCATAAGTCTTCTTACGATGCGTATACTACTTTAAGAAATAAAGAACGATACAAAGATAATGGAGAAAGTCTCATTAATGCCGGTTTTGAAGAACACGCATCTTTTGTTATTCCTGCGATAGAAAGAGTTATTAAACGAGCTGTTGATGATTTTGATGATGTTGTTATTGAAGGTGTTCATTTAGTTCCTGGACTTTTGAATATAGACAAATTTAAAAAAGATGCTTCTATACATTTTTTTATACTTTCTGCTGATGAAGATGTGCACAAAGAAAGATTTGTAAAAAGGGCCATGAAAATTAAAAGAGGCGGTAAACACTTAGAATATTTCAAAGAAAACAGGACTATTCATGACTATTTAGTTAAACAAGCATTAAACAATAATGTGCCAGTAATAAATAATATTGATTTGAAATGCACTATCCGGAGAATGTTAACCTTAATAAGGGAAATATGTAAAGTTTTAATCTTCAAAAATACAATAGACAGAATAAGCGAACTAGTTAATATTGTTCTTAACCAATATGGGGGAAGAATTGTTGACGTTTCATATTTTCTTCCGGGTTTTGGTGAACCATTAAGAAGAAAAGTTAATATTTACGACCCTAAAGAAGCTAAAAGGTTTATTGAAAGATTAAATGCTAATCCTAAAAGAAAAAAGGATTTAGAAAAACTTTATGAACTATCTGATAATGTTCATAGCCATAAAATTTGTGCTCCCGACAAAGAAAGTTTAGATAGCTTGATCAATGAACTATCTGAAAAGGGTTTTTTGGTAGAAAATGAAAAAAACCCTGAAAATGAAAACAAAGAATAATTCAGTATTATTTCGTCTTTTTTGTTGATTAAACGGTATATTAGGAGAATAAGAATTGAATAAAATGAAAATTGATTGTAATGTCTGTCATGCTCAAAAATCGGTTAATGTTATAACCAATACTGAAGAGATACCTTATTTTGGAGAAATAATGGAAACAGTGCTGATATGTGAAAAATGCGGTTTTAAACATACAGATATTATTGGTTTAGAACAAAAAGAACCGTCCAAATATACTTTAATAATAAAAAAGTCAAATTTGAATGTAAGAGTTGTTAAGTCACAGTCTGCAACAATATCCATCCCCGAATTAGGTTTGAAGGTTGAACCTGGATCTAAATCGCAAGGTTATGTTTCAAATGTTGAAGGAGTTTTAAATAGATTTAGGGATGCTGTTAAAACTGCTTTGAAATGGGTTGAAGATTCTGAATCTGAAAAAAATGGAAATAGAATTCTTGAAGAGATTGAAAAAATTAAATCCGGTGCAGCAGAAGTTACTCTTATAATTAAAGATCCTCTTGGCCAAAGTATTATTATTAATGATGAAGCCATTAAAGAGGATTTAAATGAAAAAGAGTTGAGAGATTTAAAAACTGGATTTATTACTTTTGAAAAATGAATTAATTGATTTTATTATAAAAAGAATAATTAAAATTCATCTTCTACATCAATATCCTTTAATCTCAATGTCCTTTTAACATCTAAACTTAAAGCGTCACAATCAGCCTTTATAGCGTCTAGATGTTTTAAAATTCTCTCTTTTTCTTCATTTATCCGGACAATATTTTTATAAGGATAAATAGACTCTTTTAACATTTCATATTCTATAGTAGTGTAAGGATACTCGTTGAGTTGTTCACAAACTCTTTCTAATACTTCTCCTAAAAATTTATTCATCTCAACTTTTACTCGTTCCCTTATCATCTTGTCGCTGTCTAGATTCTTTTTCATTAATCTAACTACTTCAGCTTTTGCAAATGGTAGATCATCTTGTGATTCGTCTAATGACTCCTCTTCTAAGTCTTCTTGTGATTCTTCTAATAAGTCTTCCGATGATTCCTCTGGTAATTCATTTTCTGGTAATTCATTATTCATTTAATTCCTCCAATTAAAATTAGAAAAATTTTAAATATTATATTTGATTTTTAGATGGCAATAGTATATAAATTTATTCTAAATTAGCATCCGTAACCAAAATTAGAAGCATCAAAACATTTAAAATACTATTTGTTTTTTATAATTTCCAGACTCATATCTAAAGTTGGTGCAGAATGGGTTATGAACCCAAGAGAAATAATATCAACACCAGTTTGTGCATATTCAATAATATTATTGGGATTTATTCCGCCGGAAGCTTCAAGTAAAACATTTTTACGGATATTTTTCTCTTCAAAATCTTTTACTATGTTTTTAATAGAATCAGGGTTCATATTGTCTAGCATTACTATATCTGCTCCAGCGTGTACTGCTTTTAATGCATCGGCTTCATTTTCTACTTCTACTTCGATTTTATTAGTAAAACTAACATAATCCTTGGACTTTATAATTGCTTCAGTTACATCTCCTACAATCGCCAAATGATTATCTTTAATCAGAACACAATCATCCAATCTATATCTATGAGTATCCCCTCCACCTGCAGCAATTGCTTTTTTTTCATAAAATAACAGGCCGGGAGTTGTTTTTCTAGTTCCTGCAATAATAATGTCTTTATTAACCTGCCTTACTTTCTTCAATAAATTTGAAGTCAAAGTGGCTATTCCGCTCATTCTCATCATCAAATTTAAAACCGTTCTTTCTATGGTTAGAATGGTTCGGGCGTTGCCTTCTATGACCATTAATGTTTCAGCATCCCCCAAAGGTTCACCTTCAGATTTTATTTCTTTTATTTTTATATCAAATTCTTTGAAGATGATTTTAGCAATTTCCACTCCAGCCAATACTCCATTTTGTCGACTTATAATTTTTGCTTCAATATTTAATTCTGGAGGTATTATTGCATTGGTTGTTATATCTTCAAACCCGATATCATCATCTATCATTCGCATTAAGACATCTTTCATTTACATCATCCAATAAATTATATGAAAAGGAAGATATAAAATGTTTATGTGTTTAGGAGGCAAATATTAATTCATATAAAAGAAAATGCTCCAATTATATAATATTATAATAAATTCATATATCAAAAAATTTGGTGAAAAATAATGGAACTTGTATTTCTGGGTACTTCTTCTGCATTACCTTCAAAATTTCGTAATCATTCCGCAGTGGCCCTAAAAGCCTATGGTGAAATTTTTTTATTTGATTGTGGTGAAGGAACCCAACGTCAGATGTCCATAATTAAGTTAAGTCCTATGAAAATTACTAAAATTTTTATCACCCACTTACATGGAGATCACTTTTTAGGCCTAGCTGGTCTTATTCAGTCCATGGGTTTTAGAGGTAGAAAACAACCATTGAATATATTTGGACCTAAAGGAATGGTTAAAATCCTGGAATATTTACTCCAACTAGGTTATTTTTCCCTTTCTTTTGATATTAAAGTACATGAAATAGAAAATGGAACAATCTTTGAAGAGGAAGGATACAAAGTTGAATGTTGCATGATGAACCATACCGTTCCAAACTACGCATATTCAATTATAGAAAAACGAAAACCTAAATTCATAAAAGAAAAGGCTCTATCCTATGGAATCAAACCTGGCCCAGATTATGGTAAGCTTCAAAAAGGAATGCCCGTTAAAGTAGGTGATAAAATAATCAAACCAGAACAAGTTTTAGGGCCTGAACGTAAGGGAATAAAAATTGTGTATTCTGGTGACACCCGACCCTGTCCACAAATGGTTAAATTTGCGCAGAATGCTAATATACTAATCCACGAATCTACTTTTGAAAGTAAGTATGGTGATAAATCTCAGGAGAATGGTCATTCAACCACAATAGAAGCGGCTGAAATAGCTAAAAAAGCTAAAGTAAATAAACTAATTTTAACACATATTAGCACCAGGTACAAGAATACAGATTTAATGGAAAAAGAAGCGCAAAATATATTTAAAAATTCAGTTATAGCAGAAGATTTTAAAGAGATAGAGGTGAAAAGGAATGGAGATTGACCCATTATTAAGGGATATAATTGTGATTTCCATAACAATTATTGTTGCTTTTATTATCATTAAATGGGGTTACTATGTTTTAAAACGATTTGCTAAATACTGGGACGTTGAACCGACTTTAATTCAACTTTTACAAGAAATAATTAAATATTCAGTTTATATTGCTGCTTTAACCATAATCTTAAAAGAAGTAGGATGGGACATTACTGCAATTGCAGTCAGTTTAGGTATAGCTGGTGTAGCTATTGGATTTGCAGCAAGAGATTTAATTGCCAATTTTATAAGCGGTTTTATTATACTGGCTGATAAAAGTTTTAAAGTGGGAGATGTTATTGAAATTTCGGGAGAAAAAGGAAAAGTTACTAAATTAGGTTTTAGACGGACCACAATAATTACTCCTGATAATAAAATTATAATAATTCCTAATTCTTCTTTTTCTAAAAATCCGTACACTAATCATACATTTTTAGATTTAAAAAGAGTTGATCTGGATATTGTTATTCCCTATGAGTTAGACCTGGATGATGTTACAAAATCATTAGAAGAAATAGCAATGGCATTTGAATGGAGTATAAATGATCCTAAACCCACTCTTATGATAAAAAATTTATCAGATGTTGGTTTAAATGCTACATTAACCACCTGGGCAGAAGATCCGTGGAAAGTTGATAAATATCGTACTATTCTGGCAAAAGAAGTGAAAAAGATTTTGGTGTCAAAAGATGCTTAAATATAAGGTAATGGCTGGATTTGTAATATTAATATGCGGAATTTTCGCTTTTAATATGGTTTTAATGGCTCTTGAAGGATTCGAAAATCTTAATCAGGCAAAAAGTAAAGTAGAAGCCTATAAGAGTGCTCCTGTTAATTTGCTTGATCCAGAAGATATGGGTTCTGGTTCAACTTCTTATGCATCTTCAAATTATAGTTTAAAGTTAATTATTCCTAAAATTGATTTAGAGTGTAAAATACGCTCAGACACTGTGAATGCTTATGATTCGGTTTATCACTATCCTGAAAGTGTATTACCGGGTCAAGATGGTGAATGTGGATTATTAGGCCATAGAACAACATATTCTGGACCTTTCCGTAGGTTAGGGAGTTTAAGTCCTGGAGATGTGGTAATAATAATAGATCCCATACTAGAAGAGAAATACACTTACAAAGTAGTATCAAATGGAAAAGATATTAGATGGGATTATAAAGAGAATCCTATTCAATTTGAACAACAAGGGGAAGCAAGACTATTATTAGTAACGTGTTATCCTCCTGGTAAAAAACAAGCAGCTTATATAACCCACTGCAAACTTGCTTCAACTACTTCCATTTAATATTTTTTTAAAAGTAGAATTTTCTGTATGATTTATTAATAATTGAAGATGGAATAGTAATAAAAGTCGAATAAAATAGCGAAGATTTTTTATAAGTGTAGTAATATCACATATTATATTTAGCATTAAGTTATTTTCAATAAAAAAAATAGATAATCTCTATAAATTAAGAATTAAGACAAATAATTGTTTAAAAAAATTATTTGTATTTTTTAAATATTAAAGAGGTTAATAGTTGTAAAAAAGCAAAATGGGGATGAAAATGACAGAAATAAAGGTAGATGAAGACGCGTGCGTTGGTTGTGGATCTTGTGTAGAAGATTGTCCCAACGATGTCTACGAATTAGATAAAGAACACGGAAAAACTGTTGTAATAAATGCTGACGATTGTATGGCTTGTTTATCATGTCACGAAATATGTCCATCCCAGGCATTGGAACATGACAATATACACATTGCAAAAAGACTTTATATAGACAGAAAAGTAACCAATGCTTTGAAAAAAATAATTTAAGGGGATTTAAAAATGGAAATAGAAAGGGAAGATATTAAAGGAGACTTCAAACCCGAATTAATTCCTGTTGAAACTGGTGGAGACATAGAAGATTATGAAGAAGCATTACACGAACTAATGAAATTTGTCGGTTCTATGGCTACAGCACTTGAACAAGTATCAGGACGTGGTGCAAATGCCATCGTATATCAAGCAGGTAAACGAATGGGACATGAAGCTGGTAAACTAGCAGAAAAAACAGATAATTTGGAAAAAGCCCTTGATGAATTAGGCGAAATATTGGGCATTGACTTTTACTTTGAAATGTGGAAACCCTCAGATCAGGAAGGGTATACCATTGAAAAAGGGGATGAAACTGTGGTAAAACTGTTGTTCATGGACTGTGTTGTAAGACAAACCCTGAGAAGAACAGGATTACCGCAAAAAGGACCATTATGTTATCTCTTATATGGTTATATGGTGGGTGCAGTAGAAGAAGTAATGGATATTAAAGGAAAATTAGATATTGACCATGTAGGCCCAAATGCCTGCCTTAAAACATTAACCATAAAATGGGGTGGTAAATAATGGTTAAAATTGCATTAGAAGCCCTTGCTAGCTGTTCCGGCTGTGAAATATCTATTCTAGATCTTCACGAAGAGATTTTAAAATTATTGGAAAAGGCAGAAATAGTGTATGCCCCTATACTCATGGACACCAAAGAACTCCCGGATGATGTTGATATTGCAATTGTATCAGGATCAGTTCGTAATGAGGAAAATCGAGAACGTCTTGAGGAATTAAGAGAAAAATCCAATACATTGATTGCTTATGGAACATGCGCGTGTTATGGTGGAATTACAGGTATGGCAGATTTATATCGTCCAGAAGAAGTGACTTCCAGAATTTATTCTGATAATCCCAGTACAGAATCAGCAGAACTTCCATCTGACGTAGTTCCAGAACTATTACCTATTGTCCACCCTGCAGGTGATTTCACAGAAGTAGATTATTATATACCGGGTTGTCCTCCTAAAGAAAAGTTAACTGGTGATATTTTAATACCTCTAGTTAATGGAGAAACTCCTAATGTTCCCAAAAAGAGTGTATGTGCAGATTGTCAAAGATGGATGGACCACGTTGAATTTGACAAGATTCACCGCAGAATAGAAGGAGAACCAGATCCTCAACAATGTTTCCTGAGTCAGGGATACGTGTGTCTTGGTTCAGTAACACTGGGAAGATGTGGTGCACTTTGTACAAAAGCAGGAGTTCCCTGCCATGGTTGCGGAGGTCCTTCATTGGATGTTTTAAGAGAACCTAGCCACGATGTGTATAATGGAGTAATAAAAAGAATTGCTCACCTTTCTAAGATGCCTGAAAAAGATGTAGAAAAACAGATATATGATATAGGGCATGTTATATATGGATTTGTGATTGGAAGTACAATTATGGAGGAAAAACAAGTTTCCTTGATCCCTCAACTGGTCAAGAAATAGATTAAGGTGATATTAATGAAAAATATAGAAATAAGTCCAGTAACCAGAATTGAAGGACACGCAAAAATTACAGTTCAATTAGATGATTCCGGTAACGTTTCTGACGCTCATTTTCATGTAATGGAAATAAGAGGCTTTGAAAAATTTTTAGAAGGAGCAGCTGTTGAAGAAGCGCCTAGAATTACTCCACGTATATGTGGTATATGCCAAACTGCTCACCATTTAGCTGCAGCAAAGGCAACAGATCAAGTTTTTGGATTACAACCGCCAGAAACTGCCACTAAATTAAGAGAATTAATGTTGTTAGGCCAATACATACACTCCCATTCACTACACTTTTATTTCTTAGGAGCGCCAGATCTGGTGATGGGTCCTGAATCTGAACCAGCATTAAGAAATGTGGTAGGTATCCTTAAAAAAGATCCCGCACTGGCCAAAATGGCCATTGACACTAGAAAAATTGGACAAAACATTACCAATGTTGTGGGAGGTAAACCCATAAGCCCAGTTACAGCTATACCTGGAGGACAAACTAAAGGAATAACTGAAGAAGAAAGAAATTACTTACTATCACAAGCTAATGAATCTGTTGAATTATTAGAAAAGGGTGTAGAAGCAACTAAACCATTATTTGAACAATATAGCCAAGAAGTAGAGATGTTAGGAACTTTAGAATCATATTTTGGTGCACTTAGCAACAATGGTAACATAGAATTTTATGATGCTCCAGTAAAAGTAATAGATAAAGATGGTAATCCCGTATACGAGTTCGAATCAAAAGATTATCTAGATTTCATCGAAGAAAAGGTCCAACCATGGTCATATCTTAAATTCCCCTATCTTAAACAACTAGGATTCCCTGAAGGAAACTACAGAGTAGGTCCTCTAGCAAGATTAAATATAGCACAAAACATTCCAACAGAGAAAGCTTCTGAATTATTCGCAGAATACAAAGAAAAATACGGAATTGCACAGAATCCTCTACTTTACCACTATGCAAGACTAATTGAATTAATGTACGCATCTGAAAGAGCTGTACAACTTCTTGAAGATGATTCTATTACCGGAACTGATTTAAGACAAGGATTGACCGAAAAACTTATGACTAAAGATGAGGCTAAAGAATCCGGTGGCACCAGAAGAGGGGTTGGAATGCTTGAAGCAACCAGAGGTACTTTGATCCACGATTACGAAACAGATGACGCAGGCTATATAAAACGTGCCAATCTAATAGTTTCTACTGGTCAAAATAACCTTTCCATGGATATTGGTGTTAGAGAAGCTGCTAAAGCTATGATTAAAGGTGAAGAAGTATCAGAAGGGCTTAAAAATCAGTTAGAGATGATTGTAAGGGCCTATGATCCATGTTTATCATGTGCAACCCACATGATCAATGGAGAATCACCTCTAGTTGTGGATATCCATGATAGTGAAGGAGTACTACTCAAAAAACACATAATATAACTAAATCCTTCATAATGACTTAAGGGTTTAGTATATTTCTTTTATTTTTAAATAAATATTAATTTTATATAATCCATTATTTTAAATTAAAATTTACATAAATTTGAAAGGTTTATTTACTTTTAAATAATAAATGTTAAAATACAAGCGGGATGTTAGTAATAATTATATCCTTCCAGTTAATAATGTGATTCCATGAGCATTTTAGATATTGAAAAACAGTTAGAAAAAGTATTGAGTGATTTAGAGCGTATTGATGGAATTGACGGAAGTTTACTTGCCGATAATTCTGGAAAAATAATATGTCATAGAATGCATAGATATAGCGACGTTGATCTGTTTGGTTCTATGTCTAATGTTATAGTAAACTCATCGGAACGATTATTAGATTCATCCAACCAAGGAAAAATAGAAAGAGTATTAATAGAATCAATTAACGGTAAAGCTCTTTTTTTAGACTTGGGTAAAATAAACTTCATTATTTTAATGGAAATATCTGCCAACATTGGACTGGTAATGGTTTCGGCGAAAAGAACAGCTGAAAAGATAATAGAAATTTCTAAAGATTTAGTTATACCTGCAGATAAAGAAGTAGAAGAAAAAATAATCCTAAAAACAGAAGAAACACCAATCACCGGAAAAACAGAATTAGTCCAAGAGAAGGTTATACCAACAGTGCCAGCTGAAAATTTAGAAATGTCAAAATCTGTTCCAGAAACTCCAGTAAAAACTAGTAAAAGTATTATTTCTGAAAAAGAGCCTATTTCATCCGAAAATGAAATTTCAAAAACAGATACAGAACCGACTCAGATAGAAGAAATTGTCACCACAAAAGCAGAGACACCGATTTTAAAAGAAGTTTCAACTGAAGTCAGTGCATCAACTGCAAACTTTGATGAAGAGCAAGTGGTTGAACAAGAAACTTTACCTTTAATAAAACCTCCAATTTCATTTCCAAAATTACCAGAAAATGTTGAAATCCCAGAAGATGCTGAAAAACGTTCTGAGTTAATTTTAGATATTTATGAAGCAATATTTTTAGCAATGTCTCTAGGTGCCAGTAAGATTATGGGTGTTGCACCCGCCCGAGGATTAACCAAAAAATTTTTGCCATTAGAAAATTGTAAAAAACTTCTAACAGGTGTTGATGTTAAAACTAACTCAGTAGTAGATTTCGAAAAAATACGGGACAATGCTGATGAAATAGACATTAAAATTAGACAGGAAACATTAATCACTGATTTTAGTAAAATTATTGAAATTATAACCGAAAATTATGGTAAGGTAATGGGTTATGATGCATTTAGAGGCATGGTAAGACCAGAATTTGATGTGATCAAAAAATCTTATGGTCAAGCCATGGAACAATTAGATATAAAAAACAAAATCCACCCAGAACTCATTGATTTATTAAATTAAAAATTTAATATAATTAAAATATAATAAAACTAAATTAAAACTATTACAAATTATAAGTATCATTATAAAATTTATATATTTTTCTAAACTCCTGAAAAATCAATTTTAAATTATCTTAAATAGAGTATATGCTATTTCAATGATTAAAAGTTCAAGAGCATGATAACCATGTTAAATGAGTTACAAAAAAAAATTATCAATCTTAAAAATGAAAAAAATGCAATAATCTTAGCCCATAATTATCAACCCGGCGAAATACAGGAGATTGCAGATTTTATTGGAGATTCGTTAGAACTCTGTATAAAAGCATCAGAAATAAAAGAATCAGACTTAGTAATATTCTGTGGTGTGGACTTTATGGCAGAAACTGCAGCTATAATTAACCCTGAAAAAAAGATTATTATCCCTGATTTAAAATCTGAATGTCCCATGGCCCATATGCTTCCAGCAAGCGAAGTAATAAAAGCCAAAAAAAAATACCCCGATGCAGCTGTAGTTTTGTATGTGAATACTTTAGCAGAAGCCAAGGCAGAGGCAGATATACTTTGCACCTCCTCCAATGCAGTAAAAGTTGTGGAAAGCCTTAATGAAAAAAAGATTCTATTTGGTCCAGACCAAAATTTGGCCTATTACGTTTCCCAGAATACAGACAAAGAAATTATTCCGATACCGGAAGATGGATATTGCTATGTTCATAAAATGTTTAATGTAGCTGATTTAATTTTCCTTAAGGAAAAATATACTGACGCAGAAATATTAGTACATCCAGAATGCAATCCTGATATTCAAGAATACGCTGATTATATTTTAAGTACTGGTGGAATGATAAATCACGTGGCTGATTCTCCCAAAGATACTTTTATTATTGGTACTGAAATTGATTTGATTACACGACTAAAAAGAGAAAACCCCGAAAAAACTATTTTACCTGCCTTTGAAGAAGCTATATGTGAAAATATGAAACTTCACACCCTAGATAAAGTATTAAAATCTATAGAAAATGAGGAATATTTAGTAGAAGTCCCTGATGAGATAGCAAAAAGATCCAGAAAAGCAATTGAACGGATGATAAAAGTATCATCCTAATATCTGAAAAAATTTTTATTGGATATTATAAGTATAAATACCTACTATTAGTGTTTCTTATTTAAATTGGAATTATTGTACCTTTTAATCCTGCTTTTATGCTTTTATTTTCTTCAAGATACTTTATCATAGAATCTATAGCATATTTATCTGATTTTTCTCTTTTATCACCATATTTTATGGGAACTCCTTGGCTGGTTACAGAAACGGCCCTATATTTTTGATAAGGTTCTATACGCTTTCCTTGTATGAACATTTCCTGAATTCTAATCCCATTTGGGTTTTCTATCTTGAAATAAACATTTAACCCCATACATCTTTTGACATATCCCCCCATCTGGTTGTAGGGATTGGTGGAAAAAGTTCTTTCCAAATTCTCTTCCATCATAACCCATATTTCTCTACCTTCTAACTCCACAGTAGAAATAGGAGGATTTACCGGGATTATATTCCATAGATCGTTCATGGTAATTTCTCCAGGAGGCACCGGTGCTCCGTAGCGCCATCCATTTGAAAAAGCTAATTGCACATCAAATTCATTGGATAAGGCATCTAAAAGAAAATTATCCATAGTTGATTCTAAAACTGTGTTCCTATTAAGTCCAGTTTTAGTATAGCCGACGATCTGATTTAAATAGTCCTCATGAGGTTTTAATACTTTATTTACCATCTCTTCAATTATAATATCTGGTTTAATCTCTTTTTCAACTGTTATAAGTTGGTGATTGAAATTTTTAATCTTATTATCAATTATATCCAGATCTAAACGACCTACAAACGAACCATGACACCCTGATTGAATAATTATAGTATTATTTACAACTACTGGTTTGTAAAGACGATTATGTGTATGGGCACTTAATAAAACGTCAATTCCTTCAGTTTCAAGTGCTAATCTGACTTCCTGAGGAAAACCGAGGTGCGAAATAACCATAATTAGATCTACTCTCTCTTCATCTTGTAATTTATTGATATAGTAACCTAATTCTTCATTTCCAAGTGTGAAATAAATTCCCTGACTAAAATGATCAGGCATCACTTTGTCCACAATAGAGGCGGCTATACCTATTATTCCCAATCTTAAATCATTTTTTTCAATTATAGTATAGGGTTTAAATACTAATTTATCGTTATCTTCGTAATAACAGTTTATTGCCAGCATGGGGTAATTTAATTTATTAGTTATATCCATAAATTGTTCAGGTCCATAAGCAAACTCCCAGTGGGCAGTCATAGCATCGAAGCCCATCTCATTCAATATTGGGATTAATGATTCTCCCTTAGATTTAACTGCAGCGTAGGTGCCATGGATAGTATCGCCACAATCAAAAGTTAAAACTTGTTCAGGTTGTTCTTGACGAAATTGGTTGAAAATAGAGTTAATTCTGGCAAAACCTCCCACTTCTTTATAAATTGGTTGAGAACCACTCCAAAATAATTCATTATGTAGATCAAAATAGGCATGGCAGTCATTCATCTGAAATAAAGTTAAATTCCGATTTTCTGACATAAAATTCCCCCTTATAATTATTCAGATTAGAATTAACTTTATAATACTCTAATTGGTTAGTTAAATAAAATTTTTGATCCAATTGTTATCAAAAAAATTGATTAAATTGTAGGAATAAAATAATTAAGAGAATTAATTTTTTATAAAAAGATTAATTAAAAATAAAATTGTCAAATCAATAATTAATTAAATACGCAAAATAAAAATTAAAGGAGAATTGGAATGCTTTTTAGAGTAGAGGGTCATGAAGTAAGGGTTGAAGTTGAAAAAGAGGAAATATTTAAGTCAAAACATTCTGAATTAAACTTAAAAAAGTTAAAAATTCATTTTCAAGTTTATAACCCTATCAAAATTCCAAAAACTATCAAATCTGTTGATGATCATAAAAATTGGAAGGTGGTGAGTTCATCCTACTACTATACGGAAGGTAATCCTGTTGTCCGTTATATTTTTGAAATTGAAGAAATTGAAGTTCTGAAAATAGAAAGTTTAATGATAAATAATACAAAGTTAAATCCTTATTCCTATGAAGAAGTAATAGAAGAATCAATAGGGGACAAACTGTTAATTAAAGCTAATAGCTTGATCCAGGAAAAGGAATTCAAAAAAATTGAAGAATGGCTCAATAAGGACATGTTCATTTCAGTTGTAAGATTAGGAATCTCTGAAAATATTAAAGAAATGAAATTATCCAAGATATTGTGGTCAAAAAACAATGCCAAATCAATTAAATGTCATTTAACTTTGATAGAAAAGTTAGAAGCTGACTTCAAATACCCTGATAACTATTCTGCAGAATTTAAAAATATCCAAAAAATCCTCTCAAATTCATCTAAAAATATGGATATTTTAATAAAATTACTTTTAGATAAAAAAATAGTTTCTTCTTCAGAAATCCGAGAAATAAAGAAGGATATTAATGATGGTGTTAATATAATCGATTTATACCAAGTTGATGATTTAGACCACTATCTAACTAAATATCAAGTTTGAATGTTGTTAAATTAATTTTAAAAAATTTTAAATCACTAATCTGTTTATTGAAAAAAATTGAAATTTTAATAAAATTACTAAATTTTATTAGAATTAAAATATATAATATACATGATAACAATTGAATAAAATAGGGGTTTTAAAATGGAAAAACTTCTAAAATATTTTAAAAATGATCAATTTGCATATAATAATAACATTGAACTAATTGAAGCTTCTAAGGGTAAATCTAAAGCAAGAATGGTTGTAAATGATAATCATCTTAACAGTCTAGGGATGGTTCATGGTGGGGCTATTTTTACTCTGGCAGATTTAGCATTTGCTGCGGCCGCCAATTCTCATGGCAATGTAAGCGTTGCTATAAATGCCCATATATCATATATGAAGGCGGCGAAAAAGGGTATTTTATTTGCTCATGCTGAGGAAATTTCCATCAACCCTAAGATTGCCACTTATACTGTAAAAATAATGGATGAAGATCAAGAGATAATTGCCATATTTCAAGGAATGGCATATCGTAAGAAAGATAAAATAAAATTTAATGATTAGATAAATATTGATATTTTATAAATATAATTAGGGGTGTTAAATTGGAAAAAGAAGAGATAATTCAACTGTTGAATGAAAATTTTGTAAGAGAACTGGAAGCCACAATGATTTATTCATATAATTCCTTTGTAATGGAGGAATGTGACCCGAGCAGAGTTACTGAAGCAATTTCTGTTGATGAAATGCGTCATATGTGGTGGTTAGCTGATTTAATTACTAAAAGAGGTGGAAAACCTACTATGGATCATAAAGAACTTGACTTCGGTGGCGATGACTTGGAAAGCCAACTCAAAAGACAAATCGAACTTGAAACAGAAGGAATTGAGATATACAGTAAGCAAGTTGAAATTATCGACGATGAGGAAGTAGTTGGAGTCTTAAAACACATAATAGATGAAGAAAAAAGACACCGCAAAGAGTTTAGAATGCGATTGGAAGAATTAAAGAAATAATATATCATTTTTATATTTATTTTTAAAAGTATTAAAAAATAAAAAATTAGAAAGGTAGTTCTGCGTAACGACCTTTCCAATACAATAGTTTGCAATTTTGCATAACGCCTAGATTATTTCTCGAACTGGTTGCATCTGCTGTATACCATGCACCATTTGCATATAATTCAGCCCATACATGACCGACGGTCATTGATGTGAATTCACATTGAGCATGGGCGTATCTGGCAGGAATACCGACTGATCTGGCCATTGCAATCATTAAATGGGTATGATCAATACAATTTCCATCTCTTGTTTTTAGCATGCCTGTTGCTCCGTATTTAGTATTGTAATAGAACGTGTAACTAATGTTATCTCTGACCCATCTGAATATTTTATCTGCCTTCTCATAATTGGAACTGGTACCTTGGGTAATTGACAAAGCTAATGATTTAATAGCAGCATCATTTACTTGACAATTATTTGTGGCCACAAGATAAGGTTTCAATTCAGGCGGAATAATCTCTGTAATACTTGTTGATTTAGTATTAACAACTGCATAGTTTGGTAATCTTCCTTTGGACTTGTAGAAATCCATTATTTTGGAGTAACTGTATACTAAGTATTTATAGTTTACTTTTCCTGCCGAATAAATTCCATAATTCGGTGCTCTTTTATTTGACTCTAAAAAGCTCTTCAGCTTGCCGGCAATAGTAACGTATTCTTTTTTGTAAATATTTGCTACCACCTTATTTCCAGTTGGATTTGGAGCTTCCCCAAATTCTCTGAATTTTATAGGATTTTTGTTTCCCTGATTTATTTGAACCACACTGGAAACTAGCAAGTGTAAAAATTCTGCCATACCAATTTGTCTCCCTGAAAGAGTCACATAATTTGGAAGTCTTTTATTAGTTTCAATAAAAGCCTTCACTCTAGTAGCTGCGGCTTTGATTTCGTTTATTGTAGTTGAATCAGCAACATACGAGTCGCCCGAACCCGCAGAATCATAACTGAAAAATTGTTTATCGATTAAACCATAACGGAACATTACGAAACCTGATGCTCCATTATCTGTAGCAGCTTCAATATCATTATCTAATTCTGCAGCAGGTATAGGAACCACATTACTGTCAGACCTATAACTCTGCAAACCAGCGATCACTGGCTTACCGCCAGATTTATCCGCTATATATTTCACAGTTGACCCTATCCAGTTAGTGTTTTGATTATAATTGCCCTTGTAAACCATAGGTACCAAGAAGTCTAAGTAAGGTGCAAGTTTAGCATAGTCTTGGCCGTAATAATATGCATTTACAGATTTTTCAGGCATTAAAGCTGCTGATACACTAACTTTTGACTTAACAGATTTAACTGTAGTATAAGCACGTTTTACAAATGAAGTTATATGATCAACCCCATTTGCGTGTTTATAAGCTGTCCCTGGATATCTTACGTAGTCTAGATGTATACCGCTAATATCGTAATTTTTTGTAATACTAGATATGGATTTGATTAAAGCATCATTAAATGCTGTACTGGTCCCGTATTTAGTCACATACTTATATGTAGTCTTTTTTACCCATTTGTATTTGATTTTATAGGTCCATTGGTAATTCCACTTGTAATAGGTTTTATACTTCCAAGTATATTTCCATACATATCTCCAGCGTCCCCCTGATTTATACCAGCTTTTGTAATAGCTTTTGTATGCTGTTTTATAGGGAGTTTTGAACCATTTTTTGTAATATGATTTATACGCAGTTTTAACTGTGGATTTAACTGGAGTTTTTACTTGATAGCTGTATTTACCTGAAGGGTCTACCCATTTACCTGTAGAATCTTTAAAACAAATTATCCAGGCGTGTATTCTTATACCTGAGCCTGATAGTTTGTTAATGAGTGTTTGTAGTTGTGAAGTATAAGTAGTGGTTGAACTTTTTGTTAACAGGAATATGTCGGTAATTCCTGCAGTCTTCAATGAATCAACATTGATTTTATTTACATCTGCAGGATTTAACCAGAATCCCTGTACATGATCATATACTTCTTCACCAGCAGCAGCATATTCTTGAATATTCTCTGAATCATTACTAGTGGAATTAGTACTATTATTGGTGCTTAGTGCATTATCCGCACTATTATTGTTGCTTTCTATATTTTCAGTTGTATTTGAATCTGATACATTTTCTAAAGGTTGTAGGTCATCTGTGTTGGCGTAGATGCTATTCGAACTTATCAATGCCACACTTAAAATGAGTAGCATTGCCAAAATCACTTTTTTCGAAATTCTAACGCCCCCATGTCCATCTATGTTAACTGTCTACTTAGACAATTTTTTTGGACGTTTAAACTTCTTTACTCCCATATTATATAAATATTGTGATTGATTTTCTAAAAAAATGCGTTAAAATAACTCTTTTGAGTATTTAAGACCCATTCTAAAGGAATTAAAATAATTATAAAGAGAGGTATTACTCGTATAATTTTTTTTAAGAACTTATAAACTAGCAGTGCTTTTTTTATCCAAAAAATCCCTATTATTGTAATTATAACTCAATAAAAAAAGTTAAGTTAAATTATTACCCTATTTAATTTCAAATTAATATTATAACTTGAATGATAATTATTTTTATAAAATTAAACTCAATTTAAATCTATTAATATTAAAATAAGATAGTCTCATGCTATTTTAATGATGCAATATTTATTTGATTAATAATAGTGAATATAACATATTTATTCAAATAAATAAAAATTCTAGGATTCAAATTTATTTCAGGAGCAAAATTAAATTTTAAATGAACTTGTATGTAACTTTTATATTAAATTTTATATTGAAATCTTCCGGTTAAAAATATATCATAAATAATTCACAAAATAAATAATATTATAATCTTATTTGAAAGTATATTACAATTTCATATTGAAAAACTTGTATAGGACGATAATATGTTAATTCCACAATATCAAAAAATTAATAACTTTCAATTTTCTTCAGGAGAAACTTTAGCCGAGATAAAAATTGAATATTCAACTATGGGAAAACCTCAAAAAGACAAAAATGGAAACATAATCAACGCTATTTTATTTTTACATGGATGGTCTGGAGATTACTCGTCAATTGAGCGTTTAGTTGATGTTATTGGTCCGGGAAAGGTTGTAGATACTAATAAATATTATGTGATTAGTACTACTGCTCTGGGTTCTCCCGGCTCATCATCACCATCAACTACCCAACTAGGCATCGAATATCCTGAATACGTTATTAAAGATATGGTTAACGCCCAGTACCGACTATTAAGTGAATATTTAAATGTAAGGAAATTAAGGGGAGTTATTGGGACGTCCATGGGAGGTTTTCTTACATTAACCTGGGGTATTGAATATCCTAAATTTATGGAGTTTCTAATACCCATTGTCACAGGATTTAATTCTAAAGGTAGAAACTTTGCAATATTTAGTTTAATGAACTTATTCCTATTAAAGGATCCTGGTTATAAAAATGGTAAATATGAATCCAATCCTATAAATGCTGTAGAAAATTGTTCTATGCTCCTTTATTTATTTGCTTTCTCGCCAGAGTATTATAAAAAAGAATTTGAAACTAATGAGATTTTATATGATAGTTTAATTGAGAGGGGAAAAGAAAGTGGTAATAAAGATGCCAATGACATATTCTGGAGAAATAGGGCCGCCAACTCATTTGACGTGGAAGAAGATCTCCATAAAATTGAAGCAAAAACTCTAATTATAGGAATTAATCAAGATCAGTTATTCCCTCCACATACAGATACAATACCACTCCATAAAGCTATAAAAAAGTCCGAGATATTTATATACGATTCAGAACAGGGGCATCTAGGAATTAATGAATTAATAAAGGCTGAAAATAGTATAAAAAAGTTTTTAAATAATAAAGAATAAGATTAGTCTATATATTGCTATTATGGTGTTAAAATTTTATTTTTTTAATATTTTAAGCTGTTTAAGACTGTTTTAAATTATAAAATTAAATATATTAGTTTTAATGTATATATAAAAAAATAATTGTAAAATCAATTCATGATTTGAAGGGGTTATATGATAGTGAATATTGTTGATTACGGGTTTTTAGAGGATTTAGATAAGTATTACGTTAAGTATAGAATCTCAGATATTGACGCGGTTACTCGTGATAAAATTATTTGTGATCTGGAAGAAGAATTAGAAGAAAAAAATGGTGAAATAGAGTTAACCATGTATTTTGAAGAAGATTATTATCCATTTAAAAGTGAAGAATCCCATTTAAGATTTGATGATTATAAAGCCCGGGAAGAAATAGAGATGCTGGCTTATATATCAAGTATTTTAGAGGAAAATTAAAAATATTAGACTTGAACTAAAAATAAATTATTGGAGAGTTCGATGGGAAAAAATGATAAACCTAAAGCTTTAAAGTATCGTAGAAAGATGCAGTACTCCATGGATAAAGCCCGGTCTAAACTGGGAAGACATAAATTTAAAGCTGAAGATTTCGAAATTGTGACTATCAAAGTAACCATCCCCGATTTAAATCCGGAGTTCCATGGTTATAGAATAATAAATATAGCGGACATCCATCTGGGTCAATGGTTAACTCCAACACGTTTAAATGGTGTAATAGAATTGATAAATAACCAAAATCCAGACATGGTTACCATAACTGGAGATTTTGTTTCCTACGAAATTGACGGGGTTTTAAATGATTTAAGTAATTGTCTGGCAAAATTAGAGCCAAAAGACGTTGCTCTTGCTGTTCTGGGAAATCATGATCATTGGTTAGGTACTGATAAAATTAGAAGCGTTCTTAAAAAGAATGATATTATTGATGTCAGTAACTATGTTTATACCCAGAAAAAAAAGGATTCAGTTTTGCACATAGCTGGAGTTGATAGTGTAATGCTAGAAAAACACTGCTTAGATAAAGTAATGGAAATAATTCCAGATTATGGTCCGGCTATTTTATTAGCACATGAACCAGATTTTGCTGATATTAGTTCTACCACTGGCAGATTTAGTTTGCAAATTTCAGGACACTCTCACGGAGGTCAATTTATTATACCTGGAATTGGAACGTTTATTCGAGGCCCTCATTTCGTAAAATATCCTGTAGGTGAATATAAGGTGGGGGATATGGTGCAGTACACTTCCCGAGGATTGGGGACTAACGTTTTCTGGTTTAGAATTAACTGTCCTCCTGAAATAACTGTATTTATACTTGAAAGTCCGGAGTTATCCTATGATGAAAACTAAAAAAGAAAAATTAGTATTTATCGTTAGAACGCTGATAATCTGGTTTAGCGAAGCTGTTGGACTTATTTTTTTAGCCAGTTTGGATATAGGTTTAAGTGTTAACAATTTAGAAACAGCAGTTATAGTGGTAGGAATAGTGGGCTTAATAAATGCCCTTTTTTGGCCAATTTTAGCCAGAATTTTACTACCTTTCCTTGTTTTTACCATAGGAATTGCTTCTCTGTTATTAAACGGGATTATGATATGGTTAGCTAGTGAAATAATCCCTGGAATAACCATAGAAGGGGGTGCTTTATTGGTTGTGCCCCTGGGTTTGGCTTTTATCAGTACAACAGTATCTGCTATACTAACAATAGACGAAGAAGCCCCTTATTACCGTAATGTTCTTCGAAATAATCTTAAAAAAGATAATGGAAAATATACTAAAAAAATTCCAGGTTTTATATTTTTAGAAATAGATGGACTGGCAGAAAAAACACTAGTTAAAGCCATTAAAAACGGACATATGCCTACACTAAAAAAATGGTTAGAAAAAGGAAGCCACCAAATAAAAAGATGGGAAACAGATCTTTCCAGTCAAACCGGCGCCAGCCAAGCCGGAATTTTACACGGAACAAATAAGGACATACCGGGATTTAGGTGGGTGGAAAAAGAAAATAACAACAAGATTATGGTTTCCACTGGACTCTCAGATGCACCTATAATAGAAGAACGTATATCCAATGGCAAAGGTCTTCTCTCAACCAACGGTGCAAGCCGGACCAATCTGTTCTCGGGAGATGCGGGAAATGTTATTTTTACCTACAGCACCCTCAAAGACTTGAAAAAATTTTACAATAAAACATGGTACTATTTTTATTCTAATCCATCCAATTTCGCCCGGACAATTGTGCTTTTATTATGGGATATAATTATGGAACTTAAATCAAGATGGAGACAATGGCGTAAAGATGTGAAGCCACGTATAAAGCGAAGTATAATATATTTATTTGTACGTGCCGCTGCTAACGTATTTTTAAGAGAAATAACCACTTATACTTTGATCGGAGATATATTCGCCGGTAAGATTGATACAGCCTATGTTACTTATCTGGGTTATGATGAAATTGCCCACCATTCAGGTGTGGAAGATGATGATGCTTTTTATGCTCTGAGAGGTTTGGATAAGCAATTTTCCCGATTGGAAAGTGCTCTTGAATATTCTCAAAGACCTTACCATCTAATAGTTCAATCGGATCATGGCCAAACTAATGGATCTACCTTCAAACAACGCTTTAATTATGATTTAGAGGAATTAGTGCGCAGTTTACTACCTGCTGGTTTTAAAATTCATAGTGAATTTGATTCAAACCAAGACCATTTTGGTCAAATAATTACAGACCCCGTATATAATAGTAAAAGATATTTTAAGGACAGAAATGATGAAATAATAAATAAAAGCAGGGATTTAGCAGATAATACTATAAAAACTGTGAAAGAAAACAAATACGTCAAAGGACACCTATTAAAATATGTAAAAAATTATAATAATGAAAAAGAAATGAATATGGATGAAGTGGCCGTTGAAGATTCTCAAATGATCGTTTTAGCTTCTGGTAATTTAGGTTTAATTTATTTTACTGAATGGGAACAAAGATTAAGTTATGAAATGATAAACCAGTACTTTCCAGAATTAATAGCAGGACTGGCTAATCATGAAGGTATTGGATTTGTGATGATAAGATCTGATAATTTTGGACCATTAATAATTGGTGGTCAAGGGATTTATTACCTTGATGATGATACTATTGAAGGTGAAAATCCATTAAATAATTTTGGAAAAAATGCTCCGCAACACCTTAAACGAACAGACAGCTTTAAATATGTTCCAGACATTCTGGTAAACAGTTTTTATGATAAAGAGAATGATGAAGTAGCCGCATTTGAAGAGTTGGTTGGAAGTCATGGAGGTTTAGGTGGGAACCAAACCAAACCATTTATAATGCATCCATCAGAATGGGAAATAGATGATGAAGAGATTGTAGGAGCTGAAAAACTGCACCAGATACTTAAATCCCAATTAAGCTCTATATGGGCTCAGGAAAAAAAGTAAATTGGGAATAATTTTAGAGATAAATAGATTTATTAGAAATTTAATTCTAATGGATATGAATCTCCTTCTTATTAGAAATATAATTCTACTGGATATGAATCTCCTTCTTCCTGGCCGCTGGCAGGTAATGAAAAGTGTAAATGCACTATGAACCATCTATCATCCCTTTTTTCCACCACTATACTTAAACGGCCCACCAGTATAACTTCTTCTCCAGATACCATGGCATTCATCATCATTCGCATTGAGGCCCAGGCTACATGGCCACTGGAAGATATGGAAAGATTTTCAAAACCAACATCTATTTCATCAGCTTGTTTAAAATCACGTTTAAAACCTTTTTTAAGTTCTTCAAAACCCTGAACCCATTCATCTTCACCAGTCCCTATAAAAACAAGATCAGGATCATCTGGAAAGAGAGACATCATTTTTTCCATATCTTTACTGGCATAAGCCTGTGTATACCTTTCTAACAATTCTTTTACTGCAGATTCAGCTTCCATGTCACCTTTCAAAAAAATTCCCCCGTAATTATGGATATTTTAAGACTTTTTTTCACATCTAACCTTAATTTATTAATACTATTATTTTTCACATCTAACTTTAATCTTTTGTTTGTGGTAATACCATTTAGAAATAATAATTTAAAAGATTATTAAAATCATTAAATAAAAAGTTCCTCTACACAAAATGGTGCATGATCCCAATACTATTAAAATAAGTTGGCATAATTCCTAAATTTATATAGCAGTATAATTATTATAAAAATCCATAGTAATAGGCCAATACCAATATTCACCAAACTAGGATTAGATATTTAAAAATAGATTTTTTTTAATTTTTATTAATAATAAAATTAATTAAACATTTAACCTCTAAAATCATAATTTTATAAGAAGGAGGAATATTTTAGACAATGATAAATCATGAATATGGCAGTTACCTTACGGAAACCTTTTACTGGAATATTTTTCTTGCCCCTAATCAAAGCAATATTGGTACGTGTGTGATAGCCCTTAAAAGAAAATCTATAGAATTATCAGATTTAACCGATCATGAATGGTCAGAATTTTCAATAATAGTCAAAAAATTGGAAAAAAGTTTAATAAAAGCTTTTAATGCTACTATGTTTAATTGGGGATGTCTGATGAACGCATCATATCTAAAAGAATCCCCTGATCCCCACATCCACTGGCATTTTATACCCAGATATGATCACATTGTTAAATTTGAAGATGTGACCTTTGATGATCCCTATTTTGGCCATATGTTCCCACGCCCAGATAAAAAGGTATCAGATAAAGTAAGAGAAAAAATAACTGAGAAGCTGCTGGAAAATATGGAATAATAAAATAATAACATTTGAATCTTTATTCAGCGATTATACTTTATAGAATGCAACTATGGTTAAACCTGAAAGAAACTAGAATAAATATCCGGCCAAATAACTCCTATATCATTGTATATAATTAACTAGTGGAGCACCCCATCCTACACCCAATAGATATTTATGGCAAAAATTCATAGGAATATCACTTTTAGATACGTTTCTAAATTATTCAAATTTCTAATTAAACCAAATCATGATCAAAAAAACCATCGATACAACTAAAATCGTATAAGTATGAAGTAAAATTATTTTCTTCTTAGATTCCAAATCCGGGGGAAAATCATGCCCACTGTTTTCTTGTAATTAAGATATTCTTCTTTAAATTCTGGTTCTAAAATATATTTTTCTTCAAAATGGGCTTGGAATATTATTGCCATGACCAATAAAGGTAAAAGGTAAATACTATAAATTCCTCCCCAAATCAAGAACCAACCCATAATAAAAACTACTCCTGCAGCATACTGTGGATGTCTAACCCAAGCATAAGGACCCGACGTAATTAACGTAGAGGGAGTTCCCAGATCTGTTCTTGTTCCACGCCTTTTAAGGTAAATCATAGGATAAATTCGTAATATCATACCTACGATAGCTAAAGGTATTCCTAAACACAATTGTAAATATAAATTATCTAATCTTGGTTGGGGAATAAAAGGAATTACTAAAACCATCCCCCCAAGAAATATTATACCTGTAATCATAACCAATACTCTGAGAGTAGTATTTTGAACTTTTCCAGACTTAGCAATTCTCCATGATGTTAAAATAAAAAGGAGGGAAGCCAGTAATCCGTATAAAATAATTAAAGTTAACATTTCAACCTTCTATTAAATTAATTATTAACTATTTGACACGTTTAAAAAAAATTAAGTAGCAAACAAAACAATTTTATTCTTTTATAATCAAACTAATTCTTCACCATCTTTAAATATTTTAATACACATGGCTGGGCACGACCCCGCAGCATCTGCACTGCACAATTCCTCATCTAACTCAATAATTTGATTATTATCCTGAGTTTCAGAATTTTTTAATGATGAAAATCCATCTTCTGCTATTTCAAACAATTCCGGGCAAATATCAACACAATTTCCACAAGAAGTACACATAGAACGATCCAATTCTACCTTATAAACTGCCAAATACATACCTCCCCATACAATTTAAATCAAATAAAACTAAATGTTTATATCATTTTCCTATTACTTAATCTTATCAAAATTTATATGAGGATATAAAATGGATCTAAACCGACAAGAATTAATGGAACTTCAAGAACAGTTAGTAATAATCTATAAATTAATATCACAGCACAGGTTACTTAAAAAATTTTATTATAATGGAGTAGAATTTGCCGATCCATTTATTGATAATTCTAAACTTATTCAAGAATTTATAGAGTTGGATAACACTGAAGAAATGCTTAAAACTAGTATTATAGAGATTGAAAAAATAAATAATCCAGATTTGGGTAATAAAATTAATTTCAGTGATATTTTAGATTCATTTGATATGGACTTATTAAAATATAAGTATAATATAACAAAACCTGCCGATATTGATAAATTGGACATTAAAAAATTGTTAAATCGTCTCTGAAGGATAATATCATTTATAATAAGCATATAGATAAAAATAAATTTTTAAACATCAACCAAGGATTGGACTCTTTTAATTGATTTTTCGATAGAATCAGAATCTACCTCAATGGTTAATGCTCCGTTTTTACAGGTTTCTACGCATCTTCCACAGGATCTGCACTTTTCCAAGTCTATTTTTACTTTATTGCCATCCATAGTTATAAGTTCCATGAAGCAGACATTTTCAGTGCAATTTCCACATCCTATGCATAGTTCAGGTTTAAATTGTATTTTAGTTCCCAGCATAGGATTAATACTTCGACCTAGAGTTACAGGAAGTTCTGGTGTCATTTTCCATAAACAACAGCAAGGACAGCAGTGACAAATTGACAAAAGTTCTTCTTTAGGTCCTGTATTTAACCATAAGCTGTCTATCTTATTTCTACCTATAATATGAACTAGTCCTGCTTTTTGACATTCTTCAACATGTTTTAAAGCCTCTTCAATAGAAACTCTTCTTCCTAATTTGGGGGATATGTTTTCAGCTCCCCTACCTAAAAATATGCATCCTAGATCATGGGGATAATCCTTACAACCTGATGAAACCCGGCATATACAGGAATTCATAATAACCCGATTTTTAGATTTTTTTATTATCTCTTTTAGGACTATGCTGGGTACAACATCATTTTCAGGTAATTGGAATTCCTTTCCCACTTGAATATCAGTTAATTTTACATTTTCTGATTTAACAGCATTATCACGCGGTATCACCAGCATATGGTCCCCTTCAAATAATATTTTTTCCACAATTTTGGCCATTAAGGGGGATCTTCTACAGGCCCGGGCAAGAGTAAATCTAGTTTTAAATGTTGATTTGATAACTCTGATGCTGATATCTGAAAAATTAATTTTAATCATTTATTCACCGTTACAATTAATGGTCTGGCATTCTGGACAAAAATAAGTAGTCCTTCCCCCTACTTTAATTATGCTTATTTTACCCCCGAAGGGACAATCACCATTAACGTGTCTATTAGGAAGCAGATAGGACTCGGGTAAAATCTCCGGTTTGTCCATATATTCTATGGCTTTTATTAAAACTTTTTTCATGGAATGGTACAATTTCCTAATTTTTACTGCATTTAATTCGTCTGCATGAGTTAAGGGATGTATGCTGCTTTGATAAAGTATTTCATCAGCGTAAAGATTGCCTATGCCTGCAATAAAATTCTGGTTCAATAAAAGAGGTTTTAAAGTTCCTTTTCTTTTTTTTATATTTGTTTTAAATTTTTTATAGCTTATATTCAGAGCATCAGGTCCTAATTTCTTTTTTTTTGATAAAATTTTTCATTGAATCGGTGATGCCTATCTTTCCAAATTTTCGTGGATCAATAAATGCTAATACTTTGTTATTCTGAAAATTTATGGAAAATCTATCATAGGGATTCTTTAATGGGTTTAAACCATATTCCAAGGATCCGGTCATTCCAAAATGCATTACTAGTATGTATTCATTATCTAAATTAGCAAAAAGATATTTACCATAACGTTGGCTGGATGTAAACTGGCTCCCCACTAAAATTTCCTGGAATCTAATGGGTTTTTCCATGAGTATTTCTTTGCTTTTTAAGTTTACACTTTTAATTATCTGATTAAGTGAATTTGAATCAAAATACTGTTTAAAAACTTCGACACTGGGTAATTCTGGCATGTTAGACCCTTGAATATTAATATTAAAACCTTAGTATCTTTGAATTAAAAAATTTATAATTAACCTATCTGGACTTGAAAACATTGAAGAAACCGGTAAATACATCTTTAGCAGATTCTAATAAGGGATATTTTATCTGGGAGGGATCTTTTAAACTTTCAAGCCTATCGACTCTAAAATATATTGGAGGATGGGGATCCCACATGGTCCAGCCTAAAATTTTTGATGGTGATCTTCTCTCATATTGTAGCTTTTGATAACCTATTTTGGTTAAAGCCTCAGCTAATACTTCTGGTTTTCCAATTTTCATTGCTGAGAGTAGATCTGCTCTGGTTTCAAAGAATTTAGCAACGAAAAATATCATCCCCATAGCTACAAAAAGATAAATTAAAGGCGAAATTAATACTATGGGCAGTAAAACTGTTAAGCGTAATATAAATTCTCCAGATACCAAACCAAATAGAATCAAAGGGTCTCGTCCCTGTAAATGACCGAATTCATGGCCCACTACTGTTAGAATTTCTTCCTCAGTAAGTTGAATCAAAAGTCCAGTGGTTATCAAAACCAGGCCTCTCTTAGGACTGGGACCTGTTGCCGCGGCATTTGGCATTATATTATTGGAGATAACGATTTTTGGTATGGGCATGTCGAATTTTTCAGCGGCTTCTTTTACTATTTTATAGATATTGATTTTTTTACTTGCTTTTTGTCCAGGATTACAGTGGAATCCATATTTAGTAAATACTTCCTCTCCTAACTCGCAATCTGGTTCCAAACCCTTTTCCAGTGTTTTGCTGTAAATTTCCTGTTTCATCTCCACTACAGTTTCTTTACCAAATTTTTCCTGAAATTCTTTAAATTCCTCCACTGGTAGCTGGTACTGTACCATGTGCACATACGGATTTTTTTCAGTTATCTTCCAATCAGCCATACGCAGATATATTTGATCCGCAAATAACACAATTATAAGTTGAATTCCTAGTATTCCAATTACTGCGTATATGCCGAAGAATATGAACAATATTATGTTAAATATAAAAAATAAGGCATAAAGTAGAAGTAAACTACTTCCAAACATCCTGGATGAAGCTTTTTTTCTTTTAGACGGTTTAGCTTCAGGTATTATGTCTTCACCCTCAACCCAAGCAAAATACAATGTTGAAGATCTTATATTGTCTTCATATAATTGGACCAGAATAGTTAAATCTTCTCTTAATTCATCTAAAGGCTTTTTTATATCTGAATAATCGCTTTCTACTTCAACTTGGATGGGATTAACCGCTATTACTTTAACGTAAATTAAATCCTTTTTTTTATTTTCAGGATCTTTTAAAGTAAAATATAAGGAGTGAATTCCTTTCTCCATCTTCATTTCAATGTTGGAGAAGTTTTCACTTTGTGCTTTTAAGTAATGTTTATTTATGAATTCTAAAATTTCATCTACGTATACTGGAGATACTTCCGTATTAATCTTAAAAGATTCTTTAGTAGACATTATTTTTACCTTTAATAAAAATTGTTGACAATTTCGTATTTATTAATTAATATTTACTATGTTTTATTTTTGTAAATTATGTTTTATTTTAGAAATGTTATACCTTAGATTTATTGTCATTCCACTGTTTTATAGATATATTTTCTAAGGTCATGATCAATCTAAAACAGAATATGTTAATAATCTTTAGATACATAATATTCTACCAGTTAAGTTAGGTTTTTAAATTAGGTTAGGGGGATTTGTGTATGGCTTATCGTCTTATAGTTGTGATTCTTCCTGCAGAAAAGAATGGTGAAGACTTTGATGATATTTTAAAAAGATATAATGCTCTAGCTACCTGGCACGTTAAGCTTCCGGAAAATAAGGTGCTCATAAATGTTCTTATTCGCCGGGAAAAAACCGAAACTATACTTAATTTTTTACAGAAGAAATTCTCAAAATTACCTGATTTTAGAATAATTTTAATGCCTGTTGAAGCCTCTATCCCTATACCTGAATCTCCGGTATCCATGACCCTAGAAGAAGAAAAAGAAGGGGAGGAAGGATTTATTCTTCAAGAATTATTAGAACGTTTGACTCCTCAAGAACTGGCTGACAGACTATCTAGACAAGAAATCTATTCTGATGTTTCAGATATTAGTCGTACATCCAATATTTATATTGTATTAATTATTTTATCCTCAATTGTTGGTTCTATTGGTGTTTTAAACAATAATGTAGCAGTTATAATTGGAGCTATGGTGATTGCCCCCTTACTTGGCCCTAATGTGGCACTATCACTGGCAACTGTATTAGGAGATGTTGATCTAGCTTTAAACGGTATAAAAACCACCATGGTGGGAATTTTCACTGCTCTGGTTATTTCTATGATCTTAGGTTTTACATTTCCCGTAGATACCACTATTCCAGAACTATTGTTAAGAACTCAGGTAGGATTGGGAAGTGTTACATTAGCACTAGCATCGGGAATAGTGGGAGCTCTGGCGTTGATTGTGGGTTT
Organism: Methanomicrobiales archaeon; assembly: GCA_049975245.1. Taxonomy (GTDB): domain Archaea; phylum Methanobacteriota; class Methanobacteria; order Methanobacteriales; family Methanobacteriaceae; genus UBA117. The sequence goes on from JBNGDB010000004.1 coordinate 96,978, forward strand.
CAGAACTACATTAATTGGTGTAATGGTTGCTGTTGCTTTATTACCACCTCTGGTTAGTTTTGGACTTTTATTAGCATCGGAAAATTTTTATCTTGCCAGCGGTGCCTTACTTTTATTTCTGGTAAACCTGGTATGTATCAACCTGGCTGGCGTAATAACTTTCTACACCCAAAAAATTAAACCAATTGACCCTGTTAAAAAGGCTAGATCGAAAAAGATGACTTACGGAGCAATTATCATATGGGTATCCCTCTTAATAATATTCATATTTATGATATTGGCTAGAAGAGGTGTTTTAGGACTGCTTCAGTTATGAGAGTCAAAATACCTTAAAAAATATTATGGGTATTGACAACATAATAATAAAAAAACAGTATTATTACTTTTTTGATTAGAAGTAATATGAATATTGGTTTTTAGTATTATCTGCTTGATTGAAAGTATTAAATGAAAGAATTATTAGTTTTTAGTTAAATAATAATCTCTATGAAATTTTTGGTAGAATCAAATCTAAAATCAAAAGAATTATATCATTTTATCAGTGAAGGGCTAAATAAAAGAGCATTTTTAATATTAAATGCTTGTTGCAAGGTAGAATATGTAGGCAGAGCTGTAAGTAGATTAGGATTAGGAGAACGGACTATAATGGTAAAAAGTGATGGTTCCTTCTTAATACATCAAAATATCAATTTAGAACCAGTAAACTGGCAACCTCCAAAAACAAAGCTTAAAGTTGAATTGAGAGATGATCATGTAGTCTTAACTGGTTTTCGAAAAAAACCCCATGAAAAATTAGAAGTAACTATTTACAAATCATATCTATCTTCCTATCATATTGGAACTGATACAAAGAGTCTTGAATTGGCAGGTTATGAACAAGATATGGTAGATATGGTATACAAAAATCCTGAAATTATAGAATCTGGTTTTAGGCCGACTGCCACCGAATATTCCACTTCAAATGGTTTTATTGACATACTAGGTAAAGACCAGAATGGAAATTTAATGGTATTAGAATTTAAAAGTAGACGTGCCGGTGTAAATGCAGTTAAACAGTTAAATAGATATGTTGAAACATTTTCAGAAGATAAAAATCCAGTAAGGGGAATTTTAATAGCCCCATCAGTAACAGATGAAGCTATAGAATTATTAGAAAATTATAAATTAGAATTTAAAGAATTAGAACCGCCAAGAGAGTTAGATAAAAATAAATCTTTAACTTTAGATTTTTTTTCTAAATCTAATCCGTGAAAATTATAAGATATATTTATATTAAATTTAGAAACCTGATAAATTCATATCCTTAATTGTCTATTAAAATAGTCATAAAGTGAAAAAAATTATGGTTAAAATTATGAATAAAAAAAATCATGCAGAAAATCTAAATAGCAGTGTTAAAAATGTGCTTCTGGTAGGATATAATGGTGCTAATAATACTGGTTCTGAGGCGCGGCTATTATCAATAATAGATGATGTAAAGGAATTGTTGGGACCCCAAGTTTTAATAACCATCCCCACGTTAAACGAGAAAAATTTAAGAAGATACATAAGTGAAGGCCCTAATATACGCATCCAACCTATTCCCAGCATTTTTTACCTATCCTTAATACGTCTGGTAAGAAAAAATGACTTAATAGTTTTAGTTGAAGGAAGCTGTTACATGGATACTTGGAGTTCTGCACTATTATCTGCTTTTTTATGGGCTACTAAATATGCAAATAAATTTAATAAACCATGCATAGCCTATGCAGTGGACGCTGGACATCTTTCACCATCTAACCAAAAAAAGGTTAAAAAAGAAGCCAGTAAAACTGATCTTATTATTACCCGGACCAGAGCTGCCGCAGAAATTCTAAAATCCATAGGAGTTACTGCACCTATAGAAGTAACCGCTGATTGTGCCTTCACTTTTAAGGTAGATGAAAAAGATTATGACTTGCTGGATAGGATATGGCCATCCAATAGAGGATATGTTGGATTATCTGTGGTAGATTTTCATTTATGGCCAGTAGTCATGAGAATATGGGGGAAGAAGGAATATTGCTACCAGTGGCCCTATTATTTTTCCAGGGCCCCTGAGGATATAAAAGCAAGCGACCAGTTAGCAGAGGAATGGGCCCAAATAGCTGACAATATAATTGAAAAATACCATAGGAACATTGCTCTAATATGTATGGAAAATGTGGACAATCCCCTGGCCATTAAAATTCTTGAAAAAATGGATAATAAAAAATATGCACGTATATTCTCTTCATCAGAATATAATGCCTCCCAGATGACCAGCATACTTCAGAAACTGGATCTTCTAGTTACTTCCCGTTATCACGCCGGAGTATTATCACTTGAAAAAGCAGTTCCACAATTAGCAGTAGGCCACGATACTCGTTTGAAAACATTTTATCAAGAATTAGGGATTTACGATTATTATTTCATAGATTATAAAGAACCTGATGCATGGGAGAGAATAAATAAAATTTCAGAAGAATTAATTAATAATCCAGAAAATTTAAAGAAAATTCTACAAAAAGGATTCAATCAACACCTAAAAAGGGCCCAGAAAAATCCGGTTCTACTGACGGAATTTCTAAAAAAAATTAAGGAAACAAAATGATTGGTCAAGTATTATTCACAGGAGCCACCGGTTTTTTAGGAACCCAAATCATTAGAAGATTGATTAAAAAAGATTGTAATATACTGGTTTTAGTACGGGGCAAAGACTATGAGTCGGCATTAAATCATCTGAAAAGGTCATGGCGGGAATGGCCCAATCTTATAGCATCCATAGACAAAAATGTACAGATTATTAATGGAGACCTATCTGAATATAATTTAGGGCTGGATGAAAAGGAATATGACCAATTAACTGATAAAATTAATTATATTATTCACTGTGCAGCTGATCTTAGATTAGACGCATCATTAGAAGAATTAAGAGTTATTAATGTTCAAGGAACAGCTAATATTATCAAATTAGGGGAAAAAGCACATCATAAACACGGATTAAAACGTTTAATCCACATATCCACGGCCTATGTGGCTGGAAAAAGAGAAGGTTCCATTTCTGAAGAATCTCTAAGCGCCCAATACGGATTCTCCAGTAACTATGAAAGGAGCAAATATGAATCTGAAATATTGGTTAAAAACTCTAAACTTCCCAATTCCATAATTCGCCCAGGGATGATAATTGGAGACTCAAACAATGGTTATATTCAAACATTTAATACCGTTTATGTTTTTATGCGTCTTTATCTAAACCAACAGTTAAAGATCGTTCCTGTAAATTTTTCTCTTAAACTAAATATTATACCCGTGGATTATGTGGCTGAAGCCGTGATCACTATTCTGTTTAAAAAAGATGCCCAGGGAAAAACCTTCCATCTAACTGCTCCCAACGAATCTCTGCCCACCATCAAAGAAATGGTTGAATTTATAAATAACTGGGCTTTTGAAGAGTTAGATTTAAAAATTTCAAAGCCCCTCTTTATTCCACTGGCGCCTTTAATAATTAACGGTTTAGAAAGGATCAAAAAACATTTCAATCCTAAAAATAGGAAATTAATTGAAAATCTTGTAACCTTAGCCCCCTATTTCAATGAAAAAAGAAAATTTTTAAGAAAAAATACTGAAAAAATTATGGGGGCTTACCATTTAGATTGGAGGGAATATTTACCAAATATTCTTGAATTTGCAGTTTACTATGGATTTTTTCACCGTTCCACCAGAACCGTGCATGAACAAGTAATGTTCAGACTCAAAAGCAATTCTAAACCAGTACAATATTTTGATATTGTAAATAAAAAAAGTATTCAGGTTTCAGCTGAAGACATCCATAAAAAAATGGTTAAAGCTATTAAATCCCTTCACCATTTAGGTATTAAAGAGGGAGATAGAGTTGCCATAGTAGGTTATAATAGCAGCAGATATTTAATCCTCGATGTGGCTATTGGTATTTGCGGCGCTGTTAGCGTTCCATTATATTATACCAGTCCACTAAGCGAAATAAAAGAGATTATTGAAGATAGTGGTTCAAAAATACTTTTTGTAGGCACGCCGGAGATACTGGAAAAACTTAATAATAATGATTTTAGTATGCCTGTAGTCTCATTTTCTGAATCTGATAATAACCTAAATGATTCAGTAATATCTTGGAATGAATTCTTAAAACTAGGTATTGATATTGAATGTGATCTAACTGCCCCGGTAAACTTTTCTGATACAGCAACCATTCGCTACACTTCAGGAACCACGGGCAAACCACGGGGAGTTATGTTTACCCACCATAACATTAGATGGATGGCGGAAACTATGGCTTCTTTACCTACCTGGAAGGAAAGGAATCGGCAAGTTAACTATTTATCATTTTTACCCATGAATCATGTTGTTGAAGGAATTTTAGGTACATACTCTCCTTACTATGCACCAGCTCCTTTAAAGTTGTATTTTCTGGAAATATTCCATGAATTGAAAGATGCACTAACTCTGGTTAGGCCCACCATATTCTTCTCAGTTCCACGCTTTTATGAAAAAGTATGGTCAGAGATCTCATCAAATTATATGGGACAATTATATTTAAAATCCAATTCCCCTATTCTTAAATCGCTTCTTGCCAAATTATTAAAAATAATAATTCTACGTAAAACAGGTTTAAACCGCTGTTCCCAGCTTATAGTTGGATCAGCAGCAGTTAGCCAGGAACTCCTATTAAAATACCATGAATTGGGAATTGAAGTCCATAATGCCTATGGACTAACTGAAGCCCCATTAGTCACTATAAATCGCAAAAAACATAATAAAATAGGTACAGTTGGAAAACCATTACCAGAAACTGTTGTTAAAACATTAGAAGATGATGAAATATTGGTGAAAGGGCCTCAAGTAACAGCAGGCTATTTTAGGATCAATTCTAAGGATTTGTTCCAGGAAGGTTGGCTTAAAACTGGTGATTACGGTAAAATTGACGATGGAGGTAATCTAATCATCACCGGCCGCAAGAAGGAAGTGATTATAAATTCCTATGGAAAAACTATAAACCCCCTTAAAATAGAGGCTTTGCTTCGTGATATCCCAGAAGTAGCAGAAGCAATGGTTGTTGGGGACGGTAAACCATATTGCTCCGCCCTAATATGGATTGAAGCTAAAGTAGAAATTGATTATAAAAAAATAGAATACAGTATAATAGATTTAAATAAAAATCTATCTAATCCTGAGCAAATTAAAAAATGGGCGGTAATGGTTAATGATCTATCGGTTGAATCAGGTGATTTAACCGCTAATATGAAGTTAAAAAGAGACAAGATAGCTAAAAGATATTTAGATGAAATATATTACCTCTACGGTCAAAAAGATAAACCATCTAATATTCTACATTCAGGCAAATTAAGTGATTAGATGAGTATTAAATTACGTTTAGCTAGTATCTGGGTTCCTCAGTATATAAAAATCCATGAATTAGATCGCCTGGCCTTGAAAACCATTAATGGTTTAAATGATCTTCTTGGTCATCATGAAGAATTTAGTCCAAAAAAATTTAAAAAAAAGGATATTGAAGGTAGAAGGGCTGAGATGGCTGCTATACACAATGAAAAAGTTAAAAAATTAATCGATAAATATGGTTACCCTAAAGCCATTGAAATTGGGAGAAAATCTATGTATAATGCTGGTTTTGATCTGGGTGTGGAAACCCGACACAGACTCGGCATAGGTAATAGTTTGAAGGATCTAGAATTGGCTGCGAAAATTTTGTATAAAATTTTGGGTATAGAATTCCGATTGGAAAATCGTGATGAAAAGTTATATTTGATAGTAGGTTACTGTGATTTGGCAAATTACTATGATTGTGATACTTGTAAAGTTTTAAGTGCTGCTGATGAAGGAGTCATTCATGGCCTCTGGCCTGGCGCATCGATGAAGTTTATAGAGAGAATTACAGAAAATAAACCAGAGTGCATGGCCCTTATAAGGACTGAATCATGAGGTGTGTTTATGAAAATATTAGTGGTAGGTAGTGGTGCCGGGGGAGCAACAGCTGCCCGAGAATTGGCTATTAATGGATCTGATGTCACCATATTGGAAGCTGGTGGAAAATTTAAACCTTTTACCCGTTTTCTAAATTGGGCAGAGCCACTTAGAAGGACCGGACTACTGGGAAGTGAAAAGACTATATCTAAACTGTTTTCTCCCATTAAAATGACACGCTCAGAAAAGGAACTGGTTCTGGTTAGAGGAGTCACAACCGGAGGTTCCACTGTTTTATCTTGCGGAAATATTGTAAGAACACAAAAGGGGATAAAAGAGTTAGGTATTAATTTAGATAATGAATTCCAGGAATTAGAAGACTTAATAGGTGTTAGAACCTTTCCTCCTAAATTATGGCGACCAATAACTCGTAAAATGTTCTATGCCGCTGAAGAATTAGGAATGAATCCTAAAAAAACACCAAAAGCTGTTGATGCATTGAAATGTACCTCTTGTGGATTATGCGAACTTGGATGTGCTTCAGGGGCCCGCTGGGATTCAAGAAAATTCTTAAATGAATCCATTCATAAAGGTGCTGTTTTAAAAACTGAATCACCTGTAAAAAAAGTTATAATAGAAGATGGGCAGGCTAAAGGAGTTTTGGTAGAAAATAAAGATGGAAGCCTGACTAAAATTAGGGCAGATAATGTAATTTTGGCTGCAGGAGGAATAGGGACAGCCCAAATATTGAAGGCATCTAAACTCCCCTCTAAAGATAATTTATGGGCAGATATTGTTTTAACTCTAGGTGGAATCTCTAAAAATGCGAAACAATTAAAAGAACCTCCCATGCTCTGGTACAGTCAACATGATGATTATATATTATCACCCTATCTGGATATTTTCTCCCACTGGTTCCATAAACCATGGAGAAATGTTTCGACCAACGACCGGGTAGGTTTAATGATAAAATTAGCAGACACTGAAAAAGGTACTGTTTTCGAAGATGGAAGGATAAAAAAACAGATAACGTCCCATGATAATTCACGTTTTAATGAAGCAATTCTACAGGCAGAAAAAATTATGAAAAAATCAGGGATATCCGGACCTTATATCCAGGGTCTATACAACGGCGGACATTTAGGGGGTACTGCACCATTAGAAAAAGAAAGTGCAGACTCAATGAAACCTCCTGGAATGCCTGATAATCTATGGGTAGCTGATTTATCATTAGTTGGGCAATCACAAGGCATGCCCACCATCCTTTTAACTGCTGCTTTAGCCTTAAAAGTTTCAAGAAAAATAATGGAGAAATAACCTATAATATTGATTAAATTCTAATAAGTTGAATTGTGATTTAAAAGTTATACCTAATAAAATTGAATTCTAACCAAATGCAACATTTAGAACCATCATTAATGAAAATCCCATAATTAAAGACATTGTGGCCAGATCAGTGTGATTTCCTCTTTGACATTCTGGTATTAATTCTTCTATGGCCACATAGATCATTGACCCTGCAGCAAAGCCCAATGCATAGGGTAATATTGGCTGAGATATGGCAACTAAGCTTAATCCTATCAATGCCGCCACTGGTTCTACCATTCCTGATAATTGACCATACCAAAAACTTTTAAGTTTGGATTTTCCTTCTGCTCTTAGCGGCATGGCAACAGCCAATCCCTCAGGCACATTGTGAATACCTATCCCCACAGCCAGTGTAACTGCAGCAGTTAATGTAGGAATACTAAATGCAACGGTAGAAGCAGCAAAAGCTACCCCAATAGCCAAACCTTCTGGTATATGATGGAGAACCATGGCCAGAATAAGTAATCTATTACGTTTCCAAGTAGTTCTAATACCCTCAGCTTCATCTATAGGACATCCTGGGTGGAGGTGGGGCAATATTCTATCGGTTAATCCTAATATAATAGCACCTAAAATGAACCCAGTGGTGGCCGGCACCCAGTTGGGGACAATTGATGATGCAGACATCTCCACCGCCGGGAGTAGAAGACCCCAAAAACTCACCGAAATCATAACCCCTGCTGCAAATCCAAGAGCAGCGTCTAATAATTTTCTACTAACATCTTTAGTAAAAAATACAGTAGAAGCACCTAATGCCGTCATAAACCATGTGAAAGCTGTGGCAATTAATACTAGAATTAAGGGGTTAGATAAAATGTTCTGATTCATAATTTGATTTATGACTACATCTAGTTTAAATAATTATTACACTAATCAGAATAATTTAAAGATATTTTTAATACATTAAAAAGAAAAATATTGTAATATAAAATTTAATGGGGTGTGATTTTGAAAAAATCGATATTGGGAATAATAGGTATCATTATGATTGTTACTTTGGCCTCCGGTTGTATTGGTACTGGTTCAGGAAATGTGGTAAAGGAAGATAGAAAATTATCCGGTTTTAATCAGATTACATTAAACGGGGACATTAATTTAATTTTAAAACAGGGCGACAACGAATCTGTGGTGGTTGAAGCAGAGGACAATATAGTATCTGAGATTAAAACGGAAGTGAGCAACAACAAGCTAACTATTAGTCATAATGCACCTACAGCTATCCTACCCACCAAACCGATAAATGTCTACGTTACAGTGAAGGATATAAATTCTATAGATGTTTCAGGCAGTGGTAAAGTTGAAGGTTCCAACATTAATGCCAATAATCTAGATTTGACCATCAGCGGTTCTGGTAATACCAAATTAAATAACATTACTGCCAAAAATATTAAATCAGTTATCTCTGGTTCGGGGAAGATAGAACTCTCGGGAGTGACAGAATCACAAAACATTAAAATTGAAGGTTCTGGCACGTACAATAGCAGAAATCTTCAAAGTGATGATACCGTGATAACAATTGATGGATCGGGCCAAACTACTGTTAACACATCAGATAATCTACAAATAACCATTACTGGCAGTGGAAAAGTGTCATATCTTGGGGATCCTACTATAAAACAGACAATAAATGGTAATGGTGAAATTAACAAGATTACGTAATATATGGGGTGACTGACATAATGGGTGATGTCAGGATACTTAAAATTTCCCAGTATGTTTAACTAAATTTAGTGGGGAAGATAGAATATCTGAGTTTTGGTTTAATCCTAAAAAAGTAATATTTGGGGTTATATACTATTTTCTCCCATTTTTTTTCTTTTATTCTAAATATTTTTTCACGATTTTTTATATCTATTTTAAATTTCAGATATAAATTCTGCCAATTGTTTTAAATTGCGTACCTCGAAAAATTCTGCACCAGAATCCTGGTAATAAGTTACACAACTGTCTACCACGTTCCATTTATTTTTAGGCTCAGGATTTAGAATGAAAACTCTTTTTGATCTTCTAACCATTTCCTCTATAATATCTGCGCTTAAAGGTCTTCCTTCAGACTTAGGGCCGGCCCAATCCCTACAATCGCTTAAAATTATTACATTAGATTTATTATTTAAATGAGACTGTTCTAGAAATCCTTTGAAGGACTGGTGCATGTTAGATGTTCCATGTATCATTAAATTTTTCTGTCTTAAATCTCTCACTTTAATAAATGCCTTTAATAAACTGGACTCAGCTAGTGCTGATGTCATTTCCACGGTTTTATTATCATAATCAAACACCCTTGCTTTATGGAAAGAATTCTGTGCAGTGTAAACCAAAAAGAAGAACCAGTTACTTATCCAATCACAGGACCCGCTGACATCGTTTAGGAAGTAATGATTGCTTTTTTTAATTTTTGGTTTGCTTTTAACCAGTTCAATCATGGTCCCCCCGTATTTCAGATTTTTTCTGATGGTTCTTCGAATATCCGGTCTCTGATTTTTTGACTGTTTGAGTCTTCGGACTCTTTTATTGGCGATCTTTCGGCCGAGTTTCTGGCATAATTCAAATAATTCTGGTTGAAAAGAATTTAATTTGGTTAGGTCCCTTTCCAGTAATTCTGATTCATTAGAATCTTTATTTATATAATCATCCAATGCAGGACTATAATCAATTTCTTTTATCTGGGGATCCTTGATTTTTGGTGGAGTGGCATCCTGCATTTTCATAGTTACTTTATATTTTTTGATGAACTTTTTAGCTGATGTACGTTCATTGTCTTCCGATTGTTTATCACTTTCTTTATCTTCCTTTTCCAGATGATCTTCTACAAATACTGAGTCAAATAACTGGTCGAATTTTTCTCTATGCCTTTGATCTTTAATATAGATTGTTGCCAGGGTTTCGCGTAAAATATCCTTATTATTATCAATTATTTTAACTGCTTTGAACGCTGTTTGAGTGCTTCTTATACTAGCTGGAATTCCATTTTCCCTTAAAATTCCAGAAAATTCCACTATACTTTTCATTTGATTCACTAATTCTTGTAAATTCTTTATTTCTAATAATTTTTTTATCAACTTTTATCTAGAATTTTTTCTGAGACTTTCTTTTTATCTTCCTGATTTTTTATTATTACACCTAATGATCGGTTTAATGTTTCAGGGTCAAGTTCTTCTTTTCCAAATGCCATCAAAGTTTTTACCCAGTCCACTGTGGCCCGGATAGATGGCTTTTTAATTAAGTTCAAGTTACGTATTCTCTGGATTATATTAACAACTTTTTCAATTAACTCTGCGGATGCATCAGGAACCTGTGACTTTACTATTTCAATTTCTCTTTCCATTGACGGATAATCTATATATAAATATAAACAGCGGTCTTTGGTTTCATCTAAAAGCATTCTCTGGGAGTTAGAGGTCATCACGACCATTAAATCATTTTCCAGTTCAAAAGTGCCCAGATCATTTACAGTTATCTGTTTTTCTCCCAGCGCTTGTAAGAGAAAACTTTCAACTTCCTCATCCGCCTTATCTATTTCGTCTATAAGGATTATGGACGGTTTATCATTTATAAAAGCCGATAATAATGGTCTTTTTATGAAAAAATTTTCGTTGAAAACATCCTCATTAACATCCTTTATCCGGGACATCTCCAGATGCAGTAATTGTTTCTGGTAATTCCACTCCCCTACGATCTGTTCAAAGGTTATGCCCTCATAGCATTGAATTCTAAAAAAATCCCTATCCAATGCTGAGGAAATAGCTTTAGGAAGTTCTGTTTTACCTGTGCCCGGTGGACCTTCTACCAATATGGGTTTTTGTAATTTTAAAGATAAAAAAATTGTTGTGTTAATTTTTTCATCAGGAATATATCTTTTTTCGGTTAATGCATTATTTATCTCTTCTAAATCCAATTTTACTGAATTCATGATCCCTTTCCCTTATACTTTGGCTTGATATTATTTTAATCTGACAACTATTTTAATAGATCAATATTATTATCTAAAAAATGTTTAGGTAATAAAATAGAGAAATATTTTTTTAACCTAAAAGAATTATAAATGTTATAAAACTTCTTAAAAAAACATTTAAATGTTTTATGGTTAATATAATAATGTAACTATAATATTTAAAGTCCATTAACTGTGATTAAATACTATACATTAACATTATTTAATTAACGGTGAGTTATGCCCTATTTAATTTGTAGAAGTTGTAATGGATACTACCAAATACATGATGACGAATCTTTAGAAGATTATGACACTTGTAGATGCGGTGGTGAATTAATATACGTAGATGAACTGGAAGACTATTTTAACAATGATTTTGATGAGGTTACAGACTCAAACATTTATTATAATAAAAAATCCAGTAAAAAGAAGTATATTTTAGTATTTTCCCTTATCATAGTGCCCAGTTTATTATTTGCATCTATTTATTCAAATAATCTGGATTATAAATCAGATTTAGAGATAATTGGCTCAGAAGAGATAGGAGTTGTAACAAAGGAAGTTTACTCCCCAATAAATTCATTTTCTCATGAAAAAAAGACCATTGCCCTGGTAACGGGTATCCATCCCCGGGAAAATTTATCCATCAGTGTCGTGGATAATTTAGTTGAAAATATTCATCTAGAGCCTGATCAGGAATTAGTGCATTATTCTATCGACGTTAGAAGTAACCCCACAAATTACAGGATAGGGCGAAGTAATGGAGAAGATCTGGCAGCAAGATATGTTCTGCCGGACATACTAAAGTCTGATTACGACTTGATAATAGTATTACATGATCATGCCCCTGGTTACGGCGAAGGATTTTACATAGCAACCCCTAAGATGGATGAATCTTCAGTAAAACTTGCAGAAAATGTTAATCAATCAATTTATCAATTCCGCTATTATAAATCAAGTAATAATAGTGAATCTAGTTCATCTAATATTCTTTTTACAAAGCCTTTAGCTTCTAATGGGTATAAAACATTTGTATATGAGATTCCTCATCTAACAAGTTATGGGGAAGCCTACAACATGACGCAATATTTAATATATACGTGTTTCACCCACCTCTAATTCATAGATAAAAGATAATATTTAGTACAATATACTGAATAATATAATTTATTGAAATGGTATTGAAGGAGGGATAAGTATGTCAGAACCGAAACCAGAAATTTGGAGAGTTTTAGTCACTGTATTTTTAGGGTTGGGATGGTTAGTATTTTTGAGCATGTGGTTTTTTTTTTATATAATGAATTTCAGTTTTTTCCAGAACCTGGCCATCTTCATAATTTCCATTGTTATAGTGGGGGCAATAGCCACTCTTCTATGGGTGCCTTTTGGAATGAAATATGGGGATTAAAAAGTTTAGTAATTAACATCCACCATAAAATAGGTTATTAAAATGGATGAATTTAAGTTAGCAGTTTGTCAGAATAAGGTAGTTGACAATAAAGATGAAAATATCGAAACTGCTGTGAACATGGTTAGATCTGCTGCAGAAAATCATTCTCAAATAGTAGTTTTGCCAGAAATGTTCAACTGTCCCTATGATAACCTGAAATTTATTGAATACGCTGAAAAACGATCCAATAGTAAAACTCTGCAAAATATCAGGGAGGTTGCTAAAGATTGTGGTATTTATGTGATAGCTGGTTCTATACCTGAAATTTTAGGCGAAAAAATTTATAATAGCAGCTTTACCTTTAATTCCAATGGCGATATAGTTGCCATTCATAGAAAACTTCATCTATTTGATATAGATATTCCCGGGAGCATAACTTTCAGGGAATCGGATACCCTATCTGCTGGAGATAAAATAACTGTTTTTGAATGTGAATATGGGAAAATTGGTGTAGCCATCTGTTATGATATACGTTTTCCAGAAATTTTTGGTCTAATGACTCTGGAGGGTGTGAATCTAATTGTAGTCCCGGGGGCATTTAATATGAAGACTGGACCTGCCCACTGGGAAGTTCTCATACGTGCCCGTGCCGTTGATAATCAGGTTTACTTGGCAGCAGCCTCTCCAGCAACAAACGAAAATTTATCTTACGTAGCCTATGGAAATTCCATGGTAGTAAATCCCTGGGGTGATGTGATTGCCCGTGCCGGTTCAGGAGAAGAGATAATATATGCCGATATTAAACTTTCAGAATTAGAAAAGGTGCGCAATGAACTTCCTGTTTTGAAAAACAGAAGAAATGATATTTATGATGTAGTATTAAAGTAAAACTACCTTTTAAAACAAATAAATATTCCAATAAAATTGAAAAAGAGATTGATTGCAAATACTATTTATCCAGGAGAATATAGGGATTTAAATGAGTTTAAAAAATAGAAAAGACATACCCCCAGACACTAATTTTTTAAGGATAGTGTGGTGTGATAATGCCAACATGATAAGAGGAAAACTAGTAAACCTCAAATCATCAGATGATGATACTGTATATACCAGTATATCTGAGGCACAGCAAGCTGTGCCGGTTATGTATGATATTCCTGTTCCAGATGCCGGTTTAAGTCCGGTGGGTGAAATTTACTTGAGAGGAGATCTGGGAAGCTATGCCCCTTTAAGCTACGCCCCTGGTCACGGCCGGGTAATGGGGGATATGTTTAAAAATAACAAGGAATGGGATTACTGTCCTAGAAATTTTTTAAAAAAAATGATTTATAAAGCAGAGAAAATGGGTCTTGAGATTAAGGCCTCATTTGAAAACGAGTTCTATCTGCTTAAAAAGGAAGATAATATCCCTGAACCTGTGGAAAATACCTTATTTGCATCAACCTATTCCATGGATATTAATTATGAAATTATAAAACAGATAATTGATTCATTAAGCCGTCAGGGAATAATTGTTCAACAGTACTATCCTGAATCAGGACCGGGACAGCAAGAAATTACCGTGAAGTATGCTTCTGCACTTAAAGCAGCAGATAACCAGATCGCCTTCCGGGACACAGTCAAATCAATCACCTATCAAAATGGTCTTATTGCATCCTTTCTTCCCAAGATTGACCTTGACCGGGCGGGTAGTGGTTGTCATCTTCACATGAGCCTGTGGAAAGATGGTAACAATATCCTCTTTAAAGATGATGGATTAAAATTATCTGAAACAGTTCAAAGATTTATTGCAGGAATAATCAATCATCTGCCGTCTTTAATGGCCATAACAACCCCCATACCTAATTCGTATCATAGAATAAAACCTCGAAGTTGGTGTGGTGCTTTTCAGTGCTGGGGCTATGATAATAGAGAAGCTGCTGTTAGAGTTGTAACAGAACCAGACAACAAAATAAAACATTTTGAATTCAAAACCCTGGATAACTCATCAAATCCTTATTTAGCCTTAGGTGCAGTTATTGCAGCAGGTTTAAATGGTATAGAAGAAGAATTAGAACTTGCAGAACCAGTCCAATTTGACCCGGCTGCTGAAAACCGGGATGATAAATATTTCCAGATTAAACCACTCCCAACTACTCTAAAAGAAACTATTGACCATTTGGAAAAAAATAGGATTATTCTTAATGCTCTGGGCGAAAAACTTGCCAAGTCCTATCTTGCTGTTAAAAAAGCAGAATACAAATTCTTGAAAAATCTTAAATTTGAAGAAGAAGTAAAATTACTGCTTGAGAGATATTGATAAAATTTATAAAAGAAGATTATAAAAGAAGAAATAAAATTACTGCCTAAAAGATATTTGTATAAAATTTAATTATAATTCTTTTCAAGGCCGAATATATAACCATCCTTCTGATTGTTTCCGTACCAGTTCACCAATACCTGATCGCACAATAACCACACCATCCATTAGATCCTTTTCCTGGAGATTCATGGCCCTGACGGTGTTACTGCAGGCAGTAAATTGGATTTTATTGTTAATTAATTTTTTAATTCTATTGGGGTAGGTGTTGGAATTTCTCTTTAAAATATTAACACCCCTTCCATAGGTCACTACTTCAATTTCAACATTATCAATACCCATGTCAGCTATAAGGTTTTCAATATTATTTAAAGTGATGTTAACACCATAATCACTGTCATCGTCAAGATGAAAGACTACTTGATACTTCATTTAATTCCCCGATTAGTAATTCTCTTTTAGATGATGGGCCATTGATTTTTTTCTAGCATCATCTTGAAGTACTTCTTTAACTTCTTTCCATACTTCGTTGCATTTATCACTACTGGTTTTACCTATGGCATCTCTTATGGATAGATCTACTTCTTTTCGTTCTTCTTTAGTTTGTGGTTCAATGCCCAAACCTAATAGAAAATCCTTCATGTGGCGTATGTAACAACTCATAAAATCCACCCCCTAACATTTAAATTATTTTTTACCTATTTTTTTAAGTGCCTTGTTAGCTGCCTTCTTAAAGTCTTTGTCCCCTTTTCTTCTGGCCTTTTTTATAGGATCTATGGCCCTTTCATCACCTAAATCACCTAGAGATCTAACTGTTGCCAGCTTCACACCCCAATCTTCGTCATTTAAAGCTTCAAATAGTGGTTCTACTCCTCTTTTATCTCCTATTTCTCCAATAGCCCTGGCTGCAACTTTCCTTACACCCCAGTCCTCATCATTTAAGGCCAGGATCAAGTGATCCACTATCTTAGGATCTCCTATTTTTTTAAGGGCAAAAATAACAAATCTTTTAGATTCACCCTCACCTTCTTTAAGGGCTTTAATTAAAGGTTCAACTGCCGTTTCATCCATATTTCCCAATGCTTCAGCAGCCTTAAATCTTATCTGATGGTTATCATCGTTAAGAACTGAGATTAATGGTTCAACAATTCTCTCATCATTTATTTTACCTAATTCTTCCACGGATTCCTTTCGAATATTGCTATCTGGATTTTTTAGATTTTCAATTAGGGTTTGGAATTCATTTTCGTCTATTTCCTGGTCAGAATTACTCATTTTTACACCTTACATCCAATTTATAAAGGCAATCTATGTAATTTTAATTTTAATCTTTTAAATTATTTATAAAGGTTTTTTTATAATTTAATTATAGTTGAACTTCTCTTTTTAATTTATTGATGTTATTATAACTATCAAAAAATTTATTTATATAAAATTTCTTCAAACCAGATAATATTAAAAATATAAAATTAAAGAATAATATTAAAACTAAGGAAAAGTTATGAAAGATGAAATCTGTAAGGCCAAAATTGTTGATTTGGCCCTTTTAATTGAAGATAATTTAATTATTTCTGATCTACATTTAGGATATGAACAAGCATTAAATGCTGAAGGTTTAATGGTTCCTAAATTCCAATATAATAAAATTATATCTCGTTTAGAAGAAATTTGTAACAATATTAATCTGGAAAAGGTAAACACCATTATAATTAATGGTGATTTAAAACATGAGTTTGGTAAGATAAGCAGACAAGAATGGAGAGAAGTATTAAATTTCATAGATTTTCTTAAAGATAAATTTGAAGAGATTATACTGATCAAAGGAAACCACGACAATTTTACTAAATTTATAACCAAAAAATCAGATCTTGAACTTTACGACAGTTATTCTATTGGCAAATATGTATTGATGCACGGCCATAAACTACCCAGTAATTTAGATGAAATAAAAGGTTCAACCCTGATAATTGGCCATGAACATCCCTGTATAGGGCTTCGAAGTGGAGAAAGGTTGGAGAAAATTAAATGTTTTCTTAAGGGATTTTGGAAGGAAAATGAACTAATTGTAATGCCTTCTTTTAATTTCATAACTGAAGGATCAGATATACTTCATGAAAAATTACTTTCTCCTTTTTTAGATTCTAGATCAATCCCGGAATTTGAAGTTTATGCAGTTGAAAACTTTGAAGTATTCCATTTTGATAAAGTGAAAGACATCTTATCATATAACCATGATTTTTTCCCCAAAAAGATAGATTAAAACTTAATATAACGTTTAAATAAATTAGTAAGATAAAAATGATTGAAAAACAGACTAAAAGATATTCTGATGCAGAGATTTTTGAAATATTACATCCTTGGGTTAAAAAATGGTTTAAATCTAATTTTGAAACATTTTCTGAGTCACAAAAATATGCCATTTTAGACATACACCAAAAGGAGAACATATTAGTTTCATCTCCCACTGGTTCTGGAAAAACACTCACAGCCTTCTTATCCATTATAAGCGAATTAACTAGCTTAGCAGATAAAGAGGAATTGGAGGATAAGGTTTACTGTATTTACATATCTCCACTTAAAGCGTTGGATAATGATATAGAGAAAAATCTGGAAAAACCTTTATCAGAGATAGAGAAAATTGCAGGTAGGAAGCTTGGAATAAGAAAGGCGGTGCGAACCGGAGATACTACCCAGTACCAGAGAAGTAAAATGCTTAAAAAGCCTCCTCACATTTTAATTACCACCCCCGAATCTCTTTCTATATTGTTGTGTGCTCCTAAATTTAGAGAAAAGTTGATGAACGTTAAATATGTGATTATAGATGAAATTCATTCCCTGGCTGATAATAAGAGGGGTGTGCATCTAAGTTTGAGTCTGGAGAGACTTCAAAATTTGGTGGGCGGTTTTACGCGCATTGGATTAAGTGCCACTGTATATCCCCTTGAAAAGATAGCCCAGTTTTTAGTAGGTTATAACTATGGCAAGGTAAGAAATTGTAAGGTTGTGGATGTTAATTATCTAAAAAAGTTGGACATGAAAGTTTTAACTCCGGTGGAGAACATCATTGAATCTGAACCTAATGAAACTAATCTTGCCCTGTACAATCTTCTGGATGATCTAATAAGTAAACATAAAACCACGCTAATATTTACCAACACCCGTAGTGGAACGGAAAGTGTTTCTTATAATCTTAAAAAGAGATTTGAAGATAAATATAATGATGATAATGTTATGGCCCATCATTCTTCATTATCTAAAGAATTAAGATTAGAAGCAGAAAATAAATTAAAAGATGGGCAGTTGAAGGTGGTTGTTTCATCTACTTCTTTGGAGTTGGGAATAGATATTGGATATATTGACCTGGTAATTCTTTTAAGCTCACCTAAATCTGTTTCCAGAGCTTTGCAGAGGATAGGGCGTAGCGGTCATCGTTTACATGATAAATCCAAGGGCAGATTAATTGTAGTTGACCGTGATGATCTGGTGGAGTGTTCTCTTATACTTAAAAATGCTTTAGAGGGAAAGATTGACGAAATTAATATTCCCCAGAACTGTTTGGATGTACTCTCCCAGCACATCTATGGTATGGCTATCGAGAATAAATGGGATATTGACCATGCTTATTATGTGATAAAAAATAGTTATTGTTTTAGGAATTTATCGGAAAGTGACTATCTCAGCGTATTAAGTTATCTTGCTGGTGAATACACCAGTTTGGAGGATAGATACGTTTATGCTAAGATATGGGTGGATTATGATAAAAATATGTTCGGAAAAAGGGGTAAACTGGCCCGTATGCTTTATTCAACTAACATTGGTACTATTCCAGACAGATCGGCAGCGGTGGTCAAATGGAAAGATCAAATTGTAGGCCGGGTTGAAGAAGATTTCATGGAAAAACTTAGAAAGGGAGATACCTTTGTACTGGGAGGTAGAATTTATCGTTTTAACTATGCCCGAGGAATGGTTGTTAATGTGACACCTTCTTCAGGACCTCCGACAATTCCTTCATGGTTTTCAGAACAGTTGCCTTTGGCATTTGACCTGGCCATGTCTATCCAAGGTTTAAGATCTATTATGGAAGGTAAATTTGCCTACGGTAGAAGCAAAGAAGAGATAATAGATTTTATCCATGAATACCTCTACGTGGATTACAATTCTGCTAACTCTATCTATAACTATTTCCGGGAACAGTACCTTTATGCACAGATTCCCAGTCTTAAAAATTTACTTATAGAGTTCTATACCGGGTATGGTAACCGGAAGTTTGTGGTGTTCCACACCTTATTTGGTAGGAGAGTTAATGATGCTCTTTCCCGTGCCGTGGCCTATATTATTGCCAAGAAATACCGCCGGGATGTTATGATATCAGTATCCGATAATGGATTTTATCTTAGTTCAGAAGGAAAAATTGGTGGATTGGAAGCATTTAATGAACTTAAATCTGAAAATTTGGAGGAGATTCTGATAAAAGCCATTGACAAAACCGAAACACTTGCCGGGAGATTCCGGCATTGTGCCGGCAGATCCTTAATGATACTAAGGCGCTACAAGGGCAAAGAGAAGAGTGTGTCCAAACAGCAAGTTAAGGGTAAGATTTTATTAAATTTCATTAAAGAAATTGACAAAAATTTTTCTATTTTAAAGGAAGCCCGTAGAGAAGTTATGGAAGATTACATGGATGTTAAAAATGCTAAAAAGGTACTTGAATTGATAGAATCGGGCAAAATGGAGATTAACCAAATAAATACCAAGATACCTTCACCTTTTGCCTTTAACCTGGTGGCCCAGGGTTACCTTGATGTTTTGAAGTATGAGGAGCGGATGGAATTCATAAAAAGAATGCATCAGGCCATAATCAATGAGATATCAACCAAAAAAATGTAATAATAAATAATAAACCACCGAATAATAAATTAAAATATTAAAATAAGAAATGAATAACCACCGAATTATAAATTTATATTTAAATCTTATTGGATTAGGATATGATTATTAATCAAGAAAAAGGGGAGTAAAATGAAAAAGGATGACCTTTATTTTATGAAGGAAGCTATTAAGGAAGCAAAAATAGGTCTTAAAAATGGTGGAATTCCCATAGGTTCGGTGATGGTTAAAGATAAAATTATTATTGGTAAAGGCCATAATAGACGATTTCAGGATAATTCAGCAATATTACATGCTGAAATGAGTTGTTTTGAGAATGCTGGCCGATTAAAACCTCAGGATTACCAGCAATGCACATTGTACACTACATTATCTCCTTGCACAATGTGTTCCGGTACTATTCTGTTGTATAATATTCCCCGGGTGGTTATTGGGGAAAATGAAAATTTTATAGGTCCGGAAGAATATTTAAAGAAAAATGGAGTTAATTTAGTAAATCTTGATCTTGAAGAGTGTAGATCTATGCTGTCTGCTTTTATACAAAAGAATCCTGAATTATGGTATGAAGATATTAGTATTAAATAGAAATAGAGTAGAAAGATTTCTTTATTATGATATACGTTTTTTATTTAATTAAAAAACAGCAGTGATCATCACCCATGGCATAACATTTGGTTTCATCTACCATCACTTTATCTTTGTAATATTCGGAGAATAAAGCTTTTAATATACCTGCATCAAAGCTGCAAGCAGGTTTACCTAAATTAGGTAGTCCTCTGCATTCAAAACAATCAAAGACATTGATTTCAAGTGGTTGTAAATTTTTTATTTCCACTGTGCCTAAGTTATGATCTTCCCAAAAATTTGCAATATTTCCCAGGAACTTTTCTAAGTTTTCATCGGCTAATTGTGGATATAACTCTTTTCCCACTCTAACTCCAGAATCATGAAGTATGGGGTCTATGTTTATTCCCTGACTGATCAAACCCATCCTTATAGTTTTGAACATTAAACGGAAAAATTCAAAGGGATCTCCATCACTGGATAAGTAATTAGATACATAGTTTTCAATTTCGTTTTTGAAGGGGTTTACTTGTGATAGTTCACCTAAATATTCTGATTTAATATAGAATATCTTTTTTCTAGCATCCTTAGGATGGCTTTTAGAATCAATTATACCATCTTCTACTAATTTTTTTAGATGAGTGGATACAGTGGATTTGGCCTTGCCTATTTTAGAAACTATTTGATCAAAACTTAACTCATTTTCTTTAAGTATTGCCAAAATCTGAAGTTTGGTAGGACTTTTAATGGCTACTATACCTGTTGGTGAAGCAAATAATTCAATTTGCTTGTTACTAGGTGTTTTTTTATCTATAATGCTATTCATTGATACTCTCTCTATCTACAAAAGTTTTATATGATTATGAACTTGAAGCCATATAAATGCTTTTGTTCGTGTATAAACGAACATAGTTAAATTAAATCAAAAATTATATATAGTATTGTTCGCACATAATAGAATGTTCGTATGTTACCGAACAATTGATTATTAAAAAAATGAAATTTCTAGATAATATGGAAATATTAGGTATTACAAGCTAGGAGGAACTAAAATGGAGAAAAAAGAAAGATTAGATATGTTCTGTTACCAGTGCTCACAAACAGCCCGAGGCACTGGGTGTACAGTAAGAGGAGTGTGTGGAAAAGAACCAACAGTAGCCAGGCTACAAGACAATCTACTATTTGCCATTAAGGGAATATCAGCATATTTATACCATGCTAGAGAACTGGGATATACTGACCCGGAAGTTGATGCCTTTATAGAGAGAGGATTTTATTCAAGTTTGACGAATGTAAATTTTGATCCAGAAAAATTCGTGGAACTGGCTCTGGAAGCTGGTAAAATGAATATTAAGACAATGCAACTTCTTAAAAAAGCTCATATAGAAACTTATGGTGAACCAGTTCCTACAGAAGTTCCAGTAGGAGCAGTCAAAGGTCCGGGAATAGTTGCAACGGGACACAGCCTTAAAGCACTAGAAGAGCTTCTTAAACAGACCGAAGGTAAAGGTATTAACGTTTATACTCATTCTGAACTCTTACCTGCCCATGGATATCCTGGGCTAAAAAAATATAAACATCTGGTAGGACAACTGGGAGGTCCCTGGTTCGATCAAAAAAAGACCTTTGCCCAGTACCCAGTCGCAATACTGGGAACATCTAACTGTGTACTGCTGCCTAGAGATGAATACAAAGAAAGAATGTTCACCAGCGGTGTGGCCCAGCTACCAGGAGTGGAACATGTAGAAGATTATGATTTTACACCAGTAATAGAAAAAGCACTGGAACTGGGAGATCTAGAAGAAGAACCTAGAGAAACAGTGTTAACAACTGGATTTGGAGCATCAACCGTTCTTTCCCTGGCAGATAAGATCAAAGAACTAGTTGAAGCAGGCAAAATAAAAAGGTTCTTGCTGGTTGGAGGATGCGACTCTCCTCTACTTCAGGCTAAATATTACACAGAATTTGTTGAAAATTTACCCCAAGATACCGTAGTTCTAACTTTAGCATGCGGTAAGTATAGATTTAACGATATGGACCTGGGAGACATTGAAGGTATACCACGATTGATTGATCTGGGCCAGTGCAATGACGCCATAGTTGCTGTGGATATTGCCGTGGCATTAGCCGAATTATTCAAAGTTGAATTAAGTGAACTTCCTTTAACCATAGTTCTTAGTTGGATGGAACAAAAGGCAGTAGCAATCCTATGGAGCCTTCTGGCACTGAATATGAAAGGTATGTATATAGGTCCAATTCTGCCGGGATGGGCCAATGATGATATAATCAATGTATTGGTTGAAAATTATGATCTAAAACCAATAGGTGACCCTAAAGAGGATATAAAAGAAATTTTGGGTAATTAAAGTTTACTCGTGGTCTGCCTAATAAAAGGAATTATTTTCAAATTGGAAAAATTCCTTATTATTTTTATAATTAAATGATAAATTTGAAAAAAATTTAGGATGGTTTTTATATCAATAACCCCCTAAAAATACCCTCATACTCTAAAAATTACAAAGATCAAATATGAAACAGTTAAAGATAAAATAAATAGTATGGAACCTATAAATCTAAATGGTGAGAAAATGGAAAAAAACCATGGAGATGTTGATAAAGAATTTGAGGCCCAATTAAAAGGTAAAATGGGTTGGAAGTGTTCTTGCTCTCTAGATATTGTTGAAAAAAAATCTGTTTTAAAAGAAGTTAAATGTAAGGAATGTGGAAAGATTTTCAAAACAAATCGAGACTCAGATTATTGTTACAGCTGCGAGATAAAAGCTAAAAGATGATGAACTATATTATTAGAGTTCATGGATATAACAATAAAGATAGAGGTGTAAGCATGAGAGAAGATTTAAAATCTAAAGTGATAGAACTGGTGGATTTAATAGATTATCAAGACGGATCTGTGGTTAGTAATGAAATTATAAGAAAGGAAACCGGGACAGTAACCATATTCGCATTTGACCAGGGAGAAGGTCTTAGTGAGCACACTGCACCATTTGATGCCATGGTTCAAGTAATTGACGGTGAAGCAGAAATATCCATTGCTGAACAGAAATATAATTTAAAAGCAGGTAATATGATAATAATGCCCGCAGACATTCCACACGCCGTAATGGCAGTCCAAAAGTTCAAAATGTTATTGACCATGATTAAATCATAATTGAAATAAATTAAGCATTAAATTTTTTTTTTATTTAAATAAATTTTTTTTTATATAATCTCCGGCGCTTTCTATGGCTTTTTGACCTTCCATTAATCTTGAGGAAAAAATTTGCCAACAATGAAACATCCCCGGCCACTTCTCTAAGGTAACATCCACTCCCGAAGCAATAGCCTTGTCTTTAAAACTTAGGATATCGTCTAAAAGTATTTCATGAGTGCCTGCCTGTAATAATATCGGGGGAAGTCCTTCTAAATCCGCGTATATAGGGGATGCTAAAGGATTTTTAGGATCTTGTCCCTGGAGATATAATTTTTTAACCCTTTCTAAACGTTCCTTACTTATCCAATCATTTTGTGCATTTGTTTTTATGGAATCTCCCTGGAACAACATGTCTACTGCTGGGGACATGCAAACTACAGCTGATGGAAGTTCCAGACCATTATTTTTTATGGATAGTAGGTTGGACAGGGCCAGTGTTCCGCCGGCAGATATACCGGCTAATATAATATTTTCTGGTTGCAAGCCCTGCTTTAAAAGCCACTTATATGAATCAAAACAATCATCCACTGCAGCAGGAAAAGCGTGTTCCGGGGCTAGACGATAATCACAACTATAAACACTAACCCCTGAGGATGCGGACAATTTTCCACAAAGGTCCAGATGGCCCTTGGTGGATCCCATATTAAATCCTCCGCCATGAAAGAAGAGAATGGCATATTCTGGTTTAGTGTGTTGGGATGTTATTTTATAGAAATGTATATGGTTAATGCAATAATTTTCAATTTCAAGCACCTGATTGGAACTAAATTTAAGATAAAATTCTTCAAAATCTCTGCGTAATTCATTAATATTCTCATTTTTAAGAGAAAATTGTTTTCTGATTGTATTTAACACTTCTGCAGCTTTATTATTACTCATAAAATCCCTGTTATAGGTTTAATCAATTATCTTTATTTAATAATGTAGTTAATATCAGTCTTCAATTAATGTATTCATTTAATTTGTTAATAGTTTAAATAACTTAAAACTAAATTAATTTCATAATATGAGGAATTGAAATGCAAATTAATGAAAAGGTCCATTCAATCAAAATACCTTTCCAGATTAAGAAAGAATCTGGGGAACTAATAGAACGGGTAGTATACGTTTATCTGATTTACGGTGAAGAAGTATACCTTATTGACAGTGGTTTGGCTGCTTCCCATGAAATAATATGCGAATATTTAGAAAAAACCGGTAGAAGTTGTGAAGAAATAGCCCTCATAATCCATACCCACTCCCATCCAGACCATATTGGATCTAGCAAAATATTAAAAGAATTATCTGGTTGTGCAATTGCCATTCACCAAAATGAGGTTTCCTGGTTGGAAGACATTGAAAACCAATATCAGGAAAGACCCGTACCAAACTTCCATCAAATGGTAGGTGGGCCTGTAAATGTTGATATTGCCTTAGAAGATAATGATGTTATTGAACTGGAAGAAAATCTTCAATTAGAAGTAATTCATACTCCGGGGCACTCCTCTGGCTCCATTTCATTAAAGATTCCCGGAGCTAATGTTATCTTTACCGGAGACTCCATACCTGTAGCGGGTGAAATACCAATCTATGATGATTTTAATGAATGTGTTAGTTCTTTGAAAAAATTAAAGGAAATAGATGATTACCAAGTTCTTCTGGAATCCTGGGACCAACCAAAGAGTTTTGATGAAGCTCAAGAAGCAATAAAAGATAGTTTAGATTATCTGGATTATATTGATCAACTAGTTACTGAATACGAATCTGAAAACGATGCTATAAAACCTGATGATCTGGTTAAATATGTTCTAAAAGAGTTAGGGTTGCCTGAAAATCTTGCCAATCCACTAATTTATAGATCACTTAAATCCCATCTAAAGGGATCTCCCGGTTGAACCATAAATTGATTTATTATATTTAGATAGAAAAAGTTTTCATATAACGTTTTTGGGGATTATAATGAAGTTAAGGGCCAAAACATTGCTTTTTACAGGAACGTTGTTTGTTATTTTAATTCTGGCCATTTTTACCATGTCGCAGATTTTATTTTCTAATACTTTTAATGTACATGAAAAGCAATACACTGCTCTTGAAGTTAGAGATGTTAATTATACCCTCAATAATGAGATATATAATCTTAAAAAAACTAATATTGACTGGGCTGAGTGGGACGATGCTTATTCATTTGTAAGCGGAAATAATCCTGATTTTGCAAGTTCCAGCCTGCTCCCTGAAACATTTACGAGGCTCAATCTTAATCTAATACTATTTTTAGATAATGATAATAGATTAGTATATGGTAAGGCCTTTGATCTGGAAAGAAACCAGGAAATTAACATTCCTTCAGGCTTCTATCAAAACTTTACCTCATCTAATATTGTAACCAGCAGCAATGATAGTGAAGGTCAATCCGGAATTATAATAACACAACTAGGCCCTATGATGGTTAGCTCCCATCCAATTTTAACCAGTTCAAGTACCGGCCCATCCCAGGGAACACTTATAATGGGTCGTTTATTAAATAAAGCAGAATTAGCACGTTTATCAAAGTTGACTAATTCTTCAATATCGGTAGAAAATTACAATAATAAAAACTTGCCTTCCGACTTCCAAACAGCACGCAATGCACTTAACAATAACAATCCTATTTTTGTGCAGGCTCTAGGTCCAGACGATATTGCAGGTTATACCTATTATAATGATATAGATGGAAATCCCGCCCTAATATTGAGAAGTGAAATACCCCGGATAATTTATCAGGATTATCAAAGCAGTATTATCTACTTGATTTTGTCACTTATACTAATGGGATTGCTGTTTGGAGTTTTAACCCTTTATCATTTAGATAAAAACCTATTAAATCGTCTTGAAAAAATAGTGAGTGGAGTGGTGTATATTGGTAAAAGTGAAGATTTATCTAAACGGGTGTATGATGAAGGTGAAGATGAACTATCAAATCTTGGTAAATCAGTTAATACCATGTTAGATTCCCTTGAAACTTCCAAGCATCAGCTAAAAGAAAGTGAAAAAAGATATCGGAATATATTTGAAAATACTGGAACCTTAATGATAATACTGGATGAAAATTTAAGGGTATATTTGGCTAATAAAGAGTTCAAAAATGTCTTTGGATACTCCGATGAGGATTTAAAAAGAGATTTAAAATGGGACCAATTATTTACTAATCAAGAAGAAGATTTAATTGTAAAATACCATGAAAAATTGATTAATAAAGAAGAACTAGGCCCTGCTCCAGAAACTTGTCAATTGAAATATGAGGATCCTTCAGGGAATGTTAGATATTTTCTGGCCACTTTTAAACAAATTCCTGGAACTTTTAGAATTTTAGTTTCTCTTATAGATGTATCAGATCGTAAAAAAGCCGAAGATGAAATTAAAGCATCTTTAAAAGAGAAAGAAGCACTACTTAGAGAGATACATCACCGGGTTAAAAATAATATGCAAATAATATCCAGCCTTATATCACTACAGACTTCGGAAATTAGCGACGAAAATATGGTTAAACTTTATCAGGAAACTGAGAATAGGATCCATTCTATGGCTTTGGTCCATGAAAATCTTTATCAATCCCATGATCTTTCCCATATAAATCTTTCAAATTATATAGAAAATTTGGTTGATGATTTGGTCTATTCTTATGAAAAGGACACTTTTAATATAGAGAGCGTAGTGGAAATTCCCAAAATTGAAGTTAACCTGGAAACTGCTATACCATTAGGTTTAATTATTAATGAACTGGTCTCAAATTCATTAAAACACGCTTTTACTCATGGAAAAGGAAAAATTATGGTTAAAATTCTAATAGAGCCCTCTGATAATCTGATTTTAACAGTTAGCGATAACGGCGTTGGTTTACCGGGAGATATTGATTCAATAGAAAGTTTAGGATTAAGACTAGTTAAAATGTTAGTAAAACAGTTAGATGGTACTTTAACTATTGAAAATAAAACCGGAACCAAATTTAAGATAAAATTTAAAGAATTAGATTATAATAAAAGGATTTAACCCCATTTTTTAATTAGATTATAATATAATGATTAACCCCCTTTTTTTTAATTAGATTATAATAAAAGGATTTAATCCTCTTTTTTAATTCTTGTTTGGAAGATATCTGTAGGCAGTGTATGCCCCTATTAATGCAATAAATGCAGTTATAATCAAACTAATATCCATTCCGTTGACAAATGCATTTGAGGCTGCTTGAATAAGCGCATTTCCCGAATCTCCTAATTCTTGGCCAATATTGATTGCTCGGGGTATACCTAAAAGTGCGCTGTTTGCCAGATCACTGGGAAGATTCTGTATAGCAGTGGATGCTGATAATTGGATATAATAAACTGATTGGGAAATGGTTCCTATTATGGCTATACCAAAAGATGATCCTATCTGTCTTATAGCCGCATTGGTGGCAGATCCCTGGCCTGCCCTATCACGAGGTATGGAACCCATTATTGAATCAGATGCCGGTACCTGGATCATGGTCATTCCCAGACTTACAAAAACCAAGGCGATTAAAACTGTTATATATGTAGTTGAAGTTTTTACAAAGCCAAATATGAATAGACCCGCAGCCATGATAATAAAACCAGAAATAACAACCTTTTTTCTGGTAAATTTTTTTACCAGGATTGGTATTTTAGGTGAGCCATATAAAAGGACTAATGCAAATGGGAAAAGAGCTAAACCTGCCCTAAATGGAGTGTAATTTTCAACAAACTGCAAAAACTGGGTTAACATATATATTAGTCCGAATAGGGCAAAAAAAGATATGGCAATAGAAATTACTCCTGAACTAAATTCTGGAATTTTGAAAAAGTTTATATCCAATATAGGATGTTTTACACGTTTTTCGTACCATACAAACAAGTATAGCAGTATCACCGCTAATATGAAGGAAAATATAACACTTACATTTGACCATCCAATTTCAGGACCCTGTATTATGCCATAAAATAAGCTCAAAAGAGCTACGAAAGATATTAAAGCTCCTTTTAAATCTAGAGGAGGGGCATCTGAAGCTTTTGAATGTGGGACGAGTAAAGCTATGGCAATTAATCCAGCAATTACAATGGGGACATTTACAAAAAACACCCAGCTCCAATGGAAATAGGTTAATATAGCACCACCAGCTAAAGGTCCTACTGCCACCCCAATACCAGACATCCCGGCCCAAGTTCCTATGGCTTTTTGTCTTTCTGAGTCTGGAAATATGTTGGTGATAATAGAGAGGGTGGCCGGCATTAACAAACCTCCCCCTACACCCATGAACCCCCTCATAAATATAAGGGTTAAAGGGTTGGACGATAAACCAGCCCCTACAGATCCTAAGCCGAAAATGATCATACCCAGTAAAAGAGTCCATTTACGTCCGTACTTATCCCCTAAAGATCCTCCCAGGAGAATGGTACTTCCGAAAATAATGATATATGCTGCGTTTATCCACACCAGCTGTGCTGAAGTTGTATGTAATGCTGTTGCAATAGTGGGCAAAGCCACATTTAAAATTGTACCATCAATACTTACTATTATTAAAGGGATGCATATTGCACCTAAAGCTAACCACCGCTTATCATAAGCTTTTTCATCTTGTGAGCCCGTCATAAAATTTTCCCCTAAATACAAAGATTAAGATTTACTAATTTTCTATTTTAAATTATTAATATCTTTTTGGATAATGATTTTGAATTATTTAGTATTTATTAAACCTTTAAAAACTTTAGGATCTGTTGAAATTTGTCCTTAAAGAAAAAATTCTGAATTAGATGTTGGATCTTAAAAATTAAATAATATTGGATAACAGATATATCTGTGGGAGAATTTAAAGGAAAAACCAGGTATAACTCTAAACCAGGAAAATAAAGAAATAAAGTTTAAGGTCGATAATTTGAAATTTAAAAGGGGAATAAATATTAGTTTAAGGTCGATAATTTGAAATTTAAACCAGGGAATAATAAAATTTTAGACAGGGAAATAATGGGTAAAGAGAAGAATTGGACAATTGTTAAAATTGAAATACCTTCTCCCATAAAAATAGAACCAAATATGCCTGTTAAATTTATTTATAAAAACATTGAACACATTTTAACCTTTGAATTAGTTGATAGTCCCCTTAACCCATTTAAGAATGTAGAATCTGAATTTATGGAAATTCCCGAAGACAAATATGGCATTGTGAACCGTTCCATGGTAACCCTATATATTGCCAAACTTATTGATCCGACCATTTTAGTGGAAATGGACATTCTGTCTCCATGTAAGGATATACCCCTACTCCT
This sequence comes from Methanomicrobiales archaeon, assembly GCA_049975245.1. Lineage (GTDB taxonomy): Archaea > Methanobacteriota > Methanobacteria > Methanobacteriales > Methanobacteriaceae > UBA117. The sequence goes on from JBNGDB010000004.1 coordinate 126,861, forward strand.
GAAGCATAGTATTGACGCTTTGAACTATTTTATTGAGCGTTATAGGATTATAACCGGTAAATACTGGGTGGAGACAGTTTTTCATAAGATGATAACTAATTATGGTTTTAAATTAATAGAAGAGGGAAGAGAATTAAACACAGGTTTTAAAGAAAATCCCAACATTTACTGTATTAAAAGCAACCCTGATTATTTGAATCCAATTGAAATAGAAAAATTAAAGGATTATTTAAAAAAGGATAATATTCATTTATGGAAATCATTATTAATGGATTCTAAGGATTATCAACTTAGAGGACATTTTCGAGAGGCAATATACGCCATTAACGGGGCGTTAGAAAACTTCATACGGATAAAAGCCAACAAGAGACTTAAAAAATCTTTAAACATTGATGAAATTGACATTTTTCTCCATGGAAAACCAGAATATGAGGAATTTTTCTTAAAAGATTATATTTCTAAAGAATCATTTGATGAAGCTATTAAGGTGGGAATAATTAAAAATGAACCTCCTTCTGTATATCAAATTTTAAAGAAGTGTCATAAAATAAAGCCTTTTTCCGATTATGATGAGCTTAAAGGATTGATTTCCACCATTAGGTCTAAAAGAAATATTAGTGTTCATGGTAAAGAGTATCCCCATACATTGGAGGATAGTGCCATGAAAGCTATTGATGCTTTTGAAAAATTTGTGAAAGATTTTCAGAGGAATTAATTCTTTAATATTTGAAGCATCTGATTACCGCCTTTTCTAAATTCATAATCAACATTAACCAGTTCTAAATCGGCAGATGGGCTAAGATCATCCATTATACTGGTTAAATATTCAGACTTTTTACTTTTATGTTTAACCAGGGGATAGATCCTAACTTCTTTTCCAACCCTTAACATCTCTAAAATTGATTTTTTATGAAAATCGTAGCTCAGGCGGTGATCATATATAAATAAAAGATGAGAACATAAAACTAGTGAAAATGAATTGTCATTATAGGGTATTTGAGTTATATCTGCTTTAATATAATTTTTTCCATGATTTTTCTTATAATCGGCTGCAAAGTCGCAGCATGCTTTCATTCTCTTCCTTTTTAGATCAGCTAAATCTTGGAAGTAACCCCATAAAAAATGACCTTCCATTGTGGATAGGGCGTTAATCAGAACTTGGAGGTGTTTTTTACATTTATTCTGCAGATAATCAGGACTTTTATCATAAATTTCATCCAAAGCAGTGATATCATAACCTTCCTGGTTCATTTTTGCGGTAAAAGAACTAGCACCAGCGGCGCAGTCTAAAATTTTTCCCTCCCCCAGAACATTCCCATGTAAATTAAACATTTTTATATATTCTTGCCAGCTGCGGCCAATAAAAATGGGGCCCTCTATATTAAATTTATTCGGCATGATACCAACTAATAATAAATTTCTAATCTTTTTATAAGTAATAGTAGTTTATCAATATTTAAGTCCAGTTTTATAGCAAATTTTATTTGAGGATTTAACTTCTTTTAAAACCGAATATATTATATAATTTATCTTATAGATCAATATTTGTTTTATAGGGGGAGGGTGCCATGAAGCAACAAGTGATTCTGATATTTTTTGTTATAACCTTTGGAATTTTTATAGGTCTAAACCCAGTTGGTGCGGCTGAAGAAACCAGCACAGATTTACAAGAGATGGATAGCTCTTTAGAGAGTCCTGTTCAGGAAAACACTGACCTTAACCAGGATGATGGAACAGATGCCCCCCAAAATTCTGATGAAAATGATACGAGTCCTGTCCAAAAATCAGATTATAATGTCTTTAAAAGTCAGTATCTAAATTCTAAAGGATACTGGGTATGGGCCAGTTATGCTAATACTATTAATTTTGATAGCTTGAAAAGACAGGGAGTTACTGATGTTTTTATTTTAACTAAAGGTTCTACAGGGACCATCTATACCAGCGCCCTTAAAACAGTTTTATATAAATCTAAAGGGACAGGGATTAGAGTCCATGCATGGATAGTTTGTTTTAAAGATTCCAGTAAATCTTCATCAGGCTGGATTGACCCTCAAAATGTGGATTATCAGAATTATTTAATAAAAATTATAGGGGATATTACTAAAAATTACGGTATTAATGGTATCCACCTGGATTATGTGCGTTACTCTGGAGTTGCTTCCAAAAATCGTGCTGCATATCAGCAGACACCCCACGGGGCAGAAACCATCACTGATTTTGTAAAAAGAGTTTATGAAAAAGTTAAATCAATAAAAAGTACAGTAGCTGTGTCAGGAGTTATTAAAGCTGAAACAGCGGCGAGCAGAGAATGGTATGGCCAGGATTATGGGGAGTTGGCCCAGTACTTGGATTTAATGGTTCCCATGATCTATAAAAGCAGTTATGGTCAAGACTCAGCTTGGATAGGAAAAACCACGAAATATATTGTAGAAAAATGTAATGGAACCCCAATACTAGCTGGAGTGGAAAATTACTTATTATCTCCTGAGTTTAAACCCTTATCTACACTTACACTTAATTATGATATAAATATGGCCAGAATAAATGGGGCTATAGGAAGTGTGATCTTCCGTTACGGTATTGTGACAACGGGCAAACCAAAAAATGTGACCATTACTAAAAAATACACTAAAAAATATAAGAAGTGGTACAAGTCCTGGGGTAGATGGAGATATAAATGGGTCTACACCAAATACATGGTAAAAAAATACAAAACATGGTACGCTTCTTATGGACAATGGAAATATAAATGGACCACTCGTAATTACATCCTGAAGAAGTACAAAAAATGGTACCGATATTGGGGAAGATGGAGATATAAATGGATATCTAAATGGGTTAGAATAACATAATAAGATTTTTAATATTGGTAGGAATATCCTTTATTAGGTCTTATTATCCTTTTTTATTAGAAAATATTCGAATTCATATTTTTAGTGATTAATTGTTAAAATGTAAGGTGTTAAATTGTCCCTTGATGAAACTAATGATATTATTACTTCTTTTAATGTGATTTGTCCCGAATGTGGAGTTGGAAATCCTGAAAATGCTAAATTTTGTCTTTTTTGTGAGAAAAATTTGGAAGAAGTAATTCTTTTTTTAGAAGACGATTCATTTGATATTGAACTTACTAAAGACGCTATATTGGAATACCGTAAGAAATTTTGGGGATCTGAAAGAACTGGGAAGATAAATAAATATTATTTAGATAAAATTGAAAATATTGAATACGGTCGCCCGGTATCCAGATTAATTTTCAACTACCAGGATAAAAGAATTGTTATACCATTGAAAAAAGAGAATTTAGAAGAATTAAAACTTGAATTGAATAAATTAGTATAAATAAATTTTTAAAATAGTTCTAAACTTCTTTTAAAATTTAAAAAATGTAATAGAGTGTAAATATAAAGTATAAATAAGATATAAAGTTTATTTATATTTTATTTAATTATTAACCTTATTAAAACCAGTACTTTTTTTAAAATGTTTAAGCAAAAACATCAAGTTTATATACTACTTTAGATAAGTATATATATGTGTGCGGTATGCACACATCACACCCCCCCTAAATACAAGAAGGTTTCAACCACTTAAAAATTCTTTTTTTTTCAGTTGAAACCAATATTTAACTTCCAGAGTTAAAGAGTCCATTTTTTCCCTCCTACAAAAAAATCTTTTCTCTGGAAGTATTTATTAAAAACATTTAAACGATAATAATTCAGATTTATAGATTATCAATAACATTTTAGTGGTTATTTAAGAAGTTTAAAATCACTTTAGAAAGAATGTTTATATTTTCCGGGATGAATAAGTTATGTCCCACCTGATCCATAATTTCCAGTTTTGAATTTTTAATTGAATTATTTAAATCCACTGAAAGTTTTAAAGGTGTGAAAATATCATTTTTGCCACATATAATTAGGGTGGGTTTTTCAATATTTTTAACTCTATTTTTTAAATTAAATTTGCAAATAGCATCAATAAAACCTATCAAAACAGGTGCAGAATTCATTTCCATACAGATTTCTTTACCTGCAGCCAAATCAGTTTCATATTTAGCTAAAAATTCAAGTGGAAGTACCAATTTAACAGCCTCATCATAAAATTCGGCACATCCTCCCCTTTTAAGACTATTTCTAAGAAATTTTAGTTTATTTTTAAAATCATCATCAATGTAACTAAATGATGAAAGTAAAATTAGAGAATCTACTTTATCAGGATGATCAAGAGTGAATTGCTGGGCCACCGCACCTCCTAATGAAAATCCCAATATGTTTGTTTTTTCAATTTTTAAGAGATTTAATAGACAATTAAGGTCATTGGATAAATCTGAAATAGAATATGATGAATCAGGTTTATCTGATCTGCCATGTCCCCTTAAATCCATGGTAATAACCCGATAGTTATCAATAAATTTATCCTTTATAATATCCCATATCTGCGCCGAATCTGAAAGTCCGTGCAATAATATGAGGGGATTTCCCTCTCCTGAATCTTCATAATAAATCTTAATACCGTTGTTCGTTATTTTAGGCATTATTGCACCTTTTAACTTTGACCATTATTCCCTGTTTAACTGAAATTTTAATTCCAATATAATGGCCCATGCTTCTTCAACCTGGGGGGATAGTTCAGGTGAAGCCAGACTTATGAATTCTTCCAGACTTTCTATGGCCCCCTCATAATCTTCCATAAATCTTAAGGTGGAACCTCTGCCGGCCCAAGCCATTGGATTTTTCCGATTTAGTTGAATAGCTTTGTCAAAACACTCCAGTGCTTCTGGATATTTTTCCTGGCTGAACAGGGCAGAACCTTTATTGTTCCAGGCCTCATCATCATTAACATCCAATTCAATAGCTTTGTTAAAAGAGTTTATAGCTTCATCGAAACGTTTAAGACTGGCTAGAGTTACCCCCATATTTAACCATGCCTTAACATTATCTGGTTCTAAATCTAGAGATATCTCAAAGGATTCTAAAGCTTCTTCAAATTTCTTGGCTTTAGATAGAACAACACCCCGATTATCCCATATCTTGGAGTTTTCTGGATCTATTTCCAACGCCTGATGATAGTAGTAAGCTGCTGCTCTTAATTCGTTCAATTTAAGATGGTGATTCGCTTTTTCAATCAAAGATTTTATTTTTTTGATTTTTGCATCATCCTGATTGGAGTCCTTCATTTTTAACCCTTAAATCTTTAAATAAATAATTAAATTCCATATGAATACATTAAAAGTTTATATATGGTGCTAGCTGGCTAAAAAAAATAAAAATGGGCTTGTTATTGTCAATTTTATTCTTCTGGTTCAACAAGTAGGAATATACCGTTTATTACTAACCATATTCCAATTAATATTCCAAGATATAGCGGATCAAAGGCGTATGTACCCAGTATTATATACAGAATACCTAAGATTATGCCTATTACACCGCTCCAAACTGCGTTTTTCCTATCTTTAGCAAGTAGAGATATGATACCTGCTATGATTAGGAATAATCCTGCTAAATATAGTAAGAATCCTGCTAAAAAGCTGAAGAGGAATATATTTAACAGTAAGTCTACACCTATAATCAAGGCCAATATACCTACGATTATATTCAATACTGCCGCTGCTTTACTGACACCCCTACATTAATTCCAGCTAATAAAAGCCAAATACCTATAAAGAGTATTACGAATCCTGTGAGAATGCTAGCAGCAACTACTCCCGCTACGGGAAATGCTATAACTATTAAACCTAGTATAATTGCTAAAATTCCAAAGAGTTTATTACTCATTTCTACACCTCCCTAAATTACAACAAGCCCATTAAATTTAGGTTGGTATTCCTATCTTTCTTTTAACATAAAAATATAGATGATTTAATTCTAGAAATATTATAAATGAAGAATATTTATTAAAAATAATCCTTTAATCTTGGTTATAGTAAGGGTATATTCCTTAAATTAAAGTATTAATCATGAAATATCTCCTAAATCTAGAAAAAAAATTTAAATAAATTATTTTAAAATTGAAATATATTTAATAACTCTTTAATTCAATTAAAGTTGATAAAAACCTATATTTATTCCTATTAAAGTTTAAAAGTAAATTTATTATCATTTAAAATTCTTTTTCATAGTTTTAAGTTGTTGCTGCCTATTTTTCAATCCTAAAGTAAGTATTACCACTACCACTGCAATGAAACCTAAAGCCAGATAGGCTGCAGCATAACCTCCCACTGCACCGCTTTGTGATGCAATTAAAGCACCGATAAGAGCACCTCCAATTAACTGCCCAGCGCTGGCGTTAATGTTAATTAAAGCCTGGCCCGAAGCTCTGTGCTCCGGAGGACTCTCTGACAACATAATATATCGAAGAGGAGATCCTAAAATAGTTATTAACCCTAAACCAATAACAATACCAGATAATATGAACAAGTAAAATGAATTAGACAGTAAACTCATCATGAAAAAGCCAATTAAAAGTATAATACTGCCAGATATCATTATCTTTCGGGACCCATATTTATCCAGTAATTTACCTACAACTGGTGCAGCAATGGCCATGGTAATAACCAGAGGCGTTACCATTAAACTGGCTATAGAATCAGTTAATAAGAAGGCAGTCATAGCAAAAGAGGGAACAAATACTATTCCCGCCTGGGAAAGTCCAGATCCAATGGAAATTCCTGTAGCTAATTTAACTTCCTTACTCTTGAGTAAATCTATCTGTATAATAGGGTCTTCTGCTCTTTGCTCAATTTTATATAAAACCGGTACTAAAATCACCGCTATTAACAAAAAGGGCCAAACATAAAGGGATTCCACACTGGCCACCACATTATTAGTATCAATCTGGTTTACTCCAAAGGCTAAACAAGAAACTAAAATACCCAGTACCAGTGCCCCCTTCCAATCAAAGGCCGGGACCCATTTTCTAATACTTTTAGGAAGAATATAAATACTGAGCAATACAATCAGCCCAGCGATAGGTAAATTAATAATAAACAACCATTGCCAGCCAAAACTCAAAAGCAAACCTCCTAATATAGGTCCCAATACCGCCGATAATCCAAAAACAGAACCAATAATACCCAGGGCACCGCCCCTCTTTTCGGGTGGAAAGGTGTCCCCAATAAATGCGCTGGCCACTGGAAATATACCTCCAGCACCAAATCCTTGTATAGCCCGTCCAATAAGTAACATTTCGAATGATAAGGAAAATGCAGTTAAAGCCGATCCAACAGCAAATAAAACTATATCTAATATATAGATAGCTCTCCTACCATACATATCTGATAATTTAGCCATTAAAGGTGTTCCAATCATGAAAAAGAGTATGTAAATAGTGAAAATCCATGACACCAGTCTTTCATTAACCATGAAAAATGATTTAATGGCAGGCAGAGCAGGTCCAACAATTCCAATGTCCAGGGCCCCCATAAAGACCCCTACAAAGAGAAGTGCGAGAATTTCGTTACGTTGTCTATTATCCATAAACAATCATCATGAACATTAAATATAAATTTTGTGTAAAAAAGTTGGAATGGTTAAAATTTATAAAAAAATTTTATATTTGTGCAATAACGGAACAGGGTGCACTGTCAATATTCCTAATCTGCCAGGGGTCCACTATTAAAGTTTTAATAACTTCGTCAGTGGAAATTTCGTTAAGATTCAAATCCTCTATAAGTAGTAATGGTTGGCCCCAGTCTTCCTTTTTTTTAAATGCAGTTACGTGGGATTTTACTGCGTTTTCCACATCCCCAAAACGTGATATGGAAACCGTGTCTATACCCACACAACCCACCCCCGGATAGTTTTTTCGAATATATTCCATGACTTCAGAGGAGACTCCGGGATTTAAGGTTAAATATTTCTCTCTATCACTTTCCCGGTACCTTCCGAACCCTGTTTTGAAAAAAATACAATCTACACCGTTTAAATCAAAATTAACAATATCTTTAACTTCTATCAGTTCTCTTTCCCCTTTTTTAATAGGAAGGACTAATGTTTTCTTAAAAATTAGCTCCCGGGTATTGTATTGCATTATATTTCTACCTTCAGGGATAAAATGGGCCGGAGCATCAATATGGGTTCCGGAATGATTTTCAAAAGTGATAATATGTGTGTTGTAAGCATCTCCTTTAGAAATTTGATAATTAGGATTTATCACGGGCTTTTTTAGTCCTATATGGACTGGTGAATTTTCATCTATGGGATATGAAAGTCTTAAATACTTCATTTTATCATCAACAACTATTTAATATTAATTTATCTTTTATAAGAATTTATCTTCTATTATGGGTTAATGCAGTCCAGTTCAGGCACGTAGGGTTTAATATCCAATAAGGGAGAATTGTCAAGAGCATCTAATCCTTTCACCGTTAAAACATTTCCTTCTATTTTAACCACGTCTACAACACATATTGCTATGGGGTTAGGTCGGCTGGGTGATCTGGTGGAAAAAACTCCTCTCTTTCTAGATTGACCCGGAGGGATGACCTTCAAAGTATCTCTGGAGGAACGATCCTGCCAGTAAAGAATTATTAAATTTTCATATGAGGCAATATCATCCAGGCCAGGACTGTATTCCTCATAAATTTTGATGGTGCTTAAATTTTCTGATCTTCTTCCTTGACGTGGAGCATCCCCCGGTACTTTATACTTGGAATGGATAACCCCTACTTTTTTAAGTTTCATGATTTTTTTTATATGTGTTTAAAATAATTATATTTTATTAAATTTATAAGGGCGCAGATAAGGGGATAATAGAATTAATAGACCTTTTTTTATCGGGATGAATACTTATGGGCTGGTTAAGATTACTTTTTAATTTATCTAAATATATTTAGAAATCCTAAAACCAATGAAGTGGGATTATATTAAAATTAAATAGTAAATGATATATGAATAATGGTACTACTTATAGTGGTAATTAATATGTCTAAAGGTAAAGTTCTGATTGTAGAGGGAGAATCCATAAACAATTTAGATATATGTGCTAAATTAGAAAAATGGGGTTATATGGCCTTAAATATTAATTATAACCAATTAAATAGCCCTGATTTAAAATTTATGCCAGACATAATACTTACCGATCTTTGCCATCTGGAAAGGTTAGAAAATAGTGAATTTATGGAACTAAACAAGAAATGGAACATCCCCCTCTTGTATTTCAAATCCCCTGACATTAATACTGAAATAAGGGATATAGATGAAGATATTATTATCAGGCCCTTTAATGAAGAAAATTTAAAGTTTATACTTGAAAATTCACTCCAGAAACTTCCCCTTAAAAATGAGATTGTGATAACCGAAGAAAAATTTCTGCACCTGGTGGAAATAGCAAATGAAGGGATTTTAACCCTGGATGAAGATTTTAATATTATTTTTGTCAATAAAAAAATGGCCGATATGATTGGTTACAGCGTAAATGAAATGTTAAACCATCCATTTAATGAATTTATGTTTGAAGAAGAGTTTAATGACCATATTACCCGGAAAAATTGTAGAATAGAAGGAAATTCAGAGCAGTATGAACGTAAATTCAAGCACAAAGACGGACACCCCGTGTGGACCATAGTTTCCGCCGCCCCCCTTATTGACGAGGATAGCAACTTTTATGGATCTTTGACCATTATTACCGATGTGACCCCCCAGAAAAAGGCTGAAGAGAAGATTAAAAATCAATCCCTAAAACTTGAAAGAAAGTTAAATAAATTAAATTGTCTTTACAGTCTTTCTGAAATATTATCCCATCCAGATAATTCTTTAGATGAGATATATAAAGCCATAGTCCGTTTAGTTCCAAATTCAATGAGCTATCCTGAAATTGCTTGTATTAAAGTTTTAGTAGAGGGTTTTAAGATCCAAAGCCCAAATTTTAAGGAAACTCCCTGGAAGCTCACCGTAGATATTAGTTATTTGAAAGAAACATTTGGAACCATTACCATTTGTTATCTGAAAGAAAAAAGAGACAAATACAAGGGACCCTTCTCCATTCAAGAAGTAAATTTAGTCCAGACCATATGCAATGCTTTAGCTAGATTTGTTAAACATAAAAAAGTAGATAACGCACTTAAAGAAAGCGAAGAAATGTATAGAAATATGATAGACACTGCTCAGTCCGGAATATGGTCCCTGGATAGGAATGGGAAAACCACCTTTGTTAACCAGCGCATGGCGGAAATGTTAGGTTACCAGGTCAATGAAATGATCAGCAAACCATACACCGACTTTATAGATCATGAAGATAAAAGCCGTATGGAGAACCATGCTCAAAGAAAAAAAGATGGTAAAAAAGAGGTGTATGAATTTAAATTAAAAAGAAAAGACAACAGTCACCTCTGGGCTTTGATTTCTTCCACAGACATCTCTGATTCTAATGGGAATTATATTGGGTTGGTGCGTATTGTTACTGACATATCAGCCCGTAAAGGTATTGAAGAACAGTTATATGAACGTGAACTAGAATCCCGGGCTATTTTTAATAATATAGCCGAGGCAATTAACTTAATGTTAATGAAAGAACATTCACAACAAAAAATTTATCAGAAGTACAATTGAACCGGTAATATAAATTTATACCTTTAATCTAGAAATTTACATTCTAGAAGATATGAATTGAAATTTAATTATTTCATTACAAAACTTTTTTAAAGCTACCCTTTAGAAAAAATGAGAACACTATACAATACTGATTAAATTTCATTTATTTTTTTATAATAATATTTTAATCAGTTCTATCATATATTAAGACTATAAAAATATGAGGATACTCCATGTTAACTCATGAGCCTTTAATAAAAATTACCCATTCAAAAATCAGATGCTACGAGAGGAAACTGAAAAGAAAAACCAAATCAGGAGAAACTCATACTTATACAGTTACACAGTACGTTATTACACTCAAACATGACCAGCCCTTCCAATGTGATGAAGAAGTTAGCATAATAAAATCCGAAGATTACTTTAGAATAGATGAAAGGCTAAAAAAACATAAAGAAGCTTATAATGAGTTTTTGGAAAAATTAAATTCACAAGAAGTGGAAATGAAAGAAAATAGGGACAAGTTAAAAAAATATGAGATACTGGAAGTGGAATCTAAATTAAAAAAGCTAGAATCTATGCAAAGGGAATATGAAAAATTAAAGGATGATTACCAGCGGAAGGTAAAGGAACTGGTCAAAGTAAAAAAAGAGTTAGAATCCAAAGATCAAATTATTGAAGAATTAAAAAGTAAAGGTATGATGGGCCGGTTAATGGACCGTTTTAAAGAATCTAAAAAATAAATTGAAATATCAACACTTATCCTGACAAAAAAGAAATATACTAGCCAGTTTATCATGATAAATAGGATAATATAGTTTTACCAAGATATAATTAAACTATACGGGCCAGTATATCTGAAGGTTCAATATTTAATAATACGTAATCGCCGATGTCTGTTATTTCACCTTCTCCCACGGTAAAATTTCTTTTTTTGAATTTGGAAGTACCTTTTACCACCACATTATTTATCAGACACTCCTTAGGTTCAATTATTAGATCTTCCACTCTACCAGCTTCTACACCCTTTTTGGCAATAACTGTTTTTCCAATAAATTTATGGTAATTTACTTCAAATTTTTTAATTTCACCCAAATCCTCAGTACCGAACTTTTTCTCAGCAGCTTTTTTATCTAAATTTAAAAGAATATAATCCCCTATATTTTGTATATCGCTTTCATCAATACTAAAATAGCTTTTTCTTATGGCACCGCCGGTAGAAATTATAACCCTATCAATTAAACATTTTTTTGGCTTAATAACCAGATCCTCAATTTTCCCAATCTCTAAACCTTCCTTGTCAATCACGGTTTTACCAATAAATTCGCTAGCTTTCATAAATATTCACCCATCCGCCAAATTCTATTTAATTTAAGATTTGATACAAAACTATATTTTGTTGTTCCAATAAATTAAACCTTGTCAAATAGGATTTTTTTTACTTTATATTAAAGTAAAAAGATTGGAACAAATAAAAAAAATTAAAATTAGGGGGGAGGGATTTAATGAATAAAAAGAGTATAATATTGATTTTAGCTCTATTTTTGGCGGTATCTTTCACCTTTGGCTGTACCAGTACTGAATCAGACGGAGATGGAGATGGCGACACTATGCAGGACGATAGTCAACAGGAAGACTCCACTGATGACCAGGACAGCGGAGATATGGAAGATTCTTCAGGTGATGATGGAGAAGCAGAACAAAAATAGCTAAACCCTATTAAATATTTCCATCCTTTATTTTTTTAAAGATAGATAATAAGCCATAAAAAGGGGATAAAATTGACCTTATACAACCTGGATATACCTACTATTATCAAATGTACCAAATGTGGTGAGGAATCAAAAGAAATAGAGGGCAGCTACCAGCACAGTGATAAATTTGTTATGATAGATTATAAGTGCTGTTCCTGCGGTCATGTGGAACGCAGACAATATGGCAATCCCGTGGAAATAATTGATTAACAATACTTTTTTTATGATTAAATTTTTAGAATATTGATAATTATCACAGTAAATATAAATTGATAATTCTTTGAGTATTTCTTTTTTAGATTTTTCCTACTGCCGCCAAGTATATGGCAAACTCTTCTTTTCCATCTATTTTCAAGAGATCATCTAAATATTCCTGGTCATAGGCCCCCATGGTACAAGTACCGGCATTGATTGCTTCACAAGCCAGGTACAAGTTCTGTCCCACATGGCCAACATCCATGGCAATTACTTTATGTGAATCAAGTCCGTACCTCCATTCCATCCGGTAGGGTATGGTGGTCCAGATAAATGTCACCGCTGATTCTCCGGCAAATCTCTGTCCAAATGTGGCATTTATCATTTCATTTCTCAAACTATTCTCGGTAAACTCCAGCAGTAATTGATGGGTTAAGGGCAAATACCTGTAAACTCCCATCTCCAGATCTTCCACGTTAAAAACTGCAAGATATGTTTCCAGGGCATGTCTGCAGCCGGCAGAAGGAACGTTTCGAAAAGCGTATGGCCCTGCCACGTATCTAATGCCTTGTGTGGCCCATAATAGAAATGATATTTCCTCCAGTGATAATGGATCTTTTCTAAAGGAACGTCTGCTTTTTCTATTTTTAATTGCATCTACCAAGTTGTGATTAATCTTTTCATCCCATTCTTCAACAGCCAGATCTATTCTCTTCGCATCTTTAGAGTAGGGTTTTTCCAGGGGCGGCGCCGTTATTCCCTGGCTCTGGTCAGTGTCTGAAAAATCGATTGTCTTGCGTATGCTGTCTTTTAGAAAGTATCTATACTTCTGGTAATTTTCTCCAGTTTTTCTCATAATATTCTATCCCCCTATAAATATTCCCTGAAAATTTACCTTTTCTTATTAAGTTTTGACTGCTTAACTATCTCCCGGGCCACGATCTGAGAGGAAACCATGGTCATGGGCACGCCTATGCCGGGATGGGTGTATTGCCCGGTGTAGTAGAGATTATCTACTTTTTTACTGCGGTGTGCTGGTCTCCACAGGGCGGTCTGCTTTAAGGTGTGAGTTAAACCAAATGCAGTTCCCTTGTAAGCATTGTACCTACTGGTGAAATCATTCAAGGCAAATATCTTTTTTACCACCAGATTTTCCCTTATATTCATGTCTATTTTAGATTCCAGATCATCCATGATTATATTGTAAAATTTCTCCCTCAAAACTGGTGTATCCTCCAGTTCATTGGCCAGAGGTGCCAAAATGTATAGTGTATCTGAACCCTCCGGTGCTGCGGATTTATCAGTTAAAGAAGGTACATTCACATAATATGAAGGATTCTGGGGCCAATCCGCTTTTTCTGGGTCGAATACCTTCTGGAAACCTTCTTCCCAATCTTTATTTAAAAATAGGTTATGGTGAGCCAGCTTTTTCACCTTTTGGTTAACTCCCAGATAGATTACCATGGCTGAAGGTGATAATGTCCTTGATTCCCAGTATTTCTGGTCATAAGTTCTTGATTCTTCATCTAATAGTTCAATTTCACTATGCTGATAATCAGCGTTCATAATAACCAGTTTAGGTTTATATTTGGATTTATTGGTGATAACACCTTCCACCAGGTTATCTTTAACTATCAGACGTTGAACTGGTTCATTGAAGATGAACTTAACACCGAAAGATTTTGCTAACTGGTATACTGAATCTACAACTTTTCTCATGCCTCCCTGGGGGTAGTAAACTCCCATGGTAAGGTCTGCATGAGAAACCAGATGATAGAAAGAAGGGGTTTTATCAGGAGATCCTCCTAGAAATCCTATGGCGTATTCTAATATTTTCCTGGCCTGGTCACTTTCGAATTGTTTCTCCACATAATGTTGGAGATTTTCCCATAAACGTAATTTATATCCCTTAAGAAGTAGTTTACCATCTAAAAGATCCAGTATAGAGTTATAATCTCTGTATAACATCTCTTGAATGGAAAAATCATACAATTCCTGGGATGATTCCAGATATTTTCTTAATTTTTCTCCTCCATTTTCTTCAAAACTATCAAATGTTTTATATGTTTTTTCAATATCTGGGGAAAGATCTACCACGTTTTCATCATAGTAAAAGATTCGGTAGGATGGATCCAGCTTTTCCAGTTGAAAATAGTCTTCTGGTTTTTTTCCAAACTCGGCATAAAAGTTGGTGTAAACATCTGGCATTAAATACCAGGAAGGACCCATGTCAAAATAAAAATCTTTTTCCTGGTAGACACTTGCTCTTCCCCCGGCTTGTTCATTTTTTTCTAAAATTGTTACATCATATCCTTCTTTTGCAAGCAGTGCTCCTGCAGAAAGTCCTCCGAAGCCTGCTCCCACAATTATTATATCCATCTTATTATCCCTCCACACTATCATTTTTTAAATATGGCTAATAAATTTAAATAACTAATAATCGTTTTCAGCTGTTATTCCATATTCAAGGTTAAATTCAGGCTCTCCTATTACTACCAGGCCAAGATAACCATTAACTGTCAACATATCACCATTCTTTATTTGTTGGGTGGCCTTGCTTACACCATTCACCGCAGGAATTCCCATCTCCCGGGCAATGATAGAACTGTGAACTAGCATTCCTCCCCTTCTCTCCACAATACCCGCGGCAATTGAAACAAGGAAAGTCATCTGTGGCTGAATAGCATCACAAACTAATATTTCTCCAGATTTCAATTTAGAAAAGTCCTGAAAAGAATTTATAATTCGGGCCTGGCCAGTGGCAATACCTGGTGAGGATGGCTGGCCAATTAATTGTCTGGCTTTATAATTCTTTGAGGATTCTTTTATTTTGTCTGATTCCCCAGGGGGTATGGATATTTTTGTGGTCTTATTATCTATCAATCCCTGGTAAATTTTTTCCCAATCCTGGGGGGTTAATTCAACTCCCGGATCTAACCTTTTTTCCTTTATTAATATTTTTGATCCGGTTTTTAGATATTTTAAAAGTTGACTTTCCACTCTTCCCAGTAAAATATTATCATCATCTCTCAATTTCCAGCTTAATCTGGCAATTCTTAATATTTCATCCACTTCACTTCTTCGGCTATCTCCAGCAGCAGCGTAAAGATTACTTAATAGTAGATTTCTTTCTATCTTTTTAGGGGATTTTGCAGATTTTACTGTTTTAGGATGTTTTGATAGTTGATATATGCTGTTTAAAACTAATTGGGGATGATTACTAAATGATTGATTTTCATAGGCCACATCCATGTATTTATTTAATAAATTAAAAAAGGAAGAGACGAAATCATTATAGAGTAGATTTCTACTTTTAATAGCCTCGAGTTCCTTGATAAGTTCTTTATCTGATTTACTGGATATTAAAATTTTTATTTCTGATTTCAGGGAAGGATTTTTATTTAAGACTTGGGAAAGTTTTTTTATCTCTTCATCCCTTTGTGATGCTATTAGTTCTGTGTTTCTTAAAAGTTCCATGAATT
Organism: Methanomicrobiales archaeon; assembly: GCA_049975245.1. Lineage (GTDB taxonomy): Archaea > Methanobacteriota > Methanobacteria > Methanobacteriales > Methanobacteriaceae > UBA117. Next base: position 142,824 of record JBNGDB010000004.1, read on the forward strand.
CGTAGGGATTTTCTGGTTTGAGAAGGTCGTTGTAGTAGGTTCCCAGATTTCTTATTCCATGGGCAAAGGGTATGAAATCGTCCCAGTAAATTTTCTTCCATTTAGAATAAGTTAATGCTCTTTCTTTTAGTCCTTTTGCTAGTTCTGTTCTATTCATTTTTTCTGGTGAATCAAGAGCCAGATTATTAGCTGTTTGAACCAGTTCTGGTATTAATTTGTTTTCTACTTTATCGGCTAGTTTTTTTAAATTGTTAAAATTAGGTGTTAAGGTAAGGTACCATTTCCTATCCTTATCAGAATCATCTAAACTGGTAATAGGTCTTGACTGGAGCAGGGTGAAATTGTGACCAGTCCCGGTCCACTCCACATCCACAGGGTAGCCGAATATATTCTCAATTTTTAGAATTTTATCTGCCACCAATTCTATTTCTTCACTATCCAGAATCGGATTTTTAGATTCAGAAGATTTTTTATACTGTAATATTTCACGGGTATTTCTGTCTATTACCCATTTTTCACCTTCTTTAATATTATCCACGAGATTTGCCAGCAACCCCTCCACTGCTTCGATGACCATGTGGTCTTTGTTGATTCCAGTTGGTTCTCTTGAAAATGCCAGGCCAGAAACTGGTTGTTTCTCCATTTTTTGGATGAGAACTGCTATAGAACTGTTAAATGAATCCAGATTTAATTCTTCACGGTATAGTATGGCCCGGTCACTCCACAATGAGGCCCATACCAGTTTTATTGATTCTAAAATTTTCTTTAAACCATTTACATTTATATAGGATTCGTGTATACCGGCAAATGAAGTTTTTTCTGAATCTTCTGAGGGTGATGAGGACCTTACTGAAAATTTGACATTTTTAGGGTATCTTTCAATCTTTTTAGATATTTCATCCCTTAAAGCTGGGGGTATTTCTGCCTTGAGAAATGCGGATCTTATTCTGAGTGAAGCGTCCCATATCTCCTCCCAACGCATATCCTCCATGGATTTACGGGATATTTCCATGTCAATTTTATTATAAAGCTTGTTTTCAAAAATAAAATTCCTGTATGCATCTGTGGATATGCAGAAACCTTCCGGTACTTTGAAATTCTCATTTATTAATAGTGATAGGTTTTTGGTTTTAGATCCTACTAGGTTAATATCTCGAGCCCGGGGATCTTCAAGTGATACCATCATTTTTGATGGGGGTTCCACTCAAAAACCTCCTGAAATCTTCTAACATAAAAATAGCGGTAGATATGGATTAGTATAACTGCAGTGGATGGGGCTTTAACAAATGAATCAAGGTAGGGATGTTTCTCAACCAGTAAATCTGCCCATTTTCTACGTTCTTTAACATCTTCTATTACTTGGGCCTTACCCGTTACAGTGGCCGCGCTTATTTTATTAACACTGGGCGGTGTTTTTGAACGGTCATCCACTAAAAGAGCTACTGGATTAGATTTAGAGATTAGACTGAATTTTCTGGTATCTTTAGAAGTGGCAAAAACTATGTTTTTAAGATCCGGAGTAGAATAAAAACTGATAAGAGATGCGTAAGGCTGGCCCTGGCCCTGGGTTGAGAGAACTGCGAAAGATTCAGATTCTAAAAGTTCCCTTATAACCTCTTTTAAGTTAATTTCTTCTACTTCACATATTTTAGAAGATGATTCATCCGGACACATTGGCTCATCATAATTCTTCATCATAAAAAAAACTCCCCTACATTTAATCATGATTTTAATGGATGGATGATTGTTTATAATGGAATATTAACTTTCTTGATGTATTATATTATGGACCGCACTAATAATAAATGCTTCTAAATCATCTTTTATAATATAAATACTATTTTATGGAGTTTATAATACTAACAGCTTATTAATTATCCTTTTTATACAATAATAATCTTATTTAATAATCTAATCTGAAGCCAATCCTATATATTTTTTCATATTAATAAAAAAAACCATTTTATTTGGATAAATATACTATTTCATTTTTATAGCAGACCTAAAACTCTAAATTTCTAGTTTTGAATGGAGTTATATGAAAAAGTTTTTTAGATAAATAAATATTAGATCAAAATTAGATCACTATGTAATGAAATTTATTTGGTAATGGATGTGACTGTAATGGAAAAAATTAGTATTATGCCTTGTCTGGATATGAAGGATGGCCGTGTAGTTAAAGGTGTTCACTTTGTTGACTTAAAGGATGCTGGAGATCCTGTAGAATGCGCTGCTTTATATCAGGAGGAAGGAGCTGATGAACTGGCAATGTTAGATATTGCTGCAACCCTTGAGAATAGAAAAAATCGTCTGGAATGGGTGGAAAATGTATCATCGGTAATTGACATACCCTTAACTGTAGGTGGAGGTATTTCATCACTGGAAGATATCCAATTAACCATGGAAGCTGGTGCAGACAAAGTATCCATAAACAGCGCCGCTGTTAAAAATCCTGATCTTGTTATGGAAGCTGCTCAGGAATTTGGTAGTCAGGGTATTACTGTGGCCATAGACGGGTGCCGCAACTCTAAAATGCCCTCAGGTTTTGAGCTGGTTGTTGCAGGTGGAACCACAGCAGTGGGTAAAGATGTGGTTGAATGGGCCAAACAGTGCCAGGAACTAGGTGCTGGAACAATACTTCCCACCAGTATGGATGGTGACGGGACCCAGGACGGTTATGATTTAGAATTTACCAGGGCCATCTCCAGCAGTGTTGACCTACCAGTTATTGCCTCTGGAGGGGCGGGGAAACTTTCTCACTTTTATGATGCAGTGGTGGAAGGAGGTGCCAGCGTATTACTGGCGGCTTCAGTATTCCATTACCGTTTGTTAAGCGTAGGAGAAGTTAAAGATTATTTAAAGGAGAAAGGATTGAAAGTAAAATAATTTTAAAAGAATCCTTAATGGTGTGGGAAATGACTTCCGAATCTGATCTTGAAAGGATGAGAGAAGAAAAAGATGTTAAAGGTCTCTTAAAAGTTTTAAAAGAAGAAGATAATGATAAAATCAGGGAAAATGCCTTATATCTTTTAGGAGAAGTAGGTGATGATGAGGCAGTAGAACCACTTATTGATGTTTTAGAACATGAAAAATGGGCTATGAGGAAAGCTGCTGCACTTTCACTTGGCCGGATTGGTGATGAAAAAGCGGTGGAACCATTAATTGATTGTTTGAGAGATGATTACTGGCACGTTAGAGAAATTGCAGCCATGTCACTAGGGATGATTGGTGATAAAAGGGCAGTTGAACCAATATTAAAATGTTTGGAAGACGGTTGTGTAAATGTCAAATGTGAAATAGTAGATGCTCTTGCAGATCTTGGTGATAAAAAAGCAGTTGAACCATTAACCAGAATTTTAGAAGAGGAAGATTATATTTTAAGGGCCTGTACCGCTATCTCTTTAGGCAAACTCAAGGATGACCGGGCAGTCCAGTCACTTATATCGGCACTTCAGGATGAGAACTTTTTTGTCAGGGTAAATGCTGCTGATGCTTTAGGGATGATCGGTGATGATTCTGCCATTCCTTACCTGGAAGCTGCTCTGAGAAATTCCCAGGGAGAATCTAAAGGTTTTGAACTAGCCTGCCAAAAGGCTATAAATAAAATTGAAAAAAGAGGATAAATTTAGCTTAAATCTGACTTAAAATTACTATAAGGATAGGTATTCCTAAAAAAATTTATTTTTATCAAATAATTTGTTGGTAACTATACCCGACACCCCTATTTCTTGAAACATTTTAGCTTGATTTAAATCGTCCACTACCCATGGATAAATGCTTATATTATTGTTTTTTACCTCTTTAACCATTTTTTGATCTAAATATTTCTTCTTAATAAATACTGCGTCTGCATTTACTTCAAGGGCAATACTGCTCACGTTTACAGGTTGTGAGGCTAGTATAATTCCAGTTTCTAAATTGGAGTTGATATTTTTTACTTTTTGAACTGATGAATGGTAAAAGGATGCTATGAGCGGATCATGGAGATTGTAACTTGTTAGTTTATCTAGAATCTCTTCTTCTATCCCTTTCTGCTTAATTTCTAGAAGTATTCTGGTTTTATTTCCAATTAGATCTAGAACCTCGTCTAAGGTGGGTATTAGCTGTCGGTTTCCTGCGTCCAGTTTTTTAACATCATTAAGGGCCATTTCACTGAGTTTACCAGTTCCATTGGTGGTCCTGTCAACTTTAGAATCGTGTATAACCACTAAATGGTCATCCTGAGTTTTTCTTACATCAAATTCAATATAGTCTGCCTTCCATTTCAGGGCTCTTCCTAGGGATATTAAAGTATTTTCTGGTTCATAGTAGGAGGCGCCCCGGTGAGCTATTATATGCAATTAACTTCCTCACTTATATTATGGATCTTAGTGATAAGTAAATTATTCCCTTAATCATAGTTTTAAAAAAGATTATATGATAAATAAATTTTTCCAACCAGCATTTATTAAAAAAAGTATCTAATTTTATCATTTCCATTTTTTTAGTTTGGCAATTTCTCAAAATTATCGAAATATTTATATACTTTTGTCTCTTTGCTAAATATATGGAGAAAATAGTACTAGGACTTCCAAAAGGGAGCTTAAATAACGTGAATCGAGGTAATACTTATCAATTATTTGTGGATGCCGGTTATGAAGTTAGAGGATATGAACCGGGTAATGAATCCTATGAAATTAACATAGCTAACGATCCAGAAATCAAAGCATTTTTAACCAGACCTCAAAGTGCTCCTGTAGAATTAAATCGTCAAATGATAGACATAGCCATAGTTGGAGAAGACTGGGTTATGGAAGAATCAGTAAATTACAAAGAGGATCTCATAACCAAGATCGGGGATTTAGATTATGGGCAGACCCGGCTTATAGTGGCTGTTCCATATGAGGAGCCTTACAGTTCTTTAACTGAATTTTTCAGGGCTAATAAGAACCGGGAAAATCCGATCCTATGCTTTACCGAATACCCTAATCTGACCCGGCAGCACATTATGGCCAATGAAGGATACCGGGAAATATATGGATATAGTGTCCCTGTGGTCCAGGTTCGTGGTTTGATAGATGGGGATAACCAGCATGTTCAGGTTATAAATTCTGACGGTGCTACTGAAGTTTACATTGCCAAAGGCGCGGATCTTATTGTGGACAATACCCAAACGGGCAGCAGTCTTAAAAAAGCCGGATTAAAAATATTGGAGACTATCATGGAATCCAGTGCTGGTTTGTATGCTGGTCCCAGCTGCATAGGTCCCAAAATGGCCAAAGCCGAGATGATATATGAGCAGTTATTTGGCGCTACCAACGCCCGTAAATTTTTTGACGTTAAATTTAATATATCCAATAAAAATGTGGACGAAGTTAAAGATTTTCTACTGTCCAATCAGTTCTGTTCCAATGAACCAACCATTGTCCAGGGCAGTAGTTTTACCCAGGTAAATGTGTTAATACCTAAAAATATGTTCCCTAAAATGTTAAAGGGAATAAAAAGTTTAGGTGCCACTGCCATTGTCAGAGAAAATGTTAAACAGTACGTTGAATAGTTTAAAACTATTAATCCTAACTGGATTTTTCTTGTTTTGTCCGTAGAATGAAATTTAGGTAAATGATCTTTATGAACCAGTATTTATTAACCCCTGCAGCAGGTAAGCGTTTGATTGCCAAGGCCTTATGTGAACATCCATTCATTGATGATGTCCTGAAATCCGGGACTCTGGCTATCATAGCCGGCACCACCAATGGATATGTGGCCCAGGAGATTTTAAAGAAGATTGATCAGGGCCATGAATTTCGTCCTGAAAAGTTTTTCCGGGGCGTGGTTCTACCGCCTAAAATTCCGGTAAAAAGTAGCGGACGGCTCTATGGTGATGATAAATTTCCAGGGGACGTTATTATAAATCAGGGAGAGTGGCTGCAGGGAAAGACCATATTTGATGTGGTTGACCAATTAAAAACTGGTGATGTTATCCTAAAAGGAGTTAATGCCCTGGACTATATCCGGAGACAGGCTGCTATTTATATAGGGGATCCTAAAGCCGGGACTATTGGTGCGGCTCTTCAGGCAGTTGTAGGGCGCAGGGTAAAGTTGATCCTGCCGGTGGGCCTGGAAAAAAGGGTTTATGATGATCTCTACCAAATATCCCTTAAATTGAATGAAACTCACCAAAAAGGGCCTAGAATGTTACCAGTCCCTGGGGAGATTTTCACCGAGATTGAAGCCATAAAACAACTTACTAATTGTCGGGCGCAGTTGATTGCCAGCGGGGGAGTGGCTGGTGCTGAAGGATCTATCTGGCTTAGATTGGAAGGTGAAGATAAAGAGCTTTTATCTGCCAGTAATTTGTTAAAATCAGTTCAAAATGAAGAAAGATTTCAGATTTGAATTATTTTTATTCAATATGATAGATTTCAATTTAATACATTGAATTTATAGTTTTAGAATTTTTCTTTATGAATAGTGGATGATTGGAGGATTTTTTTTAGTATTATTATTTATATTAGAATTTATAATTGATTTATATGAACTTAAGGAAAATTGACATATTTTCTCCGCTGGTTATAGTGGCCGTGATATTTTGTTTTCTGATTCTGGCCCAGCTGGGTATCTACTATGGTATGATGGGTTTAAAACAGGTCTCCAGCCTAACCTACCTCTATATCTTTTATGGAATTTCCCTGTTTGTTGTGGGTATTATTGTGGCTAAGCTCATAGAAAAGTACCATTTCAAGAAAAAGGATTTTAAAACTAATTTTAACACACTCTTTGACCGGATAGATCGTAACCGCTATTTCGCCCGGAAGGTTACCTTGATTATAGTGTTTATTCCCCTGATACTGCAATTAATCAATCTTTATTTAATGGATGGCATACCCCTTTTCAGTGGAGTTTTAAAGGCCCAGGCCTTTAATGGTCTGACAGTTTTATCTTTTATAATATTTTTACCAGCCATAAACATTCTCATTGCCAAGTTCTACAAGAAGAGGTATTTCTTGATTGTTTTATTTGGTGTGCTGCTTTTTGCTGCTACGGGGTACCGGGCCACCACACTGGCTATTGTTTTAAGCGTGTTAATAACCACTTACTACATCAACGAGAAGCGTTTCCGCTACTTTTTAATATTAACTCCAGTGATACTTATTTTAGGATTAATACTGGGCTATATAACCTGCATGTCTATTGAATGGCAGAGCTGGCACGTGAATCCCATGAGCCTTATCTTTATACGGGCCGGTTACACCTTAACTGTTCTGGATAAGATCATTCATCTTACTAATCCCCAGCCCGGGCTGTTGACATACACTGTCCTTACTGGATTTTTCACCAATATAGATCCTCGTTTTGTTCTGGGTGGCTTTGTATTTGATTATGAAGTTTCTATTACTTCTACAATATTCGGTCCGGCTATAATGGAGCTGTGATTTATTGGTCTGGGTTTGCAGATGTTTTTCATGGGACTGGTGCTGGAATTATTCCACATCGTCGAGAAGGTTAAAAAGGGCATATATACTGGTTTTTATGCTATAGGAATTGCTCAAACAATTATATGGGTTGAAACCGGGCCCATGGATTTAGCAATGTGGGTTTATTATCTATTAATTGTTATATTGTTGATCCAGGGCACAATTAGGATGAATAGAAGTTTCAAAAAGCAAGAGCAGATAGCTGAGTAGACCTCATAAGATTTAAATAAATTTTAATCTATTTTGAAGCCGATTTTATAACAATTAAATATTCTCCTTCTGTTAAAGGATCAACTGTTCCCGGTACAGTCAATTTACCGTCTTTAACCCTGAGGAATGGTTCTGTACCATTTGGTACTCCTCCCTCTTCCGGTTGTTGATCTTTATCTATAACTTCAAAATTACCTCCTTCATCTAACATGTCTAATAATTCGTCTTCATTTCGGCCGAATAGTCCAAATGGTGTTTTAACCAGTATATCATCCCTACCCCCAAAGACAGCAGCATCCTGTCTAGATCTTGCTCTTCCAAAGATTATAATTCCATGTGAACCCACCGAAAATAGGAATGACCCCATAGCAATCAATATACGGTCATTATCATTTGAGGCTATGATCAGGTACTTAATTCTGTTTTTGAACTCATGGGTTTCATCAGTTATTTCTGTATCCGCAAGATCAGAAATAGGTCCAGTGAAAACTTGGTAGGGTGTTTTATGAGAATCAAAATCTTCATCAGGTTTTAAGAGTACCACCTCAACACCTGTCTCGTGGAGAGCATCTGCCAAGTCAAAACCCCATGGTTGATCACTTACCACTGCCACGGCATTGGGACTAGGCTGGGATATTTTAAGTTGACGTGAAAGCAATGGAGCAAATAAACCATAAACACCCACGGTAAACATAATTATCAGGAATACTACCGGAACTAAATGTGGAAAGTCTATATTAACACTGGCCAGACTTATCACAAAAATAGATGCAGTAGCTGCAGCCACAATACCCCGGGGGGCCATGAATCCAATGAAAATCTTCTGTGCAGTACTAAAATTCAATCCCCTGGTGGCCATTAAAGCTACCAGAGGCCGTGCCACCAAAATATAAATCGCTGCTAATCCCAATGCAGGTAAAAGATATTGTAAGAGAGCAGATAGTTCTACCATTGCTGCCAGTATAATAAACAACATACCAATTATTAATGGTTCCAGAGTTTCTGTTAGAACCTGAATACCCATAGTTGATGTAAGTTTTTGATTAGCCAGGATTAATCCCATGGTAACAGCTGCAAAAAGTCCTGCCTCCGATATAATTAATTCACCAGTAAATATGGCCATCACACCAAACATTAGAGCCACCAAGGCCGATAGTGCAACAGGAACCCTGCCAGAACGCTCTGAAATCATGTACAAGAGTGCAGCTATTCCACCAATAATAACACCCACGGATATGGTTACAACCAGTTCCAGTATAGGATTAGGATTTGTGGCGGTGATTATACTCAAAACTGCAACTGCTAGGCTGGCGCCTATTGGATCAATAATTATCCCCTCCCATAAGAGTACCGGGCCGACCGGTTCTTTAGGACGGGCAAAATTCAGTATAGGGCCAACCACTGTAGGTCCTGATACCACTAGTAGGGCTGCCACTAAAAGGGCTAATTTAAATGGGATTCCAAAGATGATCTGAACCGCTATAGTTCCTATGGCCAAGGTGATGACAACTCCTAAAGTCACCAGCCTCCACACTGCTCTTCCAACGTCGGGGTTTAGATCTATTATTTTTAATTCAAACCCTCCCTTCAAAAGAAGTAATCCTACCCCCAGAGTTATTATAGGAAAAAGAGCATCTCCGAATATTTCTAATGGTTTAACCAATCCCAATACTGAACCCATTAATATCCCGGCAGGTAAAAGAAGTATAATTCCAGGAATCTTAATAATCCTGGCTATCCATTGTAAAAGAATACCCAATGTAATTATGATGCCTAATCCCAGAATAATTGGATCAATATTCATCAGATCACCATTTAAGAATAATATCAAAGGTATTTATTGCTGAAAATTTGTTAACTTAATTACAAGATATTCTACCAGTACCACCATATAAATTAGGTTACTATGATTTAGAACTTATTATTAATACCCCCTGGTACTGAAATAGTTGAAAAAAAATATTTAATCAAAAAAAAGGTTTTTAGAACTTAAGATGGTTTTAGAACTTAAAGATAATCTATTTTTTCAAGATTTTATCGATTGAATTCTTCATTGAACCCATCCATGGCTTTAATATATTTTCTTTTGATTGTTCTTCGGCTGTTTCCTGTTTATAGTAATTTTGGACAAAGAGTTCCATCCAGTCAGCCAGTTCATACTGGGAGAGGTTATCTATGTATACCCAGGCATAGCCGTCATGTTCACTGCTTAGATTTAGTTCGCCGCCGGTAACTTTTCCGGCCATGATAATATGCACCGCCCGTATTATGTGGAGGTTCTGTTCTGAAACTCCCACCACATGATCCAGGGAGATTTTAAGTCCAGTCTCCTCGTAAACCTCTCTTAAAAGGGCTTGATCAAATGATTCTCCTTGATCCACTTTTCCACCGGGTAATTCCCATTTTCCCGGGTTGGTCTTGGAATGGGAGGATCTTTTGATTATTAATATTTTCCCCTCATCATCGGTGATTATTACCCGCACTGCTAAGCCAAAAATTCTGTTGATCATCACACATAATATTAAGTGTTTTTATATAAAATATGTGCGTGCCTTTCCAGTTATTTAAATTAGATAATTTCAAGTTTCAATGGAAAAGATTGATAAATTCTAAAATTAATATTCTGATAAGAGGAGAGTGTTTCAATTAATGATGAAACTTCAAGTGTAGCTTGTACTTGGGATGAAAATTCAGACTGCGACCAATGCTTAAATGAGGATTTTTTACATTGTAAATGGAGTTCCGGGCCTTTAATAACATTTTTAGCAACAATATTGCCGGCGATGGCCTGCCATTTACTGGGGACTCTGCTGATTGGATACTTAACTAGTATGTGGTGGCCCCTTATCGCATATATTGCATTTTATCCCATATTTCTGGGTATATTTGAGATTAGGTTTTTATGCAGCCACTGCCCTTATTATTCTGAGGAAGGAAATGTTTTACACTGCCTGGCCAATCACGGATCTTTGAAAATCTGGAAGTATCAGCCCGGCCCTATGAACTCTGTTGAAAGAGGATTGATGTATCTAACCTTTGCCATTATTTTAGTTATAATGCCCGGGGCCATATATGGGTATTTATTATGGATTATTTTGGCAAATTTATTCCTTTATGGTAATTTAGTCCTAATTATGGTGGTTGGATTGGCCATCATTACCATAGCAGCGGAACTTGGCTGGTTGTTTGTGATGTACAATTATTTATGTTCTAAATGTGTTAATTTTTCCTGTCCCTTTAACCGGGTTTCTAAAAAGAGAGTGGACGAATATCTTAAAAAAAATAAAGTTATGAGGCAAGCCTGGAAAGATAGTGGATATAAAATAGATTGAACTCCAATTTATAATTAAAATGATAGTTTTTTTAACCAGTTTTTATCAGTTCTATGAACCGGTCCAGGTCTTTGATGTTGAAAACGAATTTATGGTTTTTTTCCTGCCCCAGGGGCCTCATGGACATTACACAACTTACACTGGAGCTACCCTGATGGGATTCCATTAGATCTTCAAACCAGTCGGCATCTTCAGCATTGTTGAAAACTATTTCCATTACTTTTTCCTGTTTATTTATTTTACAGTCCCTACCTTTCAGGGATTCTGTTAATTCTACCAATTTTTCGTCATTTACCATTTGATTACCATTTAATTTTTTTAGTATCTTACCTTGCCAATATGTCTGGTACTTCCAGGGTCTTCACCATTGAAATGGGCCTGATAATATACAAACCATTCTAGTGGAATAACCAGGATGAATGGTGCAAGCAAGTGGTTGATCTTAGCATAATCCTTCATGTTAAATATGATATTCTTGGCACCAATCTTTTCACAAAATTCTATAGATTTTTGGGTTAACTCATCCCCCGGGTAATCAGCATTTAAGAAAATAACCGGCACATCCTTTTCCACCCTTTCAATAAGACCGTGGCGGAATTCCCCTGAATATAAGGGGCAGGCATGCTTTAGTGATCCCTCCATCAGCATGGTCATGGCTAATTTATATGATAAACCATAGTTAGGGCCGCTTCCCATACAATAAAATATTTCATAGTCCTTAAACTGGTTGGCCAATTCCTTATTTTCTTCTTCTGTTGTTTCAATAAGTTTTCTAATTATAGTGGGGAGTTCCTCTAATTGTTTTAGTATTTCCCCTGAAACTGGGGTTTCAAAGGCTGTGAATAGAATGTAATATAAACACATCAACTGGGTGATGTAAGTTTTTGTTCCAAGTATTGCTTCTTCTCTACCTCCCTCGGTTATAATAGGGGAGGCTGCTTCTTGAGCCATGGTACTATCTTTTTCATTGGTAATGACTGCAGTATAAATTCCATCCTCATTGGCCCTTCTTAGAGATGCCAATGTGTCAGCAGTTTCCCCGGATTGGGAGGTGAAAATAGCTGCAACATTCTTATTGGTTAATTTTTTATGGTAATAAAATTCATAGCCAGTCATGACTTGAATATCTGCGTCACAAACCAAGTCTATGGCTGATTTAGCTGAATAACAGGTTGAAAGTGAACTTCCACAGCCTATTAGGTAAATTTTATCTAGTTGTGATATTTTTTCTGCTGTTTTATCTAATTTTTCTCTTTCAGATTCTAAAGTAAGTTCCATTGCTTTAGGTTGTTCCAGTATTTCTTGGTGCATTTGATAAGTGGCCAAAAATATCACTCCATAAAATTAGACTAATAATATTTTGATTAGCCATTATTTAAAAATTTTTATTTTATTCAATAGTTAATTATAGAAACTGGACTAAATGGCACTGTCAAAAACTTGGTGGTTGATTTTGGAAAAGGTTTTTGTGTGTTT